>NZ_JBHUHY010000027.1:0-6043 GCF_042682765.1 Aquimarina celericrescens | reverse complement strand
TTAAGCCCGTTAGCGCCAATGGTACTGCAATCCGTGGGAGAGTAGGTCACCGCCTTCCTTAAAACCCTTCATAAAACTATGAAGGGTTTTTTTATGCTTCGTTTTTTAAAATAACACTAGTAAACCATCTCTAAAACTAAAGTGTAGGAATATTTCCAAAATAATGGAATAATTCCTATAATTCATTTTTTTATAGTAGTTTTGTATTTCTTAACAAAAGTATAATGCAAGACCAACTATATACTGTTATTGATGTCGAAACTACTGGAAAAGGTATTTTGGGTAATCGTATTACCGAAATATGTATTGTACAACTACAGGGAAATGAAATTCGAGACAAATTTACGTCTCTAGTTAATCCTGAACAGAATATTCCACCTTTTATCACGGGGCTTACAGGTATTGATAACGATATGGTTAGAAATGCTCCTAAATTTCATGAGATTGCAGAGCGTATTATCGAGATGACTACAGGAGCTGTTTTCGTCGCTCATAATGTCAATTTTGATTACAATGTAGTTAGAGGTGAATTTAAAAATTTAGGATATACGTTTACTCGAAAAAAATTATGTACAGTGCGTCTTTCCAGAAAGTTAATACCAGGGTTGTTTTCTTACAGCTTGGGTAGGCTTTGTTCATCTCTTGATATCCCATTAGTCGATCGACATCGTGCCGAAGGAGATACCGATGCTACGGTGATTTTGTTTCAACGTATTTTAAGTCTTGATCCAGACTACACAACCATCAACTCTTTTTTAAATGCTCGTTCTAAAGAAGCAACACTTCCACCACATCTCGATGTGAATTTGATTAATCAATTACCAGAACAAACAGGAATCTATCTGTTCAAAGATCAAAAAGGAAAAGTTATTTATGCAGGTAAAGCAAAGAATATAAAACAACGGGTAATTAGTCACTTTTATGATAAGAAGAATAAGGAGTATGCGCTTGGTCAGAATACGTACGCGATAGATTATGAGATAACAGGTAACGAACTTATAGCATTATTGTTGGAAGCAGAGAAAATTCAAAAATATTATCCAAAATTTAATAGGGCTCAAAAAAAACCGGTGGCTCCTTATCGAATCATACAGTACACCAATAGAAAAGGAGTTATACAACTTGCGATCGATAGATCAAAAAACACAGATCACTCACTAGAAGTATTTTATAAACGGTCTGATGCCATAGAACAGCTAGAACGATTGTGTTTTAATTACCAATTGTGTCCACGATATTGTAGCCTACAAAGTACATCTGAGCGCTGTTCTCATTATCGCATTAAAAATTGTAAAGGAATATGCCATGATAAAGAATCTGTGGCATTATATAATATGAGAGTACAGCAGGCATTAGTGTCCTTAAAGAAACAAAAAGAAACGTACCTGATAAGGGAAAAGGGTAGATCTGTAGATGAGCATAGTTTTGTAATTATACAAAACGGAATTTATAAGGGATTTGGTTATGTTCATCAGTCAGAACAGGTGTCACATTTTGATGATTTTGAAGCCTATTTGACACTACAAAAGCATACGTATCACACTACAAAAATCATTAAAGGTTATTTACGCAAACATGGGGAAAACAATATTATATATATGTAAAGGGAATTAATATGAATACTACAATTGTACACTTCGATCTGGATACTTTTTTTGTATCCTGCGAGCGTCTTTTGGATAGCAGGCTAAATAACAAACCTGTTATTGTTGGGGGTACCGGAGATCGTGGAGTAGTGAGCGCAGCCAGTTACGAGACCAGAGCTTATGGGGTCCACTCTGGAATGCCCATGAAGATGGCCAGACAACTTTGTCCTGGTGCTATCTATATACGCGGTAATGCAGGTACATATACAAAATTTTCAAAACAGGTGACCGAAATTTTACAAAGCGAAGTACCTGTTTTAGAAAAATCTAGTGTAGATGAGTTTTATGCAGATCTTACAGGGATGGATCGTTTTTTTGGATGTTATAAGTTTGCTTCAGAATTACGTAATAAAATCATGCGTGAGGCGGGCTTACCAATCTCTTTTGGACTTTCGGTGAATAAAACAGTTTCTAAAGTGGCTACAAATGAAGCCAAACCCAATAATCAACTTAAAATTGATACAGGTTACGAAAAAGCATTTCTAGCCCCATTGTCGATCAAAAAAATACCGATGGTAGGCGAGAAAACGTATCGTACCTTTTGCAATATGGGAATTAAAAATGTTTGTACAGTCCAGCAAATGCCTGTAGAAATGATGACTTCTGTTTTCGGGAAGAATGGCCGTGTCATATGGCAACGCGCCAATGGTATAGATCATACTCCTATTATAGAGTATCACGAACGTAAATCTATTTCTAGCGAGCGTACCTATGGACAGGACACTACAGATATTAATACACTTAAAACTACAGTCATAGCAATGGCAGAGAATTTGGCTTTTCAACTAAGACGAGGTGGAAAGCTTACTTCTTGTGTGACTGTTAAGATTCGCTATTCTGATTTTCAAACGTATTCCAAACAAATAAAAATTCCCTATACATCGGCTGATCATCATTTGATACCAGTGGTGTTAGAGCTTTTTGAGAATCTGTTCAGCAGGAGACTATTGATACGTCTTGTAGGAGTTAGATATAGCAGTTTAACTTCGGGGACCTATCAAATTAACCTATTTGATGACGAAAAGAAAACAGTTAATCTTTATAAAGCTATGGATGATATACGTATTCGCTTTGGGGATCGTAGTATCATGCGCGCAGCTACTATGGGAGATGGAGCACGTACTATTGGAAATTTTACAAATCCATTTAATGGGGAACCGCCTATCGTGTTAGCACATAGAACCCAATAAACAACTTTTATCTAAATGTATTTAAATAACCACTCATACTATAGTCTGCGTTATGGTGCTATATCAGAAATCGAGCTGTTAGAAATGGCTCAACGACATGGCTGTCATGAGTTTCCTTTAACCGACATTAATAACACTTCTGCTTGTTTGAATTTTATACGAAAAGCTCCTTCTTTTGACATAAAACCCATTGTTGGAATAGATTTTCGGAATGATGCCCAACAATGTTATGTTTGCCTTGCGCAAAATAATCAAGGTTTTTTAGAACTAAACAGATTTCTTTCTGAACATTTACATGGGGAAAAAGCATTTCCTGATCAGGCTCCACCTTTTAATCATAGCCTGGTTATTTATTCTTTTGAGAAATTACTGGCATTAGAAAAAACCAGTTTTTTGGCTAATGAATTTATTGGTATAGGGCTAACCGATATTAATAAGCTACGTTTTTCGAAACTTAGTGAGTTTACTGATAAATTGGTAGTACTCCATCCAGTTACTTTTCGCGATAAACGTGATTTTAATACACATCGATTGTTACGTGCTATCGATACTAATATGTTGTTGAGTAAATTACCAGAATCACAACAGGGCAAACCTGGCGATAAGATGTACCCTTTGGCAAGTATTGAAAAGGCTTTTGAAGATTATCCACATATTATTGAAAACACAAAGCAATTACTATCACAGTGCAACATAGCATTCAATTTTTCAAAAGATAGAGAAAATCAAAATTTGAAAACAGTTTTTGATAGCGCAGATACAGATTATAAAAAGCTTGTTGAACTTTGTGAATCGGGTCTACCAAAGCGTTATGATTCAATAACTGATTCTATACGTCAACGATTAACGAAAGAACTTTCTTTAATTAAACAACAAAACTTTGTAAGTTTCTTTCTAATTAATTGGAAGATCATTCAGTATGCGAAATCGAAAGATTATTATCATGTAGGCCGTGGGAGTGGTGCCAATAGTATCGTTGCTTTTTTATTAGAAATTACCGATGTAGATCCCATAGAATTAGATTTATATTTTGAACGGTTTATGAACCTATATCGTGCAAGCCCACCAGATTTCGATATTGACTTTTCTAGCTGGGATAGAGAAGATGTCACCCGATTTATTTTTGAGGCTTTTGGACGTAACGGACAAGCAGCTTTACTGGGAGCCTATGTTACTTTCAAGCATAGTGGAGCTGTTCGAGAGTTAGGAAAGGTATTTGGACTTCCTAAACATGAAATCGATAAATTGAGTGAAGGGAAATATGACCCCCAAAAATTGGATAAACTTTCAAAACTGGTACTTCAGTATGCAAAATACTTACATGGAAAACCAAACTATATAAGTATTCATGCAGCAGGGATTCTTATTTCTGAAAAACCTATTCATTATTTTTCGGCAACCCATTTACCTCCAAAAGGATTTCCTACCGTTCAGTTTGATATGCATATTGCTGAAGATGTAGGACTTTACAAATTCGATATTTTGGGACAACGGGGACTCGGAAAAATAAAAGATGCTGTTGCGATCGTCAAGAAAAATCATCCTGATGTTACTTTACCGAACATTCATAATGCAAAGCCTTTTTTTGAAGACCCTAAAATTAATGCCATGATCGAAAAGGCTGAATGTATTGGTTGTTTTTATGTAGAATCTCCTGCCATGCGTATGTTATTAAAAAAGTTAGGAGTACGAGATTATTTGACATTAGTGGCTGCAAGTTCTATTATACGTCCGGGAGTAGCAAAAAGCGGAATGATGCGAGAATATATTTTACGCCATAAAAATCCAGAACGAAGAAAACAAGCACATCCTGTACTTTGGAATATCATGCCTGATACTTATGGAGTTATGGTGTATCAAGAAGACGTTATAAAAGTAGCGCATCATTATGCAGGACTTGATTTAGGAGAAGCTGATGTATTACGAAGGGGAATGAGTGGTAAATATCGATCTCGTGATGAGTTTCAGGCCGTAAGAGATAAGTTTATAGCTAATTGTCGTGAGCGTGGAGAGGCCGATGAAGTAATCTTTGAAGTATGGCGACAGATAGAGAGTTTTGCGGGATATGCTTTTGCGAAAGGACATTCTGCATCCTATGCTGTAGAGTCTTATCAGAGTTTGTATTTGAAGTGTTACTATCCTTTGGAATATATGGTAGCTACGATTAATAATGGTGGCGGATTTTATCGAGTCGAAACTTACATACATGAAGCACGAATGAGCGGAGCAGTTATCCATGTGCCCTGTATTAACACCAGTTCTGTAGAGTCTACAATTAAAGGGAAAGAAATTTATTTAGGTTTTCAGCATTTACAGGGACTCGAAAAACGAACTATGTTAAAAATAATGAGTGCCAGAGTAGACGGATTATTTAATTCTTTGAATGATTTTATGGAAAGGGTATCACTTTCTATCGAGCAGTTAGATATTCTTATTCGTATAGATGCTTTCAGATCTTTTGGCAAGGATAAACGAAGTTTGTTGTGGGAAGCACATTATAAATGTAACCATATTACTACCAGTGAATTTCAGCAACAACTTTTTAGAATGCATACTAAAGATTTTATACTACCTGAATTCACCATCACAGATCTGGAAAGTGCTTTCGATCAACTAGAATTGTTAAACTTTACACTTTACAACCCTTTTATACTATTACAAACGCCACCAACCAGTAGTTTATTAACTACCGATTTAGCTATTTATCTAAATAAAATTGTTGTGATTTATGGATATTTAGTTACTGCTAAAAATACTGGAACTTCTAAAGGAGAACGCATGTTTTTTGGAACATTTTTGGATCAGAAAGGAGAGTGGATTGATACCGTACATTTTCCGCCAGTAGCTAAAAAATATCCTTTTCGAGGCAAAGGAATCTACCGTATTACAGGAAAAGTAGTCTCAGAGTTTGACTTTTTAAGTATTGAAGTCATTAAACAAGAACGTATGCCTTATATATCAGATCCCAGGTTTGATGTTACCTATAATAGAAAAGAAATTACCAAAATAACAAGGAAAATCCTTTAGATTATTAAGTTGATCTGCTCGTTGGTTCGAAGAAGGGTAAAAAAGCCTTATAATTGTTTTTGCTCATTTGAGAGCAAAAAAAAGAGGCTGTCTAAAAACATTTAGGCAGTCTTTTTTATTTGAGCTATTTTCTATTTTGAAGCTTTTGATTTCATAAAAGTTGTTAGTTGATAGTAGTTA
>NZ_JBHUHY010000026.1:2500-5699 GCF_042682765.1 Aquimarina celericrescens | reverse complement strand
GTAATTACGGTAGTAGATTGGCTATTGATAGTGGTTTAATTTACGATACAAGTTCATTGATATATTGATTGACAGCGCGTATTAGATACTTTTATTAGTATTTATTACATGTAAGAATTAAAAGACTAGAATCATTTACTGAGATACGAATTAAAATTCCGTTGTGTTGTTTTTAGAACATATTTAAAGACAAACGATGAAGAGTTTGATCCTGGCTCAGGATGAACGCTAGCGGCAGGCTTAACACATGCAAGTCGAGGGGTAACATTTTGTGCTTGCACAAAGATGACGACCGGCGCACGGGTGCGTAACGCGTATAGAACCTACCTTTAACTGGAGGATAGCCCAGAGAAATTTGGATTAATACTCCATGGTATCGATTAATGGCATCATTGATTGATTAAAGATTTATTGGTTAGAGATGGCTATGCGTTCTATTAGCTAGTTGGTATGGTAACGGCATACCAAGGCAACGATAGATAGGGGTCCTGAGAGGGAGATCCCCCACACTGGTACTGAGACACGGACCAGACTCCTACGGGAGGCAGCAGTGAGGAATATTGGACAATGGAGGCAACTCTGATCCAGCCATGCCGCGTGCAGGAAGACTGCCCTATGGGTTGTAAACTGCTTTTATAGAGGAAGAATGTGCACTACGTGTAGTGTTTTGACGGTACTCTACGAATAAGGATCGGCTAACTCCGTGCCAGCAGCCGCGGTAATACGGAGGATCCAAGCGTTATCCGGAATCATTGGGTTTAAAGGGTCCGTAGGCGGGCTTATAAGTCAGTGGTGAAAGTTTGCGGCTCAACCGTAAAATTGCCATTGATACTGTAGGTCTTGAATTATTGTGAAGTGGTTAGAATGTGTAGTGTAGCGGTGAAATGCATAGATATTACACAGAATACCGATTGCGAAGGCAGATCACTAACAATTAATTGACGCTAAGGGACGAAAGCGTGGGTAGCGAA
Source organism: Aquimarina celericrescens (assembly GCF_042682765.1). NCBI lineage: Bacteria > Pseudomonadati > Bacteroidota > Flavobacteriia > Flavobacteriales > Flavobacteriaceae > Aquimarina > Aquimarina celericrescens. The sequence goes on along the minus strand of NZ_JBHUHY010000026.1, from coordinate 4,728 downwards.
CAGGATTAGATACCCTGGTAGTCCACGCCGTAAACGATGGTTACTAGCTGTTCGGACTTCGGTTTGAGTGGCTAAGCGAAAGTGATAAGTAACCCACCTGGGGAGTACGTTCGCAAGAATGAAACTCAAAGGAATTGACGGGGGCCCGCACAAGCGGTGGAGCATGTGGTTTAATTCGATGATACGCGAGGAACCTTACCAGGGCTTAAATGTAGTCTGACAGGGCTGGAGACAGCTTTTTCTTCGGACAGATTACAAGGTGCTGCATGGTTGTCGTCAGCTCGTGCCGTGAGGTGTCAGGTTAAGTCCTATAACGAGCGCAACCCCTGTTGTTAGTTGCCAGCGAGTAGTGTCGGGAACTCTAGCAAGACTGCCGGTGCAAACCGCGAGGAAGGTGGGGATGACGTCAAATCATCACGGCCCTTACGTCCTGGGCCACACACGTGCTACAATGGTAGGTACAGAGAGCAGCCACTGGGTGACCAGGAGCGAATCTATAAAGCCTATCACAGTTCGGATCGGAGTCTGCAACTCGACTCCGTGAAGCTGGAATCGCTAGTAATCGGATATCAGCCATGATCCGGTGAATACGTTCCCGGGCCTTGTACACACCGCCCGTCAAGCCATGGAAGCTGGGGGTACCTGAAGTCCGTCACCGTTAAGGAGCGGCCTAGGGTAAAACTGGTAACTGGGGCTAAGTCGTAACAAGGTAGCCGTACCGGAAGGTGCGGCTGGAACACCTCCTTTCTAGAGTTTTCCTTTTTTTAAAAAGGGGAATCCTAAAGATGATACGATGGAATGTATCTGTAGTAATGTTTTTAGTCTTTTAGCTGTCGATTAATTAAGTTAGTAATGAGTACAGAGTATTAAGTTATTAAGTATAAGTTTTTAGATGTTATCTAACTACTCAATACTAATTACTCACTACTATAAAGAAGTCTCATAGCTCAGCTGGTTAGAGCGCTACACTGATAATGTAGAGGTCGGCAGTTCGAGTCTGCCTGAGACTACAAGTCGAAGAAAGGCGAGAGGTTTATCCTGAGTAAGTGCATAAGCACTGTATCGAAGGGAGTCTGCCTGAGACTACGTTAAGTACTTAGTATAGAGTAGAGAGTATTAAGAAAAAAAAGCTTAGTATTAATTACTTCGTACTAATTAAAAAGTTCATTAAAGAGATCCTGACACAAGTTCAGGACAAGTATTGCAAAGGAAATTCTAGAAGATAGAGTTTAAGTCACATTATTCGTAATTCTAAATTCGTAATTCAGGATTTCAAATAATGGGGAATTAGCTCAGCTGGCTAGAGCGCCTGCCTTGCACGCAGGAGGTCACCGGTTCGACTCCGGTATTCTCCACAATAGATTAGTATTGAGTACTAAGTATTGAGTAATGAGATGTTTTGTTAAAAGACATCTAACTACTCACTACTAAAATCTCACTACTATTAGAACGTTCATTGACATATTGATAGTAAGAAATACGAGCACATACATTTAGTATGTGATAAAAAAGATCGATAATAACTTAGTTACTTTGTTATTATCGATACATTAAAAAGAGCAAGTTATCTGCCATTAGGCAGACAAGTAAGCAAAGACGCATAAGCTAATTAAGGGCGTATGGGGAATGCCTAGGCTCTCAGAGGCGAAGAAGGACGTGATAAGCTGCGAAAAGCTGCGGGGATTGGCACATACAAATTGATCCGCAGATATCCGAATGGGGCAACCCGGCATGTTGAAGACATGTCATCCTTTATAGGAGGCAAACCCGGAGAACTGAAACATCTAAGTACCCGGAGGAGAAGAAAACAATAGTGATTCCGTTAGTAGTGGCGAGCGAACGCGGACCAGCCCAAACCTGTTTTGTTACGGCAAGGCAGGGGTTATAGGACTACAATAGAGATTATGTAATGAATTAGAATCCTTTGGAAAGAGGAGCCATAGACAGTGATAGCCTGGTACAAGTAAAGATCATAATTTTAGTAGTATCCTGAGTAGCGCGGGGCACGTGTAACCCTGTGTGAATTAGTGGGGACCATCCCATAAGGCTAAATACTCCTGAGAGACCGATAGTGAACCAGTACCGTGAGGGAAAGGTGAAAAGAACCCTGAATAAGGGAGTGAAATAGATCCTGAAACCATACGCTTACAAGCGGTCGGAGGTCCATTGGACTGACGGCGTGCCTTTTGCATAATGAGCCTACGAGTTACTTTTACTAGCGAGGTTAA
>NZ_JBHUHY010000025.1:0-2615 GCF_042682765.1 Aquimarina celericrescens | reverse complement strand
TAGCGGAGAAGATAATAAAGTGCGTATCTATGAAACCGTTAATAATGTATTAAACTTCAGGGCTATTGGTGATGCACCTCTGGATACTAAATGGGCCAATTACAAAATTACCTATAGTCCAGCGTATGGTGTGTTAGAAGTATTTAAAAACAACAGATCGGTATTGAAATGGACCGATGCTTCACCAATCAAAAACGGAAGTTCTATCTCCCTTAGAACCAACAAAACTGTTGTAGCATTTGATGACCTTAAGGTTTATAAATTTAGAGCAGGAAACAACCAGATCATCACTGCAGGAACTGCAGTCACCAAAGATATACGAAGAAGAAATGGTAAAGTAAAAAGTTTAGTGCGCGATGCTGCGGGAAACTGGTCAAACCCAGGAAACCTGGATGTAATTATTAGTAGTTTATCAAAACAAAATTTTGCTCTTCTTGATGATACTTCTTTAGGACATGCTATCACCGTTTATCCTAACCCTACTAATGGTAAGGAGTTGACTATTGAATATCAATCAAAATCGAAAAATACAGCTCATATTTCTATTCATGATGTTTTAGGCCGAGAACTAAACGTTTTACAAGATTCCTACTATGGAAATTATAAAAGAAACATAAACTTAAGTCCGTTTATTTCTGAGCTTCAAAAAGGAAACTATTTTATAAAAGTTACCATAGACAACATTTCAGAAACAATCAAAATCACAAAGATTTAAGTAAAGTATACCTAATTAATAAGAGGTTAGGGAACCAATCCATCTCATACGTCGGAAATGCTTTCTGCTTTATGACAATTAATTAACTCAAACACAAACTATATGAAAACCATCAAACTATTTGCATTATTTGTTTTATGCAATCTGCTGAGTACAATTAGTTACTCCCAGAACAAATTAACGAACATAAAATCGATCACTCCCGCAGGGGACTTTAGTACGCCCGTATGGTCTCCTAATGGTAAAAAAATATTGTTCACAGATCATCATAATGATGCCCTCTATGTACTAGATCTTGATAACCCAAAAAAAATCGAAAAAGTAAAAAGTGCACAAGGCATCGGATATCTGGCAAATTGGTCTGCAGATAGTAAAAATATCGTATTCAGAGAAAAACCTGTGGAAGGAAGTTTTTCTGACCTTCAAGTAAAGAGCATTAACCTAACTTCTAAAAAAGAAAAAGTAATAACCAATATCCATCCCGATAATACTAAAATGGCATCTCAGACTAAATCTGCCAACAACCTAACCGTGTACATCAATCAAGAAACCTTGAAACTTGAAGCCAAAAAGGGGATCAATGGTACTTCCTGGATTATTACAAAAGAAGATGGTCAGTTTTATCATCCTATCGTTTCACCAAATCAAAAATTTGTAATTGTACATGAAGGAGCTAACATATACATGTATTCAATTTATGGAAAAGCTAAAAGGAAAGACCTGGGTGTTGGGCTAGCAAGTAGCTGGTTACCCGATAATAGTGGTGTAGTAACTTTTGAAGATAAAAGTGAAGATGGTCATACTGTTTCGACCTCAGAACTCTTTTACATTTCGGCAAAATCGTCAAAAAAGACGCAGTTAACATCTACAAATGACACTATAGAAATGTGGGCAGATGTATCACCAGATGGTAAGAAAATTGCCTTTTCAGATGAGAAAACAGGTACCATATTTATAGCCGATCTTAACCTAAAAAACTAAACCCATGAGAGTTATTAAATACATACAGCACAAAACTAAAATTACACTATTAGTTCTTTTAATTGTATTTTCATTTGAAAGTATTGCACAAGTGGTAGTTATTGATCCCGGACATGGATATGCGGCCAATGGTATCACAGATCCCGATGGTAGAACTGATACAGAACATGCAACAGCCTTATCTGTAGGGCTTAAACTTCGAAGTAGATTACAAAACAGTTGTGGTAACTGGACAGTAAGAATGACCAGAACTACCCGAAATGGGTGGATTTCTTTAACACAAAGAAGAACAATGTCTAATAACTGGAGAGCAGATCGTTTTATTAGTATTCATTGTAACGGTGGCGGTGGATCAGGAACAGAGACTTTTTGGTGTAACCGAAGTAACTCAAGAGATGCCGACAATAGTAGATTCTCGAGAGAAGTTCAAAACCGAATGGTAGAAAAAGGACAATGGCGTGATAGACGATCTGTAGAAGATGCCTCATACATTTTCCATCTTGGCGTATTAACTGGTAACAATGCTATAGGCGTTCTTAATGAAATTGGATTTGTAGACTCCGGGGATAAAAACAAGTTACTAAATGATACCTGGAGAAATCGATTCGCCGACGCTTATGTTGCGGCGCTTCAAAATAGCCTAGGAAATTGCTCTGGTGGAGGCACCCCACCACCGCCACCACCTCCATCAACAGATACTACTCCACCAACAACAAGCATAAGTGCATCTGGAGGAAATACACAAACAGGGGACTTTACAGCTAACTTTAATGATAACGATAATGTTGGGGTAACCCGTAGGTTCTACCAAGCACTAGAAAAATATGGCGATAACTGGTACGCCAACCGTGGTAACGGATTCTTCAATGATAATTGTAATGTATTGTATTCTGGGTATACCATTGGTCCCGGTAACTGG
>NZ_JBHUHY010000024.1:0-1819 GCF_042682765.1 Aquimarina celericrescens | reverse complement strand
TGCTGGGCTATAGGTAATCTTGTAATTGGCCCATTTAGTATCCAGAGGTGCATCACCAATAGCCCTGAAGTTTAATACATTATTAACGGTTTCATAGATACGCACCTTGTTATCTTCTCCGCTAAACCATATCAAATACGAATTACCACGTTGTGAGAGGTTACTATCACTAGCCATGATATGGATTCCGAATTTACGTGGTCCTGAGGTAGATTCTACTTTGGCGGCAAACTCATATAAGTATGGCAATCCTGAATTTTGTGATAAAAACGTGCTAAGTTTTGTGTTGTCTGAAGAGGTATTGGACTGTCTAAGATGTTTGTTACTAATAGACCAGTTACCAGCACCAATGGTATACCCAGAATACAACACATTACAATTATCATTGAAGAATCCGTTACCACGGTTGGCGTACCAGTTATCGCCATATTTTTCTAGTGCTTGGTAGAACCTACGGGTTACCCCAACATTATCGTTATCACTAAAGTTAGCTGTAAAGTCCCCTGTTTGTGTATTTCCTCCAGGTGCATTAATATTAGTAGTGGGAGAAGAGATGTCTATAGCAGTACCACAAGTAATTGGTCCTATTGGCGTTGATTGGTCTTTTAAATAGGATACTGTTATTTGAGAATTATTATTAGTTCCCAACCAGGCGTGTGTTTCTGTTGTTAACCCTCCCAAAAAAGATTGTGATCTTGGTCCTGTTTCATATCCTGCAATGATAACTACTTTTTTGCCATTGGCACTTAACAAAAATTTTGTTCCTCTAGGAGGGCGTGTACCAGGGGTCCACATCATAGTCATAAACCACATTTCTTTTTCTGGAGTTAATTCTTGAGTCTGAATATTTCCTACCGAACCTTGACCTATCAATCCAGATTCTGCGGGAGTCCACTGTTTTTGAAATGAGGCCGAATATAATTGACCAAATGTTTTGGAAGCATCATATTTTTTGTAAAGGTCAAAGGATCTTTGTAAGTGGCTATTTATATTTTCGGTAACAGTGTTCGCAAATAATCTTGCACCAGTAAACTTATCTTTTGTAGTTACATAATGACTCTCTTGCACAAATTTACCTGTTATTGGTAATTGTAATGTGCGACTCCATTGATTTGAAAAACTATGGAAAACGGTATATGTTTGAGTCTGGCATGATACATTATTAGTAGCCGTATTAATATTATCAAGGATTATTTCTTCCTTTATTTCTTTAAAATTGATAGATTCATTGTCGGTAGTGCACCCTAAAAATAAAATACAAATAATCGATACAATTTTTATTTTTTTCATTTTATTGAATTTTTTTGATATCCAACCAGTAGTTTCATTGTTCAATAAGCTACCAGTTGGATACATACAAGAAACCTTAATTCTTATTTACTGCTTAATGATTCTAGCCGTATTGATGTGATCTGCATTTTCAGTTTTTATAAAATAAGTTCCGGCAGGTATTCCTTTTATCAAATTACTGATGTCCACATTTTTCTTTACTTCCTTGCCCGGTTGATCATAAATTATTTTAATCAGCTTGCCATTATAATCAAGCAATGATATTTTTGTTTTTGAAGGATTGGCAGCCTCATATATTAAAGTCAAATGTTTGCCATTAGTAGGGTTTGGATAAAGCACAATTTTGTTTGAAATGAAAGTGTCATTTGGAATCGCGTTACTTTGTCGAGTCAAACTGCTTATAGTCACATCCAGGTTTCCTGGGTTTGACCAGTTTCCCGCAGCATCACGCACCAAACTTTTTACTTTACCATTTCTTCTTCGTATATCTTTGGTAACTGCTGTTCCTGCAGTGATGGTTTGGTCGTTT
>NZ_JBHUHY010000023.1:0-1750 GCF_042682765.1 Aquimarina celericrescens | reverse complement strand
CTTCCTGAGGAGACCAAGTCTTATGTTCCCAATGATAATATCTATTCTGCGATGCTATTACGCCCTTATATCAGAGGTTTTATAGAGGATGAGAAGTATTATTTTGCCAATAAAGACCAAAAAAGAAAATATAACTTGGACATATTGTTAGTGACTCAGGGTTGGAGCAAGTATAGCTGGAATAGGATTTTCACAAAACCACCCAAACCGATGTTTGATTTTAATCAAGGCTTTAGATTAAAAGGAAAGATACAGGGTAAAAGCAAAGAAAATGTAGCCAAAGTATACATACACCCTACCAAATATCAGAAGGCTCGTTTTATAGACGTTGACGAAACAGGAGCTTTTGAGCTTCCTAATTTTTTTCCGGAGAAAGGAGAAACGATAAGACTCTCGGGTGTGATGTATGATGACTCTTTTGTAAAGCCTACATTATACTTCGAAACTCAGTTAGAACAACGAATTACCCCATTACGTCGGGATTTATTGCAATCAAAGAACATCTTCTACCGCAAGGGTGTAATTAGGAATTTAGAAATTCCCAGAGGATTTATTACTAACAGGACACAGGTTTTAGATGAAGTGTTGTTAAAAGCAGATAAAAAGAAAGAAGAAAAATCGAGTACGATACCTATGATCAAATATTTTAATCGTAACTCTAAGAAAATTACTAAACGTATGGCAGAGGATTTTCCTTCGATATTAGATTATATAAAATCAACAGGAAAGTTTTGGATTAGGGATTTAGCTCCATATTCTTCTGAAGTAGTAATCTATGATCGATTACCTAATTCTATTCTTGCCGCCAAAGAAATACCTGTATTTATAGACAACACAGAACTTGTAGGTGATTCTAGCTTACTGGCTATTATGAGGACTTCAGAGGTAGATAGAATCTATATTGATAGAACAAGCTATGGCCTGGGAGCCAGAGGAGGAGCGGGCGGATCTATTCGAATATATACCAGAAAAATTCCAATACCATCACAAATTGACTTTAATTATAATTCTCTAGAAATCAAGATGAAAAAGGGTTACGAACCAGTAAAAGAGTTTTACAATCCCGGATATGCCAATTATTCAGATTCGGGTTTTATAGATTATGGTGTAATTCACTGGCAACCCTGGATAGATTTTAATGATAAGGGCAAGGGAAAATTTATGATTAAAAATACAGGGCTAGATCATATTACTTTTTTTATTGAAGGCCTAGGTAGCGATGGGAGCTTAATCTCAAAAAGACAAACAATAAAGGTAAACTAACATAAGAGTATTTACAGGAACAAATAAAATCTTATACTAAATTTTACTAAAACTTTAGTTAAATATTTAATATACAATAAGTTTAAACCCAAGGTTTCAGTATTTTTATTTTAAAGACAATAATGGATTTATGAAACATTTTCAACAACTCTGTTTATTCTTATTTTTAGCTTTTTTTTCACACGCTCAAGACGCTGTGATACCGGCCAAAGCGAATGCCGATTACTTTAGCGTTCCCAGGGAGAGTTTATTTTTACATTTAGATAAAAGCACCTATATAAATGGTGAAGAGATTTGGTTTAAGGGCTATGCTTTTGATCGCGGTAAGCAGCTTCCATCTAATGGTTCTACCAATTTCAACATTCAACTTTTTAATGAAGATGGCCAAGAGTTGTATAAGGGTTTATTTTTTGGTTCGAGAGGTAGTTTTAGAGGAAACATCAAGATAGATTCTAGTTGGAGCAGTGGTTCTTATTATTTAAAAGCT
>NZ_JBHUHY010000022.1:0-1567 GCF_042682765.1 Aquimarina celericrescens | reverse complement strand
CCTTAAATCCTTAGGTCTATTACAAAAAATAACCGCAAACTATTTGTTTACAAAGGTTTGCGGTTTTATGTGTTTTCACCTAAATTGGTGTTGCGACAAAACACTGATATGAAAATACTTAAATCTTCACACATAAGCCCATTTGGTGGTCTAAATTTTGTTTTACAGGAGTTTGAAAATCAAAATATAGGAAAACTATTGCGGGAAGACTTACCCAAATTACCAGCTCAATGTAAATACTCATGGAAAGATCTATTATACTCTTTTTGGTCTATTTATTTCTGTGGTGGCGATTGCATTGAAGACTTAGCAGGTAATTTCTATGATCATCTAAAGGATAATCGCTTTTTAAATGTGCCCAGTCCAGATAGGGTTCTCGATAGGTTTAAAGAATTGTCTTTGCCTAAGGTGATTTTAAAAACTCCTAGAGGACAAAGCTTACATCAATTTAGTATTAATAAGAAGATCAATGCGTTAAATTTAAAGATGCTGACATCATTAAAAGTACTTTCTAATAAAGAATTAACCTTAGATTATGATAATACTATAATTTTTACCAACAAAGCTGATAGTGCTAATACCTACAAAAAAGAATATGGATACGCTCCTGGAGTAGGCATGATAGGGAATCATCTTGTTTATGTTGAAAATAGAAACGGGAATAGCAACCCAAGAACCTTACAAGATCAGACAGTAACCAGAATGTTCAATTTGTTAGATCAACATAATATAAAGATTGATGCTTTTAGGGCTGATAGTGGTTCTTATTTATACGAAGTCGTAAATTTAGCTAGTAGAAAGGCTAAACATTTTTATATAAAAACTCGGATGAGTGCTGCGCTAAGTAGAGCTATAAATGCTATTGATAATTGGCAAAGAATCGAAAGCTCAACAGAAATTATATATCGTGGCGAAACACAATTCAAACCCTTTATCAGAACCAATAGAGACGCAATAGCCCCGAAACTTCTTCAAACTTATCGTTTAGTGGTATCTAAAATAGAAAGAAATGATAAGCAGGTTAATCTTTTTACCAATGAGGCTTACCTTTATTCAGCTATTCTAACAAATGATTGGGATCAAGATGCTGATGAGATTGTATTTTTTTATAACCAACGAGGAACAATTGAAAAAGAGTTTGATGTGTTGAAAAATGATTTTGGTTGGAACAACCTTCCTTTTTCTAAGTTAGAACAAAATACAGTGTTCATGATTTTTACTGCAATGTGTAGAAACCTGTATCATTATATAATCACCTTATTCTCTAAGAAATTTAAGAATCTTAAAGCTAATTTCAGAATTAAAAAATTCATCTTCAGATTTGTTACCATACCAGCTAAATGGATCAAAACATCTAGACAGTATAAGTTGAAGATATATGGAAATATTCATTTTAAAACATAGATAACCATAGTAATAGCTCCAAATAAATTTATTCAAAAAACAAACCCCAACAAAGTTGGGGCTAAATCATATATGTTTTTTCCTCAAAAAATAAATAGAGAATAACAATTTTGAAAAAAAATCTAAGGATCATCTCTAGAAACTTAAAAATCTTAGGTAATTT
>NZ_JBHUHY010000021.1:0-1235 GCF_042682765.1 Aquimarina celericrescens | reverse complement strand
GTTTTTGTTTCCTGAGAAACTTTCTGAGGCTGAACCAAGAAAATAGTAGTAACGTAAAACAAAATTTTTATGTCTAAGTTTAAAAAGAAAAAAAGCGGCGAATTACCAGCTATTTCTACAGCTTCGTTACCAGATATTGTATTTATGTTACTTTTCTTTTTCATGGTTGCAACGGTAATGCGTCAAAATACTTTGATGATCGAAAATAAATTGCCGTATGCAGATCAGATAGAGAAACTAGATAAGAAAGACTTGGTAATGTATATCTATGCAGGTAAGCCAAGTTCTAGATATCGTGCAAGTGCCGGTAACCAACCTAGAATACAACTTAATGATAAGTTTGCAGCTGTAGAGGATATAAAGGCATTTATTTTGGCAGAAAGAACTGCTAAGAGAGAGGAATTAATACCTTTTTTGACTACAGCTCTTAAAGTTGATGGAGATACAAATATGGGACTTGTAGGTGATATTAAAAAAGAATTAAGAGATGTACAAGCCTTAAAAATTAATTACACTACAAGACAAGGAGATGCTGCCAAAAATTTGAAGTAGTAGTATCGATAACAATATGTCTTATGGAAATAGAGAATCCCACCTTCAAGGTGGGATTTTTTTTGCATTTTTCTACCCTTATGTTTCATGATTGGCATAACAATTGTTTCTTTAATATCATATAGCCGTTGTGATCTATCATTTTATTACATTAATATCTAACCTTCCAAAGTGATATTGAATATGTAGATAAAATAACTGTAATTAAACCACATTTTCTTCTACTTAGTTCTTTTCATTCATGATCACAGTCTTTTGATTCTGTAAGTAATTATTAATTAGATATATGTATTATGGCAAGGAGATTAGCACCAAGTATCAATTCAGGATCTATGGCAGATATTGCGTTTCTATTACTTATCTTTTTCTTGATTTCTACAACAATAGAAACAGATCGAGGTATAAGTAGAAAATTACCGCCATTAATAGATGATCCTGCCACAGCTGACATTAAGGAAAAGAATCTTTTCAAGGTAGAATTAAATCAGCTTAATCAATTATTGGTAGAAGATCATATAATGAAGATAAGTGATCTTAAAAAAGCTGCTATAGCATTTTTAGATAATGGCGGTGGCACAGGTGAAGACAAATGTGACTATTGTCAAGGAGATAGAGATCCTTCTTCATCAGATAATCCCACAAAAGCAGTAATTTCTTTACGTAACAATAGAGAAACTACGTAT
>NZ_JBHUHY010000020.1:0-801 GCF_042682765.1 Aquimarina celericrescens | reverse complement strand
TCTGTTACCTTTAGCTTTATGGCATAAGGATCTAATGGGGCATCCCTGACAGTTTGCAGCCTGATATCGATGTATGGTTTGTGTAAATCCGTTGGCTGTTTTTCTTTGGTAACTCCCGATACAAGGCATGGTTTGTCCCATAGGACAATAATAGGTGTCGGTATCTTGGTTATAATACAGTTTATCTACTGTAAATGTTTTTTTTACTTTGCCTGATTTAGCTTCTTTCTGTTCTTTATGAAAGTAGTTGTATTTTACAAAAGCCTCTACATTATTATCCTCTAAATCTTGATAATTCTCTTCACTACCATACCCTGCATCAGCTGTTAAGGTATCTGGAAGTTGATCAAAACTAGCTTGGTATTCTTGTAGGTGATCAGCCAGTGTAGCGGTGTCGGTGGTCTTTTGTGCTAAGGTATAATTGACAAGGAATTGATTGTTAGAAGAACCTTGGATATTATAGCCTGCTTTGAGCTGTCCGTTTTTCATATGATCCTCCTTCATCCGCATAAAAGTAGCATCAACATCGGTCTTGCTATAACTATTACGAGCTTTTAAAATAGCTTCCTGTTTATTATATTTAGCTACATTACTGGGCCAATTCTTCTTAGCATAGTTCAACTTCTGTTTAACAGCTTTATCTACTTTCTTACCTTCCAAAGATTGATTGATCCTATCAATGGTCTTGGCCACTTCTTCTGGATCTATCGCATCAAAATTATCGGGCTCATTAGGGCGTTGTTCCTCTTCTGCATAGAGCGTCTCTACATAACGCCAAAGCTCCTTTAATTGTTTTTTGAT
>NZ_JBHUHY010000019.1:0-661 GCF_042682765.1 Aquimarina celericrescens | reverse complement strand
GCGTAATAGCATCGCAGAATAGATATTATCATTGGGAACATAAGACTTGGTCTCCTCAGGAAGTACCGAAATACTAATATCATAACGAACCCCGTCTTTTTGTGGTATATGAACCGAGGTAATTATCGAATCCTTAACAATGGCCTCTTTGGAAACGACAACACTCTTGCCTAAACTATCATCAAAAGAATTCATCAATAAGCGTTCGAGAACAGGAACATCATCTTGAAAAAAAGTAATAACGTTCATACCGTCAAACAGAAGGTCTCTTTCTATCGAAATAAGCTTTTTTAATTCGTTGGGTAAAAAATGTATTGGTAGTTTTTTTGATAACTGATTTTGTCGAACTAAAATATAATGATTTTTATCTGTAAGTTGAGCGATCGTCTCTTCATTTGTATTTAACTCGATCATTATTTCATTCTCCATTATATTCGTAATGATAATACTCACGCCAACGTCCTCTGCTTTGGGAAAAAATGTTCTTACCTCCTCCCCATTTGCAAATCGTGCCACTGCCGTAAACCGCTTACCCTTAACAGGACGAAAACCAAATTTGCCCATACCAAAACGATTCGACACAAAAGACATGACTTTCTTGCCTTTTTCATCCTCTACATAACCCTCCTCAAAAGAAACACCATAACCACGGTCATTGATC
>NZ_JBHUHY010000018.1:0-511 GCF_042682765.1 Aquimarina celericrescens | reverse complement strand
TGACTTCGCAGCGTCAACAGAGAGCAAGTAACAATAATTGCATAATTGACTAAAAAGTAATCATCATTACGTGATTGCTTTTCTATTTGCAAACTTCGCATAGCAATAAATTTATTATATTTCATCGATGCAAACAGATGGTTACAAAATAAGAGATCAGTCAAAACCGCACTTTATTACATTAACGGTTGTAGATTGGGCAGATGTTTTTACCAGAAAGAAATATAAAGATGTAATCATAGAAAGTATTAACTACTGTATACGAAATAAGGGTATGGTTATATACGGGTATGTAGTGATGAGTAATCATATCCATTTAATTATTCAAAGTACTCAAAATGATTTGTCAGGTCTTATTCGAGATTTTAAAAAATTTGCTGCAAAAGAAATTCTACAATTGATCAAGTCAGAACCAGAGAGTCGAAAGGAATGGATGCTTGATTTGTTTGCAAAAGCAGCAAAAACGCATAACCGTAATAAAGAGTTTCAATTCTGGCGATATGGTAATCAT
>NZ_JBHUHY010000017.1:0-260274 GCF_042682765.1 Aquimarina celericrescens | reverse complement strand
ATAAATACTAATAAAAGTATCTAATACGCGCTGTCAATCAATATATCAATGAACTTGTATCGTAAATTAAACCACTATCAATAGCCAATCTACTACCGTAATTACACAGGGAATCGAACCCCGAAAAGCTAAAAAAATTAACCCTAATCCAATATAATTTATACCTGTGAACTTCGCTTGAATCTCAAAGCGGGTGCAAATATACAACCCCTTCTCTAACTACCAAAACTTTTTTAAAATAATTTGAAAAAAAAATCCGCCCTAAACAAACACAAAAACCTAAATGAACAAAGCAAAACTAAATCCCGTTTTGCGGGTGCAAACATACACCCCTTTTTCTAATCTACAACATCTTTTGGTAACTTTTTTTGAACCTTTTTGTAAGGCCCTAAGAATACATGAATTACAGGATGAAAAAAGTGGGATAGCGATTGAAATGGCATCCTTTTTTTAAAATCTTTTACTTCAATAAGCTACATATACAATTAAAAAAAGATATAATGTAAAGCGCGGTCGGGATACGTTAGGTATCCCGAATCCCCCCGAATGAAGCTTAACAGTAACACATATCAATTTAAATGATTTATTTATCTACTATATATTGTATGGATTTTATTATCGTATTATCTTTGCCCCTTTAATTAGAAAAAGATGATCAAGATTACGTTGCCTGATGGCTCGGTTAGAGAATATAATAGCGGTGTTACCGCTATGGATGTTGCCAAAGATATTAGTGAAGGTTTTGCAAGGAATGTAATTTCTGCAAAGTTTAATGGTACAACTATCGAAACCTCTACCGAATTAACCACCGATGGCAATCTTGTTTTATTCACCTGGAAGGATGATGAAGGTAAGACAGCGTTCAGACATTCGACCTCTCATGTTTTGGCCCAAGCCTTGGAACAGCTTTATCCTGGTGTAAAATTATCAATCGGACCAGCTATTGAAAATGGGTTCTATTATGATGTTGACCTTGGAGACCAGACTATCTCTGAAAAGGATTTTAAGGCTATTGAAGACAAAATGCTTGAAATCGCTAGAGGAAAACATGAATTTAAAATGAGATCAGTCTCTAAAGCTGATGCATTATCTAAATACAAAGAAGAAGGTAATGAGTACAAAATAGAACTGATTGAAAATCTTGAGGATGGAACCATCACATTTTGTGATCACGACACTTTTACTGATTTATGCCGTGGAGGACATATTCCTAATACAGGAATCATAAAAGCAGTAAAAATCATGAGTGTTGCCGGAGCGTACTGGCGTGGTGATGAAAACAATAAACAGCTTACTCGCGTTTATGGAACTTCTTTTCCGAAGCAAAAAGAATTAAAAGAATATTTAGAACTTCTGGAAGAAGCTAAGAAACGGGATCACAGAAAGCTTGGCAAAGAACTTGGACTTTTTACTTTTTCTCAAAAAGTTGGCCAGGGATTACCTCTTTGGCTACCTAAAGGTGCTGCTTTGCGCGAGCGTTTAGAACAATTTCTGAAAAAAGCTCAGAAAAAAGCAGGATATGAAATGGTCGCTTCCCCTCATATTGGACAAAAGGAACTTTATGTGACTTCTGGCCATTACGCCAAGTATGGAGAAGATAGTTTTCAACCCATTCATACTCCGGCAGAAGGTGAAGAGTTTTTGTTAAAACCTATGAACTGCCCTCATCATTGTGAGATATATAATAGTGAACCATGGTCGTACAGAGATTTGCCCAAACGATTTGCCGAATTTGGTACTGTATACAGATATGAACAAAGCGGAGAGTTGCACGGATTGACTCGCGTAAGAGGCTTCACACAGGATGATGCACACATATTTTGCACCCCTGATCAATTAGATAATGAGTTTAAAAAAGTAATTGATCTGGTACTTTATGTTTTTGGATCTTTAGGTTTTGAAAATTTTACTGCACAAGTATCATTACGTGATCCTGAAAATCCAGATAAGTATATTGGTAGTGATGAAAATTGGCGAAAAGCAGAAAATGCTATTTTAAATGCTACGAAGGAAAAAGGATTAAACTATACAGTAGAAACCGGCGAAGCTGCTTTTTATGGCCCAAAGCTTGATTTTATGGTAAAAGATGCCTTAGGCAGAAGCTGGCAATTAGGAACCATACAAGTAGATTACAATTTACCAGAACGTTTTGAACTTACTTACAAAGGAAGTGATAATGAATTACACAGACCGGTGATGATTCACAGGGCACCTTTTGGAAGTATGGAAAGATTTATTGCAATATTGTTAGAGCATACCGGGGGTAATTTCCCATTATGGTTGATGCCAGAGCAAGCTATTGTTCTATCTATTAGTGAGAAATATGAAAAATACGCCGAAAAAGTTTTAAATTTGTTAGAAAATGACGAAATTCGCGCCCTTGCAGATCATAGAAATGAAACGATTGGTAAAAAGATCAGGGAAGCAGAAATGAATAAATATCCCTACATTATAATTGTAGGAGAGCAAGAAGAAAAAGATAATACAATATCTGTTCGCAAGCATGGAGGTGAAGATTTAGGTGCCATATCGATTGAAAAATTTTCTGAAATTATAAATGAAGAAATTAATAAGACTCTTAAACCGTTTAACGGATAATAATAAATAGAATTAAGTTTAATTTAAATTTACAAGTCATAGCAATAAGAAGAAGAAGGTCTCAAAAACCAGCACGAATTATCAAAGAAGATGCACACAGGATTAACAATAAAATTCGAGTTGATGAAGTGCGTCTAGTAGGTGATAATGTAGAAGTAGGTGTTTATCCTACTCGTAAAGCATTAGAAATTGCTGAAGAACAAGGGTTAGACCTTGTTGAAATTTCACCTAAAGCAGTACCGCCTGTTTGTAAGGTAATGGATTATAAGAAATTCCTTTATGAACAGAAAAAAAGAGACAAAGCCTTAAAATCAAAGGCCACAAAAGTCATAATCAAAGAAATAAGATTCGGGCCCAACACCGATGAACATGACTATGAATTCAAGAAAAAGCATGCTATCAAGTTCTTGAGTGAGGGTGCCAAATTGAAAGCTTACGTATTTTTCAAGGGGCGTTCTATAATATATAAGGATCAAGGTCAAATCTTGCTTCTTAGATTAGCTCAGGAACTAGAAGAATATGGAAAAGTAGAGCAAATGCCAAAACTTGAAGGGAAGCGTATGATTATGTTTATCGCTCCTAAAAAATAAGAAGATTATAACCTCTCCTATATCAAGAGAGGTATTACAATAATAAGTGAGATTATAAAAACAAGGATACAATGCCTAAAATGAAAACAAAATCCAGTGCTAAAAAGCGTTTTAAGCTTACCGGTACTGGTAAAATCAAAAGAAAGCACGCTTTTAAGAGTCACATTTTGACAAAAAAATCTAAAAAGCGTAAGCTTGCTTTGACGCACACAACATTAGTGCACAAAAGCGATGAAAATAGTATTAAAGAGCAATTACGTTTAAAGTAATCACTTTTTAATAAGGTTAAAATTATTATAAACCCAGGAGTTAGGCTATTATAATTTCAAGATTATGAAACTATAAACACATGAAGAGTCGATTACCGACCGCCTACTACTAAAAAATTTAAAATTATGCCAAGATCAGTAAATTCTGTTGCAAAAAGAGCTAGAAGAAAAAAAGTTCTTAAGCAAGCAAAAGGTTACTTCGGACGTCGTAAAAACGTTTGGACAGTAGCAAAAAATGCGGTTGATAAAGCGATGCAATACTCGTACAGAGACCGTAGAAACAAAAAGAGAACTTTTCGTGCTTTGTGGATCACTCGTATTAACGCGGGTGCTCGATTACACGGTATGTCTTATTCTCAATTCATGGGTAAAGTAAAAGCAAATAACATCGAATTAAACCGTAAGGTTCTTGCCGATTTAGCAATGAATAACCCTGAAGCTTTCAAAGCTATTGTAGAAAAAGTTAAGTAATCTTTTTAATAAAATAATACGATCTCACTTATATAAAAAATCCCGCTCAAGAGAGCGGGATTTTTTTTACATCGGATTCTTTAAAAATACATTTTATCGATAAAAAAAGTATTTAATCCGTTAAAAACACAATAAAGCCGCATTTTTTACTTACTTTTAACCGAAATACTCCTATGAGGAAACACTACATTTTACTTATATTGGGATTACTATTCATGAGTCAAACATCCTTTGCACAGGGCCATAGTGATCATTTTGCTCTCACTTTAGGTGCTGAACAAATTTTTGGTCTTTTAGAAATCCCCTTTCTTGCCATTGTCCTCATATTTAGTTTTCTTACAGCTACAAGACTAAAAGGCGGGAAATTTGGATCAGGCATGACACTATTAGCTTGGGGATTCGTAGTTATAGCACTGGGGCATCTTCATATGCAAATCGCACATATTTTTGACTATAACATATTTAAAAATATATTTGGAAACACATTAGGTAACTATATATGGTTTATCGCTTTGATTCTTACATGGGGCCTATCTGCACTAGGTTTTTACAAAATATATCAGGCCAGTAAAATATGACACTAGATGATCCTCAAGTGGTTTAAAACAGTACTTCATCAAAAAACAATCGATCCCCCAAAGAATCAAGAAGAGCAAGAAATTATTGATCTTATTGACTTTTTATGGAGAGAAATCGAAGCATTCAATAATGCCAGTAGTTTAGGAATAAAAATTAAGGCTTTTAAAGAATTTTCATTTCCTAAGAAACTTGAGTCTCTTCCAGAAATATATTTATCTCTTGAAGAATATATAGAAGCAAATACTAGTAATCGTAAAAACGTAAAAGTAATTAGAAACAAAATACTTAAAAAGTATAGCTCTTTATTTAAATACAAAAATTTCAAACTAATATTCGAACCTCTTAAAGAGCAAGAAGTAACTTTATGTAAAGTCTTTCTTTCAGAAGTATTAAAAAAATCGTCTGAGCTTGTAGGAACGTTCAACGAGCAAAAAATTATACAAATAAAAGAGTATCTGGATACTGATTATAATTTTGAGACCATCGACCTAATAAAGGAAAGAAAAACATTGCTGGAGTTTTCTAATGAGATTTTTATTAGGATCAAAAACAGTCTAGGGATTAATGCAATTACAAATATCTATTTACTTATTTATAAAAAACACTTTCAATCTTACCATCTCCTAGATTCTTTTACTGCAACTCTAAATGTTATTCCCGAAGAAATTCTGGCCAAAGACCTAATTAATTTCCCTAGTAAGCAACAAATGCTTAAGATGCTTCAGAAGCAACTTTACAGTCTTGAAGAAATAAATGAAAGGTTAACCGAAGAAATTATTGAGAGAAAAAAAGTCGAAGAGAATTTAAAGTACAGTGAGCATCTTAACACTACAATTCTGGAAACAGCTATGGATGGTATCATTTTGGTGAATAGCAAAGGAGTGGTATTGAATTGGAACAAACAAGCCGAGAATATCCTAGAATTAAAAAAAGAAGAGACCATAGGAGAAAGTATTTATTCTCTAATCCCTGGTAAACTTAGAAAACAATTACAAAATAGTTTCAATAATTATTTACAAACCGGTAATGATGAGCTAATCAACAAACGGGTAGAAACCTCTGTACATAGAAAAAATGGAACCGCAGTATACGTAGAGCTCACTATTATTGCTATTGAAACAAAAGATGATTACTTATTTAACGCATTTTTCAGAGATATCACTAATAAGAAAATCATTGATAATGAAATTAGAGAAGCTAAAGTATCGGCAGAAAAATCTGCAAAAGCAAAATCTGTTTTCTTATCTAATATGAGTCATGAAATAAGAACCCCTCTAAACGTTATTTTAGGACTCACAAGTATTTTACAAAAAAGTGATTTTAGTAACTTACATGTAGATAAAGAAAATCTTGATGGGATTCAGTTTTCTGCTGAAAATTTATTAGTTCTAATCAATGATATTCTAGATTTTTCTAAAATTGAGGCCGGAAAGCTTACACTTCATGATACCGACTTCAATCTTCAAGAATTAATCAGCAATATATCTCAAGGTTTTAAAATTAAAGCAAACGAAAAAGGACTGCATTACCAAATGATTGTCGATCCATCGATTCCGAAATTTATTATTGGTGATCAACTGCGATTAAATCAAATTCTGATAAATCTATTAGGCAACGCAATAAAATTTACACATCAGGGACAAATCATAATAGATGTAAAACCTGAGAGTGTAGAAGAAAAACATATTACTATAAATTTTTCTGTAAAAGATACAGGAGTTGGAATACCTAAAGATAAATTGAACACAATTTTTGAAAGCTTTTATCAAATACATAAACCTGGAAAAAATAAAATAGAAGGTACAGGGCTCGGGCTCTCAATTTCTAAGCAACTTATAGAATTGCAGGGGGGAATGCTTAAAGCGAAAAGCGAACCAGGTGTTGGCTCTATTTTTGAATTTTCAATTAAGTACGAAAAGAGCACTTTTAAATCCACTACAGAACATCAAGAAGCCAAATCCAACACCAATCAAACCAATAAAAACCTATCCGGAATGAAAGTTTTGGTGGTTGAGGATAATAAAATGAATCAATTCTTTATAAAACAATTACTTTCTACTTGGAGTATTGATACAGCTATCGCCGAAAACGGGAAAGTTGCTATAGAAAATCTCACAAATTCTACATATGATCTAATCCTTATGGATATGCATATGCCTGTTATGGATGGACCTGAAACAGCAGCACACATACGAAAATCTACTAATCCAAAAATAAGTCAGATACCAATTGTGGCTTGTTCTGCTGATGTTTTTCCAGAATCAAAGAAAAAAGCAATCGAATCGGGGATGGATTTTTATTTAACAAAACCTATAAGCGAAAAAGCTTTAGAAGAAGTTTTGTTAGGTTTGGTAACAAAAAATAAGCTAAACCACGTTCATCATAATAATATATTTAACACAACCAAAAACTCCATTTCTGTAAAACCAAAAAAGAAAAAAGGATATGATTTATCTTTTCTAAAGAAAACTTTTGACGGTGATATTGAAATTATTGAGAGTGTTCTTCAAATATTTATGGAAGATACCCCGAAAGATTATGATAAACTAAAATTAGCTATAAAAGATCAAGACTTCATCACAACAAAAGAAATGGCTCATAAGCTCAAATCCAGTTTTAAAACCATTGGATTAGAAAATGAAGCTTTGGTCTTACAAAAAATTGAACATGCTTCAAAACATGAAGTTGTATTTACAGAAATTGGGGATTTATTTCAAAAATTAGAGGTTTCTTATCCTAAAATACTTGAAGGAGTTAAAGAATCTATAGAAGAATTAAACTCCCTAAATACTTAAAAAAAGAAAGTATTTGCTGTTGTCTATTCTTATATTTGTCACTATGCAAAACCAAATACATAGCTTTCAAAATCCTAAAATTAAGCTTCTTAATCAACTTAAAGAAAAATCAAGAATTCGAAAAAAAGAAAAACTTTTTATTATCGAAGGACAGCGTGAAATTTCTTTGGCGATTAGAGGAGGTTACATACTCAAACAAGTATACTATTGCTCATCTATTCTCTCATTTGAAGAAGTTTCTATACTCATTAATCATCACCCAGAACCTGTTGAGCTTTTTGAAATCACTCCTGAAATCTACCAAAAACTTGCTTATCGAGAAACTACAGAAGGAATTTTAGCAACAGCCATTTTAAAGGATCTAGATATCAAAAATTTCAAATTATCTTCCAAAATACCTTTAATTCTTGTAGCCGAAGCTCCAGAAAAGCCAGGTAATATTGGAGCCTTATTGCGTACAGCTGATGCGGCCCAATTGGATGCCGTTTTTATTGCTAATCCAAAAACTGATATCTATAATCCAAACATTATACGTTCCAGTATTGGATGTTTGTTTACAAATAATATCGCTACAGGATCCTCTTTGGATATTATCAATTTCTTACGTCATCAAAATATAAATATTTACGGAGCAGCATTACAAGCCTCTGTAAACTATCACACACAAGATTATACTAAACCTACAGCTATTGTTGTTGGCACAGAGGCTACCGGTCTAAGTGAAGACTTTTTAAGCCATACTACTCAAAATATAAAAATCCCGATGAATGGTATAATAGACTCTATGAATGTTTCTGTTGCTGCTGGAATTTTAATTTTTGAAGCAAAGCGCCAACGTGGTTTTAATTGAGTAAAAGATGACGAATTATATGGTAAATAGATTAAAAAATCATTACCTTTCGACTTCCCACAAATCTAAAATGCTTAAAATACTAATTGCCTAAGACTAATGACCCCAACTTCCCTATTTTATTTACTAATTACCATTATCGTTATTGTATTTGTAATAGATTCTCTATTAGATGTCCTTAATGCGCGACATTATGACGACAAAATTCCTGAGGAGCTTTCTGATGTTTATCCAGAAGATGAATACAAAAAATCTATTGAATACAAAAAGGCCAATTATAAATTTAAGTTAGTCTCTTCAAGCATCTCTCTTTTGATAATGCTCCTGTTTTTCTTCTTTGACGGTTTTGCCGTCGTGGATGCTATTGCCAGAAGTTTTTCAAATAATTCGATACTTGTTGGTCTCATTTTTTTTGGAATCATTATGATTGGGAGCGATATTCTCTCTACTCCTGCCGCGTACTATAAAATTTTTGTAATCGAAGAGAAATTTGGTTTTAATAAAATGTCGGTAAAAACCTTCTTTATTGATAAGATAAAAAGTATCATTATGATGATCATTGTTGGTGGTGGTCTTCTAGCATTAATTATATGGTTTTACGAACTAACTGGTGAGTCATTTTGGATGTATGCTCTGGGTTTAGTATCCATATTCACAATAGCAATGAATATGTTTTATGCTAAGCTAATAGTCCCTGTTTTTAATAAACAAACTCCGCTAGAGCCTGGTGAACTTAGAGACACCATTGAAGCGTATTCAAAAAAGGTGGGGTTTCAATTGAAAGATATTTTTGTAATAGATGGTTCCAAAAGAAGTACAAAAGCGAATGCTTATTTCTCTGGTTTTGGAAGCGAAAAAAGAATTACACTTTATGATACATTGATTAAAGATCTTAACAATGAAGAAATTGTAGCCGTTCTTGCGCATGAAGTAGGGCACTACAAAAAAAGACATGTTATCGTTAATTTATTTTTATCGATAGCCCTAACCGGACTAACTTTATGGTTTTTATCTCTTTTTATTGCCAATCCCCTTCTATCAGAAGCTCTTGGAGTAGAAATTCCTTCTTTCCATATTGGCCTAATTACCTTCGGAATTTTATATAGTCCAATTTCAGAGATTACGGGATTAATTATGAATGTTGTTTCCAGAGCCTTCGAATATCAGGCAGATAATTATGCAAAGAACACTTATAATAGTGAAGCTTTGATAAATAGTTTAAAGAAGCTTTCCAAAAACAACTTTAGTAATCTTACCCCACACCCTGCAATGGTATTTATACACTATTCACATCCTACTTTATTACAGAGAATAAAAAATCTGAAGGACTAAAATCCACTACTCAAGTACTTGGTCATTACAATTCTTAATTGTACTTTTAATAATTATTGGGCATGTTATCTTAATTTATAGCTATATTTAATTTAAGGCACAATTTTTGTCCAATTATCATTAAGGGGGGAGAAAAATTGCACACAAATACGAATAGGGCTTTCATAGAAAACTTCATGTTATGACAGAAGCTGCTATAAACGAAGAAAACAAAAAAATTGCTAAGCAATACAAAGAATTGCTTCGTATTAGTTATAGAAATCTTTCTAAAGAGGACAAAAGTCTTATACGTCAAGCTTTTGATATTGCTGTAGATGCTCATAAAGATCAACGACGTAAAAGTGGAGAAGCCTATATCTTCCACCCTATTGCCGTTGCCAAGATTGTTGCCAGTGAAATCGGTCTGGATGCAACTTCAATAGCCGCAGCGCTACTTCATGACGTAGTTGAAGATACCGAGTACACTTTGGTGGATATAGAACAGATGTTTGGAGAAACTGTTGCTCGAATTGTTGATGGTCTTACCAAAATATCTTCTTTAAAAAAGGATAGAGATATCTCGCTACAAGCAGAAAATTTTAGAAAAATGCTGCTCACGCTTAATGATGATGTGCGTGTTATCATCATTAAGATTGCCGATCGTTTACATAACATGCAGACGATGGATGCAATGCGTCCCGATAAACAAGTAAAAATTGCTTCCGAAACTCTTTATATATATGCCCCATTGGCACACAGGATAGGCTTGTACAATATTAAAACAGAGTTGGAAGATCTGGGATTAAAATATACTGAACCTGAAGTATACAGGGATATTCTCGAAAAAATAAAGGAGAGCAAAGAAGAACAAGATGCCTATATTAAAAGATTTTCCGATAAAATACGAGAGGGGCTTGATAAGGAAGGCTTGAATTATGAAATAAAAGGAAGACCTAAATCCATTTTTTCAATACGTCGTAAAATGGTAAAACAAAATGTATCATTTGACGAGGTATATGACAAATTTGCCATTCGAATCATATACAAGTCTGATTTTGAAAATGAAAAGTTCATCGCCTGGAAAATATACACTGTAGTTACCGATTATTATCGCCCCAACCCCATTAGACTAAGAGATTGGATCTCACAACCAAAATCAACAGGCTACGAAGCCTTACACATTACTGTAATCGGTCCGGATAGTCGTTGGGTAGAGGTGCAAATTCGCAGTGAACGCATGCACGAAATCGCCGAGAAAGGGTATGCTGCCCATTATAAGTATAAAAACACAGAAGAAAAACAGGACCAGGGATTAGATGGCTGGCTGAATAGGTTGCAAGAGGCGCTTGAAAATTCTGAAGCTAACGCTGTAGACTTTGTAGAGGAATTCAAATTAAACCTATACGCCAAAGAAATATTTGTTTTTACACCAGAGGGAGATTTAAAGTCATTACCAAAAGGTGCCACAGCACTGGATTTTGGTTTTAGTGTACACACAGAAATTGGTTTGAAAACCCGTGGTGCGAGAGTGAATGGTAAGCTGGTTCCGCTAAGTCACGAACTTAAAAGTGGAGATCAGGTAGAAATCATTACTTCTACCAAATCAAAACCTTCATCGAGCTGGCTTGATTACGCAACTACGGCTAGAGCCAGATCTAGGATAAAATCTGCATTACGCGACGAAAAGAAACAAATTGCCGAAGATGGTAAGGTAATTCTTAAACGTAAACTACGTTCTCAAAAAATAACACTAAGCGAAAAAGTAATCAACGAACTGGTTCTGTACTTTAAGCTTAAAACCAGTTTGGACTTATTCTACAGAGTGGGTATTGGGACTATCGATAATCAGAAAATAAAAGAATTCGCCACCACAAGGAGCAATGTCTTTATGAATTTTATTAAAAATAGAATTCGTAGAGGAAACGTAAAAGATGTAAACAAAGAAGAAATTACAGAAAAATACGATCTTCTTGTTTTTGGTAAAGAGATGGAGAAGCTGGAATATAAATTATCGAACTGCTGTAATCCTATTCCCGGCGATGATGTTTTTGGTTTCATTACTGTAAACGAAGGCATAAAAGTTCATAAGAGTAATTGTCCCAATGCACTTCAATTACAAAGTAATTATGCTTACAGAATCATGCCTGCCAAATGGATAGACTCTAGCCAAGAAGAGTTTAAAGCCGTAATTAAATTAAATGGTATTGATAATATTGGTGTTGTAAATGAGGTAACGCAAATAATCTCAAACAATATGCACCTTGCCATTTATAATATGAATTTTGATACCAATGATGGAGTTTTTACCGGTAAAATAACTGTGGGTGTTAAAAATAAAAATACCCTGAAAACGGTCATGAAAAATCTTTCGAAAATAAGTGGTATCGATAAAGTAGTTAGAGAATAAAAAATAATGTAACTTTGCGTTTTTAAACGTATGAGTACTAAAGCAACTACACAAAACGATCAAGTTATCGTTAAGAATGTATTTACCAGCTTCTTAGAAGAAAATGGTCATCGAAAAACACCCGAAAGATACGCTATACTACAGGAAATTTACGAAAGCGATGAGCATTTTGATATAGAATCTCTTTATATCAAAATGAAAAATAAAAACTATAGAGTGAGTCGTGCTACCCTATACAATACCATTGAGCTTTTGTTAGAATGTAAGTTGGTAAGAAAACATCAATTTGGGCAAAATCAAGCACAATACGAAAAATCTTATTTTGATAGACAACATGATCATCTTATTCTTACCGATACAGGTGATGTACTCGAATTCTGTGATCCTAGAATTCAATCCATAAAAAAAACAATCGAAGAAATTTTTGATGTTGATATTACCAATCATTCATTGTATTTCTACGGAACCAAAAAAAAATCAACTAATCAAGACAAATAATGGCGGTAAACTTATTACTTGGTCTTCAATGGGGAGACGAGGGTAAAGGAAAAATTGTAGACGTTCTTACAAAAGATTATGATATCATTGCTCGATTTCAAGGAGGGCCAAATGCAGGGCATACTTTAGAATTTGACGGTATTAAACATGTATTACATACCATCCCTAGCGGTATTTTTCATGATAAAGCCATTAATTTGGTCGGAAATGGCGTTGTTATTGACCCCGTAATCTTCAAAAAAGAATTAGATAACCTGAATAAGTTTAATTTGGATTATAAATCAAAGCTATTGATCTCCAGAAAAGCCCATCTTATTCTTCCAACGCACAGGATTCTTGATGCAGCTTCTGAAGCATCCAAAGGAAAAGCAAAAATAGGTTCTACGCTTAAAGGAATTGGTCCTACTTATATGGATAAAACCGGTAGAAATGGTATTCGCGTTGGTGACCTGGAGCTAAGTGATTGGAAAAAACGTTATCGTGCCTTGGCAAATAAACATGAAGCGATGATTGATTTCTACGATTCAAAAATCGAATACGATCTTCAAGAACTAGAGGGTGAATTTTTTGAAGCAGTTAAAACACTAAAAACACTTACTTTTATTGATAGTGAAGAATACTTGTACCAAGCGCAAAAAGATGGAAAAACCATTTTGGCTGAGGGCGCTCAAGGATCACTTTTAGATATAGATTTTGGAACATATCCATTTGTAACCTCATCAAACACTACTGCTGCTGGAGCATGTACAGGTTTAGGAATAGCCCCTAACAAAATAAAAGATGTTTTCGGAATTTTTAAAGCATATACTACCCGCGTTGGTAGTGGGCCGTTCCCAACAGAATTATTTGATAATGATGGAGAAACAATGGCCAAAGTAGGTCATGAATTTGGAGCTACAACTGGTAGACCAAGAAGATGCGGTTGGTTAGACCTCGTTGCCTTAAAATATGCTGTACACATTAATGGTGTTACCAAATTAATGATGATGAAAGGTGACGTATTAAGCGGCTTTACATCTCTTAAAGTTTGTACTGCGTATAAATATAAAGGTAAAACCATTACTCACTTACCTTATAATATCGAACCAGAGAATGTCACTCCTATTTATACAGAGATGAAAGGTTGGTCTGAAGATCTAACAAAAATGACAGATGCTTCTCAACTTCCTAAAGCACTAAACGAGTATATTGCTTTTCTGGAAAAAGAACTCGAAACTCCAATTACTATAGTGTCCGTCGGACCCGATAGAAAACAAACGATCCACAGATAGCTCAATAGTAGAAAATCAAAAGAAGAAAAAAAGTTGACTTTTCTGTCATCTCGAGCAGAGTCGAGAGATCATCATTTATGATTGTCAATACATGTTGACTCTGCTTAATGATACAGATAGTTCTAGAATATACTTTTTAGACCTTTTTTGGCCATATTTTAATTAGTGGAAAACTACAATACTATCTTCCAACTACAATTCTATAGTTAAGCAAGTCTTTAAGATTAGTATAGCGGCGCAACATTGAAGTCTTCTTTAAGTATTTATGTAGACAAAGGCTTATTTTATGCGAAGGGCTACAATCATTAGATACAATTTTCGTTATTTTGCATACAAATTTGAAAATACTTGAAGAATACATTTTTCTATATAGTTTTAAGTTTACTTTTCTCTACAATAACTATTGCACAGGAAGGAAAACAAATTAAAGTCCAGTCTGATCGAACGATAAAAGATCAAAACAGATTTCCTGGAGCTACCATTCTTGCCAAAGTAGATAAGCAAGTATATATGCAACACGAAGGGGTAGAAATCTGGTGTGATCAGGCCATTCATTATGGTGAAGATAAATTTGTAAAAGCACTCGGTAATGTGATCATTAAGCAAGGAGATACACTTACTATGACTAGTAAGTATGCAGAGTATAACGGAAATACAAAATTTGCGTATGCAAGTGATAATGTATTTATGGAAACCCCTTCCAATACCTTACGTACTGATACGCTATTCTTTGATAGAATAAGACAACAGGCCTATTATCGAAGTGGGGGAACTGTTAAAGATTCTTCAAACACATTAACTAGTAAAATTGGCCGTTATTTTATGGATAGAAAACAATATTCATTTAATACCAAGGTGAAAATTGTCAATCCTGAAAACACTGTAGATTCTGACCGACTGGATTATTTTACTGAAAATGGGCACGCCTATCTTTATGGTCCTTCGACAGTACAGGGTAAAGAAAGTACATTGTATTGTGAAAGAGGGTTTTATGACACCAACGTCAAAACAGGATATGCCATAAAAAATGCAAGAATCGATTATGACAACCGTACGGTTTTTGGAGATAGTATTTTTTACAATAGCGCTATTCAATTTGCATCGGCAACCAATAATATTAAAGTATTAGATACAGCTAATAGCTCGGTAATTACAGGTCACTATGCCGAAGTTTTTAAAGACAAAGATTCTGTTTTTATTACCAAAAGAGCACTGGCCGCTACGTTACAAGAAAAAGATTCCATCTATATTCATAGTGATACTCTTATGGTTACAGGAAAACCAGAGAAAAGAATTATGAATGGGTTTTATGACGTAAGAATTTATAAAAGTAATATGAGCGGTAAGAGTGATTCTATTAACGTAGATCAAACTACTGGATACACCAAAATGATAGGCAGACCCATTGTTTGGTCACAGAGGAATCAAATGACTGGTGATACTATAAAAATCATTTCAAATAAAGAAACCGAAAAGTTAGATTCGCTTTTAGTATATCAAAATGCATTTCTTGTTCAGGAGGATACTTTGAAAGCCGGATATAACCAGGTAAAAGGCCAAAGTCTTTATGGACTATTCAGAGATAATGAAATCTATCAGGTGGATATTGATAAAAATACCGAAACTATTTTTTATCAACGAGAAAGCGAAGGAGACCTAAAATTAATTGGTATTAATAAGGTTCTTTCTAGCTCTATTCGCTTACTCCTAAGTAATCAAGAGATTGAAGATGTTTACTATTATCAAAATGTGGATGGTACATTGTATCGCGAAATTGATCTTCCAGAAAATGCTCGTGAGCTTTCTGGTTTTATTTGGCGGGGAGAAGAAAAGATAACTAGCAAGGCAGATCTTTTTAGAGGAGAGTCTCCTCCAAAACTCATCAAAATAACAGGGATACCTTTACCAAAAGATGAAGCTGATTTCTTCGATGAAGAAACTATAAAACGTTTGGAAGAAAATAAATCTGAAGGATCACGTCTGTTGGAGCAAGAGCTGAAAGATGCCGAACTTAAGGAAACCAATGAACAATTAGATTCTATTCCTATTCAACAGAAAATAAAAGAAGAAATTGATCCCGAAGAGAAAAAGAATCAAAAAAAGACTTCATTTATTGATCCCGATCTTACTCGAACAGCAAGACAACGAGATAGTATAACAGTAACTACATTAAAATACGCGAAAAAACTGCAAGACAGTACAAAAAGCATATCTAATAATTAAATAAACTATGAGTTTATCTTCTTTTTTGATTAATTACATTGTATTCGACTCAAAAACACATTCTTGAAACAGGATTTTTTCAAATACCAAGCACAAACAACACCACACCCATTGGCCATGGAAATTTCTTATGCCAAAGGCTCTTACATCTTTGATACAGATGGTAAGAAATACTTAGATTTCGTAGCTGGTGTATCTGCTTGTAGCTTAGGTCACCAACATCCGCGAGTTGTTAATGCCATAAAAGAACAATTAGACAAATATTTGCATGTGATGGTGTATGGAGAATACATTCAAAAGCCAGCTGTTGAGCTCACAAAACTTCTGGCAACTCACCTTCCCTACCCCTTAGAAAAAACATATTTAACTAATTCTGGTACCGAGGCCATCGAAGGATCGTTAAAACTAGCGCGCAGAGCTACCGGGAGAAGTCAAATTATTGCCGCTAACCTTGCATATCATGGCAATACGATGGGATCTATGAGCATTATGGGATACGAAGAACGTAAACAAGCATTTCGACCTCTTATTCCAGACGTGCATTTTATCTGCTTTAATGAAGAAAAGTATCTCCAGGACATTACTTATAGAACTGCAGCGGTCATTTTAGAGACGATACAGGGAGGAGCTGGTTTTATTAAACCTAAAAATGATTACTTAAAAAAAGTAAAGGAACGTTGTGATCAAGTTGGTGCCTTATTGATTCTGGATGAAATCCAGCCAGGATTTGGCAGAACTGGTAAATTATTTGGTTTCCAAAATTATAATATCGTTCCTGATATTGTAGTAATGGGAAAAGGAATGGGCGGCGGTATGCCTATAGGAGCATTTACGGCATCTTCAGCAATGATGGATCAGCTTCAAGACAATCCAAAATTAGGACATATTACTACTTTTGGTGGCAATCCAGTTATCGCATCTGCCGCTTTGGCAACATTACGGGAACTAACAGAAAGTGACTTAATGGCAGATACTTTGGAAAAAGAAAAATTATTCAGGTCACTATTAGTACATCCATTAATTAAAGAAATAAGGGGATTAGGTTTAATGCTAGCTATCATTACAGATGCTGCAGAAATAACGAATCAAATTGTATTGAGATGTCAGGAAAAAGGGCTTATATTATTCTGGTTACTATTTGAGCCCAAAGCAGTGCGCATTACTCCGCCTCTGACTATTTCTATAGAAGAAATAAAGGAAGGGTGTGATATTATACTTGATGTTTTGGATCAAATTCAAGGTCGTAAAAACAAACTCTAGTATACGATTTTGATAAAAAAACCGTATCTTTAATAGGTAAACTTTTCTTTTCACAAATCCTGTATACTAAAGTAGCTTACCTTAATTACAAAACTCTTGCTCATTATATGTACAATGGTACATATTTTGTTAATTAGTTTGTTAAAAACAATTGATTCTTGAAGTTTAAATGATCAATTTCATTTGTAATTTTAATACTGAGGAAATCAATAATGCAAAAAATAAATAAAGTATTGGAGTATATACATTTCTTTCTTGTTCGGGAAAGCAGAAAGAGCAGCTACATTACTTATTGATTTATTGAGCATATTTAATCAACGTGTATGAAATTTAACCACGAAGAAGAAAACAATTTCTCAATCACTCGATACGAGTCTATGCTGAGATCTAATGATGTTAAATTTTTTGATTCAGATGAGTTTGAATCTATTATCCATCATTACCTGGAAAACGGAAAGATTGCTAAAGCCAAAAAGGCTATCTCTCTTGGTCTGTCGCAACACCCATCTTCGGTAAACCTCAAACTACTTCAGGTTGAAGTACTTGTTTTTGAAGATCGCTTGGAAAAAGCAGATACGCTTCTGGCTCAATTACATGCGATAGAGCCTGAAAATGAAGAGATATATATTCAAAAAGCAAACATTCTCTCTAAGCAAAATGAACATTTTAAAGCGATTGAGCTTTTAAATACGGCACTGGGATTTACAAATGATGAGGCCGATGTCTATTCCCTTATTGGAATGGAGTATCTGTTTATGGATGATTTTGAGAATGCCAAGACTAACTTTATGCGTTGTCTAGAAGCAGATGATCAGGATTATTCTGCTCTGTACAACATAATTTATTGTTTCGACTTTTTAGAACAACATGAAGAGGCTATCGAGTACCTAAACATGTTTTTAAACAAAAATCCGTATTGCGAAGTCGCCTGGCACCAAGTAGGTAAACAATATTTTGATTTAAAAGAATATGAAAAGGCTCTTGCCGCATTTGACTTTGCTATTATAAGTGACGAATATTTTATAGGAGCCTATCTTGAAAAAGGAAAAGTACTTGAAAAATTGAAACGTTATAATGAGGCGATAGAAAATTATCGAATCACTTTAGAATTAGACGATCCCACTTCTTTTGCTTTATTACGGATAGGAAAATGTTTTGAAAAATTAGGTAATGATGATTTGGCTATTCAGCACTATTCCAAAACAGTACATGAGGATCCTTTGTTAGATAAAGGATGGATTGCCATAACCGATTACTATGTACGTAAACGTAACTATCAAAAAGCGTTGTACTATACCAACAAAGCCATCAATATAGATGGGGAAAATGTTTTGTATTGGAAACGTTATGCCAAAATAAATAATAAACTTGCCTTTTTTGAAGAAGCAGAACGAGGTTATCGTAAAGCTTTAGAATTAGGAAACTACGAATTAGAAACCTGGTTAAATCGTTCTGACATCCTTAGATTTCTTGGTGAATCTGACGCTGCGGTACAAAACTTGTATCAAGCGATAGAATTTTATCCTGAAAATGCTGAGGTTCAATATCGATTGGCAGGGCTGCACTATGAAAGACAAGATCATGAAAAAGGCGAATATCATATTAGAAAAGCTCTGGAACTAGACTATGAGTACCATATAGTTTTGGAAGAACTTTTTGAAAAAGTCTTCAATCTTACTCTGGTAAAAAATATTATTTCTGAATATAAAACAGACTAAAAAAGACCTTTTTTTTCTGTAATGTTTGAACTCAAAAATGCATACATTTGTTTTGACTAGAAATTGTTAAAACAATTATATATGCGAAGAAGTCTGAAGGACTACCTAATTATTTCTTTAAAAGGTCTGGCTATGGGAGCTGCTGATGTGGTTCCTGGTGTTTCTGGAGGAACAATAGCTTTCATATCTGGTATCTATGAAGAATTAATTGAAACAATTAACAAATTGGATTTAGGTTTTTTTTCAACATGGAAGAAAAATGGTTTTTTAAATTCGTGGAGAGCCTATAATCTCCCTTTCTTATCCTATCTTTTGATCGGAATAGCGATTAGCATTTTATCCCTGGCTAAAGGCATTAAATGGTTTCTACATAATGAACCCTTATTACTTTGGGCATTTTTCTTCGGATTGGTGCTTGCGAGTATCCTGTATATAGCTAAACAAATCACCGTATGGAGGCCAAAAGTGTTTATTGGTATTATTTTAGCCGCTATACTCTCTTATTTCATAACTATCGCAGAACCATTGGCATCTCCCGATAGTAATTGGTATCTTCTTTTTTGTGGTTTTATTGCAATTATCGCTATGATTTTGCCAGGAGTTTCAGGTGCATTTATTTTACTGATATTGGGAGCATATCAGACATTCATTGACATTATAAATCAACTTAGAGAAGGCCTGACAAGCCTGAATTTTGAACTACTTTCACAAGCCCTAATCAAATTGGCAATCATTGGCGCCGGGGCTATTACTGGTTTAAAACTATTCTCTAAAATATTGAACTGGATGTTTAAGAATCATAAAAATATGACCTTGGCAATTCTCACTGGATTTATGATCGGATCATTAAATAAATTATGGCCCTGGAAAAAAGTATTATCCTGGAGAATTAATGCTGAAGGTCTCGAAGTTCCTTTTCTGGAAAAAAGTATTTTCCCGACTCAATTTGATGGTGATCCAAGGATAATTTGGGTTATTCTTTTTATAACCGTAGGTTTTCTATTAATTCTTATCTTAGAGCGCCTTGCTGTGAAAAAAAGAAACTAGCGTATGATGCAACAAAGTACCCGAACTTTTACTGATAAGCTTTTTTTGGTCATCAAAGGTCTTGCAATGGGTGCAGCCAATAAAGTTCCTGGAGTTTCTGGAGGTGTTGTTGCCTTTGTAGCAGGTTTTTATGAAGAATTCATCTATTCACTTCAGAAAATAAATTTTAAAGCATTTAAGCTTTTTATTAATTTTAGATTTAAAAGTTTCTGGCGATATATTAATGGTAAATTTCTAGGATTATTGATCTTAGGGATGTTGATCAGTTACTTTAGTGTTTCGAAGATTTTGGATTACCTTATCATGCACTATGAACTCTATGTTTGGGCTTCTTTTTTTGGAATGATAATGGGTTCTATCTATTACATTGTGAAAGATTTTAATGACTGGAGTAGAAGAAATATTTGCCTTATAATCATTAGTATTGTGGCGGGGGTAAGTATCAGTTTATTAGATCCTGCAAGAGAAAATGACAATCTATGGTTTGTTTTTATATGTGGTATCATAGGTGTATCAGGTATGACTTTACCAGGCCTTTCCGGTTCTTTTATTTTGATTTTATTAGGCAATTACGTGCTCTTACTAGTTGATTCTGTAAATGCTTTATATGATACGATAGCTGATCTTGTTAGGTGGGATCTTTCATTTATAGAAAATCAACAAAGAATGCGTTTACTAAAGGTACTTGTTGTTTTTAGTCTTGGTTCATTAACAGGCTTAGTTACCTTGTCTCACTTCTTGGGTTATGTACTTAAAAGATATAAAACAGCTGCTTTTGCCTCAATAATAGGATTTATAACAGGTTCACTAGGCGTAGTTTGGCCATGGAAACATAAAATCTATAAAACAGATGCATCGGGTAATATACTAATTGATGCATTGGGAGACCCAATATTAGATAATTATGATCGGTATTTTCCAAATATAATGGCGCTAGAAACGTATATGGGTATTTTTTTCATTATAGTAGGTATTGGTATTGTTTTATGGCTAGAATGGTACGGTAAAAAAACTCTCAAATCTACGAAATGAAAAAAATATATGGCTTGCTTGGTAGGAATATAAGCTATTCTTTTTCTAAGGGATATTTTTCTGAGAAATTTAATAGAGAAAACTCTAATTGTGAATATAGTAACTTTGACCTGACCGAAATTGAAGAACTTAAACAGGTAATCAACAATTCAAATATAAGAGGATTAAATGTTACCATACCCTATAAAGAAGCGGTAATTCCATATTTAGATAATTTGGACCCTATTGCTAAAAAAATAGGAGCTGTTAACGTTATAAAAATTGAAAAAGATCAAAGCTTAACTGGCTATAATAGTGATTATTACGGATTTATAGAATCATTAAAACCTCTTCTAAGCAAAACCATCAAAAAAGCATTAATACTAGGTACTGGAGGAGCTTCAAAAGCTATTGGTTATGCGTTACAAAAACTAGGAATATCATATACTTTTGTTTCCAGAAACCCTGAATTTAATGAGATGGGTTACAATGACTTAAACGAAGACATTATTCGATCCCACAAATTGATTATTAATTGTACTCCGTTAGGAACACATCCTAATATTGATGATTACCCCGATATTCCCTATGAACATCTTACTGAAAATCATGTGCTATATGATTTGATCTACAATCCTGATCAAACCACTTTTATGAAAAAAGGCCAAAAACAAGGAGCTAGAACCTCTAACGGATTACAAATGTTAATTTTACAAGCAGAAAAGGCCTGGGAAATCTGGAACACATAGCGTTTATAATGGTTTTGTCATAAAATTCTTACTTTCCCTTTTTCCAGGCATTCTTAAAACCCTCCAATAACTTTGAGGTTTTCTAATATGTTAGTATCTTAGTAATAGATTAAGCTTAGACAAACAAAAACGTTCACACAATGTCCACACGTGATAACCTGCCTAAGGCAGATGGAAATGAAAAAAGTAAGATAGAAACACTAGAAAATAATTCTGAAAATTCTATTATAACAGATCAAGAAGAAAATTCAACAGAATCTGAGGAGAAAGATAACAAATCTTCTGAAATGGAGATTACTAAATCTGTGACAGAAGAAAATGTAGAATCTGATCAAGAGCCTGAAAGTGGAAACAGTGAAGTTTCTAAGAATGATTTAGAAGTTGCAATAATTGAAGAAGCAGAAGAAAATACAGAATCTATCGATCAAAATTCTTCAAATAATATAACACCCAATTCTAAGAACGGGGATGCGCCAGATAATGATTTAGAAGCTGCAATGATCGCAGAAACAGAAGAAAATATAGAATCTACTTCCCAGAGCCCTAATAGTGCAGAAACTGAAATGAAGAACAAAGAAGCTTCTGATACTGAGAAAGAGGCTACTCCTGCAGAAGAAAGTTTAAAGGATAATACTGAAGAAGTGTTAGGAGCAAAAGAAGCTTCTGAGAATCATCATGTACAAAATCAAATGGATGAAGCAGTAGCCGATGACAGTGAGGATGAAAGTAAACTGGAACGTCATGATATCGAGAAAAAAGATTATCATGCAATGAGCAAGGAAGAATTGATCAAAGAACTTCGTGAATTGGTTAAAAATGAAAAAGTTCAGGCAATTAAAGAACATGTTGAAGAAATCAGGAGTGAGTTTAATGAAAAATTCAATGAGGAAGTAGAACAGAAAAAGGAAGAGTTTTTAGCTGACGGAGGGGACATCATCGATTTCTACTATTCTACTCCTATAAAAAAAGAGTTTAATTCGGTTTATTTTGATTATAAAGAAAAGCGAAACGCCTATTATCAAAATCTTAAGAAAGATCTTCAGGAAAACCTAAGAAAAAGATTAGAGTTAATTGATGAGCTTAAAGGTCTACTAAATGTAGATGAAAGTATCAACAGCACCTACAATCATTTCAAAAATATACAGGAACGGTGGCGTAATGCTGGTCCCATACCAAGGGATAAGTATAATACTGTATGGAATACCTATCACCACCATACCGAAAATTTCTATGATTTCCTTCACCTCAATAGAGAATTCAGGGATCTGGATTTTAAACACAATCTTGAGCAAAAACTTAAAATTATTGAACGTGCTACAGAACTGGCGCAAGAAACTGATGTGAACCGAGCTTTCAGAGAGTTACAGTTACTTCACAAAATGTGGAAAGAAGATTTGGGACCTGTAGGTAAAGAATATAGAGAACCCATTTGGGAAAAGTTTAGTTCTTTAACTAGACAAATTCATGAAAATCGTCAACAACATTTTAAAGAATTAGATAAGGTTCATGAAGTGAATCTCGAAGTCAAGAAAGAGATTATTAAGAAAATAGTTGAAGTAAGCTCAAGCCATCCCAGTAATCACAGTGGTTGGCAACAAAAAATCAAAGAAATAGAGGCGTTGCGAGAAGAATTTTTTAAAGCTGGTAAGGTTCCTTCTCATGTAAACGAACAAACCTGGAGTGAGTTTAAAACTGCCGTTAGAGATTTTAATCGAAATAAAAATGCCTTTTATAAAGGACTTAAAAAAGAGCAGTTTGATAATCTAAATAAAAAGATGGAACTGATCAAAATTGCTGAAGATAATAAGGACAGTGATGATTTTTCGGTTACCACACCTTTGATGAAAAAAATCCAGGCAGATTGGAAAAAAATTGGTCATGTTCCCCGAAAAGATAGTGATAGAATTTGGAAAAGATTTAAAGATGCCTGTAACTCATATTTTGATCGTCTGCACGCAGATCGAAACGAGGCAAATAAAGAAGAAATTGCTTCGCTAGAAAAAAAACAGACTCATATTCAATCTCTTAAAGATTTGAAACTCTCTGGAGACTCTGAAACAGACCTAAAAACGATAAAAGATAATATAGCAGTCTGGAAAACTCTAGGCAGAGTTCCTTACAAAAAGAAAAATATTGAATCTGAATACAATAAGGTTTTAGATAATCTTTTTAAACAACTTAATTTAAGTCGTAAAGAAACAGAACTTATCAAATACGACAATAAGTTGAATACGTTATCTAACCAAACTGATGACCGCGCTCTAAGGAATGAGCAGAATTTTATTCGAAAAAAGATCGATGAAGTAAAAGGAGAAATTCGTCAATTAGAAAACAACCTTCAGTTCTTCAAAAATACCAAAGATGATAATCCTTTGGTAAAAGAAGTACAAAAGAATATACAAAAGCATAAAGAAACCTTAGAGGTTTGGAAAGCCAAATTGGTTAAGATTAAACAGCTCTAGTTGTAAATGCAATGCTCTTTGTGTGATTCGAAAACCATGCTATTCGTTCATATTGAAGAACGGAAGTTTTTCAGTTGTACAAAGTGCAAAGCAATCTTACTACATCCGTTACATTATCTATCTCCCGAGGAAGAAAAAGAACGATATCTATTGCACCAAAATGACATACATGATATCGGTTATCAAAATTTTGTGTCGCCTATAGTTCAATCTATTTCTAAAGAATATAATGCGAATCATACTGGCCTGGATTTTGGATCTGGAAGCGGCCCAGTGATTACTTCGTTACTTACAGAAAAAGGATACAATATTATCACGTATGACCCCTTTTTTGATCCAAACAACTCGACTTTAGAGAATAAATATGATTACATAGTTTGCTGCGAAGTAATGGAACATTTTTATAATCCCTCAAGGGAATTCTCACTTTTATTTTCATTATTAAATCCAGGAGGAAAACTATACTGCAAAACTAGTTTATATAATAAAAACATCGATTTTAGGTCCTGGTGGTATAAAAATGATCCTACTCATGTCTTCTTTTATACCAAAGACACCCTGCTTTGGATAAAAAATAGATTCAAGTTTAAACTATTAGAGATCAGAGAGGACCTGATTATTTTTGGAAACTAATCCGTTAACTAATTAAAAAGATATATTCTCGATCTAGAATGTATAGAATGTACTTTATCTTCAAAATTTTATTTGTTATACTCTTAATTTTGAATACTAAAATAATTTCCTAAAGTACTGTTATTTTGAAGTTAAATCTAACGCTTTTAAGACCTTTTAACTCTTTTAATGTCTATCTTAAAAATATTAATAATTCGTAAAACCAACTTATTATGAAAAAAAGAAGTCTTAAAAATTTGAAGCTGGAAAAAAATATAATTTCTAATCTTTCAACAATCTCTCACAATATTAAAGGTGGATTTGGGAACACTCTACACAATGGAGGTTGTCCTGGACCAAGTGCAACGTCTGTGAGACCGTATGTGTGCAAAATATATTGTGATGGAACTGAGAATTAACAAACAAAAGCTACTACACCTTTTTTAAAGCTACCTTGATCTGAAAACATCAGGATGGCTTTAAAAAGGTATAAATAATCCTTCAAAATTACTGTAATCCTTTAGCCTCTTCCCAAAAAATATCCATTTCTGCAAGTGTCATATCTTTTAGACTTTTGTTTTTTTCTTTAGCTTTTCTTTCTAAGTACTGAAAGCGTTGTATAAATTTTTTATTAGTACGTTCTAAGGCATCTTCTGGATTAACATTAAGAAACCTTGCATAATTGATCATAGAAAACAGTACATCTCCGAACTCTGATTCAATTTTTTCCCGGTTATTCATATTAATTTCGTGCTGTAATTCTTCCAACTCTTCTTTAAGCTTATCAAATACCTGATAAGGTTCTTCCCAATCAAAACCTACTCCCGCAACTTTGTCTTGTATTCTGCTAGCTTTTACCAAGGCTGGTAACGATTTAGGCACTCCTTCTAGAACACTTTTCTTTCCTTCTTTTAGTTTCAAGTTTTCCCAATTACGCTTTACATCTTCTTCATTATTGACATGAACATCTCCATAAATATGAGGATGTCTATTGATGAGTTTCTCACAAATTTCATTAGCAACATCAGCAATATCAAAATCGTTAGTTTCACTACCAATTCTAGCGTAAAAAACAATATGTAATAATAAATCTCCAAGCTCTTTTTTTACCTCATTGAGATCATTATCAAGAATAGCATCACCCAGCTCATACGTTTCTTCTATGGTTAAATGCCGTAGCGATTGTAGCGTTTGTTTTTTATCCCATGGGCATTGTTCACGCAACTCGTTCATAATGGTCAATAATCTATCAAAAGCCTTTAACTGGTCCTCTCTTGAGTTCATAGTATAACGTTATATAGAAACTTGCTCCATTTTTCTTTTAGCTTCATTAAATTCTTTGATCATATCCTCTATGATCACTGCCGCAGGCTTGATATCGTGAATTAATCCTGACACCTGACCAATTTCTAATTCTCCTTCTTCCAGATCCCCTTCAAACATACCACGTTTTGCTCTTGCCCTTCCTAACAATGCTTTCAATTCATCTACTGAAGGTCCCTTGGCATAGAGTTGCATCACATCGTTATAAAATTTATTCTTAAGCATACGTACTGGAGCAAGCTCCTTTAGCGTAAGATGTGTATCCCCTTCTTTCGCATTTACTACCATCTTCTTGAAATTTATATGTGATGAAGCCTCATGGCTTGCAACAAAGCGACTTCCTACTTGAACACCATCTGCTCCTAAAGCCATGACAGCATACATTGCTGAACCCGTTGCAATACCACCAGCAGCTATTAATGGAATACGTATTTTCTCTTTTACCATAGGGATAAGAGTAAGCGTTGTAGTTTCATCTCTACCATTATGACCGCCAGCCTCAAAACCTTCAGCAACTACCGCATCAACTCCAGCATCTTGTGCTTTTAAAGCAAATTTTAAGCTACTAACTACATGTACAACAGTAATACCATGATCTTTTAGATATTTTGTAAATGTTTTGGGATTTCCAGCCGAAGTAAACACAATTTTAACTCCTTCTTCTATAATAATTTGTATAATCTCTTCTAGATTAGGATATAACATGGGTATATTTATACCAAACGGCTTATTCGTAGCCTTTTTACATTTTTGTATATGCTCTCTTAAAACATCTGGATACATAGAGCCTGAACCAATAAGTCCTAATCCTCCTGCATTACTAACAGCACTTGCCAATCTCCAGCCGCTAGCCCATATCATTCCACCCTGAATAATTGGATATTGGATATTGAATAGTTCTTTAATTTCATTCATTAATCGAGAAAAATCTTTAAGAAGTGAATATTATTATTTTATGGATAACAAGTTACGAAATTACACCCGACCCTACTAACTCATCATTAATATACCATGCAACAAATTGTCCTTCTGTGATAGCACTTTGTTTATTTTTGAATACTACATACATTCCAGAATCTACCATATATAATGTAGCTTTGTCTAAAGGTTGTCTGTATCTAATTCGTGCCATTACCTCAAGTTCTTCATCTACCTTAAGTTTAAGATCTTCTCTAACCCAATGAAGTTCGTCATTAGAAATAAATAAGGCCTTTCTATACAAACCAGGGTGATTTTTACCCTGTCCTGTATAAATTGTATTCGTTTCTACATCGGTTTCTATCACAAAAAGTGGCTCTGGGGTACCTCCAACCGCTAATCCTTTACGTTGTCCCTTAGTGTAATAATGAGCTCCTTGATGTTTTCCTACAACTTTTCCTTCATTACTATTATATCGATATTTTGCCGAAAGAAATTCAAGTTCTTCTTTTTTGGATGTAAACTCTGATTGTTTACGCAAATACTTACCTTCAGAAGAGGGTATTTCAATAATGTCGCCTTGTTTTGGTTGTAATTTCTGCTGAAGAAACTCTGGCAAGCGTACTTTCCCTATAAAACATAACCCTTGAGAGTCTTTTTTATCTGCGGTAACAAGATCTTGAGCTGCCGCTATCTCCCTAACCTCAGGTTTTAACAATTCTCCTACCGGAAATAAAGTTTTTGACAATTGTTCTTGAGATAGCTGACACAAAAAGTAAGACTGATCTTTGTTTGCATCTTTTCCTGCTAATAAACGATGTATTTCCTTACCATCTTTTACTATAGTATCTTTTCTACAATAGTGACCAGTAGCTACATAATCAGCTCCTAAAGACAAGGCTATCTTCAGAAATACATCGAACTTGATTTCACGATTACATAATACATCCGGATTAGGTGTACGGCCTTTTTCATATTCATTAAACATATAATCAACAATCCTTTCTTTGTACTGCTCACTAAGATCTACCGTTTGAAATGGAATACCTAGTTTTTCTGCAACTAATAGTGCATCATTGCTGTCATCTAGCCAAGGGCATTCATCTGAAATAGTTACCGAATCATCATGCCAGTTTTTCATAAACAGACCAATAACCTCATACCCTTGCTCTTTTAGCAAATATGCGGCTACGCTTGAGTCTACTCCACCCGATAATCCTACAATAACTCTCTTCATTACAAAATCTATTCTCTGTTCTAATTTCTTTGCAAAAATAGTAAATAAAAAAAGCAATGCTTACGCATTGCTATAGGGTTTTATCATATTGGCATTTTATAAAACGATACTAAGATCCGCTTTTTTGCAATGGAAACAGTTTCTGTTCAGATAGTTTTCCGTTTTCGTAGTATTTCCAAATACCATCTTTACGATCTCTTTTATAGTTCCCTTCAATGATTAATTCTCCTTGGGTATCATAATATTTGGTCATACCATGCAATTGATCATTTTCGTATGTAAACTCCTTAAGTACAACTCCTTTTTCAGAATACATAGTTCTTTTACCTTGTCTTTTACCATCAACATAGATGGTTTTCTCAGTTAACTGTCCATTTTCAAAATAAGTAAGTTGTTCTCCGTTTAATTTTCCAGATTTGTAGTGCTCGGTCATCATAATCTTGTCAGATCCATTATGATAGTAGGTCCAAACTCCTATTCTATCCTTATTTATCATCTGCCCCTTACTTATTATTTTTCCTTTAGCAGTAAAATACTTTATTTGTACTGTATCGCTATCTTTTGAGAAGATTTTAATGGCTGTAGGAGTATTACCCCCACTAGGTTTATAAAATTTAAATTCTCCTATTTCTTTTCCATGATCAAAAGTTCCCTCATATCGAAGCTGATCACTATTTTCGTATCTTTTTTGCCATTTACCGTGTCGCTTCCCGTTGGCATCATATGTATTATATTCTTGACCGAGAAGAGAGAAACTTATTACTCCTAAAACGCAAAACAAAAATGTACTTCGCATAATTACACTATTTGGGGCATTACTTCAACGAATTTAGTTGTCAAAAAGTATACCAATAATCTGAAAACAAAATAACAAAACTAATTTAAAACAAAAAAGCTCCAAAATAAGGAGCTTTCAAAATGTTGATACCGTTTTTGATTATCCGTTTTATATCATATAAAGTTTTATTCTGTCATGCTGACTTTATTTTAGCATCTCACTATACTCTGTAATAACCTTTTATACATGAGATCCTGAATCAATACTTCGACAAGCTGAGTATAAAAGTTCAGAATGACGTGGACAGCATAATTCATTACGGACATTCAAATCCAGTATGTAATACTATTCAAAACTATCTTTTTTTAGTTTTCTTTTGCTGTTCTGCTTGCTCCATAAGTTCTTTCATTTTCTTTTGGAACTTACCTTGCTTTTTAGGTTTCTTTTTATTTTCCTGAATTTTTGCATGAATTTTATCTTCATCAATAATTACATTTTTAATCACCAACATGATTCCTATAGTAATTAAGTTAGAAATAAAGTAATATAAAGACAATCCACTGGCATAGTTATTAAAGAAAAATAACATCATTACCGGAGATAAATACATGATAAATTTCATATTAGGCATTCCCGGTTGCTGTGTTTGCATCGTTTGCCCAGTAGTCATTGTCATGTAGATAAAAATTGCGACAGATGCTAATATTGGAAATAAACTTATGTGATCCCCATAAAATGGAATATCAAATGGTAATTGCGCTATGGTATCGTAGCTTGAAAGATCGTCTGCCCATAAGAAACTTTTTTGTCGCAACTCGAATGCACTTGGAAAGAAATTGAATAATGCATAGAATACAGGAATTTGCATCAATGCCGGTAAACAACCACTCATAGGATTTACTCCGGCTTTACCGTACAGCGCCATAGTTTCCTGTTGCTTTTTCATGGCGTTATCCTTATGTTTTTCATTGATCTCGGTAATCTCTGGACGTAATACCTTCATTTTGGCCTGAGACAGATATGATTTATAAGTCACAGGAGATAAAATAATACGTACAATGATGGTCATTACTATTATCGAAATACCATAAGGAAGGAAACCACTTAGAAAACTAAAAAAGGGAATAAACAAGTACTTATTGATCACTCCAAAAATCCCCCATCCTAAGGGCACAACCTCATCTAAATTTCTCTTATAGTCGTTCAGAATTTTATAATCTGTTGGCCCGTAATACCAGTCCATAACATAGTTAAGCTCACCCCCTTGTAATTCTAACGGCATAGTAGCCGAGAATTCCTTGGTTACCTTAATATCTTTATCATCAAGATCACTAGAGTTGGCTATATTTTTAGAAGTAAACGCTGCTGTTTTAAATGGTGTGTCTGTTAATAATATTGAAGTAAAGAAATGTTGTTTGAAGGCGATCCAGCTCACATTTTGCTCATCATCATCTGCAAATTCGCCTTGCCCAAGATAATCATCTTTATCACCATCATACTCATAAAGGACTTCGGTATATCTGTTCTCATATGAGGCACTTTTTGCATGTCTTATAGCCTGTAATTTCCAATCCAGGTTAACCGTTTGACTACTATTAA
This sequence comes from Aquimarina celericrescens, assembly GCF_042682765.1. Taxonomy (NCBI): domain Bacteria; kingdom Pseudomonadati; phylum Bacteroidota; class Flavobacteriia; order Flavobacteriales; family Flavobacteriaceae; genus Aquimarina; species Aquimarina celericrescens. The sequence continues at coordinate 229,698 of NZ_JBHUHY010000017.1, read as the reverse complement.
TTACTTGCTGTAATCCTTGAGATCTGATGGTAAAATCTACCATGTAATCATTAGGTTTTAATTCATATCGATACTCTAAAAATTTTGTATTTGAAACTTTTAGCTTCATCGACAGAATTGTGTTTTCACCTTTTTTTGTAACTGTCGGCTCAAAAAACAGATCTTTTGTATTCAAAATTCTATTATCTGTAGTACCAAAGTTGATATTGAAAGAGGCATTTTTTCCATCCTTGATGAGGTATAGCGGAACAGAGTCATAGGTCTTGAAATTTTTTAATAAGGCTTCAGAAATATATCCTCCCCTATTACTTACTTTCAAGCTTAAAACCTCATTTTCTATTTTGGTAACCGCTTCTTTGGCAGAAGGTAAACTAGCAGAATATGCAAAAGCGCCTAATTGAGATTTTGCTCCTGCCAGAGCTACAGAATCTTGAGGGCTGGCTACGATAGCTTCACTTTTTGATACAAAATCTGTAGTATCAACACTTTCCCCTTTTTTCTCTGCTGCTACTTGTTCTTGTTTAGCTTTTTTCTGGGCCTCAATTTCTTCGGGAGTAGGTTGATTTTGATAAAACATGAAGGCTACGATCCCAAAAATAAGTGCAAATCCTATTATCGAATTAAGGTCAAATTTCTTTTCTTCCATTTATTTAAGTGTAAAAAGCCTTTATCTGATGGCTCAGAAAGGCTTTTAGAATTATATATTACTTTTTGTTGTCAATTATCTCGCCAATTACAACCCCTGTGACACTTTGGCACTTTTGTTACTTTTTGAATAGGTAACAGCAGCTTTTACAAAGGCAATAAATAAAGGATGTGGATTAGCCACTGTACTTTTATATTCGGGATGGTATTGCACCCCCACAAACCAAGGATGATCAGGTATTTCGATAATTTCTACCAAACCAGTTCTAGGATTTATACCTGTTGTTTTGAGTCCGGCATTCTCTAGCTGCTCTTTGTAATTATTATTATACTCGTATCGATGACGATGACGTTCTGATATTAATTTTTCTTTATATGCTTCAAAAACTTTACTGTTTTCTACTAGTTCACAATCCCAGGCTCCTAAACGCATGGTTCCACCCATGTCTGTAACACTCTTTTGTTCTTCCATTAAGTCAATAACTGGATGAGGAGTTTTTTCATCTACCTCTGCAGAACACGCATCTTTTAGTCCCAGTATATTGCGAGAATATTCGATCACAGCCATTTGCATCCCCAGGCATATTCCAAAGAATGGTAATTTATGCTCTCTGGCAAATTGCACTGCTTTTATTTTTCCTTCGATACCGCGCTCTCCGAATCCTGGAGCTACCAGAATTCCGTCTAAATGAGCTATTTTCTTGTTAATAGTGTCATCATCAATATATTCTGAATGTATACTTACTACATTAACTTTTACTTCATTTTCTGCTCCTGCGTGAATAAACGCCTCAAGTATTGATTTATACGAATCTTGTAATTCTACATATTTACCTACCAATCCGATAGTCACTTCATACTTCGGATTCTTATGTCTTTCCAAAAACATATTCCATTTTTCCAGATTTGGGGTATCGTCATGTCGTAATACCAATTGCTTTAGTACAACGGTATCCAGCCCCTCTTCTAGCATCAAATTAGGAACATCATATATGGTTGAAGCATCAATAGATTCGATGACCGCTTCCTGTTTAACATTACAAAACAACGCCAGTTTTCTGCGCAAATCATCTGATAATTCATGCTCGGTTCTACATACCAATACATCAGCCTTAATACCACTCTCCATCAATGTCTTGACACTGTGTTGTGTTGGTTTTGTTTTTAGCTCACCAGCTGCCGAAAGGTATGGAATTAATGTTAAGTGAATCACCAAAGCATTAGTATCTCCCAGTTCCCATTTAAGTTGACGAACAGCTTCTATATATGGTAGTGATTCTATATCACCTACTGTTCCTCCTATTTCTGTAATGACAATATCATACTCGCCACTTTTGCCTAGGATCTGGATTCTTTCTTTAATCTCATTAGTAATATGAGGGACTACTTGTACGGTTTTCCCTAAAAATTCGCCTCGTCTCTCTTTTTCTATAACACTTTGATAAATTCGACCAGTGGTTACATTATTTGCCTGAGAAGTAGGGGTATTCAGAAATCGCTCATAATGCCCCAAATCCAGATCTGTTTCTGCTCCATCATCCGTTACATAGCATTCACCATGCTCGTAAGGGTTTAGGGTTCCAGGATCGACATTTATGTAAGGATCCAATTTTTGAATTGTAACCCTGTATCCTCTCGCTTGTAATAGTTTTGCTAGAGAAGCTGCTATGATCCCCTTTCCTAATGAAGAGGAAACACCTCCTGTCACAAAAACATATTTGGTATTAGCCATGTAAACTTAACTATTTGTTTGTTATGTTTTAATTCTGCGCAAAAATACAAAGAAGTCCCGAAACGATACCTCGAAAATTAAGCAATATTCGTAGAACTTATTCATATTCCTTCAACAACCTAAAAAACTGATAATCAAATACAAAATTTATATAAAAATAAAATCCTGTCTGTTAGACAGGATGCATTCTTTTATAGTTAAAGAAAGTTTTATTCTTCTTCGGAAGAATTATCGCTTCCTTCGGGATCTGAAAAATCTGTCATTCCTTTTGACTGAAGAATATTATACCACTGAATCACTTTTTTCATATCACTAGCATATACTCTGTCTTCATCATAATCGGGAAGCACTTCGCTAAAATATGCTTCGAGTTTATCTTTAGACTCTTTATGGCTAATCGCTTGCCCACCACTTTCTTTCTCTTGAATTTTTCTAAAAATCTCTCGTAAGGGCACTTCTTCAGTTAACGTATAGATAGCAATTTCGCTGAGAACACTTACATTGTGTCGTATGCTTACTGATATTTTTTTTTCATCCAGTAGGGATTCTGCTAAAAAACCGCTACGCGTTTGAGATTTTAATTCGAATAAACCTGGTTTTCCAGAAATCGCTAATATTTTATCTAAGCTCATAAATTATCTTTTCAAGGTTGGCAAATATCCACAGTTCGTTTGAAAAAATCAAACATTTGTCAACATAAATATTTCTTGTAAACTTTACTTATCTTATTTTTTTCGCCAGCGGAAAACGCATTCGATAATCTGCATTAACCTTACCTTTAGAAATATTGGTCAGCTTTCCTTTTATTAAACGTTTCTTAAGGCTTGATAGTTTATCTGTAAATAAAATTCCTTCGATATGATCATACTCATGTTGAATCACTCTCGCCACTAAACCATCATATGTTTCAGTATGTTCAACAAAGTTCTCATCAAAGTAGTTGATTTTTATAGTTTCGTTACGAAAAACATCTTCTCTAATATCAGGGATACTAAGACATCCCTCGGTAAAAGACCATTCTTCTCCAGTTTCCTCGATTATAGTAGCATTAATAAATACTTTTCTAAAACCTTTCAATTGCTCTCTATCGTCTTCAGATAGTTCTTCATCCTCGGAAAAAGGTGCTGTATCCACCAAAAACAAACGGATAGGCAAACCTACCTGAGGAGCCGCTAACCCAACCCCATGAGCTGCATACATAGTTTCAAACATGTTTTCTAGTAATTCATCGAGCTTAGGATATTCTTTTTCAATCTCCTTTGCTTTTTTCTTTAATACAGCATCTCCGTAGGCTACAATAGGAAGTATCATATTATTATTTGTTATTCTGTTATTTTATCGATTATACAAATAATCTTGTAATATAATCGTAGCACTAATTTGATCTACCAGTGCTTTATCTTTTCGTTTCTTTTTAGAAATTCCGCTCGCAATCATTGTATCAAAAGCAATCTTTGATGTAAAGCGCTCGTCTATCCTTTTTACAGGAATTGCGGGAACTTCTTTATTTAATTTTTCTAAAAAAGGTTTAATTAATTTTTCGATTTCTGACGCTTCTCCGTGCAATCTTTTAGGTTCCCCTACTATAAAAAGCTCAACTTCTTCTTTAGACACATATTCTTTTAACCACGATAACAAATCTTTAGTATCTACAGTCGTCAATCCTGAAGCAATAATTTGAGATTCATCAGTAATTGCAATCCCACATCGCTTTCCTCCATAATCTATCGCCAAAATTCGTGCCATCTATTTTTTTTGCAAAAATATGATATTATAACAAATAAACATTCTAATTTATTAATGGTTTCCTAAAATATGGTGAATCCGTACTTTTTTCCGAGGAAGCTCTTATATTTACCAAAATTTTTTAAATCAATGAACCAACTAAAGGAAACCATAGAGAAAGCCTGGGCAAACAGAGAGCTTTTAAAAGACCCCAAAACGCAAGATGCCATTCGGGAAGTAGTAAATTTATTGGATTCTGGTGAATTAAGAGTAGCTGAACCTATTGAAAATGGCTGGCAGGTAAATGAATGGGTTAAAAAAGGGGTGGTACTATATTTTCCCATTCAAAAAATGAAAACTCTAGAAGCCGGAATTTTTGAATATCATGATAAAATCCCTTTAAAAAGAGGATATGAAGCCAAAGGAATACGAGTAGTACCTAATGCGGTTGCCCGCCATGGAGCTTACATCTCTCCTGGTACGATCCTGATGCCAAGTTATGTAAATATTGGGGCTTTCGTTGATGAAGGCACTATGGTCGATACCTGGGCTACTGTAGGCAGCTGTGCGCAGATTGGTAAAAATGTTCATTTAAGCGGAGGCGTTGGTATAGGTGGTGTTTTAGAACCCTTACAAGCAGCTCCCGTGATTATTGAAGATAATGCTTTTATCGGGTCGCGTTGTATTGTCGTGGAAGGGGTAAAGGTAGAAAAAGAAGCCGTTCTTGGAGCCAATGTAGTACTTACTGCATCAACAAAAATTATTGATGTTACAGGCGATACTCCAGTAGAAAGAAAAGGAGTAGTTCCCTCTGGATCTGTTGTTATTCCTGGAAGCTATACCAAAAAATTTGCAGCTGGGGAATATAATGTTCCCTGTGCGTTAATCATCGGTAAACGCAAAGAAAGTACAGATAAAAAGACCTCTTTGAACGATGCACTTCGTGAATACGATGTTGCCGTTTAGTTTAATAAACAGCTATAAAATTTGAGCTTGTCTTAAAAAGATAAGCTCAATTGTTTTAATTGATAGTCAATGAAGATTTTAGTTATTCAGCAAAAAATGATAGGCGATGTACTAACAAGTACTATTATTTGCGAAGCTTTGCGTAAAGAATATCCTGATGCCTCTATTGATTACTTAATAAATTCGAACACAAGACCGGTAGTAGCAGAAAACAAGTTTTTCGATACTATTATCGAGTTTAAAAATAATTACCGCGATAACAAAATAGACTTTTGTAGTTTTTTACTAAAAATTAAAAAAACGAGATATGATCTCGTTATTGATGCTTATGGAAAGTTAGAAAGTAATCTCATTACCTTATTTTCCGGAGCTACAGAAAAAGTATCATTCTATAAGTGGTATACGCAGTTTTTTTATACTAAAACAGTTCGTAGAATTCCTGAACCAATTACCAATGCCAGTACAGCAATAGAAAATAGATTACGTCTGGTTTTTCCAGAAAATAGAATTACTTCTGAAATTATAAGACCGAAAATATTCCTGACACGAGAAGAGAAAGAAAGAGCAAAGGAATTTTTAGAATCTAACGAGGTAAATCTAAAGAAACCTCTAGTCATGATTAGTGTACTTGGTAGTGAAATGAGAAAAACACTACCTCTGAAGTACATGGCAAAGGTTATTGACGAAATAGTTTCTTCAACAGGAGCTAATGTTTTATTCAACTATATCCCTAACCAGGAAAAAGATGCTCGCACTGTCTATAACTTAACCAATTACAAAACTCAGCAACACATATATTTCGATGTATTTGCAAAAAGTCTTCGTGGATTTATTGCTATTCTATCCTATTGTGATGCCTTAGTTGGTAATGAAGGTGGTGCTATCAACATTGCTAAAGCCTTAGAGGTCCCAACCTTTACTATTTTTTCTCCCTGGATCATTAAAAAAGATTGGAATATGTTTGAAGATGACGAAAAACATATGTCGGTTCATCTTGTAGATTTCATTCCATCTCTTTTTATGAATAAAACTACCAAAGAACTTAAAAAAGCGTCTTTAGAACTTTATTCCAATTTTAAACCAGAATTATTCACTAACCAATTAAGAGAATTTTTATATAAAAATTTTGAGTAATTTTTTAAACTAAGTATTAAACTGAATAGTCTTAGAGAACAAACTCCTTTATTAGAGTAATCTCGACAATAATATAATAGTTAATTTTGCACAAAACCAAATTTAAATAAATACACCAAAAATGATTAAACTCTCTGGAGTTATTATTACTTACAACGAAGAAAGAAAAATAGAAACTTGTCTAACATCTCTCAAAGATGTGGTTGATGAAATAGTTGTTGTGGATTCTTTTTCAACAGATAAAACTGAAGAAATTTGTGGTAAATTTGGAGTGAAATTTATAAAACAAAAATTTCTTGGTTACAAGGAGCAAAAGAATTTTGCTATTACTCAAGCTTCCTATTCTCATATTATTTCTCTGGACGGAGATGAAGCATTGTCACCAGAATTACAAAAATCTTTGATTAAATTAAAATCTAATTGGGTGTACGATGGATATTATATGAATCGCTACAATAATTTTTGTGGTCAATGGATTAAGCATTCTGATTGGTACCCCGACAAAAAATTGAGAGCGTTTGTAAAGGGAAAAGGAGAATGGAAAGGCATTAATCCTCATGATTCCTACAAATTATACAATCCTAAAAATGTTGGAAAAATAAAAGGCGATATTTTACACTGGAACTACCCATCTTACAGCGCTTATAACAAACAAATAGAAAAATTCTCTACCATTTCTGCCCAATCATATTTGGAGTTAGGTAAAAAAGCTACACTTTGGAAAATTTTTTTCAATCCAACGTGGGCTTTTTTCAAAGCCTACTTCTTGAGATTAGGTTTTCTTGACGGCTTAAATGGATTTGTGATTTGTGCCCAGACAGCTAATCTGACTTTCTTAAAATACATTAAATTAAGGGAGTTACATAAAAAAAAATACAATCAATCCACTTAGTTATTGTAAATTTTGGACCATAAACCTTCCAAATTAGCGGGGTATTGTTCATCTTGATATGATGCTGCAGTCAATATTCTTTCTAATTTATAAACAAATCATCGATTTTTTTCGAGCAATTTTGCCACGTATATTCTAATACAGTATTTCTTACATTCGTTTTAAGAGTATAAGCTTGTTCTATAAGGGGTATTACATCTTGATATTTAGAATCAATCTCAAATAAAAAGCCATTTTCTCCATGTGCAATGATATCTGGACAAAAGCCGGTTTTTGAAGCAACTGGAACACAATTAGACATCATAGATTCAAGCACTGGCACAGGCCCCCCTTCTAATGTCGATGGAGAAACAAAAACATCAATTTTACTGTAAAGATCAGGATAAGATTCATAAGGCATGTTATTATAGTATGTGAAGTTAGGAAGTTGAGAAAGCTCTTTAAATTTGTTGTAATCTTCCCAATTACGACCAATTAAATAAAACTTCTTATCAGGCATATTTCTAACCAAATTAAAAATTAGATCAGGATTTTTTCTAGTGCCAAAATTAGAACAAAAGCCAATACCACCATCTTTTCGCTCATGATAATAAAAGAATTCAGATGAAGTTCCTATGTGCATTACCTTGAGAATACTAGACTTTACTCCAATTTCTTCCAAATATTCTTTAATTTCAGAATTGAGACAAATCACAGAATCTGCTTTATTAAGACACCATACCACATGGGTCTTTGAATATTTTTTAGACCAAGTAGGATGGGTGAACATAACAATGTTTTTCTTATTCAAAACGTTAGGAGTACTGCGTATGCATCGACAAAAATAGTTTTGATAAATATAGTAGTAACCATCAGCATCAGGCAGATTACGCAATTTATTATGATAATATGCTGTTGCATTTAAAGAAGAGTATCGCGATAACCGCCTTACCTTCGCACCAAAAATCCAATCTTTGTCTTTTTCTCTTGCAACGTAGATAATTTTTTCAATTCTCGTGCTTTTTACATTTTTATATAACTTCGATCTTAAAATTGCGATACCATATTTCCATTTATGAAATATTAGAAAATATAATCGCTCCTGTAGGTTTCCTTTTTTAGGCATATTAAATATATTAGATCTTGAGCTCATCACTCATGTAGCAGCACAAAACAACACTAGAAAATCTTATGTAATTTTTATTAAAGAACTCTTATCGTTACCTTAGATTGGACTTTCTGAAATCTTATTTTTGTATTTTTCCTTCCAAAAAAATATTCTTTTTTTTATACGAATTTTTCGATAATAATGATGCTGAAATTCTTTTGTGTATTGCCACATTAAATCAAATATCTTTTGTTCATCTTCTCCAGAACATGCTGCATATTCGTTACTCATAATCTCTATCATCGATCTGTGAATAGTGAGCTTAGCAAAGTTTTTAATTCTGGTTTTAAAATCCATTATACCAAACTCCATTCTATTGAGATCAACTAAATAAAATTCATATCCGCCTTCTTTTCTCTCAATTAAAGTGTTACCAGGAGAATGGTCAAGAAAATTTACTCCGTTTTTATGAAGTTTATAAGTAAATCTAGTAAATGCTCGAAGTATTTCCTCATGATCAGGAATGTCAAAATCAGTAGTTAGTTCCCTGTATGTCAAATCGCAATTTATCAATTTGCTTACATAGTAACTTTTTTTAAACAAAAAAGAAGTTGTCTCAGTTTGATAAGCTACCGGAAAAGGAGTATTTATAGCAAGTTTAAGTAATTTATTTGCATACTCATATGACCTTTCTGCTTTAGACTTTCTAAAGAAACGATATACGATTTGATTAAAAAAGTTAGGTATTTTAAATGACTTTATAGTATATTTTTTACTATCAATGGTTACAATTTTTATTATATTACGTTCTGCATCACCCAATATCTCTTCAAACTCTTCAAAATTAATAATAGCACCTAACACTTTATCTCTTAGGGAATTATACTTAGAGTGAATTACAGATTTTTTTTGCATTAAACAGCTTTTTATTTTAAATTAAATACCTAGTCGCACTTTATGGTTGCAATACTAAATCAAATAAATACTATTAGAAAAATTATGAATAAAACTTAATTTACATACTGCTATTTATTTCTATAAAATACTTCACACATCCCACCACCACAAATATGTTTGTAGTTTATATATTCATTTTGTGCAAATATATTCAAATTAAAATACAGGAGCATATCTCTCTGATATGTATTACTGAATTGAATGTCATAAATATCATTTGTTTAATCTATTTCCAACTTGTACTTTTGATCTTTATAATTATGAGAAGCTAATCGTGAAAAGTCTTTCAACAATATTAATAAATCCTTACCCTTTTATTTAACCTTCAACGCAGCTTTGATAAAGCAAAAACAATTCTAGTCAAAAAAAATATGCATATTTTACATTTATCGGCAGTTACAAATTGGGGTGGTGGTGAGAATCACATAGAGAATTTATGTTTTGAGTTAAAAGAATCGAATCCTGAGATTAAAAACACAATTTTGTGTGCTCGCAATACTCCATTTCATAGAAGATTAGAAAAAACTGAACTTAACTTTATTACGGCTCCGCTAAAAATTAAGATTGACCCGAGATATTTTCTTAAAATCGGTGCATTTTGTAAGAAAGAGAATGTAGACTTGATTCATATCCACGAACCCAGCGCTTTGTTTGCCGCCATATTAGCAGATAAACTTTATGGCTTACCCCCGTTTGTATTCAGCAAAAAAACATCTTTCCCTATTAAACAAAGAAAAAAGACGCTCTATAAATATAACTATCCAAAGATCAGAAAAATATTATGTGTATCTGATGAAACAAAGAGAGTAGCTGAAAAAGCGATTGTTGATCAAGATAAATTACTAACTATTTATCATGGAACCAATCTCAAAACCAAAAGTACAGAAACCCCTTTTCAACTCAAAGAGAAATATGGTATTGCAGAGGATAAGATAGTTATTGGAAATATCGGTAATCATATCAAAGCGAAACACTTGGAAACATTGATCGATGTAGCCAATATCATCATCAATAAAAAGAAGAATACAAATTTTATTTTTGTACAGATAGGGACTTTTTCCGAAAGGACTGAGGCATTACTAGATAAGGTAAAATCATTAAGCCTTGAAGAACACATAATATTCTTAGGTTACACACCAAATGCTTCAAACTTTATTTCGCAATTTGATATTAGTCTTATAACATCGCAGAGTGAAGGAATACCCCAATTTATATATGAATCTATGTACCATAAAACTCCCGTGATTAGCACCGATGTTGGGGGTATCTCTGAAGCTGTAGAGCATAAAATTAATGGATTACTTGCACCGGTATATGATACTGAAACCCTAACAAAACATATATTACAACTTTCTAAAAATCCTCAGTTATCAAAAGAATTTACAGAAATAAGTTATAAAAAACTACTAGAAATGTTTACAACCAGTATTATGGCTGAACAAACTTTGAATGTTTATAAAACAGTGTTAAATTATGACTGATCAAAATACAGAAATCGAAAAAGCAATTTCAGTCTTAAAAAGAGGAGGGATCATTCTCTATCCTACTGATACAGTTTGGGGAGTAGGATGTGACGCAACAAATGCAGAGGCTATTGATAAAATATTCGCACTAAAAAAACGAGAAGAAAGTAAATCGATGATCTGCTTAGTTAGTGATTTTAAGATGTTACAACAATATGTAGAAGAAGTCCCCGAAGTTGCGTATGATATTCTTAAATATGCTTCAAAACCGACAACAATAATTTATGATAGACCGCTTAGAGTAGCAGAAAATATTATTGCAGAAGACAATACTTTAGCAATACGCGTTGCCAGAGATCCCTTTTGCGGAAAATTAATCCGAAAACTCAAAAGACCAATCGTTTCTACTTCTGCCAATATTAGTGGTATGCCCACCCCAAAAAACTTTAAAGAAATATCTACAGCGATTTTGGAAGGCGTTGACTATGTTGTAAATTTGCCTTTACAAAAAAAAGGTACGAAACCTTCATCGATTATTAAAATCGGAAATGACAGCACGGTAAAAATTATAAGGAAGTAAATTGATTCATGTCGGAAGCTAAAAATTACAAAGAAGCCTTACAACATCCAATTTTTAATACTATTAGCAAAGCATCAGCACAACTGAATCTAAAAAGCTATGTTATTGGTGGATTTGTTAGAGATTACATATTACAAAGAGGAACAGCCAAAGATATTGATGTAGTCACAGTAGGTAGTGGCATAGAATTAGCTCAGGAAGTTGCTAAATTATTACCCAGCAATCCAAAAGTTCAGGTTTTTAAAACATACGGTACAGCCATGTTAAAAACCAGTGATGTTGAGGTAGAATTTGTTGGTGCACGTAAAGAATCTTATTCAGAAGACAGTCGCAATCCTGTTGTAGAAAATGGAACATTAGAAGATGACCAAAATCGTAGAGATTTTACGATAAATGCGCTGGCCTTAAGCATCGCTAAGGAAAGCTATGGAGACTTACTTGACCCCTTTGATGGTATCAACGACCTAAGATCAAAAATCATACGTACTCCTTTAGGACCAGACATTACTTATTCTGACGATCCATTACGTATGATGAGAGCTATTAGATTTGCTACCCAACTCGGATTCAAGATCGAAAACGAATCACTCAAAGCCATCACCAGAAATAAAGAGCGTATTAAAATCATCTCCAGAGAACGTATTGTTGATGAGCTCAATAAAATTCTATCAAGTGATCAACCCTCAATTGGCTTTAAGTTACTTGAAAAAACAGAACTTTTAAATTTCATATTACCCGAATTAATCGCTTTAAAAGGAATCGATGAGATAGAAGGACAACGCCACAAAGATAATTTTTATCATACACTAGAAGTTGTAGACAATATTTCTGAAAACACAGATGATCTTTGGTTGCGTTGGGCAGCATTATTACACGATATCGGCAAAGCTCCTACTAAAAAGTTTAGCAAAAAAGTGGGCTGGACTTTTCATGGACATGAATTTGTAGGATCAAAAATGGTTTACAAACTGTTTAAACGGTTAAAAATGCCCTTGAACGAAAAGATGAAGTTCGTTCAAAAAATGGTATTGATGAGTTCTCGACCTATCGTAATCGCAAGTGATGTAACCGATTCTGCCGTTCGTAGATTAGTCTTTGACGCGGGTGATCATATCGAAGAGTTAATGACTTTATGTGAAGCCGATATTACTACAAAAAATCCTAAAAAATTTAAAAAATATCATCATAATTTCAAAGTCGTACGTCAAAAAATGATTGAAGTTGAAGAACGCGACCATATCCGTAATTTTCAACCTCCGGTTACAGGCGAAGAAATCATGAAGACTTTCAATATAAAACCTTCAAGAGAAATTGGTATTATTAAAGAAGCAATTAAGGAAGCAATTCTAGAAGGAGAAATTCCTAACGAGTATGAAGCTGCATATCAATTTATGATTCGAAAAGGAAATGAATTAGGGCTTGTGGTTCGTAGTTAGAATAAATATTTTGATATTCCGGCTAAGGCTGGAGTTCATAATTAAGCAAATTAAAGAAATAAAGGAATTATAGATTCTATATGTTTGGATACTTTGTAACTTCAAAATAATATGAAAAAATATTTTAGACCTCTAGTCATCACCTCAATAATACTTATCTATTTGATTATTATTGCAGGAGCCGTTGTACGAATGACCGGATCTGGAATGGGATGCCCTGATTGGCCCAAATGTTTCGGATATTATATCCCTCCAACTTCAGCCTCTCAAATACAATGGCAACCAAATAATAAGTATGAAAGAGGCGTTATCGTTATCATTAATGAAGAACTCAAAATTGCTCCAAAAGATTTTGTCTCTGCAGAAACTTATAATTCTAAGAATTGGGAAAAATATACCAAACACGACTATGCTATTTTTAACGTTTGGCATACATGGATAGAATATATAAATCGACTCATTACGGTACTTTCTGGTATTCCAATTTTGCTCATGTTTATTCTTTCTTTAAATTATTGGAAAACAAACAAACAAATTCCCATTTTTGCCATGATCACCATTTTGGCGATGGGCTTTCAAGCTTGGTTAGGTAAGGTAGTTGTAGACTCTAATCTTTTGCCATTAAGAATAACAATTCATATGGTCATGGCTTTTGTAATTTTAGGAATTCTACTTTATATTTTATACCAAACCAAGGAAAAACTAACACTCAATAAATTTCCAAAAGCGTTCAAAGCTGTACTTATATTCTCGGTGATATTGACATTAATCCAAGTAGCTTTAGGCACACAAGTTAGACAATATGTAGATGAACAAATTAAACAGCTGGGTGAGCTTGCAAAATCAGAATGGTTGAATCCACCAACTTTGACCTTTTATATACATAGATCTTTTTCGATTGTAATAGTTTTGGTTAATGCATGGCTATTCCTGCAAAATAGAAAACAACGATTAGGATTGAATAAGCTTAATTGGGTTTTGATTTTCATTGGTTTCGAAGCATTAACAGGAATATTAATGTATTATTTTGACTTCCCGTTTTTGTCACAACCGCTACACTTAGTTTTGGCATCACTTTTATTTGGAGTACAATTTTTTATTCTTTTAGAAGTTTTTAAATCTAAGTTTAGAATTGAAAAACAAGCTGTTTAAAATGTAAAAATAGTCTCGAACTTGTTCGTATCTTTGCCAATCAAAATAGTCAACAATGATTTATCGCTTTAGAATTATCCTGGATACCGAGGAAGACGTGTTTAGAGATATTGAAATTGAACAGGATGCCACCTTAGAGCAATTTCATAATGTAATTACCCAATCTTTTGGGTTTGACGGGACAGAAATGGCTTCTTTTTATATTAGCGATGATCAATGGAACCAAGGTGAAGAAATCTCATTATTTGACATGAGTGAGGGTAATCAACCCGTTAGATTGATGAATGAAACCACACTAATCGATGTGGTAAATGAAGCTTCTCCAAAACTAATTTATATTTATGATTTCTTGAGCATGTGGACCTTCCTGGTCGAGTTAGCTGAAATCTCAGAATATGAAAATGGTATGGAATATCCAAACGTTATGTTTGTTCATGGTCAAATACCAGATCACGCACCAGAAAAAGAGTTCAAATCTGACGAATCCATGGATTTTGATGAAGGAAATGAGGACTTCATGGATCTAGATGAATATGATGATCTTGGATTCGATGAGAATTGGAATTAGAAACTAACTATTAATTAAAAAGATCCCAGCCTGCGCTGGGATGACACAAATGTCATGATCAACTTATACAGCACTCAAATCGAATCGCTTTCAGTTCACAAAATTGGAAATAAGAATAAAGGCGAAAGCATATTTCTATCAGAATCTCCTTATACCATTAATGATGAATTAACAGCTATCTTAAAGGAGTATTTCTTTAAACCATTTCGCGATAAAGAAGAGAACTATTTCCAATTTGCAAACGAAGTAGATGTAGAATTTAATCCTCTATATAAAATTGTTACCGAAATTTTTGAAAATCCTGCTTCTGTTCATGAAAAATCTAAGCGTATTGCTTCTTTGCTTTACGAACAATCACAGCATCCTCATATTAAAAGTGGTGAAGTATACGTGACCTATCTTGAGAACGTAAGTATTGATAACGAAAAAGTTGCTGCAGTAGGAATTTTTAAATCCGAATTAAAGCATGATTTTCTTCAGTTTGCAGAAAAAGAATCTAATATCGAGTTACTAATTCAGCAAGGTGTTAACTTAAATAAATTAGATAAAGGATGTCTTATTTTCAATCATAAAAAAGAAGAAGGTTATAAAATTTTATCAGTTGATTCTAACAGATATGATACAAAATACTGGCTAGAACACTTTTTGGGAGTTGAAGCCTTTGCAGATGAGAATTTTTATACTAAAAAGTATATGAAATTCTGCCAGGATTTTGCCAAAGATGTAGTATTGCCTGCAGAAGACAAAAAAGAAGAGGTGATGTTTATGAATCGCGCTGTAAACCACTTCGCCAAAAATGATGAGTTTGAAGAGACTGCTTTCTTAAACGAAGTGATCGATAATCCTGATTTAATTCCAGAGTTTAAGCATTATAAAACAGAAAAAGCACCTAAATATCAGATCGAAGATCTTACCTCCTTCCCTATTGCTAACAATGCGGTAACCGCTGCTCGCAAAAAAATGAAAAATGTGATCAATCTTGACACTAATGTACAGATCAAGATGGATTTTATTAATCCAGAGTCTGCAGAGAAGTTTGTAGAAAAAGGATGGGATGAAGAAAAGCAAATGTATTATTATCTCGTTTATTTCAATAAAGAACAAAAATCTTAGTAGGTTGTGGATTATGTTCTGGTAGCAATCGTTGCTTTATTCGGATCAGGATTAACATTTTTCTCTGGTTTTGGTCTGGGGACATTGTTAATGCCTGTTTTTGCCTTATTCTTCCCGATAGATATCGCAATTGCTTTAACTGCTATTGTTCATTTATTAAATAACCTTTTTAAGTTAACGCTTACTGGCAAAAAAGCTAATGTAAAAACTGTCCTTCGTTTTGGGGGTCCTGCAATTATATTTGCTTTTCTGGGAGCTCATATTCTTGGTGCGCTCACAGAAGTAGCACCTTTATTTTCATATAAAATTGCGAATACATCCTATCAGGTAACTGCAGTTAAAATATGTATTGCTTTATTATTGATTTTCTTCTCTCTTTTTGATCTTATCCCGAAGTTAAAGAGAATAGAAATCAACACAAAATATTTACCTGTTGGTGGAGCTTTAAGTGGTTTTTTTGGAGGATTATCAGGGCATCAAGGAGCTTTACGGACTGCATTTTTGATTCGGGCCAAGCTCAACAAGGAAGCCTTTATTGCTACTGGTGTTGTTATAGCTTGTTTTATTGATGTTGCTCGAATTTCTGTATATGCAAAAGATATCTTTCAATTAGGTGGCAAACTTAATTATCGAATGCTCATTACAGCAACTGTAATGGCGTTTATTGGAGCATATTTTGGAAATAAATTTCTAAAAAAGATCACAATAAACACTATACAGATCGTTGTTGGAATTCTACTGATCATTTTTTCATTTCTGCTCGGCGCGGGGATTCTGTAAGATATGGGAAGGTTTTATTTTTTTAACGATCCAATAAATTTTTCATATTCACATTCTCATAATTTCGACGAACAAAATCAAGGGCAGTTTTTAGTACTTCACCCATTGATCTACTACGACGAAATTTTAGATCCAACGTGAAATTATACAAGTGTTCTCTTAGTTCTTTCAAATTATCATTAGTTGAAATCTTGTCTTTACACATGCAATCGACAAGAGTCTCGTAACGTGATCGGGAAGCCAAAATACGTTTCGCCAAAATAGAACGTTCTTCTTTTTTGTATTGTTCTATAGAATTTGGCTGTAATTTGTTCATCACCACATCTACCATAGAAAAGTTCTCCTTAAAAAATTGCGGTTGATATACCTTCAGCTTTCCTTCATAACATTGCTGGTCAAAATCAATAGCTCTGATTTTGTATTCTACATGATCAAAATCATGTATCGGGATGATAACATAGTTATAAGACCGCATATCACCCAGCAATCGCATCTGGCAACGTTCATTAAATTTCACAAACTCTTTAGCAATCTGCGACTTAGCCTGATCACTTAAATCTGGTAAAAAATCTTTAATAAACACATCTCCGGGTATACCCGCAATATGCTCCTCTATAAGTGTGTTTTTATACACCAAAAAATTGATCCGGTTAGGAGAAAACATATGTTCCAACTCTAAACCATAAATTCTAGAAGCATCGGCCTTTTTAACATAAATATACGAGTAGTTATCATTAAGTATATTTCTAATCTTAATTCTAAAAGGTTTTGAATTACCAAAAGTGCAGTAATCAATAGCATCAATATTTAAAAATTCTATAGCGTCTTCATTTCCATCAGAATGAAGAATTGTATATACTTTTTTCAGGCTTGCCTCTATTTCTGGCCTTTCATGTTCTTCATAATAAACACGTACCCACAAAGTATCCTCGTCGTTATTATCATAGACCACGATCGAACCTGAAAATCTTAGCAAATCATCATAGAATACAGGGATCTTAATCTTTCGATTACATTCTTTCAAATACCCATCAAGGTGATCATTTATAGGATACGTTGGCTTCTTTTTCGACATTAATTTTTCTTCCATAACAAATTCTCTCTACAAGAAGCAAGTTACAAGATTTTAAATAAATTTCTCAAGTCTCATAGGTACAAAGTCACTAAGAAGCAAAGTTCGAGATATTTTTATTTCACTTTTGATTATCGATTTCTAATTTTGTTCAACTTAATTGAATCCTACAGATTAATTTTAGTACAAAAATCAAGTCATTGTAACTAATTTTTTAGGGTAGAATCACCAGTATTTATTTGTTTCTCTGAAACTATAATACTTTATCTCTCATAAAACATTTTGTAACAAAAACGATTACTTATCGTCTTGTTTTATATAACCGCCAAAACAATTTCAATTGGAAAATATACTCACACTTACTAATCTCACTAAAAAGTTTGGCCCTATTACCGCTGTAAAAGATCTATCTTTCACAATAAAAAAGGGAAATGTTTATGGCATTTTAGGCCCAAACGGAAGTGGTAAATCAACCACACTTGGTGTTGTACTTAATGTAGTCAATAGAACATCTGGAGAATTTACCTGGTTTGATGGTAATACTTCAACACACCAAGCATTAAAAAAAGTTGGAGCCATTATAGAGCGACCTAATTTTTATCCCTACATGACAGCCGCTCAAAACCTTAAATTAGTATGCCAAATTAAAGGGGTTCCTTCAAATAAGATTGAAGAAAAACTTGAAGTTGTAGGGTTATTGGATCGTAAGGATAGTAAATTCAGGACATTCTCTTTAGGAATGAAACAACGTTTGGCGATTGCCTCTGCGTTACTAAATGATCCTGAGATTTTAATCTTGGATGAACCTACAAATGGGCTGGATCCTCAAGGGATACATCAAATTCGTGAAATTATCAAAAAGATCGCTGCAAAGGGCACCACAATTCTCTTAGCTTCTCACTTACTGGATGAAGTAGAAAAAGTATGTAGTCATGTAGTAATTATCCGAAAAGGAGTAAAGCTTTATTCGGGCCCAGTTGATGAAATGAATGCAAGTCATGGATTCTTTGAATTAAAAAGTAATCAAAATGGTGTTTTAAGAGAATGGTTATCTAAAAATGATGTTTTTGGCAATATAAAAGAAGACGGAGATAAAATTGTTGCTTTCTTAACCAAAGAGCTGGATGAAGAAAGTCTTAACCGGCAATTATTTCAAGAAGGGATTGTTCTTACACATCTGGTAAAACGAAAAGAAAGCCTGGAAGAACAATTCTTACAATTAACCAACAAATTAGACTAAAGCCATGTTACGACTACTCAACATAGAATTTCAGAAATTAAGATATAACAAAGCTGCAAAAGTGATTACCATCACCTATTTTGTTTTGATCACCTTCATTGCACTAATTGCTTCAATAGAATTTAATTTTGCAGGAGTAAAATTTAGAATTGCAGACCAGGGAATCTTTAATTTTCCTTATATCTGGCACTTCAATACATTTATAGGAGCTTGGGCTAAATTATTTCTGGCCATAGTTATTGTATCTATGATGGCTAACGAATACAGTCATCGCACACTAAAACAAAATCTTATCGATGGATTAAGCAAAAAAGAATTTATCGGCTCTAAGTTTTTGACTGTTCTTGTTTTTTCTTTAGTCTCAACCCTATTTTTGTTCATTGTTTCGATGATCTTAGGGTTAAGTTTTTCAGACTATAATGAATTTTCTATCATATTTTCAGATCTGGAATATATGGTTGCTTACTTTGTAAAGCTTATAGGATTCTTTGCTTTCTGTATGTTTTTGGGCATTTTAGTCAAAAGATCAGCCTTTGCGTTAGGATTTTTGTTTATCTGGTGGATTGTCGAAAACATTATTTACGCCGTTTTGAAATTTAAGGTATTCAAAGGAACTGATATTGCCGATAATATCGTTCAATTCTTTCCCTTAGAATCTATGGATAATTTGATCGGAGAACCCTTTAGCAGATTGAACTTTATACAAACAGCTGCAAATCAGCTAGGAGAGTCTTTTCAAAAGGATTATGCTGTGCATTGGTATGAAATTTTGATTGTTTTGACCTGGACGGTAATTTTCATCTATTTCTCCTATGCTTTATTAAAGAAAAGAGATTTATAAACGAAACGTTAAGAGTATCAAAAACAATTGGGTTTGACCTGATCTATTCATTGTATTCCCTATCTTTATTCTTAAAAAGAAAGAGCATACATGAAATTTGTACTTGAATCTGAATTCGAACCCACCGGAGACCAACCTCAAGCAATAAAACAAATGGTTGAAGGGATACAGGCAAATGAAAAATACCAAACACTTTTAGGTGTTACAGGTTCTGGGAAAACGTTTACAGCTGCCAATGTAATTGAGAGGGTTCAACGCCCAACCCTGGTATTAGCGCATAACAAAACACTGGCAGCACAGTTATATTCTGAGTTCAAACAGTTTTTTCCAAACAATGCTATAGAATATTTCGTTTCATATTATGATTATTATCAACCGGAAGCATATATCCCTACTTCAGGGACCTATATTGAAAAAGATCTATCCATTAATGAAGAAATTGAAAAACTTCGTTTAAGTGCGACATCTTCATTACTTTCAGGTAGAAGAGATGTTCTTGTAGTTGCATCAGTATCGTGCTTATATGGTATTGGTAACCCAGTAGAGTTTCAGAAAAATGTAATTTCAATAGCATCAGGTCAGTTTGTATCTCGAACTGCATTATTACACCGCTTGGTGCAAAGTTTATATTCACGGACAGAAGGTGAATTTAAACGTGGAAACTTCAGAATTAAAGGAGATACGGTAGATATTTTCCCGAGCTATGCAGACGATGCATTTAGAGTTCATTTTTTTGGAGATGAAATTGAAGAAATTGAAGCTTTTAATGTCCAAACCAATGCCATTATTGAAAAATATGACAGACTTAATATCTATCCGGCAAACATGTTTGTGACTTCTCCTGATATTTTAAATAATGCTATAGACCAAATCGCACTAGATTTAGGTAAACAAGTAGCGTATTTTAAAGAAATAGGAAAGCCTCTTGAAGCCAAACGCCTTGAAGAGCGTACTAACTTTGATTTAGAAATGATCAAAGAACTAGGATATTGTTCTGGAATCGAGAATTACTCAAGGTATCTTGATGGCCGACAACCGGGAACGAGACCTTTCTGTTTGCTAGACTATTTCCCAGACGATTATTTAATGATCATAGACGAGAGTCATGTGACTATACCACAAACCCATGCGATGTATGGCGGTGACCGTTCGAGAAAAGAAAATTTGGTAGAATATGGGTTTAGACTTCCTGCTGCTATGGATAACCGTCCTTTAAAATTCGAGGAACTCGAAGCACTGCAAAACCAGGTGATTTATATAAGTGCAACTCCGGCCGATTATGAATTGCAAAAAAGTGAAGGAATCTATGTAGAACAAATTATTCGACCTACTGGATTGTTAGATCCTGTGATTGAAGTACGCCCAAGTCTAAATCAAATTGATGATCTTATCGAAGAAATACATAAACGCATTGAACTTGACGAACGTATATTGGTGACCACATTAACTAAAAGAATGGCGGAAGAATTGGCAAAATACTTAACTAGAATTGAAGTACGTTGCAGATATATTCATAGTGATGTAGACACATTGGAACGTGTAGAAATTATGCAGGACCTACGAAAGGGTATTTTTGATGTATTAATCGGGGTAAACCTTCTGCGTGAGGGTCTTGATTTACCAGAGGTATCCCTGGTGGCTATTTTGGATGCCGATAAAGAAGGATTTTTAAGAAACCAACGATCTTTGGTACAAACGGTAGGTAGAGCTGCAAGAAATGTGAATGGAAAAGCAATTATGTATGCTGATAAAATTACTGAAAGTATGCAAAAGACTATCGATGCTACGGAATATCGCCGAGAAAAACAGATTGCTTATAATACTGAGCATGGTATTACACCTACAGCGATCAAAAAATCATTAGATAGTGCTTTGGCTGGTAAAAAAGTAGAACCGTATCAATTTGAAGTTGCCCCGTCATTACAGGCTGCAGAAGAAGAAACTGCATACTATACCAAAGAACAATTAGAAACCCGAATTCGCAATGTGCGAAAGGAAATGGAAAAAGCTTCCAAAGAGCTTGATTTCATAACTGCAGCAAGATTACGGGACGAAATAAAAATGTTACAAGATAAGGTTCAAAATGAAAAGGTATAATTTTTTGTTCCATTGAGTGTAGTAATTCACAAAGAAGATGTTCATGTTATGAGTGAAATTTCAATTAAAAAATTTATTGAAGGTATCCCGAAGGCTGAACTTCACTTGCATATTGAGGGTACGTTTGAGCCTGAGTTAATGTTCGAAATTGCAAAAAGAAATAATAAGATAATTAGTCATGCCTCGATAGATGAATTGAGAAAAGCTTATAGCTTTAATAATCTTCAAGAATTTCTTGACATCTATTATGCCGGTGCCAACGTGCTCATCAATGAACAAGACTTCTATGATCTTACCTGGGCATACCTTACCAAAGTTCATGAACAAAATGTGGTACATGTAGAGATATTCTTTGATCCACAAACACATACTGATCGTGGAATTTCATTTGATACTGTCATTCGAGGCATTCACAAGGCTCTAGAAGATGGTAAAAAACAATTTGGAATAAGCTTTAAATTAATTATGTCTTTTTTAAGGCATCTGGATGAAGCTTCAGCTTTTACAACCCTGGAACAAGCCCTACCATATAAAAATTGGATTAGTGGTGTAGGATTAGACTCTTCAGAAATAGGCAATCCTCCTTCAAAATTCGAACGTGTTTTTGAAAAAGCTCGTGAAGAAGGTTTTCTAACAGTTGCACATGCTGGCGAAGAGGGTCCTGCTGAATACATTTGGGAAGCTTTGGATCTCTTGAAAATAACCCGAATTGATCACGGTAATCGTTGCCTGGATGATAATTCATTGGTCCAAAAACTTGTAGAACTACAGATTCCGCTTACTTTATGTCCGTTGTCTAATCTAGAACTTAAGGTTGTAAAAGATCTAAAAGATCATCCTATCGTGACGATGATGAATAGAGGTCTTTTAGTAACTGTGAATTCTGATGATCCTGCATATTTTGGAGGATACATGAACGAAAATTATCAAAGTATAGCAGATGCACTTCAGCTTTCAAAAAAACAAATTACAGAGCTAGCAAAAAACAGCTTCAGCGCTAGCTGGCTAACAGATAAAGAAAAAGAAAACAGGATTACCGAAGTAGAAGAGTATTTTAAGAATAATTGATTAAACCTTTCTACTTTTCTGAAAACAAAAATATATGCTAAACATGCCACACTTCATTTTAGATTGCTCCGAACAGATCATTCAATTAAAATCACCTGAAGAAATTATCCAAAAAGTGTATGACGCTTCCGATTCGACAGGCTTATTTGCCAAAGGTGATATTAAGGTAAGAATTAATCTGTTTAAACACTATACCATTGGTAACACACAAGATCATTTCATTCATGTATTTGGAAATATCATGGAAGGTAGAAATGACTAACAAAAAGCCAATCTTTCCAGAAAAATTGTGAGTACTCTTAAATCAATGTTTCCAGATGTCCCCGTATTATCTATGAATATAAGAGAGTTTGAAAAAAACTCATATGTCAAAAAATCAATGGTATAAGAACTTCAATTTTAAAAAATGATAAACGTTAGATTTTGTAACACGTCCAATCTTTCAGACACGAATGAATAGGAAAACAATAACAATTGAAAACAAGAAAAAAGGATTTTAGGATTTAGTATGGTAACATTTCTTCTTACTCTGGCGTACCTGGCTATATTCAAAAAATGCATGTGGATATTTAAAATTCATAAATATTGGCCCAGACACTTATTCGCTTAAAATATCCTTTATAATTTTAAGGTGATGACGAGTGTGAATTTCGATGAAACGCTTGGTCTGTTTTTTGTCTAATTGATCAAAAACCGGATGCTTAAAGTTCGATTTTTCATTCAAGGCTTCCAGCCCTATTAATTTATTTCTGGCCGTCATCAATTGAGATACAATATCCTCTGTTTTTATTGTATCTGGTGGCATGACAGATTCAGGAGATTGAGCCCTACCCCTGGGTATAAAACCGAAAGTAAAAGAAAATATACGAGCCATATTAAATTTCCTTTTAAAGATTCCGGGTTTTGATTTTTGCAACGAATCACAAATACCATTGATGACCTTTAAACTATGATCCAAATGCCATGCCACAGTTACTTTAGAGATTTTGGCATTAAAACTATCTCTATGAAATAGATACTTTTCGATTTTATTTAATTCACTATTCATGTAATTATTTTTTGAGGGTTGCTCCCCTATTTTTATAAAGCCTATAAAAATCAGACTTATCACTAGTATTATGGTTATTACTTTTTTCATAACTATGAATTTCACTTAAAAATACTACCTCAGTAGTTCTCAAAAACTAAGATTAATTATACTCTAATACTAGGGTTAATGCTCGTTATTTGTCGTAACCAAGTGTTCTGTCTGCTATGGCTCCCTCCTCCTCCAGAGAAAGAAGCCTAGCAAACTTGAACTCTAAATAAACCTAAAAACCAATCTAGAACTGAAATTTGTATCCAAAATCAGGAAAGAAACCTATCTGATCTACTTGATCTACCTGATTTGTTAATCGATTAAATCGACGAGTAAATACGTTTTCGTTGGCAGTAACATTTTGTAGATCTACATAAAATTGATGAGAAGTTTTTTTCGATCTGCTATTGATCTTATAACCCAATTTTACATCCCACCGAAAATAATCATCTGCCTGATCACTAAACGCCAGATCTTCTCTTAATATCTCGAAACCGGCTTGCTGAGAAGCTTCCAAATCAACTGGAGTGAAATACCTCCCTCCGGCTAATGTAACTCGTGTATCGAGAGAAATTACATTTTTTCCTGCTTTACCTACCTTAAATTCTTTTCCTGCCAATAGATTTAAAACATATCCATTGTTAAAAGGTGTATTTCGTTCAATACCATCACTGCCTTCATACTTACTTTCAAATAATGAAGTGGTAAGCAAACCATAGTATCCCTGGGTGAAGAATTTTTCCAGAGTAAATTCTATACCTTGGTTAAATCCTGTGCCTTCGTTTACTAAAGAAACCCGATCATTTTGAAATCCGAAATCCGCACCTTCAGTTAACGAAGAGTAACTTGATGGGAAAGATTCTACAGCAGCATTGTCAATCTCTTGATAATACACTTCCAATTTACTTCTCCAACCGCTACCAATTCTTACATCATACCCCAGGACATAATGATTGCTCCTTACAAAATCAAGTTCAAGATTGGTTTGTTCAAGTTGTCCATTAATTTCTTCATTTAGAAATAATAAGGGTAACGAAACAGGTTGATGATGCAGGCCATAACCAAAACTAAAACTATGATTTCTCCCAGCTTTATAAGAAAGTCCTGCTCTGGGTTCAATAACAAATTGTTCATTTAAAGTGCTGTACTGACCATGAACTCCTGCATTTACTGTTAACTTTTCTGTTACTCTAAGCTTACCTTGAATATATGGCTGAATGATATTAAGATTTTCATCGATATCGGTAAACGTGAACAAATCAGGATCTCCGTCTCCGTCATCATCAGGTTGTTCAGTACGATCTCTTTCTAAAGATTCAATTTGGAAGCTTTCTACCAAAATCCCCGTTCTCAATGTAGCTTTATTACTTAATTTGCTATTAAATAATGTTGAAAACGTTAGGCGTGACTCGCTATTTTCGGATTCGGTATATCTGATGATTCTTTCTTGCGGCGTATCCTTATCAATAAAACGATCTGCAATGAAATCATTAATTGAATACGAACCCGAAACAATCGTTCTTAGAAAGGAGTTTTTCCCAATATTTATTTGATGTTTTAAACCAACTACGCCAAAACCAGAATCGACGAATGAATTTTCATCTTCTGCAGCAAAAAGATCATCTTCATCTATATCATCACCTAGAAATTCAATATCTGAGAAACCAATAATTCCAAATAAAGAGAAATTTCCTAGTTTTCCTTTTCCAAAATCTACATTAAAAGAGATATCACTATAATTTGGTGCTGCCGAAGTCCCACCTGCTCCAATTCCTAAAATTCCTACCAATGAATATCGTCCTGCTATCAAAAAAGAACCTTTATTCTTACCCAACGGGCCTTCAGCCATGGCTTCAAGTCCAGTAAAAATTCCGGCCTGCCCGGTAAATTCGTAATCATCGAGATTTCCTTTTCTAAAACCAAGGTCAAACACTCCACCTATAGCATTTCCATATTCGGCAGGAAAAGCCGAAGTAATAAAATCAGAGTTTTTTAACAAGTTGGGATTTAATGCTGAAACTGGTCCTCCAGTAGTCCCCAAAGTAGAATAGTGATTGGGACTCGGAATGGGTACGCCTTCTAATCTCCATAATAATCCAACGGGTGAGTTACCTCGAACCACGATATCATTTCGACTATCATCAGGCGCAGATACTCCCGCAAAATTAGCTGCTAACCTTCCTACATCACTTCTCCCACCAGAAAAACGGGTCACCTCTTCAACCCCAAACTGACGTGCAGATACAGATGTAAGTTCATTTATTGCCTTTGCTTTCGCATTATCATTCGTGAGTATTACTTCATCTAATTGATCGAAGGCTTCGATCAGAGATAGATTTATAACTGCATCTTTTCCTGAAGTTACCACAATATTGGGTAAAGTAATGGATTCAAAACCAATATAACTTACTCTTATAGATTGGCGTCCCACCGGAACATTTTCTAATATAAAATAACCATCAATATCTGTCACAACTCCATTAGGTACTTCTGAGTTAAGTAGTTCTATTGTAGCTCCCACCAAGGGGGTTTCTGACTGTTTATCGACAATCGTGCCTTTAATTACACCAGTCTGAGCATTAGATATATATGTAAAAAAAATAAAAGTGATGAAAACAACCTTTTTCATAATGTCTTTGGTTTTAAAGATTTTATCCAAAGTTGCACGCTTATTGAAATGATTGAAATCTAAATCATATGAACTGGTATTTTTACTCTTGAGATACCAAAAGTTTACTTTAAAAGAGTCAAAACACTTTCCCGTTTTGTTTTTCCGGATCAACTTTGATTAATTACAATTCAACTTCTAAATTGACAATTGAACCAATTATCAGATCGACGTTGGCAACGAGTTATGTATCTTTATAAGCACTAATTACCAAACCGTGATATGATTTCAAAAAGTTACTTAAGGAAATTTGCCATTCGGTTTCTAATCGTGAATCTGATATATTTCTTGGTTAAACTAACTATAAACCATGACGATGACGACGGAACTATTTTTGATGCAACTGGTATTTTTTATTATTTCAGTGCTTTTTTTCTTCTAATGCTGGCTTGGGAAACCAATGATAGGTTAATTCGCCGTGAATTAAATGCAGATATTGAGAAGACTCTAGACATGTCAAATGGTCTTAAGATCTTAGGTATTAACCTGCTAATCATTCTCCCGGTAGCTGCTTTACTATATTATCTAGCCATTTTTGAATTGGATCATATCTGTGAAATTGATGCCGATAATCCTTGGTTACGATTTAGGATTGATTTTTTCAGAGCTACGGTTCTCGGGTTTGCTGCAATACTCTTCAACATGTTTTACTTTGCCCTTAAACAGAAGAAAGAGCTTGAGAATACTATGAATAAATTAAAAAAGGAAGCGATGACTTCTAAATATAAATCTTTAAAAAATCAGATCAGTCCACATTTTTTATTTAACAGCTTGAATACTTTAACTTCCTTAATGTATGAGGATCGAGATCTTGCCTCGGATTTTGTATCAAGATTAGCTTCTTGCTATCGATACATTTTAGATAATCGAGAAGAAGACCTGGTAAGTCTGGAAAAAGAATTAAGTTTTCTAGATTCGTTTATATTTATGATGAATGTGAGGCATCAAGGAGCTTTGAGCATTACTACTCATATTGCTATTGATCCCAAAGAATATTTGATTCCTACACTTTCTTTACAAATGCTGGTAGAAAATGCATTAAAACACAATTATTTTTCAAAAGAAAAGCCCTTAGAAATCAGTGTCTTCTCTATAGGTCAAAAAAGTATAGTGATTCAGAATAATTTGCATGTAAGAAAGCAAAAAGAAGAATCCACAAAACTAGGGCTCAAAAACATCAAAAAAAGATATTCATTTTACACCAACCAAAAGGTAATAGTGGAAGCGGAAAATGGATATTTTAAAGTGAACATTCCATTAATTTCAAGAGCTATTAACGAAGTTTCTATTGTAAAAGTTTCTTAAGATGACCGCTGTAATTGTTGAAGATGAAAATATAGCCTCAAGACGCCTTGCTAATCTTATAGAAGAATTAGCTCCAGAAATTCATATTGCAGGCCAGCTTACGTCTGTTGAAAATGGAAAGCATTGGTTTGAAAATAATCCTTTGCCTGATCTAATATTCCTGGATATACAACTTAACGATGGTTATGGGTTTGATATTCTGGACTCTTTAGAAAATCACCCTCCGGTTATATTTACAACGGCTTACAATGAGTATGCTATACGAGGTTTTAAATACAACGGACTAGACTATTTATTGAAACCTATTGACAAAAAGGATCTTCAAAATGCATTAGCAAAATATCGAAAAAACCATATTGATTCTGACACAACAATTAATGAAGATAAATTTGAACGAATAAAAAATTTGTTTGCCAAAGAATACAAAAAGCGATTTATGGTGAAAATAGGAAATCAATTCAACTCCTTTGATATTACAGACATTGCATATTTTAAGTCTAATGAAGGGTTGATATTCTTACATACCCGTAAAGGCCAAAAATACCCAATTGAATATTCTATTGATCAATTAGAAGAAATTTTAGATCCGGTGCAGTTCTTTAGAATTAATAGAAAATTTATGGTGTCTGTAAAATCAGTTATTGAGATTCATAGCTATTTTAACAGTAGATTATTGTTAAAATTAAAACCACAGGATGAAGAGCAAATTATCGTGTCCCGAGAACGAACTTCTAATTTCAAAAAATGGTTGGATTTATAATATTTTTTAGCTAACACTTCTACTTCGTATTGAGCTAAAGTATAAAAACAATAATACTACTCACAAATATTTTGTTTTACTAGTAAGATATAGCTTATTATAAAACATTTACGGATTCCCTTATAAGTTCTAATGTTTTACCTCATACTTTTACAAAAAAAAAGTACTACATTTAATTTAAAGTTTTTTATTGCACATGGCCAAGATCATATTTTAGGTCGGACAAATTATTTTTACCCCAATAAATATCATTTATCGATGCACCTCTATTCAAATTGATATAAACCCAAATTGAAAAGAACTTTGAGTATCGCAGATAAACGAACTATAGCATCATTACAATTTAGCCTCATGACAAAAAATATAAACACCCTATGTTTGATTGATGATGACAGGATACAACATTACATTATTAAAAAATTAATTAACAAAGCCCTTCCAAGCGAGAAAAAGCTTTTAATTTTTTCAAATGGGGAAGAAGGGATAAGTTATTTAAAATCTAATAACGAAAACATCAACAAAATACCCGATTTAATACTGCTAGATCTCAACATGCCAATCATGGACGGCTGGCAATTTTTAGAAGAGTATGAAAAAATACATCCCACATTGAAAAAAGATATAATTATTTACATCCTGTCATCTTCAGATAATCCAATGGATATTGCACGAACAAAAGAATTCGAAAAAGTCTCTGGTTACCTGACTAAACCCATTTCTGAGTTAGAACTTAAAGATCTCATGAATAGCTTTTGATTATATTCTAAACACCGAGCTGCATTATTCTTTTTAATTTGAATCGTCATCGGGCATCTGTTTTGACTTTTTTAATCGCTTAGCATCTTTTAGACTTTTGTGAATCATCCATTCTAATTGACCATTCACACTACGAAATTCATCATCTGCCCATTTTTCGATCAGCTTAAATGTTTCGGGATCAATTCTTAGTACAAACGATTTTTTTTTACCCATAAATTACGAATGTAACGTACCTGTGTTAATTACAGGCGTAGCTTCCTTATCTCCACATAAAACAACCATCAGGTTGCTTACCATTGATGCTTTCTTATCATCATCAAAATCAATGATGCCATCT
Organism: Aquimarina celericrescens; assembly: GCF_042682765.1. Taxonomy (NCBI): domain Bacteria; kingdom Pseudomonadati; phylum Bacteroidota; class Flavobacteriia; order Flavobacteriales; family Flavobacteriaceae; genus Aquimarina; species Aquimarina celericrescens. The sequence continues at coordinate 200,243 of NZ_JBHUHY010000017.1, read as the reverse complement.
GCTGATAGTTTAGACAAAGCATCTTCTACCATACCTACGGCACCTTCAACAATTTTTTTTCTTGCGGCTACTATAGCGACTGCTTGTTGTCTTTTTAACATCGCACTTGCAATTTCTGGTGCGTAAGCCAAATATCCAATTCTAGCCTCCATCACTTTAATTCCAGCGATGGCCAAGCGGCTCTGTTATTTCGTTTTCTAACGCTTCATTTACTTCATCCATGCCAGATAATAGTGTTATTTCATGATCGTTATGACCTTCAGCAAAATTATCATAGGGATAAGAACCCGCTAATTTTCTTACCGCAGCATCAGTTTGAACTCTAACAAACTCTTCATAATGATCAACATCAAAAGCAGCCTTGTACGTATCTTCTACCCTCCAAACCAAAATTACGTTAATCAAAATCGGATTACCAATTTTATCGTTAACTTTTACTCTTTCACTATAAAAATTTCTTGCTCTCAACGATATACGTTGTCTAGTGTAAAAAGGATTTGCCCAAAAGAAACCATTGTTTTTTACCGTTCCTTTATAAGCACCAAACAGAACCATCACTTTGGAGCTATTAGGGTTTACTATAAAAAAACCTTTGATAATAAAAATCACCACGGCTAGTAAGAGGATAAACAACGGATTCTTCATAACAACAAAACCCATAATCATCATAATGATGATGAGCAATAATACCCCTAAAACAAGATATCCATTACTTCCTTTAACAATTTTTTCATTTTTCATTATAATATCATTTTGATATCACAATAATATGAAAAAATAATTGAAATAGAAAAGATTCAATACTCTTATTTATAAAAAAGAAGAACGCCCTAAAAATAAGGCGTTCTTCATAACATTAATCAACTAAACAAATCTCAAATCCAATTATGAAATCTCAATCAACCTTTTAGGTTGTACTTTTGCTTCCTCTTTTTTAGGAATAGTAACTAACAGTACTCCATTTTCATAAGAAGCCTTAATTTCTTGACCATTTGCTGTCTCAGGCAAAGTGAAAGATCTTTTAAAAGAGCTATACGCAAACTCTTTTCTGGTATACTTACCATCATCCTCTTTGGTTTCTTTTTCTGATTTAGTTTCTGAAGAAACTGAAAGAACATCATTATCCAGCTCAATATTAAAATCCTCTTTTGCCAGACCTGGTGCCGCAAGTTCTACAGAGAAATCGTTATCAGTCTCTTTTACATTTACTGCAGGTGTATTAAACCCAATTCTTTTAGTATTTTCAGTTCCTCCTAACCAATCGGTAGTAAAAAAATCATCAAAAAGGAAAGGTAGTCTGTCTGTTCTTTTAATTAAACTCATCGTATTATATTTTTAAAGTTATTTAAAGTTTTAATTTCAATGAGTATATAGCAATTTGAGTTCCATAAGAAAAAACAAGACATTGTGTCATTTTTACCAAAAGATTTAATGACTTTTTGTCGTGTATAGGTATTTTCATAATGACAAATCTGCATAAGTAGAGATGATTGAGACTAGCGTTGTCATTATATAGATTCAATTCGCCATCAACTCTTTAGCAAAAAATAAACCACTAAAAAAAACCCTGCACTGTAGCGGGATCATTCGATACTGTAGTTTCAATTCGCTTTTAGCTCTTGATCTAATGCCTAATTAATTATAAAAACGAGTAAAAATTGCTAATAATTCTTTTGGGGGAATTACCTTATTTGGATAATTGTGCATTTCTTTTAAAACAGAGTCAATGGCTTCAGGTCGTAGTCCCATTTGTAATCCTATTTCTTTTATATCATCAATTTCTGAAGAAGAAGTTTCTTGATCAATATTCATTAACAGAATCAACCTATGAAATTGAAGAATACGTTGTGATTCTGGTTGCAGATTTTTCTTCTCTGCTCTATTTTTCACTAAACCGTTTATTTCTTCTTTGGTAATCCCTAATTGTAACCCAACCGCGACAATAAAGTCGTATTCCTGTTCTTTAAACTCTTTATCTACTTTTGCAAACTGAATCATTTCAGAAAGCAAACTTAATTTCTCCTCTTTACTATACATAAATTTAATTACTTTTTTTCTAAAATAGTAAATTTCAAATTATATCAATTACTTTTTAAACAACAAAGCATACCTTTGCGAAATGGGTTTAACTAATAATGATATTTTCAAAAAACTTAGAGTAGCACATAAATTACGCGATGATGATATCGTAAAAATTTGTGCTCTTGTAGATTTCAAAGTTACTAAAAGTGAATTAGGAGCTTTTTTTAGAAATGAAAGTCATCCAAAATATATGGAGTGCGGAGATCAAATTCTGCGTAATTTTCTTAATGGTCTCATTATCCACTTACGAGGCCCTATGCCAGAGAAAAAAATCGCATCAGACTCTAATAAGAATAAAAAATAAGTTCTTCATCTTCAAAATAAATTGTTTAATTTGGTTAGGACTAATTAGTAACCTTTCAATTAAGCACCTATGCTTTCGGCGACCAAAAAACAACAATTTAGAGAAGAACTATTTAGACATCTCGACGGTATTGTTGTCGCACCTATCTCGTACTCTTTATTAACTAATAATGTAGTACAATACCTTTTGGATACCAAAGAAGCATCTATCAATCAAATTGCGACGGCGTGCAGGGCAAACGAAGGATACCTTAATGTCGCCCTTCGTATATTGAGTTCTCAGGGCTGGTTAAACTACACCGTTACTCAAAATGATATCATTATAACAACCAACAACTCTTCTGAAATTGCTTTTGGCCATTTTTATGTATATAAAGATGTTGTCGATCTTTTGAAATACTCTGGTAAATTTCATCCTCGTAAATTCGAATTAGAACCTTTCCATAAACTTGAAAATTTATTCAAGAAATACCAAAATCGTTTTGATTTAGAACCTACAAATAACAATAACACTCTTGAAATTCAGAATCAAATCTTAAAGCATATCGAAGGGATCTTAGTAGGGCCCACCACAGTTCATCTTGGTATGGGAGGCATGTTTCATAAATATTTTATGGAAGCCTCTTTTAGCGCAGATGAATATCATAAATTCCCTGAAAGTTTTGACACTATTCTTTCTTTTTTAGGATATCTGGGTTGGTTTAGCAAAAATGACAACAACTACACATTTACAGAAAAAGGATTGTTCTTTGCCAAAAGAGCTTCTGCATATGGAGTTACTGTTTCTTATATTCCAATGTTTCGACAAATGGACAACTTGTTATTTGGCGACCCCAACATTTTATGGAACACAAAAGACGAAGACGAAAGCCATGTGGATAGAGAAATGAATGTTTGGGGAAGTGGCGGAGCACATACAACCTACTTTAAAAAAATTGATGAAATTATAATAAGCTTGTTCAACAAACCTTTGGCCGAGCAACCAAAAGGTATTCTGGATATGGGATGCGGCAACGGAGCATTTTTGATACATCTTTTTGATGTAATAGCATCCAAAACGTTACGAGGAGAACATCTGGAGGAGCATCCTCTCTTTCTTGTTGGTGCAGATTATAATACGGCAGCACTCAAAGTTACCCGGGCTAATCTTATTCAGGCAGATATATGGGCAAAAGTGATATGGGGAGATATAAGTAATCCAGATGGATTGCAAAAAGACTTAAAAGATAAATACAACATTGAACTGAAGGACTTGTTGTCTGTGAGAACATTTCTAGATCACAATAGAATATGGAGTGAACCAATATCAAAATTAGACCATCCAAGTCAATCTACAGGTGCGTTTGCCTATCGGGGAAAACGATTGAATAATGATGATGTTGAACGTAATCTAAAAGATCACTTTAAAAAATGGGTTCCTCATATTAAAAAATTTGGACTTATAGTAATCGAACTACATACCATACCTCCCGATCTAACCGCTAGAAATATTGGTAAGACCGCAGCCACTGCCTATGATGCCACGCATGGATTTTCTGATCAATATATACTGGAAATCGATTCTTTTTTAAAGATTATTAAGGAAGTTGGGCTACAAAGTGAAAAGGATTATTTCAGTAAATTTCCAAATTCGGATCTGGCCACTGTAAGCATTCATTACCTGATTGGGGAAGAATAAATTATATTTTTATTACAGGTTATATCCTAATCTTAATTTTTTCAAAGTTCTAATTCAAGAATTTAGAAAATGATTAACAATTTACAAGCGATAAAAGCTGTACTTTGAGGCATCTTTTTATTTAAAAGTCTTTAACTATTTATCAATCACATCAGTCATGAAAAAAATCTATTCTTTTTCTATTCAACTTTTATTTGCATTATTTTTTATTCCATTTCAGGTATTCTCTATCGACCCTGACGATACCAGAATGCTTCATCAACCAGCAATAAGCGAATCTCACATCGCTTTTATTTATGCTGAAGACTTATGGATTGCTAATAAAGATGGGACATTACCCAGAAGGTTAACAATAGACAAAGGTGTTGAATCTAATCCCATTTTTTCTCCCGATGGTAAACATATTGCCTTTAGTGCGGAATATGATGGTAACATTGATATATTTATCATCCCAGCGCAAGGAGGGATTCCAAAGAGATTAACCTGGCACCCAGGAAGAGACTATGCGAGGGGATTTACACCTGATGGAAAATCAGTTTTATTTAATTCTGGAAGGGCAATTCACACCAATCGATACTCTAAACTCTATCAAGTTTCAATTACTGGAGGGTATCCTGTCGAACTTGAAATACCAAATGCATGGCACGCAGCTTATTCCCCAGACGGAAAATATATGGCTTATACACCAATCAGGGAAAGATTTCAGCAATGGAAAAACTACAGAGGCGGAACTACTGCCAATATTTGGATATTTTCATTTGAAGATAAATCTATCGTTAAAATTCCACAACCAGCAGGAGGAAGTAATGATGTGCAACCCATGTGGAGAGATGACATAGTTTATTTTTTAAGCGATAGAAACGGAGAGTTTAATCTATTTTCGTACAGTACGAATTCAAAAGAAATAAAACAGCTTACCCAGTTTAATGATTTCCCTATCACAAATGCAGCTATAGGAAACAATAACATTATTTTTGAACAAGCCGGATACTTACATTTATTTAACATATCACAAGGGAATTCCACAAAATTGACAATTGGAATTTCTACAGACTTATTAGAATTAAGAGAACGATATATTAAAGGGAATGAACATATCCGTTCGGCAGGTATATCTCCCTCAGGAAAAAGAGCTGTTTTTGATTATAGGGGTGAAATAATAACAGTTCCTGAAGATAAAGGAGATCCCAGAAATATCACACTAAGTCAAGGCGATCATGAAAAATACCCTGCGTGGTCTCCCGATGGAAAAAAAATCGCATACTTCTCTGATGCATCAGGAGAATATGAACTTTATATTAAATCACAAGACGGTAAAGGGGAAGCACAAAAAATTAAAGTTTCTGGCACAGGATTTTATGCATACACTTCTTGGTCACCAGATAGTAAAAAGATCAGTTTTTCAGATAATGGCAGAAATTTATATATCCTAGATGTAGCCTCAAAAAAAATAAACAAAATTGCAAGTGATGATTATTATTTCCCAGGAGCCTTTAGAAATCTATTTGGCGATTGGTCCTCAGATTCTAACTGGATCATTTATTCAAAAATAATTGAAAGCAATTTTGAACAAATATTCTTGTATAATATAAAAAACTCAAAATCTTATGCCATTTCTGATGGATTAAGCAATGCCAGTGATCCTATTTTTGATGCTGGTGGAAAGTATATCTATTTTACCGCATCAACAGATGCCGGTCCTGTGGTAAATTGGTTTGATCAATCCAATCAGGATATGTCTCTTACCAACTCAATATATTTAGTTACGCTTCAAAAAGACATCATTTCTCCTTTTGTGAAAGAAAGTGATGAAGAAAAACCCGAAGAGAATAAAAAAGAAGAATCCAAAGATCAAAAAGAATCAAAAAAAGACAAAGATGATACTATCAAACCAATAACAATAGATCTTGAAAAAATTCAAAACAGAATTGTTGATTTACCTATTAAAGCAGGACACTATCATCATTTAACCTCTCCTGAAGAAGATATACTATTATATATATCTGGTGAATCTTATAACGATGAAGAGTCGGCTACACTTCATCAATACGACATAAAAAAACGCGAGGATTCTGAAGTTATGGAATTAGACTATTATGTTATTTCTTCTGACGGTAAAAAAATGTTGTACAATCTGGATGATAAGTGGGGAATAACTGAAACAGCCAAAAAGCCTGAGAATGGAAAAGGAATTCTAAAAATCGAGAATGTTCAGGTAAAAATCAATCCAGTAGCAGAATGGAAAAATATCTTTAATGAAGCCTGGAGAATTAACAGAGATTATTTTTATGACCCAGGTATGCACGGGTCTGATTGGATTGCGATGAAGGAGAAATATTCACAATTTCTACCTCATCTATCGTCTAGAAGCGATTTAAATAGAGTAATCCAGTGGATGTGTAGCGAACTATCTGTAGGACATCACAGACTTCAGGGAAGAGGCGAAAGACTAAATATACCAAAACGCATTCCTGGTGGACTTCTAGGTGCCGATTATAAAATTTCTAATAACAGATACCAATTTGAAAAGATGTATGGAGGTCTTAACTGGAACCCAAAACTTAGATCCCCATTAACAGAACCTGGTGTTCATGTTAATATGGGGGATTATTTGTTAGCGGTAAATGGAAAAGACCTGACCAGCAACGATAATATTTTTAGCCATTTTGAAAATACGGCAGACAAGATTGTAGAATTAACTGTTGGACCAAATCCAAATTATAACAATTCCAGGATAATAAAAGTTACTCCGGTATCCAGCGAATATGCTTTAAGAAATCGGGATTGGGTTGAAAGCAATTTAAAAAAAGTGCATGAGGCTACTAATGGTCAAGTTGCTTATGTATATGTACCTAATACCACTACGGCAGGTCATGAATATTTTAAAAGATATTTCTATCCTCAAGCCAATAAGAAAGCAATAATTATTGATGAGCGATTTAACGGAGGTGGACAAATCGCAGATTACTACATTAATCTTCTTTTGAACCCCTATCAATCGCATTGGAATTTCAGATATGGTAAAGATCTTAAAACTCCTAGTGCTTCTATTCAAGGTCCAAAAGTGATGCTTATTGATGAAACTGCAGGATCAGGTGGAGATATGTTACCCTGGATGTTCAGAAAATTTAAAGTTGGAACTTTAATTGGTAAACGAACCTGGGGAGGTTTAGTAGGTATATTAGGGTTTCCGGAGTTTATCGATGGTGCCAGTGTTACGGCCCCGAATGTGGCAATCTGGACAGAAGATGGATTTATCGTAGAAAATGTAGGTGTTGCTCCAGATATTGAAGTAGAACAGCTTCCCTCTGAAGTGATAAAAGGTAGAGACCCACAATTAGAAAAGGCAATTGAAGTAGTCTTAAAAGAGCTTGAAAAGAACCCTCCTAAAGAACCTAAAAGACCCCCATATCCCAAAAGAGCAAGAAATTAAAGACAAAAAAAACACCCGATTTGAAATAATCGGGTGTTTTTTATATCCTAGTAAATTGGGTGATCACTTCAGTATATTTTGGATATTCTTGTACCAACGATTTTCTTTCTGCCAGCTCAAAATCTTCAAAATCGAAACCTGGTGACACCGTACAACCTACCAATGAATAACTATTGGCATCCGTAACACTTGAAGCAAACCAGCATCCAGCTGTAACCACCAACTGTGGTAATGCTCCCTGATCAAGATTGATCCCTACTTCATATCTTTTATATTCTCCATTGTGATCAATTACATGAACATATAGTGAAGAACCTTGATAATAATGCCATATTTCATCTTGTTTTATTTTATGAAATGCAGAAAAATTATCTGATGTAAGTAGAAAATAGATGGCAGTGCAATAGTTTCGTTTACCAGAAAAGCTACTCCCTAAGATGTTTTCAGGGATTATACCTTCACTTCTATATGTCTCTTTATAAAAACCACCTTCAGGATGAGGATTCATTTCCAAAGTGCGAACTATTTTATCAATTTCGGTATTCATGACTGTATTTTTTTGATAAACAAAAAAGCGATCTATTCAAGATCGCTTTTATTTATGATAAAAAGTGCAATTACTAATTATGCCAACACTGCTTGCACTTTGTCTGCAGCTTCTTGAAACTGCACTGCACTTTGAACATCTAATCCACTGTTATCAATTAACTCTTTAGCGATATCTGCATTGGTTCCTTGTAAGCGCACTATAATAGGAATGTTGATAGCATCACCCATGTTTTTATAAGCATCTACTACCCCTTGAGCAACCCTATCACAACGTACGATACCACCAAAAATATTAATCAAAATTGCCTTTACATTAGGATCTTTTAGAATAATTCTAAAAGCAGTTTCAACGCGTTTGGCATCCGCAGTACCTCCTACATCCAAGAAGTTTGCGGGTTCGCCACCTGCCTGCTTTATTAGATCCATAGTTGCCATGGCAAGACCGGCACCGTTTACCATACATCCAACATTTCCATCAAGGTCAACGTAATTAAGACCTACTTCTTTTGCCTCTACTTCAATAGGGTTCTCTTCGCGAATATCTCGCATATCGACATAATTTTTATGTCTATACAATGCATTATCATCAAGTGTAACTTTTGCATCAACCGCCATAATTTTATCATCACTAGTTTTTAAAACCGGGTTAATTTCAAATAATGAGGCATCAGATTTTACGTAGGCAGTATATAAAGCCATTACAAATTTTGTCATTTCTTTAAAAGCAGTACCACTTAATCCAAGATTAAATGCTACCCGACGAGCTTGAAAAGGCAATATACCAACCGAAGGATCAATCTCTTCTGTAAAAATCAAATGTGGTGTTTCTTCAGCTACCGTTTCTATATCCATTCCACCCTCTGTAGAATACATGATCATATTACGCCCGGTAGTACGATTTAATAACACAGACATATAAAATTCGTCTGGTTCACTATCACCTGGATAATAAACATCTTCTGCCACTAATACCTGGTGAACTTTCTTACCCTCTGCAGAGGTCTGAGGAGTAATTAAGTTCATTCCTATGATTTGTTCTGCTATAGATTCTACTTCCTGAAGATTTTTAGCAAGTTTAACTCCGCCACCTTTTCCTCGTCCACCTGCATGTACTTGAGCTTTTATTACATACCAACTTGTTCCTGTTTCGGTTGTAAGTTGTTTTGCTGCTGCTACGGCTTCATGTGCATTTTGTGCCACAATACCGCGTTGTATTCGCACGCCAAAGCTGCTTAATATCTCTTTACCCTGATACTCGTGTAAGTTCATATTGTTAGTTTTTTTACCTTTTTTATAGGAGTCCCAAAAATATGAAAAGTGAAATTACTGTGCCAATCTTTTAGGGTAAAAAACTTCTGGGAAGTTTTACTCATAAAAGAGTAGTAAATTAAAATATGTAAACTTTATAGTTGGAAGTCTTCAAAATCTAAAGGGTCGAAGTTTTTAAAATGTCCATTCATCTGTATTACCTCTTTAGCTCTATTCATTTCCCGTACAACAGGAATGGTAACTTTAAGATGTCCTATTAAGTAATTCAACCTTTCCAATTCGCTACGCAATGTCAATAAATGATATTCTTGGTGTAGTGCCAAGCCTACTTTATGTGCTACCTGATAACTAATAAAAGGAATATCAAATACAGGGGGATTCTCTATAGTAAGCTCGACATATAAAATGGCAATATTTTTAAGTAATTCTTCCTGAAGGTCTTCCGCACTTCCATCGTTGTCTTCAAGAAATTCTACTTCTCCACCCGCATAAAGTTTACCTGGTAGTTTTTCATGAAAACTTTTGACTCTAAAGATTCTTTTTCCAAGGCAAATCACATCGCTTTCTCCTCCTGGATATTTCTTGGATATTTTTTGAAGTTTTACTTCGGTACCATAGTCAAGCGTCTTATTAATAAAAGTAGGTATTCCAAAGGTGATATCATCCTCTTTACAGTCTTTAATTAGTTGTTGATATCGTTCCTCAAAAATATGCAAAGGTAGGCGTTCGCCAGGATAAACGACAGTCTGTAGAGGAAAAAGCGGAAGCATAATTTTTTTTGTTAAAAGTACTAATTTACTCGCTTTATACGCCCTAAATACAAGTTAAAAATCTAAAAATCTATCGTTGAGTAGATTTTTTCTTCTTACGATATCAATATCTATAATTTTATTGATAATTTCGTAAGCTTAAATTTGTGACACTATGGAAAACGAAAATTTATTAGTAGTAGCGAGAAAGTTTGGGAGTCCGGTTTATGTATATGACTCCTCAAAGATTATTTCACAGTATAATCGTTTGTTTGATGCCTTTAAGAAGGTCAAACGGGTAAAGCTAAATTATGCGGTAAAGGCACTTTCTAATCTTGCTATTTTAAAGCTAATGAATTCATTAGGTGCTGGACTAGATACGGTATCTATTCAAGAAGTAAAATTAGGATTATTAGCTGGTGTGAAACCAGAGGATATTATTTTTACCCCTAACGGCGTTTCATTAGAAGAAATAGAACAAGTTTCTAAGATGGGGGTACAAATTAATATTGATAACCTTTCCATTCTAGAACAATTTGGCACAAAACATCCCAATGTACCGGTATGTATACGTATAAATCCACATGTATTAGCTGGAGGCAATAGTAAAATTTCAGTAGGACATATAGATAGCAAGTTTGGTATTTCTATTCACCAAATTCCGCATATCTTAAGAATAGTAGAAAATACGGGAATGAATATTAACGGTATCCATATGCATACTGGAAGTGATATTCTGGATATTGAAGTATTTTTATATGCAAGTGAGATTCTGTTTGAAACGGCAAAGAACTTTCATGATTTAGATTTTATAGATTTTGGAAGCGGATTTAAAGTACCCTACAAACCTGGCGATATAGAAACCAATATTGAAGAGCTTGGAGAGAAATTAACCAAACGCTTTAATTCTTTTTGTAAAGAATATGGAAAAGAACTGACATTAGGTTTTGAGCCTGGTAAATTTTTGGTTAGTGAAGCGGGGTATTTCTTGGCAAAAGTTAATGTGGTAAAGCAAACTACTTCTACTGTTTTTGCAGGAATAGATAGTGGACTTAATCATTTAATCAGACCCATGTTTTATGGATCTCACCATGAAATCATAAATGTTTCTAATCCAGAAGGAAGAGAACGTTTTTATTCTATAGTGGGGTATATCTGTGAGACCGATACATTTGCGACCAACAGAAGAATTCCTGAAATCACCGAAGGTGATATTATTGCTTTTAAAAATGCCGGAGCTTATTGTTTTTCAATGTCAAGTAATTATAATTCTCGTTATCGTCCTGCAGAAGTGCTATGGCATAATGGAGAAGCTCATTTAATACGTAAGCATGAAGATTTTGAAGATTTGACTAAAAATCAAGTAGATATAGATATATTTTCTAAAGTTAAGGAATCGGTATCTTAGTGATAGATATCTAATCTAAAAAGAGGTGTCTGACAAAAATCAGACACCTCTTTTTAAGTTATTGCTTTACCCCTGGTTGTAAAATCTTAAAATTTTCCTTTTTCTTGGCTTCATCTACCATTCTTTTTACATCAGCAAGCAGTTTTTTAGCGTCATAAATAATTCCATCCTTGATGGTATAGCGAACCCCACCTACTCTTACCACATCGTTATCTTCTGTTAAACGAACTGCACCAGTACCATATAAAACTTTTATATTCTTTAGCGGGTTTTCATCAATAACTACAAAATCTGCAAGTTTACCGACTTCAATAGTTCCGATTTTATCAGAAACCCCGAGAGCCTCTGCTCCATTTAAGGTAGCAGATCTTATGACTTCAAGAGGGTGAAAACCGGCTTCTCTTAGCAGCTCTAATTCTCTTACATATGCAAAACCATATAACTGAAAAATGAAACCTGAATCAGATCCTGTGGTTACTCTTCCACCTCTATTTTTGTACTCATTGATAAAGGTCATCCACAAGCGATAATTCTCTCGCCAGGCGACTTCTTGCTCTGTACCCCAATCATGCCAATACGAGCCGTGTGAAATTTTACTGGGCTGATAAAAACGCCACAATGAAGGAAGTGTATATTCTTCGTGCCACTCTGCACGACGTGCACGTTGTAAATCTCTACTGGCTTCATAAATATTAAAGGTAGGATCCAAAGTGAAATCAAGTGCTATAAGTTCATTCATCACAGTATTCCAATGGTCAGAATAAGGTTTTGCAGCCTGTTTCCATAATTTTCCTGCTTCTTCAAATCGATCTTGTTCATTTTGATAATTGTAATCCAACGGATAATGTTGTACAGTTTTATCCTCAAACAGCGCTTCAGGAAGTCCATACCAATGTTCCATAGAAGTAAGTCCGGCTCGAGCAGAGTTTAAAACATTCCAACGTGCTACATCTGTTTGTGCGTGGTGACAAGCAGAACGTAATCCTAACTTTTTATTCTCGTCTAAGGCTGCCGCCATAATATCAGGAGCAGCACCAAAAAATTTGATTCCATCTGCACCTTTTTTAGCATTTTCTCTTACCCAATTTCGTGCCATTTCAGGACTGCTAATGGGCTCATTGCTTCCCTGGCCAAAACCTGTATAGGCAAAAATGCGAGGAGCTACAATTTCATTCTTCTCACTAGATCGTTTTAGTTTCATGGTCCAATCAAGCCCTCTCCCACTTGGTTCTCTTACTGTAGTTATCCCATGTGCCATCCACAGCTTAAAAACATAGTCAGCTTCAGCACCTTGTGCTACTCCACCAATATGACCATGCATATCTACAAATCCAGGTAAAATATACTTTCTCTCGGCATTAATTTCTTTACCTCCTGGTTTTAATTTTGGTCGCTTACTTTCGTCAATAGGAACTCCAGGATATCCTACTACTTTTATATCTTTAATGATATTATTCTCTACTACTATATCAACCGGACCTCTGGGAGGTGATCCATTACCGTTGATTAGTGTAACCCCTCTAATAATAAACTGAGAAAAAGGCCCTTCACCAAATTCTTGGGCTTTTAACTGCAAACCCATAAAAAAAATGACACTCCAAAGTAGATATTCTTTTATTTTCATGTTGAAAAATTGAGATTTGTGTTTGTGTTTGTGTTTGTGTTTGTGTTTGTGTTTGTGTTTGTGTTTGTGTTTGTGTTTGTAAAGAAACATGATCTTGAATTTCTTACAATGCTTAAACTTACAGAATTCGTTGTAAAATCAGATAATTACTATGAAGATTTTAACTTATTAAAATTTAACATTCTGAAATATAGATATTTAACTATTTTTAATATTGTTTTTTATTATTTTTAGGAAACCACCTAATCAAATTATTTTACTCATGGAAAAGTTACAATGGGATTCATTTACCAAAAAAATCTATATCCATTCGCCTATTAAAAAACTATATGATTTATGGGCGACTACTGCAGGAATTACATCATGGTTTTTAAAAAATGCTGAATATAAAAGTCTCGAAGGTGTCATTAGAAAACCTTCAGAATATATTCAAAAAGGCGATACCTACGTCTGGCAATGGTATAACTGGGATGGAAAAGAAGAAGGAGAGGTTATTTCGGCTAATGGAAAAGATTATATAGAAATATCTTTTGAATCGTCTAAAGTATCGATCAAACTTGAACAGAAAAATAATGTGACTATTGTAATCTTGACACAATTTGATATTCCAGTTGATGAAGAGAGCAAACTAAAAGTATACTATGGATGCAGTAATGGATGGACATTTTGGCTTGCTAATTTAAAGGCTTTTGTAGAGCATGGAGTTCTACTAAACGAAACAAAAATAAATTTAAAGGTAAATGAACTTGCTGGTTATGAATTTGTAAATATGTAACTATATATTTTTAATATTTCTAACTAAATACTCTAAGCCATTAATTTTTAGTTCGTAAACCGTTTGCATTTGTTGTCCGAGCAGTCCTTTTGGAAAACCTTTGTTAGCGTACCATACGATATAATACTCGGGTAGATCAATAAGATATCGGTCTTTGTATTTGCCGAAAGGCATCTTGGTATGAGCTAATTTGATTAAGAAATCTTTTTGAGGCTGAAGATTCATACCTTACGTAGAAATAAGATTATTTGGTATAATCTCTGTAGTACCACATGAGAGTTTTTATTTTTTTCTCCCATTTTTTCTGATTGACTTCGTTTCTAGAATGATCTGTTTCTTCATCGTATCTCTCCTGCATATTGATTCTCATTCTTTCCACCAGCTTATACATTTTATTAAGATCTCTTCTAATATTTTGGCCCGCTTTATATTCTTTTAATCTTTTTCTCATTATTCGGGCATGCAATTCAGAAATGTCAAAATGTAATTGCTCATGTAGAAGAAGAGGTTTAGACATTTGACCACGTTTTACCCATGATAAAGAAGGATAACAAAAGCTATCTACCTGGTAATTTAATTCTATATCTCCTTTGTCTTTACCGTAGGCCCATTGGTAAGTTATTCCTGTATTAACACTAGCGTCAAAATTACTACTCATTTCTGGCCTACCCCTAAAATCGGACCAATCTAATTCGCTTCTTTCAGCATATGAAAACTTCCCTACATAACCATTATTATTGGCAACAAATAAAAATAAAACAATAGTAAAGTATTTACCCATAATTGTAACAATTATGCCCAACCAAAAGTTATATTTCCTCTATTTCAAAGCACTTGATGTACAGTATGGGGCAATATACTGCTAGTGCTATTCAAAATAGATGTATTATCACTCTAAATATACAGAATTTAGAATTGAATATAAATTATTTTTTAATGTATTCCTTACAATCTTGAATGATCAATTATAGTGCCAAAAAAAACCTATTTCATAGAGAAATCCTAGAAAAGAGGTAATCTTAACATATCCAAATATATAGAAAAATCTCTTTTTATTCTAATTGAATATATTATTTTATTAACATAAGAATAAATTTCTATGATATTACTAGTATACTTAAATCCTTCTATACTTTTATTTTACTGAGATTCTTCGGCTACTGTGAGCTTCAAATCATCATCGAATTTGATTAGATATGTGGCATTATTGTAATACCCTCCCAGCAGTTTTTTCTCATAATTGAATTTGTTCTCTACATATTCTGTAGTACCTTTAAAAGAAACACCGCTGTAAAGATCATCTGCCGACCCTAACCTCATTAGTATATCATATGCAATATCGAAACCACGAATGGCCCAATTATTAGGGTCTATGCCATATTCTTTTTTGTACCTCTTGGTGAATGGAGTTATTTGTTCCTTTCCTTCAACTTCTTTTTCGTCAAATTCTTTATCTACCGATGGATAATGCAAATGCAGCTTTGACAAGTTTTCATTTTTGACACTATCATTATCAAAAGCACTATTCTTATCGGAAGTAAACAGAGTAATTTGATGACTTTCTGCTTTTGCACTTAGTAAAGGGATAACATTACTTAGCATGGCCACATCATCGGATTCCAGAAACACCCAATTCGGTTTATTTTCAACCAAAACCTTATTAAGATGAACTTCGTAGAGGTAATTTCCTTCTTCAATTCTAGCCACTTTTGCTCCTGGAAATTTAGCAATTAGTTTCTCCTTAATTTTTTCGTGCTTTTTGCCTTGTTGCACGATAATAATAATGTTCTTATCTGTAGAATCTTTTTCTACAAAAGATATTATTTTATCCTGAAGCATTATATTGGTTGGCCTAGTCTGAAAGAAATTATCATATAAACTTGATTCTTTTCTAGAAGCTGGCGAAAAAACAGGTGTATTGTACTTTTTAAGCCCAGCTGCGACAGTTTCTAAGTTATTTTGATAAAGTGGTCCAATTACCGCATCTGTACTATCAAAACTATTTTCACGAAGTAATTTCTCGATATACTCCCTATTATTATTCTTTTTAGTATCATATACGTTAAGTTCTGTAGTAATTCCTTTGGTTCTTGCAGAATCAACTGCTATCAAGATACCACTATATAAATCTAATGCGATCCTAAGACTCTGCTTATTTTTGAGATATTCCTCTGTTTCCTGTATAGCTTCAAAATTTAAAGTATCAAGACTAAAAGGTAACATAACCGCTACTTTCTTAGGCTTAAAATTGTATAATTTGCTTGCCAAATCGAGATATTGCCCCTGAGGTATGTCAACAGCTACAGTATCTTTGGGTATCGTAATCACCATACCTGCTTTTAGTCCTTCCCTTAAATACGGATTCATGTTGAATAATGAATCTGAAGAAATTCCTGTACGTTTTAAAATCCCAAAAATAGTCTCTTTGGGTTTTACCTTATAGAGCTCAAATCCTGGTTGTATTGAATCTTTCAGGGATACAAAAATGGTGGTAGGCACTGTAATCTCCATACCAATAGGAAAATCAGGATCCATACCGGGATTAAGCTGCTCTAACTGAGATATCGTAATTCCATGTCTTCTTGCAATTCCGTATTTTGTTTCTTTCGGCTTTATTTTATATTTGGTTGTAGTGGTAATCCTACTACCAATACTATCAATAACTACAGGAGTTGTTATCGATTCTTTAGCAAATACTGGTATCCTAATTTTGTCTTTCTTTTTAATTTGCTCGGAATACAATCTTTTATTTTGCTTTTTTATATCTTCAACAGTTACATTGTATTTTTTAGCAATTCCAAATAGAGTTTCTTTTCGCTTTACCTTATGCGTTATGTAACGAATAATTTTAGGCCCCTCTGGAATTACTTTAAGACTGTCTAATACTGAGTCTTTATTTTCCTGAGCTCCATCAATCGCGGTAAGATTTTTTTTCTCAATTTTACCAACTTTAAGAATCTGTCCGATATTTATACCGTTAATCGCTTCTGGATTGAGAATATAGATAGTTTCTTGAGAGATGTTATACTTTTGCGATAGATTAAAAACAGTATCTCCTTTCTCAACAACGTGAGTTTTATATTCCTGATCGTCTGTCACAGGAATAGCAAGGATTTGCCCTTCTTTTATACCATCTTTGGCAGTGGGGTTAATTTTATAAATCGCCTCAGGTGTCGTATTATATCGTTTTGCTATTCGATATACATTCTCTCCTTTGGCAACCGTATGACTCTTATATTGTTGTGCTATGGCAGCATTACCAATAATCAACATTATAAAGAACAATAAAAACTTTTTCATTTAATTTATTTTTAATTCCCCAACTCCAAAATTACAATATAGTTATATTTCTATTCCCACTCTATCGTAGCTGGAGGTTTTGAGCTTATATCATATACTACTCTATTAACGCCTTTTACCCGGTTTATTATTGTGTTAGAGGTTTTTTGCAAAAATTCATAGGGTAAGTTCACCCAATCTGCTGTCATACCATCTGTACTTTCAACAGCTCGCAATGCAACGCAGTTTTCATAGGTTCTCTCGTCCCCCATTACCCCTACACTTTGCACAGGTAATAAAATTGCTCCTGCCTGCCAAACTTTATCATACAACCCATTTTCTTTTAACCCATTAATAAAAATAGCATCAACTTCTTGTAAGATAGCTACTTTTTCTGGAGTTATATCTCCCAATATCCTGATAGCCAATCCAGGTCCGGGGAAGGGATGTCTACCCAGTAAATCCTTATCCATATTCATTGAAGCTCCAACGCGACGTACCTCATCCTTAAATAACATCTTTAAGGGCTCTACTATCTTTAACTTCATATAATCGGGTAACCCCCCTACATTATGATGACTTTTTATCGTTGCGCTTGGACCACCGGTTACCGAGACACTTTCGATAACATCTGGATATATAGTACCTTGTGCTAACCAGGCAACATCCTTAATAGCATGTGCTTCATCATCAAAAACTTCGATAAATACTCTCCCAATAGCTTTACGCTTTTTTTCCGGATCGCTTTCTCCTGCAAGAGCTTCCAAAAAACGTGCCGAAGCATCTACACCTTTTACATTGAGTCCCATTCCTTCATAACGCTTCAGGACGGTCGAGAATTCATTTTTACGAAGCAAACCATTATTTACAAAAATACAATGAAGGTTTTTACCAATAGCTTTATGTAACAACATAGCCGCAACTGAAGAATCCACACCTCCAGAAAGGCCTAATACAACCTTATCATTTCCCAATTGCTCTTTTAGTTTGTCTACCGTTTCCTCTACAAAAGAATCTGGTGTCCAATCCTGAGCAACACCGGCGATATGTACTAGAAAATTCTCTAGCAGTTGTGTTCCATCTTTGGTATGGTACACTTCTGGATGAAATTGAATAGCGTAGGTCTTCTCTCCACTAATTTTGAAAGCAGCATTTTCTACGTCATGAGTACTTGCCAAAAGCTCTCCGTTGGTTGGTAGTCTTTTAATCGTATCACTATGACTCATCCAAACTTGTGAGCCTTTTGAAATGTTTTGAAACAATTCATTATCGCCAACATAAGACAAATTTGCTCGTCCGTACTCACGTGTATTAGATTCTGCCACTTCCCCACCACCGAAATGCGCAAGGTATTGTGCCCCATAACAAATACCTAGTAGTGGCTTTTTACCGCGTATCTCGCTAAGATCCGGATGAGCTACGTTGTCTCCCCGAACTGATAGTGGACTACCTGATAATATAACAGCATGATAACTGTTAATGTCTTTTGGAGGTTTATTATATGGATGTATTTCTGAATAAATATTGAGCTCTCTTACGCGACGCCCAATAAGTTGTGTTACCTGTGACCCGAAGTCTAGAATAAGTACCTTGTTGTTTTGCATAGGCAAAAATAAAATTAAATTGATAACCCTGAAATCCTAAATTGATAATTTTTGGAAAGCTTATTACTTTTATTAATTATCAAATCTATTATATAGTATTATGTAAAAACAAAACTATTAAGAATGCTTTGGTAAACCAATGCAAAAATTTCACTTTATACCCCGCAAAAGAATGCAGAATCCGCTAGCTAACAAAATGATAAAATAATTATTTGTACATTTAATAGATCAACCATCTATCTTATGGGCTCTTTTCTAAAACCACTTCTCCTTTTGGGATGTCTTTGTTGTTATTATTCGATGTTTGCCCAAAACAAAAAAAAAATAGATAGCTTGCAAAAAATTATCGCCGAAACCGATATTGATACGGTCAAAGCCATAAACTATCTATGGATTGCCGAATATAGCATGTACAATGATCCTAAACTCACATTAGATGTTATTAATAAAGCCGAACTATTATATAAGAAGAGCAATTATTCTCAACAAATGGGAAAAGTCTATGGTCAAAAAGCAAATTATTATTATAGACAGGGAAAAATAGATTCGGCAAGGCATTATTTAGAAGCATCTGCAGTTTTTTTTCTAGAACAAAAGGATACATTAAGAGCTGCAAACATCAGACATAACATTGGGATTTTAGATCATTATCAAGGTAATACAGAAAGTGCTATTTCCATTATGGAAAGTAATATCCCTGTTTTTATACAACTAAAAGATTCTTTACGATTAGGTAATACTTATCACATGATTGGAAGTATTTTTAAATCGAAAGGCTATTATAATATTTCCTTAAAAAATATGCTTAAAGCCTTAAAAATTCACCAAAAGGTAAAGGATAATTTTAGAATGGCAGAAGACCTTCTTCAAATAGGAATTACATACCAGGCACTTGAAGAACACAAAAAAGCAATCGAAATTTTCAAAGAAAGCTATGAATTATATGAAAAAGAAGAAAACATACAAAACATAGCACATATCCTAAACTATATAGGATCTTCTAATGTAGCCCTGAAAAAGTATGAACAGGCCGAAAAAAATTTCAAAGAAGCATTAGAACTTTCTATTGCACAAGAGTACAAAGCTAATATCGCTAGAACTTATGTT
Source organism: Aquimarina celericrescens (assembly GCF_042682765.1). Classification (NCBI taxonomy): domain Bacteria; kingdom Pseudomonadati; phylum Bacteroidota; class Flavobacteriia; order Flavobacteriales; family Flavobacteriaceae; genus Aquimarina; species Aquimarina celericrescens. Next base: position 180,383 of record NZ_JBHUHY010000017.1, on the reverse strand, counting down.
AATTTTGGCAACTTAGAATATGAAAAGGAAAATTATACTACTGCTATCGATTTTCTAACAAAAGGATATGAGATCTGGCAAACAATTTCCTCTCCTTTTAGTGAAGCAGATGTTCTTTTCGATATAGGAAAAGCAACTTTAGCCAACAAAGAGTATAGCAAATCGGTCCAATTTTTTGATAAAAGTATCCAACTAGGAGATTCAATTAACGATCCAAGGGTTTTAACCAAAGCACATCTCTATAAATCAACTGCTCTCGAAAAGTTAAGTAAATACAAAGAATCTCTAGAAAGTTTTAAAAAGAATAAAACATTCAGCGATACCATTTTTACTGCAGAAAATCGTCGTGCAACGAAAGAATTACAAATCGTTTATGAAACAGAGAAAAAAGAGCAAGAAATAGCGCTTCAGAAAAGTGAAATTGAATTATTGGAACAAAAGGCTAAAACCAATAATTTACAACGTATTTTGCTAGGAGCTGGTTTATTTCTCTCTTTTGTCATCTTCGGCCTCGGTGTGTATGGGCTTCGACAAAAAATAAAGCGTAATAAACTCGAAAAGGAAAAACTAGATAGTGAATTGGCTTTTAAAAAGAAAGAACTTACTACCCATGCTTTGCACCTCGCCAAAAAAAATGAAGTATTAGAAGGATTAAAACAAAAAGCAGAAGAACTAAAAACATCTCAAAACGATACTAATGGTTACCAACAGTTAATACACACTATCAATTTTGATTTGCAAGATGACAACAACTGGGAGAATTTTGCCAGATATTTTGAAGAAGTTCATAAAGACTTTAATAGCAACGTTAAGAAGAAATATCCAGATGTTACGTCAAACGAATTACGCTTGATGGCTCTCTTGAAAATGAATTTATCTTCAAAAGAGATGGCAAATATCCTAAATATTTCTCAGGAAGGAATCAAAAAAGCCAGATACCGCCTTCGAAAGAAACTTCAAATCACTACCGACGCCTCTTTGCAAGATACCGTATTAAACCTCTAAAAACAGGGGTTTATACTCTTACTTTCTTTTTATTATCTACTTAATTTTTAGGTGTCCACTGTTTGTCCACTGCTTAATTTTCCTTACAACAAATCAACACTTTAAGTTTGTAATGTCATTAAGTTGACTCGTATTGTTTTGTCGGTGTTCTGTCCGAATTAGGGGCTGCAGACTTTAGCGGACAGATCACACAAAATGATGATAATTAATAAACCACAAAACATTTTAATTATGAAAACTCGTAAAAAAAACTTGGGAAAATTATTACTAATCCTTTTCACCGGATTGGTAATAGCATGTAGTAAAGATGATGGAGAAGATACGGTAGATCCAGGAAGTAACACAGATCCACAAACCGTTGCAGAGGTCATAGCTCTTGGTGATGATTTTGAAACTTTTCCATCCTCACGAAAGTCTGATACGCTATCGACTAGTGAACCATTTAATAATGATTACGACAAAACCTTAGAAGATGGTTCTGAGGTAGAACAACGTTGGATATGTACCAGAAAAAAAGTAAGTGTATTGGATGGTAATGGAGAGTTTCCATTGTTTAATACTAACGCTTCTATAATCTGGCCTGGTAACCTATTACAAGGAAAAACGTTATCCAATGCAACCCCTTCTGATATAGTTATTAAAAGGGCTCGGGGTAAAATTTCTTATAATTTAGTCACTGGGAACCCGGTCGCCACAAGAGAAGTTGATGAAATAGATCAAGGTACAGTTGCACAAGCAATGAACGATATTGTCGCTCAAAATGGAGACATCGTTCCGGCAAATTTTGATCTCAAGGTAGAATCAATAAACTCAAAAGAGCAGTTAGCATTAGAGATGGGTCTAAGCGTTTCTACTTTTGCATCAAAAGTATCTACAAACTTCTCTTTGAATACAAGTTCTGAGTATAGTAGTGTTCTGGTCAAATTAACGCAAGCTTATTATACTATGAACTACGTTAAGCCCACCAGTCTTGATGAAGTATTTGATTCTAGTGTTACTCCAGAGCAATTAGGAAAATTTGTTCAGGCTGATAATCCAGCGACTTTTATCTCATCGGTTACGTATGGAAGAATATTTTATATGTTGTATGAGTCTACAGCATCTGCACAAGACATGAAGCTTGCTTTAAATGGAGCTTACGGAGGCTTAACAACTAAAGTAGAAGGCAATGTAGATCTCGAATTTTTAAGAGAATATAACAACTTAAGTATTAAAGTCATTGCATATGGTGGAGATGCACAAGGAACATTTGAGACCGTTGGAACTGTATTGGATGGAGATGAAGGAGTAAATAACTTGCAAAATCTATTAAACAGACTGGGTGAATCTACCAATATCGCTGCAGGACTGCCACTATCCTATGTTGTAAACAGTTTGGAAGACCCTAGCCAGATTGTAGGGACAAAACTAGCCACAGAATATGATGTTGTAAATTGTGAACTAAAAGGAATTTTGCCTCCTGAGGGCTATAAATCAATCGTTGATCTATTCAAAGATGATGAAGATGGTGGAGGAATTGGTGCAATGACCCAAATAGCAAAAAGTAATATTTTGATATTTAATAAACTCGGTACCAAATATGCCTGGTATAATGGTGCTACTGGTATGGTTAAAGGAATATTTAGTATTACCGATACAAATTCACCATTAGGTGAAGTACCTTTGGATAATGTAGGTGCTGCTACGCAATTATCCGACACCAGAATATATTTCTTTGATAAAACAGGATTGAGTGCTTCCAGGTTTAAATATAGTAAAGGGGATACTACATTAGGAACGGTTGGTGATGCCCCTACAACTCCTGTTGGAACTTTTCTTGACCCCAGAGACCAACCATTCATTGTTAATATTGGTTTTGGTGATTCAGGTAATTTTCCTTTTGTAAATGAAGGTTTTGGTGCTGGTGTACGAGTTGGGGTAAGCACGATAGCATTCTTTGGAAAGTCAGGAGAAAAATACGCTCTATATTCTACTAGTGAAGGTTCCTGGGAAGCCACACAGAATTCTAACACCTGGTTTAACGGAATTTCAAATACAAATGGTACGTTATTTGAAAAAGTTGGAGCCGCTGCCTTTATAGAATTTTCAAACAGTACTGGAAGATATTTATTAGCCAACGAAGATGGTACTGAAATCATGCAATATCAATCAACCCCAGTTAGAACATTTGAAGGTCCATGGGTTATAAATTAAATACTATGTCGAATTAGTTATGAAGAGGCATCCAAATTTGGATGCCTTTTTTTGATCTTCCTTTATAAATTGATTAACTTTATAAGAATAACCACAATTATTATTACCAATGACCGAAATCATCTTCTCTACCATTATAAACGATCTTAAAAAAGCCACCAAAACGACGGGACACCCGTTTAGATATTTCACACTAGGAACCTCAAGTATTAATGGTACTCCAAGATTAAGAACTGTTGTACTTCGGGATATAGATGAGCAATTAAATCTAATGGTGTATACAGATAAAAGATCTAGAAAAATTACTCATATTAATGAACATAATACGGTAAGTCTTCTTTTTCTTGATACTGACAGATTAATTCAACTCTCAATAAGAGCGAAAGCTGAGATTATTACTGATGACAGTACCCTAAAAAAGATTTGGGAACAGGTCCCTCAAAAATCAAGAAAAGATTATACCACTCAGTTGGCTCCTGGTGAAGAAATTAAGAATCCCGAGCAGGTAGACTTTCTGGAAGAAAAACACTTCTTTACCGCTGTTAAATTAATTCCCGATAAAATTGAATACCTGCGTTTAAAAAGACCAGCCCACATTCGTGTGTTATTTGAGAAAGAAAAGAACGAATGGGAGGGATCTTTTCTGGTACCTTGATCGTATGAATCTAAACATACTTTGTATAAAGTATTGTATTACCTTAATTACATGCGATTGTCCAGTCAATTTTTTAGCGTAAAGCGCAAAATTTAGAAAATATTTTTGACCAACTACAAAGCGTACTTCATTTTAATATTTTCACTACAAAAAATATTGATACTAAGAATGTGTGTTAAAGCATTGTATCGTATACCGTTGCATTTCTTTTGAAAATTCGAAGGTGGCTTCTGAAATTGAAACATCAAATACATTAGATAAAGAAGTCTTATTTCTTTTTTGGCTTAAATTCTCAAAATCAGAAGACGTGTTAACGTTTGTGTCGTTCTTACGTATTGCTATTGTATTCATAAAAATAGATTTAAAGGTTTTACCTAGTTATTCTACTGATAAAATTAATTTATCCAGATTTGAAATTAGCAATTATATGTATTCTTATCATTTTTATAACACAGTTTTATCGATCTGAAAATATCAGAGTACTGAAGATACCACATCAACAATAAAATCCGCTTTATTTTATGTATTCTCCATCACTTTATAAACTATCTAAGTGATAGGGAACCTTTGAGTCAGCTTATACAAATGATTTTGAAGTAAAATAACTCCATTATAAAAATTAAACACCCTGATTTTAGATATTCTATTTTTTAATAACGATAAATTCTCCTTTGAATGGATCAAGATACTCGATTAGAGTTGGAATCAAATCCTCGCCATATTCCAAATACATCTCAGAGAAGTTTGTAGTACGTTCTTGTAAGCTTTGATTAGGGAACAATTCGTTTTGAATAGCCGTTAATCGTTTTACATGATCACTTAGTTTGCGCCGCTGTGCTTTTAACAAACGTTTCTCCAGCATATCCAATCCTTTAAGTTGTTTTGCTTCCTGGGCTTTTACTGCATTCAGAAAAGTGACATCAGTTTGTTTTGCTAACTCATACATCTCCTTAAACTGTTCTTGCAGATGTTTGCGCTGTGGATCAAAATCAATATCTATGTTTGATATTTGTCGCACCTTTCGATTGATCAACTCATGCTGTTTTAAAAACAATTCTGTATCTGAAATATTTAGTTTTTCGATTTTATCTGCTTGTTTTTGGGTCTGAATCAATACCGAATTTCGTAGTAACAACATCGGGAAAGGCACTTTAACGGCTTTAAAATAATCTTTCAACTCAAACCAATAGGCTAATTCTCCTCCCCCACCTATATAGCAAAGGTTGGGCAAAATTACCTCTTGATACAAAGGACGCATCATGACATTAGGACTAAATCGCTCGGGCACCTCATGGAGGTGTTTTATTAGCTCACTCTTGCTCCAACGTATTTCTGTTTCGTTTACAAAATAGCTACCCTCTTGTTCAATGATACGCTCACGAACACCTTCTGCCAGATAAAAAAGATTTATCTCTCTGGGGTTTACCTGCACTTTATATCCTAACTCTTCTAAAGCATTTGCCTTTGGGAGTACATTGGTGTACGATACTTGTTCTGTAAGCTCTTTTTCTACAAAAGGTACAAAAAGACGTTTCAATTCTCGATCGTCACCATCAATGATCATCAAACCATGAGCACCAAATAATTCATTAGCCAGATATCGCGTGGCTTCAGCAAGATTAGTATGCTTTATATAAGCGTTTTCAAAAAGTGATTTTAGTTGTTCTGCATGGTTTCCCATACCAATTTCCGAAGAAAAAACTTCGAATACTTTATCTAGTCCCTGGGTATCAAAAACTCCTACAGCACCACCATCTTCTCGATTCCATTGTATTTTTTTTCCGAAGAGATTGAAATAGTTGATCTCGTCAAAATCATGATCTTCAGTAGCCATCCAATAAACAGGTACAAAATCATGTTCAGGATACTTTTCTTTTAAAACCCTGGTCAAATTAATCGTAGAAATGATCTTGTATAAAAAATAAAGAGGTCCTGTAAAAAGGTTTAATTGATGCCCTGTGGTAATCGTAAATGTTGAGGACTGTTGTAAAGACTCCATATTTTCCTTGGTAGCATCAGAAATGGTAATACCCTTATATTGATTTTGCAAAGATCGCACTAATACTTTTCTGTGTTCCTGAGAGAAGGATTGCTGCTTTTCATCTATTTGAGCTTTAAAATTCTCAAGTTTGGGAAAACGATTGTAAAATGGCTGCAATTCAGCTTTTTGGTCTAAATAATCACAAATAAGGGATGAAAAGTAATTCGTATCTCTAAACGGAATACAGTCACTAGGCATATACTACTTTTTTTAAGACGATAAATATACATTAGATTGTAAATGTAAATCCTAAATTTTAGTTAATACACATACTAACCTAAATTTAACTCGGTATTTTACGAGTTTTAAAATTTAAATCAATCAATGCAAAAATTACTCTTTACACTCTTCGTTGTAACGGTCACGCTTACGCACTCACAAGTCAAATTAAAATCACCGGCAGAATTTTTAGGTTATGAAATAGGTGATCAATTTACACGTCATGCCGATGTTGTCGATTATTTCGATCATGTCGCTGATAATTCGAATATGGTAACCTATCACACTTACGGAAAAACAAACGAGCGCAGACCATTAACTTATGCGATCATTTCTTCGGAAGAAAATCTTAAGAATATTGAGATCATAAGGCTGAATCATCTCAAAAATACCGGTATAATTGAAGGCTCTTCAACTCCTGAAAAAGCCATTGTATGGCTAAGCTATAATGTACATGGTAATGAAGCTTCGAGTACAGAAGCTGCTATGCAAACCATTTATGAATTGATCACAAAAAAATCAGACTGGTTACAAAATACCGTGGTGATTATGGACCCGTGTATCAACCCAGATGGACGTGATCGTTATGTAAATTGGTACAATCAAGTAAAGGCGACTCCGTATAATACCGATCAAAGTGCTACCGAACATAATGAGCCATGGCCGGGAGGAAGACCAAATCATTATCTTTTTGACCTCAACCGTGATTGGGCGTGGGCCACTCAGGTAGAAACCTCACAAAGATTAAAGGTTTATAATACCTGGATGCCTCATATTCATGTAGATTTTCATGAACAAGGTATCAACGAGCCTTATTACTTTGCACCGGCTGCAGAGCCATTTCATGAAATTATAACACCATGGCAACGCGATTTCCAGATACAAATAGGTAAAAATCATGCAAAATATTTTGATGCTGAAGGCTGGCTGTTTTTTACCCGCGAGCGTTTCGACTTATTATATCCAAGTTATGGGGATACCTACCCCACTTTTATGGGAGCTATTGGTATGACATACGAACAAGCGGGGCATGGCCGTGCAGGATTGGGCATACAAACTGACGAAGGATATGTGCTCACCCTCAAAGATCGTGCATTGCATCACACTACGACCGGACTATCTACCGTTGAAATGTCTTCAAAAAATGCAGCGAAGTTGAATACAGAATTCAAGAAATTCTTTGATAATTCTGATTTAAAATATAAAAGTTATGTGCTTACAGGTGAAGCCGATAAGATTAACGCACTAACCCGATTGCTTGACAAGCATGAGATAAGGTATGGTTTCGCGAATACTACAAAAGTTTCCGGATTTAATTTTAGAGAAAATAAATCGGGTAGCATTAATGCAAATGGTGCTTTGGTAGTAAGTACAAATCAACCTAAAGGCAAGATGGTTAAAGTCCTTTTCGAACCCGATGCCAAATTAAGTAATCCATTAACCTATGATATTACCGCATGGAGCATCCCCCATGCCTATGGTTTGGAAGCTATAGCCTCTACTTCGTTAGTACCTGCAAATGGAAGCAAAGCACAAAATACTTTAAGTAATAGCGCCAACGCTACGGGAGCTGGATATATCACCAAATGGAATAGTCTTGATGATGCAGCCTTTATGGCAGAGTTGCTTAAAAATAATATCAGAGTACGTTTTACTGAAAAAGATTTTTCTAACAACGGTGACAACTTCAAAAAAGGAAGTTTGATTATTACCAAAAGTGATAATGTCAAAAATAAGAAGTATGATTCCCTTGTGATTGATATTGCAAACAAACATAAACGTAAACTCTATGCTGCGCCTTCCAGTTTTGCTTCAAAAGGTGTTGATTTTGGTTCGCCCGATGTAAAATTGATCAATAATCAACGTATCGCTGTACTCAAAGGAGATTATGTATCTTCTCTAAGCTATGGTGAAATTTGGCATTTTTTTGAACAACAACTTCACTATCCTATCACCTCTATAGATACCGATTACTTTAAAGGAGTTGATCTTAGTAAATATGACGTGCTTATTATGCCAAATGGCTATTATAATGGTTTAATCGACGAAAATATTCTTAAAAAGCTAAAAAAGTGGGTTCGTGATGGTGGTAAACTAATAGCAGTAGCCAGGGCTGTAGGCGTTTTTGCCGATAAGGAAGGTTTTGATCTTAAAAAGAATACACCCGATGAAAAGAAAAAAGATACTATTGGTAATTTAATACCGTATGATCAAAGAGAACGCGAAAGTGTTAAAGATTTTATTACCGGCAGTATTTTCAAAACCAAAGTAGATGCCTCGCATCCTATGGCATTTGGATACGAAGACACCTATTTTAGTTTAAAATTAGGAAGCAGCTCCTATCAATTATTAAAAGACGGTTACAACATCGCCTATATGCAGAGTCCCACAAACGTATCTGGATTTTCGGGTACTGAAGCTTTAGAAAACCTGAATAACTCTTTGGTGTTTGGAGAGGCACGAATGGGTAGCGGAAGTATACTATATATGGTAGATAACCCTATGTTTAGATCCTTCTGGGAAAACGGAAAGCTTTTCTTTGTGAATGCCATATTTTTTGCAAACAATAACAAATTTAGACTATAAAAATTGAATTGTCATGACTAATACTCACATCTCTACAACCTTAACAGCTATCGCTTTGTCTGGCGTAGTATTTTTAAGTAGTTGTAACCAAAAGAAAGAAACTGTGGAAACATCAACAGAAACAGAAAGTACAGAAAACGTGCTATTAGCAGAATGGACGGGCCCTTACGGAGGCACTCCGGCATTCGACAAAATGAATCTGGAAGACCTGAAACCTGCCCTCGAAAAAGGAATGGAATTAAGCCTTAAAGAGATCGATGACATTGCAAATAGTACAGAAGCTCCTACTTTTGAAAATACCATTGTTCCGTTAGAAAAATCAGGATCAGCATTGGATAGAGTATTTACCTACTACGGCATTTTAAGTAGCAATATGTCATCCCCAGAATTCAGAGAAATTCAACAAGAAATGGCTCCAAAACTGTCTGAGTTTCGTTCTAAAATTTCACAAAATGAAAAATTATTCCAAAGAGTTAAAACCGTTTATGAAAACTCTTTAAAAAATCCGCTCGAAGATGATCAACAACGCGTGGTTCAATTAACATACGAAGGTTTTGCCATGAACGGGGCAGAATTAGATGAAGAGAAAAAGAAACGTTATGCCGAAATTAACAAAGAACTTTCAGAGCTATACACTAATTTTTCTAATAATATTCTTGAAGACGAAGAAGGGTATGTGACCTATCTCACCAAAGATCAATTAAGCGGTTTATCAGAACCTTTAATCAAAGCCTATGCAAAAGCTGCTGCCGATCGCGGACAAGAAGGTAAATATGCCGTGACCAATACAAGATCTTCTATGGATCCTTTTCTTACCTACTCTGATGAAAGAGAACTACGCAAAAAAGTATGGGAGAATTACTACTCCAGAGGAGATAATGGTGATGACAAGGATAATAATGAGAACATCGCCAAAATCTTAAAACTAAGGAAAGAACGTGTAGGATTATTAGGATATGATAATTATGCAGAATGGAGGTTACAAAACCGAATGGCAAAAACTCCAGAAAATGCCATGAAATTGATGAATGCCGTATGGCCGGCTGCCATTGCGCGGGTAAAAGAAGAAGTAGCCGATATGCAGGCAGTAGCCAATGCCAACGGAGATAACATCACGATCGAACCCTGGGACTATCGCTATTATGCAGAAAAAGTTAGAAAAAAGAAATACGACCTGGACTCAGACGAAGTAAAACAATATTTACAACTAGACAAACTACGAGAAGCTATGTTTTTTGTAGCGGGTGAGTTATTCAATTATAAATTTACTCCGGTATCAGAGGGCAAAGTTCCTGTGTTTCATGAGGATGTAAAGGTGTGGGAAGTAACCGATAAAACCTCTGGAGAACATATCGGTTTATGGTATCTCGATCCCTTTGCACGACCAGGTAAACGATCAGGAGCCTGGGCAACCACCTATAGAAGTCATACCACTTTTGACGGAAAAGAGAACGTTTTGGGATCGAACAACTCTAATTTTGTAAAGCCTGCACCGGGAGAGCCCGTATTGGTATCCTGGGACGATGCCACTACGTTTTTCCACGAATTTGGTCATGCGCTGCATTTCTTTTCTTCAGAAGTTCGATATCCAACGTTGAATGGAGGGGTACGTGATTATACCGAGTTTCAGTCACAATTGTTAGAGCGCTGGCTGTCTACAGACGAGGTGATCAACAATTATCTGGTACATTATGAAACAGGAGAACCCATGCCCAAAGCATTGGTCGACAAGATTAAAAAAGCATCTACTTTTAATCAGGGGTTTGCTACCACAGAATATTTGGCATCTGCTTTAATGGATATGAAATTTCATTTGGCCGATCCCGAAAATATAGATCCAGACAAATTTGAAAAAGTGACCCTAGCAGAATTAAACATGCCAAAAGAAGTAGTGATGCGTCATCGCACACCGCATTTTGGTCATGTATTCTCTGGTGAAGGGTATGCAACCGCCTATTATGGGTATATGTGGGCCGATGTATTAACCTCTGATGCTGCCGAGGCCTTTGCCGAGGCTCCGGGTGGTTTCTATGATAAAGAGGTAGCCGCCAAATTGGTAAAATACCTATTTGCACCACGTAACGCAATGGATCCCGCAGAAGCCTATAAAAAATTTAGAGGACGCGAAGCCAAGATTGAAGCCTTGATGAAAGACAGAGGGTTTCCGGTAACTAAATCATAACTGACTTTTTGATCCAATTAAAACATTGTAAAAGGAACAAACGCTTATAGTTTGTTCCTTTTTTCGTTTCAAATAGTAGTTCTTTGCATAAGGCGAATCACAATGACCAACACCCCGTCACTACGAGGAGGTACGACGAAGTAGTCTGCCCACTATGAAACTACACTCCTAATCATAACAAAAAGATTACTTCTTCGCATAAGGCGAAACGCAATGACAAACCCCGTCACTACGAGGAGGAACGACGAAGTAAGACAAATACACCGTCACTACGAGGACGACAGGACGAAGTAGTCTGCCTACGTGAAACTACACTCCTACTCCTAGTAAAAAGATTGCTTCGTCCCTCGCAATGACCAAAACACGCGAATAGGCACGACAAACCCCTTCACTACGAAGAGGTACGATGAAGTAGTCTTTCTCTACACGCCTTAAACACTCATAATACCAAAAAATATAAACCCTATGTGGATATCCACAAAGAACTATAAAAGTTATTGTCGAATTTTATAGAAAGAGGTATTTGTAAGTATTTATAAACATTTTTACAACGGAAATAATAGCAATTGCTATAATTAAAATATGTTTACTTTTATGCATATACAATTGTTATAGGATATTCATGAACTATAATACTCACATTCAAAATTTAAAAACTAACTTTTCTAATTTAGATTTACTTAAAGAACTAGATTTTGAATATTTTTTTAACAATGAAGACTTTGCAAAATCCTGTATAAATATATGTGTCGATTTATGTAATAAGGCATCCGAGAAACTAAAAATCAACTTGAATTTCGGCGTTTTATTAAACTATAAATTTAATGCCTCAGTAGGTGTCAAAGAAAAAAAATCGTACATAATATTCAATTTAGGCTTTATTAACAGATGGGAAACAATCATCTCAGATTCTGTCGAACTGTTCTGTAGGGAAAATATTGCCAAATTAACGATATCGGACAACGAAAAAAACAAATTAAAGAGCATATTAAACGAATGCTGCATTTCATATCTTTTCTATCATGAATTAGCTCACATTCTGCAATTGTCAGATACAAAGACAAACAATACATATGATTTTCAAGAACAAAGTTCAACCAATAATTTATTTGATATTAAGAAACATATCTATGAGATTGATGCTGATCATTTTGGTTCGATCATGAGTACAGTTAGATTGTTGGAAAAATTAATGGATAGTAATAATCAATTAAATCCAATTTCTTTGTTTAATTATTTAACAGCCTTATTGTTCACTACTTCTAACATGATAATCGAATTTTCTCAAAAATCATTTCAAGAAATCTATTACAAAAAAAATAGTCATCCACATCCATTAATTCGGATTATGGGGTGTAAGGAACAGATTTTGGAGATTGTTTCAAAAAACCTTCAAATTCAACATCCATTACTTTTATCAATTTTAGAAAGAACTGGAACAATGTTAAGCCAAATTCAATATAGCAATGGTCGAATTGTAGATTATCCAAAACTTCACCAAGAACACTTTAAAGAAATTGAAACTTATAATGATGAAATAGAAGAAGAAAATAAACTTTATAAAGAACTTGTAAGGTTTAAATCCCAAGATTTTTTTAATAATTTATACAAATAAAAACATCCTATAACAATTTGTATATTGCATATGACGCCTTCGGGATGCAAACGCACCATACAAGAGAAGTTATATACTATGTATCTTAACGAACAGCTGAAAATTAACCTGAATGCAACAAAAGTTTAAAGATTACCTCACATCCTATTTTAATTTATTCCCTGACTTGAACACAGAGGAATTAATCTTTCTTAAATCATACGTAACTATAGAAAATTATGCCAGAAAGGATTTTTTGTTTGAAAGTGGGAAAGTCCAAAAAGAAGTAGGGTTTGTATGCAAGGGCTTATTAAGACGATATTACATTAATGACAAGGGAAACAAAATTACAACTGGTTTTATTCCCGAAAATAATTATGCCACTGACTACCCTGCTTTTATAAGCCAAAAAGCATCCAAATATTATATTGAATGCCTTGAACCATCCGTAATTATTAAATTGCCATATGATAAAATTCAAGAGGGGTATCGCAAATTCAAAACAAGTGAAAAGTATGGTAGATTGATAGCCGAATATGTTTTAACCGTGCAAACCGACAGAGTAGAGAGCTTTTTGTTCGAGACTGCTGAAGAGCGTTATTTGAAATTTATAGACCAGAACCCAGGTCTCTTAAATAGAATAAGTTTGACGCAATTAGCATCATATTTGGGAATTGAAAGACAATCATTGAGTAGAATACGGAGTAAAATCGTCAAAAGATGATTTTGTCACAAATGTGTCAGGTAAATCATTCCATACTACCCCATTTTTGCAATAAGAAATCAAAAAAATGTAAAAATGACTTCAAAGTATATTATATTAAAATTCGTTTTATCCATCCAATTTCTTTTTTTCGATATCGTTTTATATGGCCAAAGTCTGAATAATACGACTTCCATTCATACAAAAGTTCAAGAGCGCACTGACATAATTTTCGATAGTCTAGTAAAAATTCGAAGAGACTTCCACATCAATCCCGAAGTGTCAGGCAGCGAAAAGAGGACTTCTACAAAGATTGCGGACTATTTATTATCATTAGGTTTGGAAGTTAAGACCAATATTGGTGGTTACGGTGTTGTGGGAATCCTAAACACTGGAAAAAAAGGTAAACGAATAGCTTGGAGAGCCGATATAGACGCTATGCCTTCAGATAATCCAGATGTTGTGGATTTTCCGTCAATAAATGAAGGTGTCAGGCATGTTTGTGGACACGATGTTAATACTACGATTGCACTTGGAATAGCAAACGTACTTTCAAGCCAAAAAGAAGAATTGACCGGAACTGTCTACTTTATTTTCCAACCTGCCGAAGAACCTTATACAGGCGCAAAAGCAATGATAAACGATGGCTTATTTGAGATGATTAGTCCTAGCGAAATCTATGGTTCACATATTATCCCAAGCCAAGAAGGATTGGTCTCTACTAAAGCCAATTGGTTATTTGCAGACCAAAAGGTAGTAGAAGTTTCTTACAAGTCTTCCAATAAGGATGAAGAAATAATCCGTTTCACAAAAGAAATCATTTCAAATCTGCAGAATATAGAGCCAGACAGCAAGTTTTGGGATATGAGCACCTTAGCAGACCCTGAAGTTGGTCTAGACCAACCAAATACCATATTTAAAGATTATATTACAATCTATAAAAATTTTAAAGTGGAGAATCAAAATGGGAATATAAGCATAAGCACTTATGTATATCCAAGTAACGAAATTAAGGCAGTATCTATTATACCTTCACTAAAAAAAGCTATTGCATTATCACCTTACGCTAAAGAATTAGCCCACGTAGAATTTTCATTTGAAAGGGCAATTCTTAATAATGATGAATTACTTACTGAAAGTGCTGCAAAAAGTATTTCTTCCATTTATGGAAAAGAAAATGTAGTTATCCTTTATGGTGAAATACCTTTTGGGCGAGGAGATGACTTTGCTTATTTTCAAGAACAGGTATCTGGAGTTTATTTCTTACTTGGGGGTTCAAACCTTGAAAAAGGAATCATATCAATGCCACACTCACCTAATTTCCAAGTTGATGAAAATTGTATCAGAACAGGAGTAAATTATTTTTCTTCATTGATAATTGAAAGACTATTCAATTAAAGCCAGTTGCCAACAAAGACGGGTATAGTACATTCCTTACGAGATACGCACCATACCCAAACCGTTACACACTATCAACACAAACCCCAAACTTAAATCCAAGTAATCACCCCCCCCCTCCCACCAGGAGCTAATCTCCTACACTCAAAAGAAATCTCCTCCTACCGGGAGCTAATGTCTTACATCTAAAAGAAACCTCCTCCCACCAGGAGCTAACCTCTTTCACCCAAAAAAAACCTCCTCCCACCGGGAGCTAACCTCTTGAATTCAAAAAAGAGCTCCTCCCGGTGAGAACTGATTGTTTTTTATGCGATGTATGGATTTCCGTAAAAAAACGATAGAAAAACCATCTACTTTTGGCTGCGATAAAAAATAAAATAATACTTATTAAAAATCATAATTTATGGTAACACCTAGCACATTAGGGAAATTATTTAAAGAAGAATTTACAGAACTACTACGTAGCACTACAGACATCTGTTTGAATAATCATCCAGAAAAACTTAATATCCAGCCACAAGTAGGAGCGCTCGCTACCATTGTAGAAAAACTGGATGACACCTTGTTATACGAGCGCGAAAGTGATTTTACCAAAATGTTGGAGCAACTGGATCTGGATCGTGATCATGCCATTACCGGGATCAAGTACGGTTTCTTAATGAATAGCTATCACCACGACCCTGCAAGAAAATCAGCGAGTCAAGTATTACTAGATCATCTCGAGGGATACGGCCCTAGAATCATCAAACTCAATTATGAAGCGCAAAGTACCGTGTTGATTAATCTGATCGAGGATTATGAAATCAAAAACAATCTAAAAGAGGCGCTAGAACTCTTAGAGCTTACCAATTGGGTTGCTAGTATTAAAGAAACCAATCAAAAATTTAGAACTAAATATCAAGAACGTATAACTGCAACAAGCGCTACAGAAAGGATATCTTTTTCGGCTATTAAACCTGCAGCCATCAAAGCCTACGAAAAATTGGTAAACAGACTTAATGCTTATATCGAGCTTGATGATACAGGTACGTACAATACCTTAAAAAGCGAGTTATATACACTGGGAGAGCGTTACCAGCAAATCGTGAAGAGACGTAAAAGTACTACTAATGAAGGAGTTGAATTAGAAAATATTGAGACCACTGTTTAAGGTGCAGTGCATTCATACACCGTCACTACGAGGAGGTACAATAAACATACCGTCACTACGAGGACGACAGGACGAAGTAGTCTGCTCACTATGAAACGATACTCCTACTCATAGTGAAAAGATTGCTTCTTCGCTTAGGCGAATCGCAATGACAAACACTCCCGTCACTACGAGGAGGTACGACGAAGTAATCTGCCTACTATGAAACTGTATTTCTGCTTATAGTGAAAAGATTGCTTCGTCCCTCGCAATGACCAAAACACGCGAACAGGCAAGACGAACACCCCGTCACTACTAGGAGGTACGACGAAGTAGTCTCTCTATATGTCCTAAGAAATTTATTTTATATTTGAAACCGAAATAGTGATAGTTCGTCGATGAAAAAATCATATGTTTACTTTATGACCAATAAAAATAATACGGTTATTTATATCGGAGTAACTAGTGATTTATTAAAACGTGTTTGTCAACACAAAACGAAAACTTATAAGGGATTTACCAGTAAGTATAATTGTAATAAACTCGTATACTTCGAAGAGTTTAGTGATATTAATGAAGCCATCATAAGAGAAAAACAATTAAAATCAGGTAATAGGAAAAGGAAAGAGAATTTAATCAATTCAGAAAATAGTGAATGGAAAGACCTTTCTGATGGTTGGTTGTTTAATTTTTCATAGCGAAAAGATTGCTTCGTCCCTCGCAATGACGAAAACACCGTCACTACGAGGAGGTACGACGAAGTAGTCTGCCCACTATAAAACCATATTTCTGCTCATAACAAAAAGATTGCTTCTTCGCTTGAGACGCATCACAATACGATGTAATACGATCATAATCAACACACAAAATGAGTACATCAACTACTCGTGAATACCAGAAAGGCAGAAATATATGTATTTTTACATTCATTTAATGGATTCACGTTTGATCACAGAAACAACATTTAGCATAATACCATGAAATTAAACACGTATTTGGTTAATCGTCTCAAAGAAGTCTTTACAGAAGGTAAATGGGTTACAGGGACTAACTTTAAAGAACAAATATTTGATTTGAATTGGAGTGATGCGGCAAAAAAAGTAGATGATTTGAATAGTATTGCTGACATAACGTTTCATATCAATTATTATGTTGCCGGAGTAATAAAAGTTTTTGAAGGAGGGCCTCTTGAGATTCGCGATAAATTTAGTTTTGATGCGCCTCCAATGAAGTCGGAGAAAGCATGGAGAAATTTGGTAGAGAAGTTTATCTCTGATTCAGAAAAATTCATACACTTCGTTGAACGGATGACCGAAGAAGAACTATTGAGCAATTTTGTAGATGAAAAGTATGGGAATTATTATAGAAATATTGATCTCATGATCGAACATGCGTACTATCATCTCGGACAAATATTACTTATCAAAAAACTCATTAGAAACGGAAATTAGGATAAAAAATAGTTTATATAGATCAAAAAAGGCATTAGTAATGGAGTTTTATATCCAGAAAATACGACCACCTTTTTTTGGGAAAAATCCTTAGAGGAATCAATCAAATTTATTGAAGAAGTTTCCGGAGGATACCATATTTTAATGAATTTTAAAGGCGCACATGAAAGTGGGTAAAATTAAAGAATAGTTTTATTCACTTGATTTTTTACAAAATTGATAATGATAAGACTCTATTGCTATGAAGAAATACAACAAAGCCCACCTACCGATTTTGTTAGGTAGCCTTTTTCTTAATAAATATGATTCTGCTCTTGGTAAAAAGATTGCTTCGTCCCCCGTAATAACGATTAGTGACGATCGTACTTAGCAAATTTTCTTTAATTCAATTACTTAAAAATATTTGCAAACTAAAAATATACGTATCTTAATATTTAACTGTTTTCAAAAAGTAAAAAAAACATCCACATGAGCAATAAAGCAATAACCTTTTTCTTTTTCACTACATTACTTTGTATGATTAGCTGTAATGACATAACAAAAGAAAAAATAAAAATCGAAGCTGATCAAAGTATTAACTTAGAGGTAGAAAAAAAAGCTATCCTGGAAACATTGAATAATGAAACCAAAGCCGCTTTTCAACGAGATTATGAAAGCTGGAAAGATAAATGGGTGCACCGTTCAACCATTACCAAAACATATATAAACTTTGTAGACAACAGTTTTTCGGAGTCTGTTGGATGGGAGGAGATCAATAATTTTGTAAAAACATTTTTTGAAGAACACCCCGAGCCAGAGCCGGTACCAGCATTACTCAAAGATATTAATGTTCGCCTTTATGAGAATGGAGCTTGGGTGAGTTATGAACAACAAGATTCGTTACGCGGACTGAAGCGGGAAACGAGGCTTATGGAGAAACTAAACGGCCAATGGAAAATCGCGGGTATGCACACTACTATTTATGGATTTCAGAAAGATGAATAAAAGATGCAGAGACAAGACAGCCTTTTCTTTTTATAATCACTATTAAAAACCTTCTTTTTTAATATCTTTAATGTATCAATCTGTACATTGTGAGTATAACTGAGTATCTAGACAATATAAAAGATCCACAACGCAAACAAGACTGCTTACTCCTGGTCGATATGATGAAACGTATTTCTAACTCGTCACCGGTGATCTGGAGAAATAGTATTGTAGGCTTTGGCAGTTATCATTATACATATGAAAGTGGTACAGAAGGCGATTGGTTAATCACTGGATTTTCGTCCAGAGCACAAAATATATCAATTTATATCATTGCAGGTTTTGATCAATACGAAGCACTATTATCAAAATTAGGCAAGCACAAAACAGGAAAATCCTGTTTGTATATAAAAAGCCTTGCTGATGTAGACATAGATATTTTGGAAACCTTGATTACAAAATCCTATCAATATGTCTTAGAAAAATATGTATAGTAAGATGTGGTAGTAAACTACCTCAGGGCAAGCCCATGAGGCATTGGATTGAAAAAAAACAATTTAGATTTCGAGGCAAGCATCGGAGCATTTAAATCTCGATTATCGAGTAAAATCAAACTTAAATCTCTACATTACGCAACTGTTTTTATTATTGATCATCTTCTTATGAAAGACAAAATAACAGTATCATGAAAAAACTACTATTAGGACTATTTTCAATTTGCATTTTATTTTCATGTTCAAAAGATAAAGAATCCTCAACCCAAGCAGAAACTCCATTTAAAACAGATCAATACCCCCAGAAATGGCAGTTGGTAAAAATGACAGGAATGGTTGCTGGTGTACCCCCATCAACAGGAGCAGACATGGCTTGGCAAGAGTATTACCTCTTGCAATCCAACGGAAAGTTTATTAAATCCCGAGAACAAGAAAATACTACCACAACTGTAAAAGGAAGCTTTAAGGTTGTTGAACTTTCTGATGGAACGTATTTGGAGCTTGTTCATGAATCTGAGAATACCCTTATTTGCAATTGTTCTGCAGATCTTAAAGAATATCTTAAAATTAATTCTGAAAAAGAGTTGATAGCAACTTGCTGGGCTTGCGACGGACCGGGTCAGTTCTACGAAAGAATAGAATAAAAAAATTCAAAAAATTCATATTCTTGATAAAGATCAAAAGACTTTTTTTAAACTAAATACCTTTCATAATAGCTTTTTTACTAAGCACTCTTCTGCATTATTTCTCTACTATACCTTCGGTAAAACTGTCAAGGGAAACACATAATCGCTTCGATTAATTTGCGCTAAAAAATAATCAAATATCAAATGAGCATGGGTTGAATTTTAAACCCTGTTTTCTTGAATTAATTCGACAAGAAAAACTCAAATTCAATCTTGGTTAAGCTATTAAATTATTAGATCAATTTTATAAAGTGAATATTGTTGATAAGGCAACACCTACAGTAGGGGTAAAATTGCAAAATTACGAGCTAAAATTATTTTTTAATGAAAGAATCATAAAAATACATCATTAAATACTTCTAATGTTATCAAATCGTTAACTATTTGCCTTTTTTTAACAAAAATTAGATTATCAATTTCACAACAAATTATTCTAAAAATTGAATAAACTCATTTACATTCTTTAATCTACTATCTAATTCAAAATAGTTCTCTTGATTACATTGTTGACTCTTCAAGTAACCTTTTTTTAAACTCCTAATCCATCTACTTTTTGTTAAAGAAACTTTATGATTTCACATGATTTTTTTAGATACATTTGCCGCCGTTAAACAAACAATAAACTAACAAATCTAAACTTTATTACAATGAAAAAATTAACTTTCCTACTTATTATGTCTACAGTGCTTTTCTCTTGCGAAGCAGAATCTTTTGACGAAAAAAGCTTTACTCCAGAAAATGATCCTATTGAAAATCCATCAACAGAGGAGCCCGTTGAAATAATAGACGAATTAGTTGAGACAGATAGTAACAGAATTGTTACCAGCAAATAATAATAACACTTTTTATTCGAGTTAGCCCAAAAAATAAAAAAATCTGTTATCATAAAAGAAGCCTATGAGGCTTCTTTTTATATTTGGTACATTACCATGTAGGTGTTGTATTTTTATCAAAAAGGTTGTTCAGGCCTAAACGGGCTCACCATACAAATCAAAATCTTCGGCTTCATATATTTTTACAGAAGTAAATTCTCCGGTTTTTAGATAGAATTTTGAGGCATCAATTAATACCTCATTATCGACATCAGGTGAATCAAACTCTGTGCGACCTACAAAATAATTCCCTTCTTTACGATCGATCACAACTTTAAATTCCTGTCCTATTTTTTCCTGGTTCAATTCCCATGAAATTTGAGATTGAATTTCCATAATATCGTTTGCACGTTGCATTTTTACTTCCTCTGGTAAATCATCTTCCAAATTAAAGGCATGCGTATTCTCTTCATGCGAGTAGGTAAAACACCCTAAACGTTCGAAACGCATTTCTTTTACCCAATCCCTTAAAGTTTCAAAGTCTTCTTGTGTTTCTCCGGGATATCCAACGATCAACGTAGTACGAATTGCCATTTCAGGAACAGCTTCTCTAAACGCTTCTAAAAGTTTGGTGGTTTTAGCCTTGGTGGTACCACGACGCATTGATTTCAATATTGAATCAGATATATGCTGCAATGGAATATCAATGTAATTGCAAATCTTTGGTTCTTGTTTCATAACTTCTAGCACATCCATAGGAAATCCGGTAGGGAATGCATAATGCAGTCGTATCCATTCAATTCCATCAACCTTTACTAAAGCCTTTAATAAATCTGCAAGTTTTCTTTCTTTATACAGATCTAATCCATAATAGGTAAGATCCTGAGCTATTAAAATAAGTTCTTTAACGCCATCTGCGGCGAGTTTCTCTGCTTCGATCACCAATTCTTCAATAGGTGTAGATTTATGTTTTCCTCGCATTAATGGTATTGCGCAAAAAGAACAAGGGCGATCACACCCTTCGGCAATTTTTAGGTATGCATAATTTTTGGGTGTTGTTGTAAGACGTTCACCAATTAACTCATGCTTATAATCTGCTCCCAGGGCTTTTAGTAAACCGGGCAGCTCTGTGGTACCAAAATATTGATCCACATCAGGGATTTCTTCTTCTAAATCCGGTTTATAACGCTCTGATAAACAACCTGTAACAAAAACTTTATCTACAGCACCTTCCTCCTTTTTTTGAACATACTCTAGAATAGTATTTACAGATTCTTCTTTGGCATTGGCAATAAAACCACAAGTATTAATGACAACAATATTCCCTTCTTCTTCATGAACAACTTCATTATTATTCGCACGTAGCTGTCCCATTAATACCTCACTGTCATATACATTCTTACTGCAGCCAAGGGTTACCACATTAATTTTATTCTTTTTTAGGGTCTTTGTTCTCATATCTTTTGAATAAAGGTGTGCAAAGATACAATGATTAAATAAAGTGAGGTGTAAATAATCCTTATTTGTACTACGACATTATCAAAACGACACCCTGAAAGTAGCATTAGGAGTTATCCCCAGAGAAAATTCTACCTCTTCTTGGGGTATATTTTCTGGATTATTTCTGTAATAATTATTAATGATATTTTCGTTATTAGTAAGATTCCATATTGATACTCCGGTGTGTGCGACAATTTCATTACTAATTTTAAAATTATAGGTGGCAGATAGATCTAATCTAAAATATTCATCGAGTCTGCTGCTATTTGCAGCTTCATAGTTAATTCTATTGTCGATTACAGGATTAGATAAATTTGGCCTGGTGGTAGGTAGTCCAGAATTCCAGTTTACTCCTGCAGAAACTTGTAGATCTTTAAAAGAATATGATGAACCTAAGGTAACAGAATGTATGATCTCAACGTTATTTGGAAATTTTTGTTCTTCGAAAGTATCAAATGTATATTGATTATCAACAAAAGAATAACTTAACCAGCTACTTAAATTTTTAGATCTTTTATTCAACAAAAACTCTATTCCTGTGACATCATAATCTCCAGTTGCCCTATCAAATTCATATTGGTTCTGAAAACCTTGACTTCTGGCTGTGATTCCCTTTACCTTTTTAAAATATCCCTCGGCATTTATTAACCAACCCAATCGATTATATTGGATTCCTGCAGAAACCTGTCTACCTTTTATTACTGGAATATCCTCTTCATTGGCCAAAATCCATCTACGTTTTTCTATGCCTAAAAAATCATTTTGAAAATTAATTATTTGTGAAGTATTTTGGTGTTTAAACTCTGCAAGTATTTCTAAATTAAAATATTTAAGGAACTTTTGATTATAAGTAAATCTTGGTTCGATAATGTGAGAATTGAATTTATCATTGTAATTATACCGCAAACCAATATCTATTGCGGTTGATTTCCCGGATTTGTAATGTAACTGGGAAAATAAACCGTGAGTTCGAATTACCCTTTCGGTTTTTTCTCTAAAAACCGGAAAATCAACATCATTTAAATTAGATACACCAGTCTCTATAAATTGATAGCCATTAAGTAATGTAATATTTTCATTTAAATCGTAATATCCTTTTAATTTAATTCCTGTTTCTGAAACTTTGTTTTCTTGTAAAAAACGCTGTTGCTCCTCTAGGTTAGAATTAATAGATTTTAATCGATAGTCTGTATTATATGCCTGTAAAATTGACCTTAGTTTACTATTCCAGTTTCTTTGATACCAAACTCCACCTGCAATACTATTTTGCATAAGACTACTTTGTCGTGATTGTTGCGCCGTATTTATAGTTGCATTTTCAGTGAAGACTAATTCATTACTTATTCCTAAAAAATTTACTCTTAATTTATCTTTATCAGAAATATCATAATTCCATCGTAGATTAAGATCGTAGAAATCAAACTCGATATCAGAGGTCAGTTCTCTTTGATCGTCTATCTCACTATCTTGAGAAATTCTATCAAAATACGCTGAATATGTTGGTGTTTTTACAATATCACTTATTGATTTTCTAGCGGTGACTTGCAGTGACGAATTTCCAAAAGGAATATCTAAAAAAGCATCTGTATTAATCATATTGACACCGGCACTAATCTCAAGTTCTTCATTTACTTTGGTATCGGTATTCATAATGATGGTACCCGAAATACCATCTGTATACTCAGGATTGGTTCCATTCTTGGTTAATATTGCTTTTCTTGTAATTAAGGGATTAATGGCAGATATCAGGCCAAAAAAATGACCGGATTGATACATTCTTATTCCGTCCCAGAGAATTAAATTCTGATCATGCGTTCCTCCTCTTATATTAATATTTGATACTGTTTCATCTGCACTTTGAATTCCAGGAAAAGC
Organism: Aquimarina celericrescens; assembly: GCF_042682765.1. Taxonomy (NCBI): domain Bacteria; kingdom Pseudomonadati; phylum Bacteroidota; class Flavobacteriia; order Flavobacteriales; family Flavobacteriaceae; genus Aquimarina; species Aquimarina celericrescens. Next base: position 156,894 of record NZ_JBHUHY010000017.1, on the reverse strand, counting down.
TTGTATAGTCTGTAATACATCCGTTTCTATAAGCCCCGGTAGAATACCAAAATTATTATAATCTATCTCGAAGCTTCCATCGGTAGCTTTGCCTATCCCCTTTGTTATATAATTGCTTAATATAACTTCGGCAAGCGTTTCTGTTTTAAGATCCATATTAATTTCAGAACACTCTCCTGATGTAAAAGAATCAGCTAATCGATATATGGTTTTATATCCCAAATGCCCAATAAGAATAGTTTCACTTTTATGATATACCTCTAACTCAAAAGTACCATCCTGATTGGTTATTGACGAAGAATTCTTTCCCTGAATCGTGGCTCCTTCTAAAGGAAATTGAGTATTTCTATCTTTAAGATTTCCACAGATAACAAAAAAAGTCTCTTTTTTATTGATAGAAACAAACTTGTTAGCAAGCTTACTAAAAACTAAATCTGTCTCCTGTTCTAAAAACTTCAGAATTTGTTCAAAAGTCATGTTTTTCTCAGGGAGAAGAACAAAAATATTCTCAATAGTATCGTCTGCATAAGTGAATGTATACTGAAAACGATTTTCGATATCAGAAATAACTTCTAGTAAAGGTATTTTATCCTTGGTAGTCTGACTATAACAAAGAAATGTAGAGAACACAAATAACAGCCATAACAATTTAACTTTACGCCAATTATGGTCTGTCCTTAGAAAGTGTAATACGGTTCTCTGAATCAATTTTATATTTAAGATCTAGAGGTAAAGTTATTGATTTTAATCCATCTTCCAGATTAGTATGAACAAAACCTCCAGTAAATATACGTGAAGTATCTATATTTTCTAATGAAAAAACAACGTCATATTGTCTTTCAAACTCTTCAACAACTTGATAGAACGGTACACTTTTAAAACTGCTAATATTGTTTATCCAATTGGGGGCTTTGTCAGAAACAGAATCAAATGTTGTAACTAACTCATTTACAACTTTAAAAGTACTGCCAGCCGGCAAATTCTTTACATATCCTTTATATCGCACATTTACCAGCCCATCAAAACACACTACTTCAAAATATCCCTTACGACTTTTGATATTGAATTGTGTTCCCAAAACACTTACCCTACCGTTATCTGTTAGTACATTAAATGTTGATCCGTTAGTCACTTTGAAAAATGCTTCTCCTTTTAGGGTAACTTCTCTTTTCTTGTTCCAAGTGCTTTTGTTAAAGGCTAATTCTGACATTGAATTTACAGTAACCGTAGAAGCATCTGGCAATTCCAAAGAAATTTTTTCACCAATTCGTGTTTCTACATTTTCTAAAGTACCAAGAAAAAAAAGTGATCCCACTCCCAGCAAGACAACAACCAGCGCTGCCAGCCTTAGAAAAGGTTTGTACCAAGCTTTTTTTTGATGCCTGGATTTATTTTTATTATTTACTCTAGAATAAAAAGTATCAAAATCTGCTATCTCATAAACTTCAGAAGATGTAAAGTTCTTGGCTCCCTCTAATATCTTGATATGCATATCATAATCATCTAACTGTTGAAAAGCTTTTAACTCTTCTTCAGTTAAATCACCGATTAACCACTTTTTTATTAAATCTTCTTTATTCATTTTTTATCCTTACTATAAATAAAACAACTAAGTTTCCTTTTTTCCTTTAAATTATTTAAAATCTTCTATTTCTTCTTTAAGTTTTTTGTAAGCGGTATAAATTCTATTTTCTACGGCTTTCCTTGTTACCCCAAGCATATCAGCAATTTCGGTATGTTTTTTTCCCTCAGCTTTATTTAATAAAAAAGCTACTCTCTGGTCTTCTGTTAATCTGCTTAAAGCTTCTTGATATTTTTGAAAAAATTGTTTTTCTTCCAAAATAAACTCTGGTGATTCGTTGGTATAGTCTTTAGGTTTAATTTCTTTATAGCGCAACACTACTTTTTGGTGCTTAATCTCATTTAGCATCATATTTTTAGCTACGCTAAATAAAAAACCTTTAGCCTTGGAGGGGGTTACTTTTTTACAGTTATCTAACAATTTGATAAATGCTTCTTGCATTTTATCGTTTGGCCCATAAGATTCCCCATATTTATAATAGAGATAGTTGTATAAATCCTTTGAGTACTTATTGTAGATATTAGAAAACATCTCCTCCTTACAGACATTTTCTTCTAGCTCTTTTGGCATTTTGACGAAATTTCTTGACCCTAAATTTAGAAAAAACAAAAATAAAAAAGGAGTTTTTATGGGTTAGTTGTTATATTATTGCTAGTCAACCGTAATAAATAATCTCAAATGCGTTTAAGAATTAATTTGTTTGTAATTCTTTTTTCTCTGCTAACAGCCATTGTTACTACGTCGTGTAGAAGCGAGTCTGATGAATTAATTGTAGCTCCAGAAAATGAATCACTCAAAAAAGATTCGAAAGTAGCGAATCTGATGCTTCGTACGTCTATGAATGATGGATCTACAGATGATAGCATAGACAATAACAGCTGCTTTACTCTAAAATTGCCATTTACAATTACTGCTAACGGGATAGAAATAACTTTTAGCTCTCAAGAAGATATAGATGTATATGACGATGTTTTTGATGATTCTGATGAAATCATTTTTAGCTTCCCCATTACTTTAATTTTTGATGATTTTTCTGAAGTTATTGTTAACACCATGAGTGAATTTAATGAAATTTTGGAAAACTGTGATGAAGACAATAACGAAGATGATAATGAAAGTATTGAGTGTATTGATTTTCAGTACCCTTTTTCAGCCTCTGTATTTAACTCACAAAGTGAATTAATCGAAACCGCTTCTTTTGAAAATGATAGAGACCTATATCAGTTCATAGATGATCTTGAGGATACAGATATTGCAACTATCAATTTTCCAATAGTAATTGTTCTTTTTGAAGGTACAGAAATTGAAATTGACGATCTAGATAATTTAGAAGATGCGATCGAAGATGTCATTGATGATGGTTGCTATAATGATAACAACGACGATGATGATGATGATAATGACGATAATAACGATGATGATGATAATGACGATGATGACGATGATGTTAGCTCAGAAGCATTTTCTGAAATTATAACAGAAGAAACTTGGGAGGTTCTTAAGTTTAAGGACAATCAAAGTAACGAGACTAAAAATTATACTGATTTTGAATTTGATTTTAAAAGTGATGGAACTGTTATCATAGAAAATGAAGAAACGATCGACGGAACCTGGTCGGCATCGCTTAACTCTGATGGAAAATTAGAAGCGAATTTTGATTTTGGTACAGAAGCTCCTCTAAATAAACTTAATGGAAATTGGAGCGTAAAAAAAGCTACAGAAGAGCAAATTAAATTAGAAAAAGATGATGATGGCGTAAGTAAAGATGAGCTATTTTTTAAAGAAGAATAGATCGATTGACCCTTAGATCAAATTAAAAACTATGAGATATATCCTAAAAACCATAGTAAGCTTAATATTTATAGCTATTGTTATATGCTTTGTTTATATTATGATACATATAGAAAATGGATCTTTTTCAAAAAAAACAGAGACTGTAGAAAAAACGATCATTAACACAGAAACGTATCCTCAAATCAAGGATAGTGTTAGTTTGCTTATTCCTACCATTATTATTCATTCAAAAACCGAAAAACATGCTTTTACAAGCTATCTAACCAACATCCAAAGTGAATTTCGCTTAATACACCTTTATAAAGTCAAATGCATGACAGCAATAACGTAATACAAAGTATTGCTATTACCCTAACAAACACAAAACTCATGTCAAAATTAACACAAAAACTATCAAAGTATAGAATCCTAATTAGCGGAGCTTTCTTGGTGATCTATTGTATTTTCATGACCTACTTAATATTTCGATTACATTATTGAGTAACAACCTAACCAGTACCCCTATTTCCAAAAACCTTTCATTATAAACAAGGGAATTATTTTATCAAGGTTACAAGATCTAGGGATAAAAACCTTCAAATATTTGAAGGTTTTTTTGTTTTCATCAAATCTATTGAGTATATGCAGTGGGTATTTTACGTTCTTTAGTTTTTTGTTCATAAGCATAGCCCAATTGTAATAACGTTGCTTCAGAGAAAGGTTTAGCTATAAATGTAAGCCCTTTAGGTTCTCCTTTATCTGTATAGCCCATAGGAACCGTAAAGGCAGGATATTTGGCCACAGCTGCGTATCCTGCATGATAATTATTTATGGACAGAATAGCATCAAGTTGATATGTTTTGATGTGGATATCAAAATAATCTCGTGCAATTGTCTTTAAATTTTCTTTTATTTTATTTAACTCTTGTGTAGTTGTACTATCTTTTACAATTCCCTCGAATAATTGCTGTCCATAAGGGATTCTTATTAACGAATCCTTAAGATTAAATGAGATCACATCTTTTATACTTTCAACAGTAACATTGCTACTTGAATGAGTTTTAAGATATCTTGGGAGATCGTTTTTCATATCAATATTAAGAATAGTTAAAAAGCCAGGCAATACAGTTTGTTTTGGTTCAACTTCAATAATTTCGGCTCCGGCTTTCCTAATATTCTCAATAGCCTTGTAGTAAACAGAATCCTCTAAAAACTCTTTTATGACACCTAGTCGTTTTCCTTTAAGAGTGCCTCCTTTAGCTTCTTCTACAAAATCAATCGTTATGTTTACAGAAACATTATCATTTTTATCTTCTCCAATAAGAGCATTTAATAAAATTGCATTGTCGATTACATTTTTAGTCATTGGTCCCGGAGTATCTAAGGTGCTAGAAATAGGTACTATTCCTGTTCTACTCAATACCCCTATGGTAGGTTTCAGGCCAACTACAGAGTTTTGACTAGACGGTGATAAAATAGACCCACTGGTTTCTGTTCCAACGGCAGCAACACAAAAATTAGCTGCAACTGCAACTCCACTGCCAGAACTAGAGCCTCCTGGTTCAAAAATCATTCTCCCATATGGATTTAGAGTTTGCCCCCCTATAGCGCTATATCCCACAGGGCATCCAGAACAAAGAAAATAGGCCCATTCACTTAAATTTGCCTTACCCAGAATCAAGGCATTTTTTTCTAACAACCTTTCTGTAATAAATGAATCACCTGTAGTATTATGCTGTAAAGCTATAGCTCCTGCAGTGGTAGGCATATCCTTTGTATTGATATTATCTTTGAGCAAAATTGGCATTCCAAACACTGAATAACTATTAATACTCGATTTATCGACTTTATCTAAGGCACGAGCTTGTTCCACAACATTTGGGTTTAGTGATATCACTGAATTTAATGATAACCTATTGTCACTTTCATACTTTCTTATCCTGTAAATATAGAACAGTGTCAACTCCTCATAAGTTAGCTTACCCTCCTTAATATTTTGTTGAATAGTAGGAATATTTTTCTCCAGTATAAATCCTTTCAGAGTCTCATACTTTTCTTTTGAAAAATAATCAAGCTCATGCTCTAAAGCTTTCCAAATATTATTTTTATCTAATACTTTAGAGTTCACTAACTTTAGATGCATTCTGGTTTTTTCTAGCTTTTGTGTTGCCGCAAGATCATTGGTCTCATCATAAGACTGCCAAACCACCCGAGGTTGTTTTTGTGATTGTGATTCGGTTTCTTTTTGTTTTTTACAAGAAATAAAGACAAGAATCGAAAACAGAATAAAAAATGATTTTCTCATGATTGTGAGTGTGAAAATTAATGTTAAGTAAGAGCTTTTTACTAGTGTAGTCTTTCAAAATAAAAAAACTTTGAGAATACTCGTAAGCCTTTTTTATCTATTTGGACAACAATTTATATTATTTAAAAAACGAATCTACAAATTCGTACTTGTTAAATACCTGAAGATCTTCGATACCTTCACCAACTCCAATATACTTTACCGGTATTTGAAACTGATCACTTATGCCTATAACAACACCGCCTTTGGCTGTTCCATCGAGTTTTGTAACGGCCAGAGAAGTTACCTCTGTGGCTGCCGTGAATTGTTTAGCTTGCTCAAAAGCATTCTGTCCCGTAGAACCATCGAGAACCAATAATACATCATGAGGAGCATCTCCTATCACCTTTTGCATTACACGCTTTACTTTGGTCAATTCATTCATTAAATTGACTTTATTATGTAGTCTCCCTGCTGTGTCTATAATGATAACATCTGCCTCATGTTTTACACCAGATTCTAAAGTATCAAATGCAACAGAAGCGGGATCACTACCCATAGATTGTTTTATAATTGGAACATCTACCCTATCTGCCCATACTTGTAATTGATCAATTGCAGCAGCTCTAAACGTATCTGCAGCACCTAAAACAACCTTTAAACCTTTATTTTTGAACTGGTATGCCAGTTTCCCAATTGTAGTTGTTTTTCCCACTCCGTTCACTCCCACAACCATCAATACGTAAGGTTTTTTATTCTTTGGTATTTCAAAATCTGTGGCTTCACCAATATTCGTTTCAGAAAGCAAACCAGCTATTTCTTCGCGTAAAATTTGATTTAACTCCTCAATCCCTAGGTATTTATCTTTTGCTACACGATTTTCTATTCTTTCTATGATCTTGATAGTGGTTTTAACACCAACATCACTAGTGACCAACACTTCCTCAAGATTATCCAACACATCATCGTCTACCGTAGATTTGCCGGCAACTGCTTTGCTTAATTTCGAGAAAAAAGTTGTTTTTGATTTTTCTAACCCCTTGTCTAGAGTTTCTTTTTTTTCTGAAGAAAATATATTCTTAAAAAGTCCCATCTGCGCTATTAAATATATACTAAAACCCGAAGGATATTATTAAACATCTAAATATAAAAAGAAAGAGCCATTTCAATACAATTGAAACGGCTTCTTTTAAAAATATTTTTTTGCGAGTTTACTTTTTCTTCAAGAAATCATTTACAGCTTCTGGAGCCATAATTGATTCAACAAAAGTATACGCTCCTGTCTTCGGAGATTTCACCATTTTTATGGCCTTAGTTAATCTCTTTGATCCTGTTTGTAACGATGCTACTGATTTCTTTGCCATTTCTTATTATTTTATTTCTTTATGAACGGTCATCTTCTTAAGAATAGGATTAAATTTCTTTAATTCTATTCTATCAGGAGTATTCTTTTTGTTCTTTGTAGTTATATACCTTGATGTACCCGGTTTACCTGTAGCCTTGTGCTCTGTACATTCTAAGATTACTTGTACTCTGTTACCTTTCTTTGCCATTTGTCGTATTTTTAAAAAAGGAGATTATTTAGTTAAAAAACCTTTAGCTCTTGCTTCTTTTAAAACAGCAGAGATTCCATTTTTATTTATATTTTTTAACGCCGAAGTTGACACTTTAAGTGTAATCCAACGATCTTCTTCTGGAATATAAAAACGCTTTTTAATCAAATTCGCATTGAATTTACGTTTTGTTTTATTCATTGCGTGAGAAACATTGTTTCCCACCATTGCTTTTTTACCTGTAAGCTCGCAAACTCTTGACATCTCTTCTTAATTTTGGTATTATTTCAAAACAGGGTGCAAATTAACGAATTATTTACCGAACCACCAATAATAGTTCGGTAATTTTTTCCTGCTTTTTAAAGTTTTTTTCTCCCCTTAATACTAAAACAAAAAACTACGTTTTCATCTCGTTATCCAAGAACAGTATGTGATTTAGAACACCAACTGACCCAATTTAACATTTATTATGTATTTTTGTAGTCCAATTCTCCTTGTCGTGGTTAATAGCGTTAATAAATCCTTCATTAAGAAATATGAAATTGAAATAGGGACATTCTATTTTTATAAAAACTTCGTTGTGGGTGAGGTCGACTCTGGGGCGGATCTCAATTTTGAAAGTGGAAAAAAATTATATAACTTACTGGAAATTCATTTCAAAAATACAATACCTTATGTTTATATCTCGAATAGAATAAATTCTTATTCGTTCAAACCTACCCGCCTTTATAATGTTGACAAAAATTTCCCCAATCTTAAAGGATATGGTATAGTAATCTACGACCCTACTAACAAGACGATCGCTCAACTTGAAGAAACCTTTACCGACATGCCCACCCAAATTTTTGATAATCTTGAAGACGCTATTTGCTGGGCAAAGAGAATAACATCTTCAAGTTAACATGTTCTTTAATATTTTACATATTCTTATATCATAAACACTTTCTATACCTTCAAACTTTTTCTTTTGTATTAAAAAACAAAGGCTTTCATTGATTTTTAGAAATCATTGTTTTATCTTAGATACACCAACTTTTATGCATTATGTCGGCCAAGATAAACAGAAAGCTTATCCAAAAGCACCAGATTGACATTGGTATGTTTTATTTTTATGAAAATTTTATTGTGGCCGAAATAAAAGAAAATGTCATTCTAAATTTTGAAAGTGGAAGAGAATTATTTCAACTTGCCAGTGAGTATTATAAAGGTATTTTGCCCTACATTTATATTTCGAATAGGATTAATTCATACTCTATAAACCCCACAGAGCATTATAAACTAGAAAATATTTTTTCCATACTTTAGAGGATATGCTATCGTAGCTTATGATGATATTAATCATAAAGTTCCAGAATTAGAACAATTATTCACTAATAGACCAACTCGTATTTTTGATAATCTGGATGCTGCAATGAATTGGGCAGATGATTTTATCAACTTAGATTAAAAATATAAATTTTAAAATATATTGTTAAAATTTTTCTTTAACAGAATCGAGGCGACTCTTGGACTATGGTTCATTATTCTATCTTCACCTTTCAACGTTAACGTATTATGACTTCAAAAATCAATAAAAAACTTATCAAGAAGTATATTCTTGATATTGGTACAATATATTTCTATGAAAATTTTGTAGTCACAGAAATAAAAGAAGAAATAACCCTTACTTTTGAAAAAGCAGCACCGATATTTAAACTTGGAAAGGAATATTACGGAAATAAAACTCCATTTGTATATATCTCAAACAGAATCCATCAGTATTCATTTGAGCCCACAGCCCATTATAAATCCACTAAACTATTTCCTAATCTCAAAGGATACGCCGTAGTCACATATGGCAAAATTAGTAGTGAAATTGCCAATTTAGAACAATCATTTTTAAACGTTCCAACACAGATTTTTCATAATTTGAAAGAAGCTATAGAGTGGGTCGACCAATTAATTAAATCAGATTAAGTCAGCATTCTATAATAATTCATTAAGAAGAAGTTCAAAGGCTTTACTCACTGCTTTTCCAATAGTTCTTTCTCTTAAATTACTGAATACATATTTTTTAGAGAAAACAGTCTTGGGTGTAGCTATAGCAATAAAAACTGTACCCACCTCAACATCGCCATCTCCCTTTGTAGGGCCTGCATTTCCTGTTGTACCAATAGCATAATCTGATTTAAACTTTTCTTTAGACTTCACAGCCATTGCTTCTGCTACTTCTGCGCTGGTTACTGTATGTTTTTTAATAGTTTCTGGATCCACTCCCAAAACATCTATCTTAGATTTTGTAGCATAAGTAACCACTCCACCTATAAAATATGCAGAAGCCCCTGCATTTGCCGTAAAGGATTGCGCTATTCTACCTCCTGTACAACTCTCTGCAACTGATAGTGTTTTACCAGCGTTCACTAACAAATTGCCTATTCTCGATTCAATAGTTTCATCTTCTTCAAAACCGACTATAATTTCTCCAATGATTTTTTGTAGTTCTTCTATTTTATTGTTTAATGTGTCTTCGAGAAGTGTTTTATGATTCCCCCGTGCAGAAAGGCGTAGTCTTACTCGACCCAAATTAGGTAAATAGGCTAATTTCACAAAAGGCGGGAGACTATTCTCCCAGTCTTCTATTCTTTCAGCAATAGCACTTTCGCCTAAACCATATGTAAGCACTGTTTTATGAATTATAAAAGGCCTATCAAACCTTTTTTGTAATCGAGGTAGTACTTCATTTTTCATCAATCCTTTCATTTCATAAGGAACACCAGGCATAGAGATGAAAACCTGGTTCTTATCTTCAATCCACATTCCAGGTGCAGTACCATATTGATTCATTAAGACTGTAGATTTACTTGGTACTAACGCCTGTTGTCTGTTTACATTAGAAATTGGAGTAGAAATATACTTTGCAAACAACTCTTCAATATGTTTGAGAACCTTCTTATCCTGAACTAGAGTGTCGTTAAAATATTCACAAATGGTATGCTTGGTAATATCATCCTTGGTTGGACCAAGCCCTCCTGTAATAATAACAATATCTGCTCGTTGCCTTGCTTCTTTCAGTGCATCAAGAATATGCTGTTTATCATCGCTTATAGAAGTAATTTGATAAACGTCGACACCAATTTTATTAAGTTCTTTACCAATAAAAGCAGAATTCGAATCTATAATTTGTCCAATGAGAATTTCATCACCAATAGTAATTATCTCTGCTAGCATGATTGTGATTTAATTAAAATCTGCTTTCAGATTTTCAATAGCATTATTGACAACAGTAACGATATCATTTAAAACAGGTTTTATCTGCTCTTTGGCTTTGTTCGTTTTTGACCAGGCCTCTATTTGTTTAATCTGTGGTAAAAGATCAATATCAAATAACTGAAGATTTGGCTTCATCTTATGAGCATATTGATAGGCCATCTGTGGATTATCAGAATCTACAGCCTGAACCATACTGTCAAGATCAGGTGGTATTTCTTCTAAAAAGGTCTGTACTAGTACAGCAATAAATTCGTCATCGCCTCCTGACAGTTCATTCACATTTTTTAAACTATATCCTTTGCTCATTTATTTAACTTTTATTGAAAAAAATTGTTTGTTGCCAATATAACCTGTTAAAATATCGTCTGGTTTAACAGAGCCAACCCCTGCTGGTGTTCCTGTAAATATAATATCTCCTATCTTTAAAGTAAAATATTTAGACACATATTCTATTAATTCATTGATCTTCCATAACATAAATTTGGTATTCCCTTGTTGGACTATCTGGTCATTTTTCTTTAATTGAAACTCAATATTATCAACATCGGTAAACTCTTTTTTTGAAACCCATTTCCCAACAACAGCTGCCCCATCAAAGGCTTTCGCTTTTTCCCAGGGTAATCCTTTTTCCTTTAATTCTCTTTGCAGATCTCTTGCCGTAAAATCTATACCTAATCCAATTTCGTCATAGTATTTATGGGCAAATTTTTTATCAATATACTTACCTACTTTTTTGATCTTTATTAATATCTCTACCTCATGGTGAATATCTTCAGAAAAATCAGGAATAAAAAAGGGTTGTTTTTTCAATAAAATTGCTGTATCAGGCTTCATAAAAATTACCGGATCTGTTGGCTTTTCATTTTCCAACTCTTCAATATGGTCTGTATAATTACGACCTATACAAATAAGTTTCATGGTTGTATAATAAAGGGAATGACTATAAATTTAAGCTATTATTCAATTTTCTGAGTCTTACCGCAGTAAGTACTTTCTTTGTATACAAGGGAAAATCAGCATTTTGTATCCACCCAAAATAACCAGGTTCCTCTTCCAGCACTTGTTCAACCAGTTTGTTCTTATGTTTACCAAAAGAGAAAATTTCTTTGCCATTCTCATCATATGCTATAAAACCGGCGAAATCTGCAAATTGTTTTCTCGAACTGAACTCTGCTAGAAATTTAGTGTCATTTTCTAATTCAGAATACTTATCTAATTGTGCTTTGAGCACTTCATAGGTTGCCATAGTATCTGCCTCTGCAGAGTGTGCATTATCTAAATCTTTATCGCAATAGAACTTATACGCTGCAGATAATGTTCTTTTTTCCATTTTATGATAAATAGTTTGAACATCTATTGCCACAGTATTTTTCATGTCAAAATCTAGCCCGACTCTCAATAACTCTTCGGCTAATAAAGGTATATCAAATCTATTAGAATTAAATCCACCCAGATCACACCCCTTGATCATGTCACTAACCTTACTTGCTAGTTGCTTAAAGGTGGGTTCGTTAGCCACTTTGGCATCATCAATGCCATGAACTGCAGTTGTTTCAGGAGGAATAGGCATCTCTGGGTTAACCAGCCAAGTTTTGCTTTCCTGGGTGCCATTAGGATATATTTTAAGGATAGAGATCTCAACAATTCGATCTTTAGAAATATTTACACCGGTAGTTTCAAGATCAAAAAAGCATATCGGTTTTTTTAAATTAAGCTCCATAAATTGATTGTGTGATACTCAAAGATAACAGCTATTATTTAACATTCTTGTAGCTAAACAATATTTTAACATTTACAAAAACTATACAACCTTCTTAACGAATACGTTATCAGCAAACTTTCGCGTTACCGTTTCTTCTGTGTTGTTAAATTGTATACGAATAGATTTATCAAATTCCCGAATTTCCAGAATTTTTATCTCACTACTTAGTGCCAAACCTATCTCTGATACATATTTTAAAAAATTAACAGAACCATCATTAACCGCAATTAATTTACAAACATCTCCTTCTAATAAAGAAGACAAAGTTACTTTGGGTAAGATCGAATATTCGCCATTTGCGTTAGGAATTAGCTCGCCATGCGGATCTTTTTTGGGAAAATCCATAAAACGATCTAATTCATCAATCAACTTACGAGATTTTATGTGTTCTAACTGCTCTGCCACATCATGTACTTCGTCCCATGTAAAATTGAGGTAATTGCATAGAAAAGTTTCCCATAGCCTATGCTTTCTAATTAATCGAACAGCAATAGATTTTCCTTCGTCGGTCAAATCAAGTTTTCCATATTTCTCATTTATTACATAATTCTTAGTTTTTAACTTCTTAACCATATTGTTGGTAGAAGCAGGTGAAACTTTCAAATAATCCGCTAATTGGTTATTTCCAACTTTCACAGAATCATTTTCTATAAGCAACTGAAAAAGAGCTTTCAAATAATCTTCTTCACTTTTAGTTAAATTATTCAAATAAGATTTGTTAGTCATAACTAACTTTTTTAGTTTTGCCACAATAATGTAACAAAATTACTAAACCCAATGAAATTAAAAAGAACTATCTTATTTACTTTCTGTACATCTATCAGTTTTTATAGTGTTTTTTCACAAGAAAAAACAGAACCAGGTGCATTGGTAACCGATAGACCTGACCAAACTGAATCCCCAACGGTAGTTCCAAAAGGATTTTTGCAAATTGAAACCGGAGCCTTTTATGAGGATTCGGGAGAAAAAGCTTTCAAACAAAAGACAACAACATTTAATACTACCCTTTTAAGATATGGTTTATTAGATAACTTAGAATTAAGAGTTGGATGGGATTTTACCGAGACTAAAACTGAAATTAATGGGACTGAACTAGATGACGTTGCCAGTGGACTCTCTCCATTATTGTTAGGAGCAAAAATTGGCGTCATAGAAGAAAAAGGATGGCTACCAGAAATCGGTCTAATCGGTCATTTATTTTTACCGTTTAGTGCAGGAAATGACTTCAGACCAGAAACAACGGGAGTTGATTTTAGATTTTCTTTTGCACATACATTAAGTGAAAAATCAAGTTTATCATACAACCTGGGAGCAGAGTGGGGTAACGATTCGCCAGAAGCTGCTTATATTTATACAATATCCTACGGATATAGTGTAACTGATACTTTTGGAATTTTCGCAGAGCTTTATGGGGATTTACCTGAAGACAGTAGTCCAAACCATCTTTGGGACGCGGGCCTAACCTATCTAATTAGTGATTCTATTCAGTTAGATGCTACCGTGGGATCTGGTATTACCAAAGGACAGAATCTATTACTTAGCGCAGGAGTAAGTATTCGATTACCAAATTAACGATTAAAAATATTCAAAAATCTTGTAGATAAAATGAAAAAAATAATTATAATCATTACAGCCTCTTTATTTCTATGTTCATGTAAGAAAGAAGTAAAAGATAAAAATCAAAAACTTAATGTCGTCACTACCACATCAATGATAACCGATCTGGTAAAAAACATTGGCGGTGATGCAATTGAAGTCAAAGGGCTTATGGGAAGTGGTGTCGATCCTCACCTTTACAAAGCTAGTGAGGGCGATGTAAGTAAGCTCGTAAATGCAGATATCATTTTCTACAATGGATTACATTTGGAAGGTAAGCTAGTAGAAGTCTTTGAAAAAATGGAAAGTCAAGATATTAAAACTATAGCAATTGGTGAAAGTTTAAAAAAAAATACGCTGATCGGGTCTGATTATTTTGCTTCTAACTATGACCCACATATTTGGTTTAGTGTCGATAACTGGAAAATAATTACCTCTTTTGTTATTAAAACTCTTCAAGAAATTGATCCAAAAAATGCTGAAATTTTTAAAACTAACGGAGAAGTCTATTTATCAAAACTAACAGAGTTAGAACGTAAATTAGAAGCGAAAATAGAAACCTTACCTAAGGAAAAACGTATTCTGGTTACAGCACATGACGCATTTAGTTACTTCGGAAAAGCATATGACTTCAATGTTGTAGGATTACAAGGTTTATCAACAGCTACTGAAGCTGGTGTCCAAGATGTGCAAAAATTAGCTAATTTTATCATCGAAAAGCAAGTAAAAGCCATTTTTGTAGAGAGTTCGGTTCCTAAAAGAACCATTGAGGCCTTGCAAGCAGCTGTGAAATCAAAAAATCATGAAGTTGCGATAGGCGGGACATTGTTCTCTGACGCTCTCGGAAACACAGGAACTAAAGAAGGAACCTATATTGGCATGTTTGAGTACAATGTAAATACTATTATTAATGCCTTAAAATAATGAGTGAAAAAATCGCCGTTCAAATAGATGACCTAACTGTAGCCTATAACTACAAACCTGTGTTATGGGATATAGACCTAGCTATTCCTGAGGGTGTACTTATGGCAATTGTAGGTCCTAACGGAGCAGGAAAATCTACCTTAATCAAAGCGATTCTGGATATTATCAAACCTATTGCCGGTAGTATTCAAATCTATAATAAGCCTTATAAAAAACAACGATCACTAGTTGCCTATGTTCCCCAGAAGGGAAGTGTCGACTGGGATTTCCCAACTACGGCATTGGATGTAGTGATGATGGGAACATACGGAAGCCTTGGCTGGATCAAAAGGCCTGGTCAAAAACAAAAAAAAGCTGCGTTAGAAGCTTTAGAAAAAGTTGGGATGCTTTCTTTTAAACATAGACAAATAAGTCAACTATCTGGTGGACAACAACAACGTATTTTTCTAGCAAGAGCCCTAGTACAAAATGCTTCCATTTACTTTATGGATGAACCTTTTCAGGGAGTTGACGCTACTACCGAAAAAGCGATTATCAACATTTTAAAAGAACTTCGTAAAGCAGGAAAAACAGTTGTTGTGGTACATCACGATCTACAAACTGTTCCTGAATATTTCGATTGGGTCACCTTTTTAAACGTGAAAAAGATTGCCACAGGGCCGGTTAAAGATATTTTCAATGACGATAACCTTACCAAAACATACGGAATTAATTATAAAGTAAGTATACAGCAATAGAAACAATGGATTTACAAGAATATATAGAACTTGTTTTTACTGACTACACCTTACGCACCATTACTTTGGGTACATCCATATTAGGAGCTATCTGTGGTATGCTAGGTAGTTTTGCAGTGTTACGAAAGCAAAGCCTTTTGGGAGATGCTATTTCGCATGCGGCATTACCAGGTATTGCTATTGCTTTTCTTATTATTGGCACTAAAAATAGTTCTATATTTCTACTGGGAGCGTTAATTAGCGGACTAATAGGTACTTTTTGGATTCGCGGGATCACCAATAAAACCCATCTTAAATCTGACACTGCTTTGGGACTGATACTTTCTTTATTTTTTGGATTCGGAATGTTACTACTCACCTATATTCAAAAATTACCTAACGCCAATCAAGCAGGTTTAGAAAGTTATCTCTTCGGGCAAGCCGCTACGCTTTTAGAAAGTGACGTTTGGTTAATGGCTATTGTCACAGGGATAAGTTTGATTATTTTATTGCTTTTTTGGAAAGAATTGAAAATATTACTTTTCGATGCTGATTTCACGAAAACCTTGGGTTTCAACACTAAATTCTTAGACATTTTAATTACTTCGTTTATTGTAGTTGCCATCGTTTTAGGACTACAAACCGTTGGTGTGGTGTTAATGAGCGCGATGCTTCTGGCCCCCGCTGCTGCTGCAAGGCAATGGACAAATAATCTAGCTATAATGGTTATTTTGGCTGCTATTTTTGGTGCCCTTTCAGGGGTTATAGGCACTGCTATTAGTGCCAGTCACAACAACCTCTCTACAGGACCCGTAATCGTGCTTGTAGCTGGAGCATTTGTATTATTTTCTTTCATTTTTTCACCAGGAAGAGGTTTACTATTTAGAGAAATACGGTTTAGAAAAAACAGAAATGACCTTCAACTACATAAAACCTTATCTTTTATGTATAATATAGCGAGTACACATGAGGATATTTCTCATCCACATGCGATTAAAATCTTGAATAATTTTCAAGGATTTACCCGAAAATCTTTACAGAAACTTGAAGATAAAAATTATGTAAAGATACAAGGAAATATGTGGTCAATGACTAAATCAGGCTATAATACCGCTGCTAATTTGTATGATCAATTAATAAAAGAGGAAAATGAGTAATGCACAGATCGAAATACAATTAATTGCAAGCTTAGTAGCAATTTCCTGTGCTAT
This sequence comes from Aquimarina celericrescens, assembly GCF_042682765.1. Lineage (NCBI taxonomy): Bacteria > Pseudomonadati > Bacteroidota > Flavobacteriia > Flavobacteriales > Flavobacteriaceae > Aquimarina > Aquimarina celericrescens. The sequence goes on along the minus strand of NZ_JBHUHY010000017.1, from coordinate 140,244 downwards.
TCCCGGGACTTTTTTGGTGCTAAGAAAAATGGCATTAATCACTGATGCAATTAGCCACTCTATATTACCTGGTATTGTTATTGGTTTTTTTATTACTCATGATTTATCTTCTCCTTTATTAATTATCATGGCAGCTGCCAGCGGAGTTCTTACAGTTGTGCTGGTAGAGTTTATTCAGAAAACAGGTTTGGTAAAAGAAGACACTGCTATTGGACTAGTTTTTCCTGCTCTATTTAGTATCGGTATCATCCTAATTGCTCAAAACGCAAATGATGTGCACTTAGATATTGATGCAGTTTTACTGGGTGAACTTGCTTTTGCTCCTTTCGATAGACTTATGTTTGATGGAACCGATTTAGGACCAAAATCATTATGGATTATTGGGACTATTTTATTAATAACCCTAGGACTACTCTTTGCTTTCTTTAAAGAATTGAAAGTAAGCACATTCGATGCTGGCCTTGCCTCTGCTTTAGGACTCTCCCCTGTTGTAATGCATTATGGACTTATGACAGTTTCTTCAATCACGACTGTTGGCGCATTTGATGCTGTAGGTGCTATATTAGTCATTGCATTAATGATTGCTCCTGCTGCCACAGCATATCTATTGACCAATAACCTCAAAAAAATGTTGATATTGGCAGTTATTTTTGGAGTAGGAAGTGCTATTATTGGATATTGGGTTGCTCATGTTTTAGATTCTTCTATTTCAGGATCTATGACTACTGTATTAGGGTTACTGTTCTTGATGGTTTACTTGTTCGCTCCAAACAAGGGATTATTCTCGGTACTCTATCGACAAAAACAACAACGAATTGAGGTTTCTTTGCTAACCTTTCTTCTTCATTTAGCTAATCATGAGGAAAAGGAAGAACGTCATGTAAAACATCTTAATGAACATATAAATTGGCAAAAGGTACGATCTAAATCTGTTTTGAACCTAGCTCTAAAAAATAATATGATCACTATTCATAATGATATTGTCTCCTTGACCGATAAAGGACAACACTTTACAACAGAAGCGATAGATTACATTGTAACTAACAAAAATTCTGAAATTGAAAATATGAAAGATCGTTTTTTTCTTTTTAGAGGATAAGATTATTGTTTTTTCATGTATCTATATCATTGCTTTTCGCTCATATTGAATATTACTAGGACTGTTTTTTAAAATCTGCATTAAAAAAACCACAGCTACTAAACTGTGGTTTGATGTTCGATTTTATATATCTGACGTCTAAAATTCTCGATTTGCATCAAAAGCTTCAAGGTAATCTTTTACACGTTGAACAAATTGTCCGCCAAGGGCTCCGTTTACTACTCTATGATCGTAGGAATGTGATAAAAACATTTTGTATCGAATTCCAATAAAATCTCCTTCTGGCGTTTCGATTACTGCAGGTACTTTTCTGATGGCTCCCAAAGCCAGAATTGCTACCTGGGGTTGATTTATAATGGGAGTCCCCATAATACTACCAAAAGTACCTACATTGGTCACCGTGTAGGTGCCATCCTGAATATCATCAGGTTTTAAAGCATTATTTCGTGCTCGATTAGCCAGATCATTAACCGCTTTGGTCATACCCACCAGATTTAACTGATCTGCATTTTTAATCACCGGTACTATAAGATTACCATCGGGTAAAGCGGCAGCCATACCCAGATTAATATTTTTCTTTTTGATTATTGTATCTCCAGATACAGAGATATTGATCATTGGGAAGTCTTTAATTGCTTTTGCGACCGCTTCCATAAAAATTGGAGTAAATGTGAGATTCTCTCCTTCTCTCTTCATAAAATCTGCTTTCACTTTCTTTCTCCAATTCCAGATATTAGTTACATCTGCTTCGATAAAAGATTGTACATGCGCCGAAGTTTGTACAGATTCCACCATATGATGTGCAATGAGTTTCCCCATTCTTGTCATCTCAATAATCTCATCGTTACCAGAGGCAACAACTGGAGTCGCCTTTGGAGTTTCTTGCTTTTTCTGTGAAGCAGTCTGAGTCTCTTTAGCCTCTACTTTTACAGGCTGAGTAGTAACTTCTACGTTGCCATTTTTACGATCTTCTACAAATTTGAGGATATCATTCTTAGTAACACGCCCCTCTTTACCTGTTCCAGGGATTGACTCTAGTTCTGCTAATGAAACCCCCTCAGTTGCTGCTATATTTTTAACTAATGGCGAATAAAAGGTACTGCTTTCAGAGAAATCTACTGCCCCGGCAGTACTCACTACCGCTTCTGTTGTTTCTGCTATCTGTGTTTCAAGAACGGCAACTTCTTTTGGAGCTTCCTCAACTTGTGTCTTTGCTGCTGAAGGACTTGAGTCAACAACACCTTCTCCTTCGGTCTCGATTATGGCGATAGTTTGCCCTACTTCTACTACATCGTCAACAGCAAAAAGTTTTTCTAATAAAATGCCTTCTACTTCACTAGGCACTTCACTATCTACCTTGTCGGTTGCAATCTCAACAACAGCATCATCCAACTCAATAGTATCCCCAACTTCTTTTAACCAAGTGGTTATTGTTGCTTCTGCCACACTCTCTCCCATTTTTGGAAGTTTAAGCTCAAATTTTGCCATATTCTTAATTAAACGTGTTTGTTCGTTAATTTTTTTGCGAATTTACTTAAAATTAAGCTTAAAAATTAACTTTCCTTTATTAAAGTTTTTTTAAAATACTATTATTTATACTTTCCCGACTCCAAAATTACTACCAAGTATACCTGTGATTCTTGGGTCTAATTTTAAAAGTCAGATTGTCTCTTCTCAAAATCTGCATTTGTTCAATAGTCGCACCGAAACTCATAAAATTGTTATCAAAGATAATCTCGATATTTTTATATCCCAAATCTTCTTTGTTTATAGCGCTAAGAATTTCGGCATTCTCATCCAGTTTTAATGAAGTTTTATCATAAAAAACCTTGTCTTTAGCTACTAAATAACTCGTGTTAATCATTAGTTTTTATAGTTCCTTAGATGTATAGCCAATTCTAAAAAGATTTAAATGAAATACGCAATATGTTGGATATCCTTATCAAATAATCTAATTTTTCTAAAACTAAGAATGTATGATTTTTGAATTAGATCAATTAAGGGCTCTTTAAAGCATTTTCAAATGGGATTCTATTGACAATACTTCTACCCAAGGTAACTTCATCTGCATATTCAAGTTCGTCATTAACACTAATTCCTCTAGCTATAGTAGATATTTTGACCTTTAACCCTTCTATTTGTTTATAAATGTAAAAATTAGTGGTATCTCCCTCCATAGTAGCACTTAATGCAAATATCAATTCCTTTACCTGCCCTTCATTAACTTTTTCAATCAAAGAACTAATATTTAAATCTTGAGGACCAACACCATCAAGAGGGCTTATTTTACCTCCTAGTACATGATACAATCCTCGATACTGCCCTGTACTCTCTATCGCCATTACGTCTCTTATATCCTCAACCACACAAATAGTATCTTGTGATCGATTGAGATTACTACAAATATCACAAATATCTTCATCACTTATACTATGACATTTCTTACAAAACTTGATCGTGCTACGAAGTGTTCCCAATGCTGTGACCAAATGATCCGTCTGTGCCTTGGGTTGCCTCAATAAATGCAACACTAACCGCAATGCAGTACGCTTTCCTATGCCAGGCAACTGTGACATTTCGTATACTGCGTTTTCCAATAATTTTGAAGAAAATTCCATAGCGCAACAAATTTAGCATTTTTAGCGAAGATCACTTTAAAATACTCTAGTTATATTATGAAACAATTGAAAGCATTTTTCTACTTTTACTTTAAAAGTAGAAGTAATGTTTGACTCCCTTTCTGAAGAAACCCAGCTTATTTTAATGATCATAGGAATAGCAGTTCTATTTGTTGCTGTTTCCTGGAATACAAAACGAAACAAGAATAGATTATACAACCGTGGCAAACGTAACTTCAAAAAAAATTATATGGAAAAGAAAAAAAAGAATAACTAGCATAAAAGCACAAAGAACTAATGAAAATATATACAAAAACAGGTGATAAAGGCACTACGGCGCTATTTGGTGGTACCAGAGTCCCTAAACATCATATACGAATTGAAAGTTACGGAACTGTTGACGAACTGAATTCACATATCGGTTTAATAAGGGATCAGGAAATTGAAGAACAAAGCAAAAAAATACTGATCAATATACAGGATAAGCTTTTTACTGTAGGAGCAGTATTGGCTACTGATCCAGAAAAAGCGATTTTAAAAAGTGGTCAAAAACGATTAAATATAGCTACAATTTCTGTGGAAGATGTTGAATTGCTCGAAAACGAAATGGATAGAATGAATGAATCATTGGCTCCCATGACACACTTCGTATTGCCCGGCGGACATCAAACTGTGTCATTCTGTCACATAGCACGTTGTGTATGCAGAAGAGCCGAACGGCTAGCCACAGCCCTTTACGAAATAGCTCCTTTTGAAGAGACTACATTACAATATTTAAATAGACTATCTGACTATCTTTTTGTGCTGGCACGAAAGTTGTCATTCGATTTAAAGGCAGATGAAATAAAATGGATTCCAACAAAGAATTCATAAAAATTTATTCGCTTTAAAATTAGTAAGTGAACACCAGAAAAAATCACGTTCTTATAATTATTGTTTAAATAATTAATTTTTTACTTGACTTTTTAAACTAAAAAATTATTTTTGCAAAAAATAAACCAGTAAGCATATGTATTGGACTTTAGAATTAGCATCGTATTTGAGTGATGCGCCTTGGCCAGCTACAAAAGACGAATTAATAGATTACGCAATTCGTACTGGAGCACCCCTAGAGGTTGTAGAAAACCTGCAAGCGATTGAAGATGAAGGAGATTCATATGACTCTATAGAAGAAATATGGCCCGACTATCCTACAGACGAAGATTATCTTTGGAACGAGGATGAATATTAAAATATTGAAATAGTATTAAAAGTCTCGCAAGAGGCTTTTTTTTTGCGTAAATTACGCCACTTTTACGGCTGTTTATAAACGCAGAAGTATTGTATAATAATGACCACTTAGGTCATGAGAAAATCACAGATCCTATAATTGGGATTTGGCCTGAATGTTACCCAAAGAGGGATTTAACCGGTTGGTTTCAATTTGAAACTATGATCTCATTAAACACACAACCATAAATCATGGGAATTTTAGATTCTGTATTAAAAGCATTTGTTGGAGATAAATCCAAAAAAGACATAAAAGAGATTCAACCCAAGGTTGAATTAATCAAAGAAGCAGGAAAGGCCATAGAGGCACTTTCTAATGATGAGTTGCGAGCTAAAACTATCGAGTTTAAAAACGAAATAAACAAGGCACGTGCAGACATTCACAACAAAATAGAAAAACTTCAGGAAGAAGCCAATGCCGTAGAGGATATCAACAGAAAAGAAGATATCTACGGGGAAATCGACAAATTGAAAGAAGAAGCATATGAAGCTACAGAAAAAGCTTTAGATGATATTCTCCCAGAAGCATTTGCCGTTGTAAAAGAAACTGCTACGCGATTTGCTAATAATGACGAGATAGAAGTTACAGCTTCTACTTATGATCGTGAACTTTCAGGCTCCAAAGACTATATCTCACTAGATGGTGATAAAGCTATTTGGGCCACCAGCTGGGACGCAGCTGGTAAAGAAGTGAAATGGGATATGATCCATTATGACGTTCAGTTAATTGGTGGGGTTGCGATGCATGAGGGTAAAATTGCCGAAATGCAAACAGGAGAAGGTAAAACATTGGTAGCTACGCTTCCCGTATATCTAAACGCCTTATCTGGAAACGGGGTGCATTTAGTAACAGTAAACGACTATCTGGCTCGTCGTGATAGTGAGTGGATGGCTCCTATATTTCAATTTCATGGCCTTACTGTAGACTGTATAGATAATCATCGTCCAAACTCTGCAGAGCGCAGAGCAGCTTATAACGCAGATATTACATATGGAACTAACAACGAATTTGGTTTTGATTACCTGCGGGATAACATGTCTCATGCTCCAGAAGACCTAGTACAGCGTCCACATAATTATGCCATTATAGATGAGGTAGACTCGGTATTAATCGATGATGCTCGTACTCCTTTAATTATCTCTGGTCCTATTCCAAAAGGAGATGTTCATGAATTTGACGAATTAAAACCAAAAATTGCTGATATCGTTTCTGTACAGCAAAAATACCTTACCACTGTTCTGGCAGAAGCTAAAAAATTAATTAAAGAAGGAAACACCAAAGAAGGAGGTTTTAAATTGCTGCAGGTATACCGCGGAATCCCTAAAAATAAAGCACTAATCAAATTTTTAAGTGAAGAAGGCGTAAAACAGTTGCTTCAAAAAACAGAAAACTTCTATATGCAGGATAATAATCGGGAGATGCACAAGATTGATGCAGATCTGTATTATGTAATAGAAGAAAAAAATAACCAAATTGATCTCACCGATAAAGGTGTAGATTATCTTTCTGGAAAAGATGACCCGGATTTCTTCGTTTTACCACAAATTGGTATGGAAATCGCCAAAATTGAAGGACAAGAACTTTCTAAAGAAGAGGAAGCAGAGAAAAAGGAAGAACTTTTTAGAGAGTATAGTGTAAAAAGTGAGCGAATTCATACCTTAAGACAATTGCTAAAAGCCTACTCGTTGTTTGAAAAAGATGTAGAGTACGTGGTCATGGACAACAAGGTGAAGATCGTTGATGAGCAAACGGGTCGTATTATGGATGGCCGTCGATATAGCGATGGACTTCATCAAGCAATTGAAGCTAAAGAAAATGTAAAGATTGAAGACGCTACACAAACCTTTGCGACAGTAACGCTTCAGAATTACTTTAGAATGTATGGTAAACTCTCTGGTATGACTGGTACTGCTGTTACAGAAGCTGGAGAACTATGGGAAATTTACAAATTAGATGTTGTAGAAATCCCTACAAACAGACCGATTGCAAGACACGATAAGGAAGACTTGGTATACAAAACCAAACGCGAAAAATATAATGCGGTTATCGAGGAGGTAACTGAATTATCCAATGCTGGCAGACCTGTATTAATTGGAACAACTTCTGTAGAAATTTCTGAATTATTAAGTAGAATGCTTACTATTCGTAAAGTCCCTCATAATGTACTGAATGCCAAACTTCACAAAAAAGAAGCAGATATTGTTGCTGAAGCTGGTAACACTGGAATGGTAACTATTGCGACGAATATGGCGGGTCGTGGTACAGATATCAAATTATCAGACGAAGTAAAAGCAGCAGGCGGTCTTGCCATTGTAGGTACAGAACGTCATGATTCTCGTCGTGTAGACAGACAGCTACGTGGTCGTGCCGGTCGTCAAGGAGACCCTGGAAGTTCGCAGTTCTATGTGTCGCTTGAGGATAATTTAATGCGCCTTTTTGGATCGGAACGTATTGCCAAAATGATGGACAGAATGGGACTTAAAGAAGGTGAGGTAATTCAACATTCTATGATCTCGAAATCTATCGAGCGTGCTCAGAAAAAAGTAGAAGAAAACAACTTTGGAGTGCGTAAACGACTATTAGAATACGACGATGTGATGAATGCACAGCGTGAAGTAGTATACAAACGACGTTATCATGCTTTATTTGGAGAGCGTTTGCGTGTAGACATTGCCAATATGATCTACGATACCTCTGAAGTTATTGTAGAAGGGAATAAGTTGACTCAAGACTTTAAAAATTTCGAGTTTGAATTGATACGCTATTTTTCTATGAGCAGTCCTGTTACTGCGGCAGAGTTTGAAAAAATGGATGCACAGAAAATTACCAGCGAAGTTTACAAAGCGGCTTATGAGCATTATCAGGATAAAATGAAACGTAATGCAGAGACTGCTTACCCTGTGATAAAGCAAGTCTATGAAGATCCATCCAGCAAATATGAAAGAATTCTGGTTCCCTTTACAGATGGCGTGAAAAGCATCAATGTTGCCACTAATCTTGAAAAAGCGTATGAATCTGAAGGAAAACAGCTAATCACTGATTTCGAAAAAAATATAACGCTGGCCATTATTGATGATGCATGGAAAACTCATTTACGTAAAATGGATGAGTTAAAGCAGAGTGTACAGCTAGCCGTTCACGAACAAAAGGATCCTTTATTAATCTATAAATTTGAAGCTTTTGAACTATTCAAGGCTATGATTGAAGATGTGAATAAGGACGTAATCTCCTTTTTGTTTAAAGGAGAGTTACCCACTGGTAATACCCAGGACATTTCTGAAGCGCGCCAAGTACGCAGAAAAGAAAAACTAGAGACATCTAAAGAAGAAATTCCAAATATGGATGAACGTGCCGCTCAAAGTAGGGCCGTAGGACAAAGCCAGGGAAGACCTCAGGTTACTGAAACTATTGTACGTGAGCAACCCAAAATTGGTCGTAATGACAGAGTCACTATCAAGCATATAATGAGTGGAGAAAATAAAACCTTGAAATACAAACAAGCGATCCCACTAATCGAAAAAGGAGAATGGGTACTTGTGAATGAATAGATTCTTTTTTGCAAAGAGTTTTAAAACCTGAAATAAAATTAATTTCAGGTTTTTTTAATTTATTAACTTTCAAAGTTAAAATTTGATAAGGTATTTTAAGTTTTACAAGAAATATTTTAATTTAATGTAAAACTTAAGAATTATGCACAAAAAAGATAACATCAAACAGGAACAGGATAGCATAAAAGAAAATGCCATCAATATTAAACAAAAAGAAGCAGATGGAAGAGAAATTAACCATCAAGAAAAAAACAGAAGAGAAATACACCAACCAAGGGATAACGCATAAATTTTTGCTTTATCATTTAGTAATTCCCAATTTTCAACAGTAAGTTAGGATCTGGGCAGTTTAGTAAATAATATTTTAACTCTTTTTTATTAGAAACACCTGGATAATCACCTATGTTTCCTTGCATATCTTTAATAATTTGAAAATGCAAATGAGGTGCATAATCCCCATTTACAGATGCATCTCCCAAAGTAGCTATTACTTGACTTGCTTTTATTTCCTGACCTACTTCCAGATGAGAAAGTGACTTCACGCTTAAATGCCCGTATAAAGTATAAAAAGTAATATCCTTTATTGTATGCTCTAGAATAATCGTCGGACCATAATCCCCAAAATTATTATTATTTTTAAAACTATGCACTTTACCGTCTAACGGAGCCAGTATTTTGGTCTCAGCGTCGCACCAGATATCTAATCCTAAGTGAATATTTCTTTCAGTTTCAGGATTTTGTTGATTGAAATGAGTACTTCTTCTATAAATACCTCTCGTTTCATTATAACCGCCATAGGCGACTTTAGCATTATTTCTGAGTAAATATTCTGATATATATATTTCAAATGCTTTTGAAGAAGAAACATCAATAGTAGTAAGAGCTTTATTGTTTTCTGACAAATCTATGGCTACATAATCCTTTTCAGAAAAGTTTTTAGTTATAACAGGAATAAATCCTTTGGACAAACTGTTTATAAATCGAGAAAAATCAGTATTCTTCATTAGGCACTTTTTGAAAAATTTTGAGGTTTTTTTGACTTCCAGTTTTTAGGTAGCTGCTTTAATAGCGCCTTTCTGAATTTATGATAATCTACTGTAATTGTATGTCTTGGTGTGTCTATCTGTTTGTAATGTGGATCTGTTACTTCTTTTTCGCAGAGAGTTTTGATATTTGATGGCATTTTCCAATTCCCAACCAAATAATTAGCTAAAATTTTACTTTGCAACTCTGATCCCGGCCATATACATCCCAAAGGTTGAAACATGCCCACAAAGAATACATCGTGATAATTGGGATGAAACATTTTTAAATATAAAGGAACGGGGCCATCACTATAATCAATGAATTCTTTATCAAAAAAAGAATGTTTCAAGATATAACCTGTACAAGCAATAATAACATCTAAATCTTCACTGGTTCCATCTTTGAAATATACCGTATTCCCGTCTAGTTTTTCTATATCCACCTTGGGATGTACTTTACCATGTCGAATTTTATATAATAGTTCATCATTAATGGTAGGATGTGTTTCGCCAAACTTTGTTTTCACCTCTTGTAATCCATATAATTTGTTCTTTCCGAGTAAAATATTGAGTAATCGATCATTGAACCAACTCCTTATCTTTATCGGCAACCAGGATGACCGTGCACCTACTGTATCAGAGGGTAACCCAAAAAAGAATTTTGGAATAATACGATATCCTCTCCTCCAACTTATACTTGTCTTTTTACTAACTCTACTGGTTTCTACAGCGACATCACAAGCAGAATTCCCTCCGCCGATAACCAAAACTCTTTTGTCTTTAAAAGGAGTTGCCTTTTTATAACTATGAGAATGGATAAATTGACCTGTAAATTTGCCTGGATATTTAGGCATTCTGGGAACCGAGTGATGACCATTACAAACCACTAAATCTGTAAAAATCTCTATTTGCTCTTTTCTGTTTTGAATAATCGTAACCTGCCATTCGTTATTGGCTATTCTTTTACAATGTTTTACAATAGTTTTAAATTCTATATATGAATATAGATCAAAGCGTTTTGCATACGCCTGAAAATATCTTCTAAGCTCGTCATGAGACGGATAATCGGCTACGGTTTTATCAAAATCGTCAAAAGTGAAATCTTCATACTGTGATAAGGTTTTTGAACTTATGATATGCGTAGTTTCAAAAACACTAGAATGACTTTCATCATCAGAATAAATCCAGTTCCCTCCTACTTCTGTATTGCGATCATAACATACGACATCAATATCTTTATCCTTCAGGTTTTTAAGCGCCGTAATACCGCTAGGACCTGCTCCTATAATACACACTCTTTTTTGCATAAAAACTTTCCCAAAAATTATTTGTAAGGTAAAATAGAGAAAGTAAAGCAGTTTAAAAAATATTATTTCATTTGTTATATTGAAAAACTTCTGTCAATTCTTCTTTTAAGTATAGGTATTTGAATGAAAAACAAAGCCGAAAGAAACAAAATACCATATATCGCTGTTTTATGGAGAGTATATCCAGAAAATAGATTTTTGATAAAAATGCCATTCAGAAAAGAATAGTCGATAGCGTTGAAAATGGACTCTTTGGGGTCTGATAATAATAAAATACCACACATCGATAAAACTAGGGTTAAGATCATAATCAGCCAGGTTTTCTTAGAGATTAAAGGTTGATACACCCGTGATTTTTGAGTTTCGGAAAGCTCAATTTGACTCATTATATTTTTCAAAAATCCTGAAGAAGGTTGATCGGTGCCAGCTTCTTTTAGTAATTGTTCTATGTCTTTAAATTGCTCTTCCATTTTTATTACTTATTTCGGGTGAAATCTGGTGATGAAGTATTGAATATAGTTTTTTCCTGCTACGATACAATTTTATCTTTACATTATCTGCTGTCAAACCCACAATTTCAGCGATTTCTTTTATACTTTTCTCATCAAAATAATATAACGTTACTATAGCCGCTTCATCCTCTGAAAGTTTCATTATACTATCTGATATAATTTCTTTTCGTTCTTTAGCTTCTAAATAACTCAATGCATCTGTTACAAGCTCAATTTCTCCTTCATTGATCTCTTCTATAAGTTCTGATGTCATTATTCTTCTACTTGCTTTGATGGTATCTAAGCTTTTTCTATAAGCAATGGTATATAACCATGTAGAAAACTTAGCTTCTCCTCTGTATTTATTTAATGATTGGTATGCTTTGATAAAACAATCCTGGGCAACTTCTTCAGCTTGCTCTTTATTCTTCATCATTCTGTATACTACTGTATATACCAATGACTGATAGCGTTCTACAAGTACCGAGAAAGCATTTACCCGCCCTTCAAGAACTTGATTTATATAATATTGATCTGATTGATGGTTCATTTATTCATAAGACGAGACTACCAAACTTATGGTTACATAAATTCTACTAAAAATTACAAAATATATTTTTCCATAGTTTTTGTAACCGGTTTTAAAAATACCTCGTCTTAGATAGAAAACGAATAGTTATTAATCTTTTAAATCAAAAAACATCATGGGATCAGAAGTAATTATCATGCCTGCAATTTTGGGAGTAATTTTTGGGGCATATTATTTATTCATTTCTGCAAGAAATAAAGAAAGAATGGCTCTTATAGAAAAGGGAGCAGATGCATCTATCTTTTACAGTAATAAAGATAGAAGAGTGACTCCCTTTTGGAAAGTCCTTATTCTTAATGCTTCACTTTTATTAATGGGAGTAGGTATCGGAATTTTTATTGCAGGTATTTTACACCTATCCATTGGAGTCGAAGAAGATATTGCCTACCCAGGAACTATTTTCTTAATGGCAGGCGTTGGTTTATTTGTTGGTTTTAATATGACTAAAAATCTGGATAAATAATACTCCTAAAAAAGGTTGTAAAAGCAAAAACCATCTAAAAGTTTTAGATGGTTTTTTCGATTCCTTATACTTACATTCTTACATATCAGCCATAAGACTGTCATCTGATTCTGAATATTTTTCTACAACAACTGATTCTCCTTTGTTGTTCTCTAGGACATACATACCAGCAGGTAGTTGACTCAAATCAACAAAATTTGACGTTTTAGATAATATATGTACAGTGTTTTTAACTTCAAACAGCTTGATTTTATCTCCCTCTTCAAAATTTACCACAGTAATCATATCTCCTTCTCTTTCTATTGCCAGAAGATTAGTTTCAGAATTTTCGTAATAACGAATAAATTCTTGCTCAACGTTTATATCTGCAGGCACTAAAGACTTTTTACTATCTCGTTCTAAAAGAAAATCGTTATGAATAGCACTAATAGCTCCATCGACCCTAAGATCTTCTTCTAATCGATCAATTACGATCGATTTACCTTCGTTATTTTCTAACAAATAAGATCCAACAGGTAATTGACTAAGATCTATCTGAGCATGAGTCTTAGATAAAATATGATCTCCAGTCTCTATTTCAAACAATTTGATCTTATCTCCATCCTGAAAATCTAAAACCTCGACAACAAGACCATCTTTTTCTACAGTAAGAATTCCATCATTATTATTTGCATAACAATTAAAGAACAAAAACAAACTAAAAAAACATGTTATCAATTTCATCATTTTAAACTTTACTTGTAGAGGTTTATTATTCCTTTCTTACGGTTTTACCATACAATGATATCACTAAATTATAGTTATACAAACTCTAAATCAGATTTTTAGATCAAGTGTTTTTGATTTTCGATGAAAAACACAATAAATGTTAAAATTTAATCAAAAAATATTTAATCAATTGATTTTCAATGTTTTAATAATATTATTATATTAAAAAATAGATGAAAGGAAGGATTATACAGATGAAAGAACTGAAGATAGAATTATTCTTACTTTTTTGTACTAAAAATATACTAATCAAGATGTTAATAAAAGTAACTAAAAAAGCCCTGTTGTTTGACCAACAAAGCTCTTTTATAATTAACACTACATTATTACTATGAAAACTACTGTTTATTTACTTTTGAGTACAACTTCACTATACTTTGCATTAATCGTAATCATTTTATCTGTACTACGTGTATTTTGAAAACCATTAATAAACACATTTCCAAAATTCTTCCTCGAACTTATCTCCATGGTTCTAGGCAAAGAAATTATACTTTGAGCCCCGCTATATGATAGATTAAAAGCTGTCTTGGGTAATTTTAAATTAAAATCACTGTTTTGAACTGCTAAATCTAATGTAGAAAATGATTCTCCCAGGTTTTCTATTGTTATGACACCAAAACTTCCCGAAATAGCTCCGTTTTCGTTAAGTTCCTGAATGTAAATATTACTAGAATCTGCGTTAACAAGAAGGTTTTTTGCTGTTTGTATTCTACAATTCTTTACATAATTTAAAACAAGTTTCCCTTGGTTCCATTGGCGCACAAAAACAGGAGAATAAGAGGCTTTGATAAATGTTTGATCTCCATCTATTATGTTGGCAGAAAGTTTGGTGTGAGACAATGATGCTCTTACATTGTTAGACTTTTCTGCTAACTGCACGTCGCCATGACGAATATTAAGTCTTAATTTAGCCTCTCTCGGCATATGTACTTTAATAATTTTGCTTGTATTATTCGTATTAACTCTCTTTGCGCGATACTGATAAAAAGTGACATTAGCAACTCCATTTTGTTGACTTTCTACATCCTTTAATAACTGAGAAGCCCAAGCATTCATTTGTTTTCCATATTGCTCTCCCCATGAAGTCTCTAGACGGACTTCTGCCTGACCAGAGGCATTTTTTGAGTTACCATCCTTAAGCTGTGTAGCCCATTTTTGTTTTTTTTTCTCTATATCATCACTAAACTTCTCACGTATCTGATTTTCCCATTGCTGAATATACTTTTCTTCACTTTCATTATACTTATTATTACCATAATTAACCTCAGATTGATTTTCAGAAAGTGTGTTTGGCATTGGGTTTTTGGCCATGTTCTCCATAAGAGGACCAAGCATATCGGCAATCATAGGACTTAATCTTCTCAACTCCTGAAGATTTTTTTTATTTATTTCAATATTTGAAGCTGTTACGTTTTCACTCCATAAATTTCCAGCAGCAGAATTAATAGTTACTTCTTTAGTATTACCTGATACATTTATTTGCCAGCTATCAAGTATACGCTTACTATTATCATTAGTAAGGTCACCTTCTAGATAAGCTTCTACTTCGATTGTATTCTTGTTCCAGGTTTCAAAAATAATATTAGTATGACTTGTATTAAGGTTAACAGTAACATCATTATTAACCACAAGCTTTTCGCTTAGCTTATTTTGTTTATCCTGCGCCAACAAACCTGCACAACATAATACGCTTAGCGCAACAACATTAATATTAAGCTTGTACTTCATTGTAATTATCATTTTCAATTCTCTCTAATTCTTTTAGTTTATCTTTTAGCCTGCTTAAAAGTGAAAGTCTAATTGTTAGATTTTCCATCATTGCCTCAACACTTTGTACGTTTGGACCTACTTCGATAAGTTCTTTATTAAGTCTTTGATATTCTTTATCAAGATTATTTAATCTGGCTTTAAAACTTTCTACTAATTCTCTATTACTATCATCTACTTTTATACTTGACAATTGAAATTTTATACTGGTTAATATGTTATTCTCTACCTCTTCATACTCTGGAGATATTTCTGCCAAAGTCGAAGATTGTTTATTCATTAACACAGTAGAATTTTTTACCTTGGTATTATCTACAATTTGATCTGTGTTAGAATTGTTACTTTCTAATTTATTATAAGTGAACATAGAAATAGAGAAAACAACCACCACACTTGCTGCGATCTTAAGCCAATTATAGTCAAAACTATTAGTCTTTTTAGGAAGTTCTTTTTCTAATTTTGACATAAATCTTTGTTCATGTCCACTTCGTATTCTCTCGGCAGGAATCTGCTTATCCTGCTTTAAAAGCTCTCTAATATCCTGTGCCATCTCTTAAATGTTTTAATTGTTCTTGTAGCTGTTTTTTCCCTCTATGCACTAGTGTTCTCGAAGCAACCGGTGTTATATCTAGTATCTCGCTTATCTCATTATGATCATACCCCTCTATCAAAAATAACATCACGGCATATTTATATTTTTCAGGTAATCTTTCAATTGCCTTTTTAACTTCTTCTACCGTAACAGAGTCAGATACCGACCAATCGTCTTGTTCTTCAACCGTGGTCATAACCTGTTCATTAATCGCTACCATATTCATTTTCTTGGCTTTCAACATGTCGATACTTTTATTAATAACAATTCGTTTAAGCCATGCACCAAAAGTCACATCTCCTGTAAACTGATGAAGTCTAGTAAATGCTTTGATAAAAGATTCCTGCATTGCCTCTTCTGCCTCAAATGAATCTTTAAGAAATCGTAACGCTACATAATACATACCATCACAGTACTTATTATAAAGCTTCATTTGGGCTCTACGATCACCCTGCCTACATTTTTCTATTAGCTCGCTTTGTAACAAACTTCTTTAACTTTTGGTTAGTGATTAACACTTTAAAACTGTTTTAAATCTTATTCATCTATAGAGACGAAATTATGTCTTCCTTGTTGCAAAATTATACATAAAAAGCTTTCAAAAACAACAAATAACTGAATATCAAATATTTAATATAAAATTAACGATTATAAAAGCAAGAAGCTTCATAAAAAACGTATTACTCTGATCAATTTTATGAATAATACCATTTTTATACTCATGTAAAAAATAAAAAATGATTACGATTATCGTAACAATTAAAGACGTAGAAGACGTTTCGAGTCTTGTAGAAAAAAATATGTGGATGGTACCGACAAATTAATTCAACGTATTGATACGTTAATCTAGAATAACTATTTTTTAGAATCACTTCTTAAAATTTTAATCACCGTCAGAAATACTTGTGTAGTAAATGTGATGAATATCAATCGCCTTACTACATAATTTTTGATCGTTTTAAAATTTAAATGAAGTATATTTAATTCATAAAATCGAATTATGCCTAAGCTTTTAAAAAGATCAGTATTAATTCTATTAAGTTTGATATTAATAGGATTTACTGGTATGTATTTTCTAAAACAAAATACTAAGAAACACAGTCCTGAAGAAACTATCACACATAATGCAAAAGACGCTACGATTACAGTTTTTTACAATAGGCCTTATAAAAAAGATAGGGAGATTTTTGGAAACCTTGTACCATTTGGACAAGTTTGGAGAACTGGTGCAAATGAAGCTACTATGCTTACTACCAACAAAGATCTTATGATAGATGGGACTTCTCTTAAAGCAGGAATTTATACTTTATGGACTATCCCTAATCCTGAGTCCTGGAAGATTATTTTTAATAGCAAAGAATATAGTTGGGGAGTAAACATGGATGGTACCGTAAAACGTGATCCATCATATGATGCTCTCACTATTGAGGTGCCTACGATACCCTTGCTAAATACCAAAGAGCAATTTTCTATCTATTTTGAAAATGCTAATGACTTTACCATAATGTATTTAGCATGGGACAGAACAGCAGTAGCCATTCCTATAAGAGTATAAACAAAAAACTAGATTGCTTCAGTAATAATGTCTTTTCCAAAAAAGTAATTTATAACTTTGCTATAAAGCAATTTTGTGTCTAAAGATAACACCAAAAACACTAATCTGAATTCAAAAGTGTCTGTCAGTACCAGAGATCAAGCAATTGATCGATTCAAAAAATTACAACAAAAAGAAATTTCTGTTGATACTCTTTGTAATGCTATCGTTTCTAAAGATACCACTGCCCTGAGTAAAGGAATTACACTAATCGAGAGCACCCAACAGAATCATATTAGCAAAGCACAGGAACTTATTGAAAAATGCCTCCCTCATGCTAATAATTCTGTTAGAATAGGAATTACCGGGGTTCCAGGAGTAGGGAAAAGTACATTCATTGAAGCTTTAGGAAATATTTTAATACAAAAAGATAAAAAAATTGCAGTTCTAGCAGTAGATCCGAGCAGTACTGTATCACATGGAAGTATATTAGGTGATAAAACTAGGATGGAATCTCTCGTTCGCGCCGATAATGCCTTTATCAGACCCTCTCCTTCTGGCAATTCTTTGGGAGGAGTAGCACAAAAAACTCGTGAATCTATCATCTTATGTGAAGCTGCTGGATACGATGTCATCATTATTGAAACTGTTGGTGTTGGTCAAAGCGAAACTGCAGTACACAGCATGGTGGATTTCTTTTTGCTGCTTAAACTTGCAGGAGCTGGCGATGAACTGCAGGGTATTAAACGAGGAATCATTGAAATGGCTGATGCTATCGTAATCAATAAAGCAGATGGAGATAACCTTAAACGTGCCCGAGAGGCTAAAAATCAATTCAGAAAAGCATTACACTTGTATCCACTTGCAGAAAGCAGTTGGTCTCCAGAAGTACTCACTTGTAGTGCAATAGAAAATAAAGGGATCGAAGAGGTATGGAAACTTATTCAAAATTATTTCGAAATCACTTCAAAAAATGGATTCTTTGAGGAAAACAGAAGAAAACAAAACAAATTTTGGTTATTACAAACTATTGAGGAGCACCTAAAATCCTCTTTTTACAATCATCCTGAAATTAAAGCAAAGTTATGTTCACAAATAGAAGCAGTACAACAACATAAGCTTACGCCGTTTGCCGCTGCTCGATATTTATTCGAATTGTATAAAGAATAATTTCAAACTTATTTATCTTCCAGATCTCCTACTTCATCTTTGCTTACTCCCTCGGGAACATCAATACTAGAGCTATCGTCATCAAAACTTTCCATGGTATCTGCCAGACGTTTGCTTATTTTTACCAAATAGATTGTGTCTTCTGTCTTCACCTCAACAGCTTCAATCGCCTCATTATGGTGATTTTTGAAAGAAATAATATCTCTATCGGCATAGCCATCAGGAAATTTCTCGACAAGAAGGTTTAAAATATCTTTATTTAATTTTTTGTAGTCAACAATTACTCTTCTCATGGGTTTGCAGGTTTAGTTAGTTATATATTACTTATAGTAGAAAATTCAAGTCTTCATTCTATAATACAAACCTTGGGGTATACCTTTCAAATGAACCCCAAGTAATGTTCAATCCGAGTATAGAGCATAACACATAAATTATGTTATTACAAGTTTATTAAAAAAAATGAAACTTTCGATACATCAGCTTCAAAAAATAATTTATTTTTTGAAGTTTTTACTTGTTAAAAAATGAAAACTTTTCTATTGATTCTGAACAATTCTCATAACTTTTTATGACATTTATGATCAATCAAGCATAAGTTTAAAGAAAAACATCGCATTTGGAACTATTTCGGTATGAAGCTCAACCTTAAAAAAAATGGATTACTCTATGTTTCGCTGGGCATTCTACTATTTTTTTCATTTTTTTTATACGTATTTACATTAGAAACCTATAATGGAATCGAATCTTTCTCGGTATACATACGCCAACGTTTTGGAAGATTTTATTTATGGTTAGGGCTAATCTGTGTTTTGTTATTGGTTGTTTTGGCGTTTTCTAATTGGGGAAAGCGACGACTAGGAAAACCTGAAGACCGCCCACAGTTTTCTAGATTAGCATGGATATCGATGTTATATAGTGCCGGAATGGGAGCAGGTATATTGTTACGAGCTGTACAAGAGCCGGTATATATGATGAATAATCCACCTATAAATAATAAAACCGATTCAGGAACAATCGCATTAGAATACACCTTTTATCAGTGGGGATTCACAGCCTGGGCATTTTATGCCGTATTTGCCATAGCAGTAGGGTACTATCTTTTTGTGCAGTCAAAAAAAGTATTATCCAGTAGTGCTTTTTCGTCGATAGAGCGTATGGTCATTTCAGAGAAGCCGCGAACTATTATTTTTGCCAGCATAGATATCCTGGCAATTCTTACTACTGTTTTTGGACTTGTTGCTGCGATTGGCCTCGGTACCACACAAATCGAAGGTGGACTTACGCATTTATTAAAAGAAGATTTCGGACTTAAAGGAACTATCCTAGTTTTATTTGTGATTTCAATACTGGCATTTATTTCTGTTTTTAGAGGTGTCAACAAGGGTATAAAAATAATTTCTACGTGGAATATTTATATTACCATTGGTCTTTTATTTTTTGTTTTTTTGCAAGGAGATATTCTGTCTGTGACCTATCAGTTCACTACCTCATTGTTTTATTATGTAATCGACTTTATCCCTCTAAGTCTGGCGTATGGCCAATACAATCCCGGAGAAGCATTTCTAACCGATTGGACTTACTATTATTGGGCCTTTTGGCTTGCCTGGGCGCCTTTTACCGGTATTTTTATCGCTAGAATCTCAAAAGGAAGAACACTTAGAGAGGTTATTTTGGGAGTACTGCTGGTACCTTCACTAGGTACCTTTTTCTGGTTTACCACCTTTGGTCAATCAGCCTTTACCATAATTGAAAATTTTGGAGCATATCAGGGACAATTTGATAATGTGTTTAGTTCTATTTTTATATTCTTCGAAAATTATCCCTTTCAAGGATTCATAAACACATTAACTATTCTTCTTTTGATAAGTTTTTTGGTTACTTCATTAGATTCGGCAATATTTGTATTGAGTATGTTTACAGACGATGGAAAACAAGAACCTTCAAAAAAGCATCGCCTTTTATGGAGTATCATTTTATTAATCTTTTCGATAGGTATTCTTTTACTAGGAAATGCGAAAGCAGATATCAATGTCTTGGTCGCCATGCAAAAACTATTGATTATTACTTCACTTCCCTTTTCTTTATTAATGGTGGTCATGATTGTACTCTTCATAAGAGATTTTAGAAAAAAACATGAAGATAAAACAAACTAATAATTTGAAGATTTAGACGTTATCAAGTCGATATTATGAATATGATAAAGAATTTATTACAAAAAAAATGGATGAAATGGGGTGTATTTTCATTACTAGGAATTATACTTCTGTTTTTCTGTTTTTACATGAGCATATATTTGGGTTTTTATGGAAAACTACCCGGTAAAGAAGAGCTGAGTACTCTTAAGCAGTCTGAAGCTACTCAAATACTTGATAAAGATGGCCATCTCATAGGAAAATACTATATCTATGACAGACAACCTATCACCTACCAAGATTTACCTCAACATTTAATTGATGCTCTTATAGCTACCGAAGATGTTCGATTTTATGAACATGACGGGGTAGACAACACAAGTCTTCTAAGAGTATTCTTTAAAACTATTCTATTGCGTGACAAATCCTCGGGTGGCGGTAGTACCATTACGCTACAATTAGCCAAAAATCTATTCGGAAGAAAAAAATACAGCATATTTAGTACGGTGATCAATAAGTTGAAAGAATCCTTTATTGCCAAAAGGATGGAAGATATCTACTCTAAAAAGGAAATCTTAACGCTTTATTTTAACACCGTTCCGTTTCCCGACAATACGTACGGAATTGAAAGTGCTGCACAAAAATTCTTTAACAAATCTACTCATAAATTAACGCTATCTGAAGCAACAACCCTTATCGGAACACTTAAAGCGAATCATAGTTATAATCCCAGATTGTTTCCCGAAAGAAGTCAACTTCGCAGAGATGTGGTGCTCAAACAAATGGTGAAATATGGATACATAAGTACCGCTAGAGCAGACCAAACGATGAATAAACCTATCGAATTGGATTATCAATATTTTAATCATGACCTAGGGTTGGCACCTTATTTTAGAGAAGAAGTTAAAAAAGAACTGGTTAAGATTCTTGAACACTATAAAAAACCGGATGGTAGTGACTATGACGTCTATAATGATGGTTTGATTGTACACACAACGTTAGATCATAAAATGCAGTCTTTGGCTGAAGAAGCTATGAAAGAACATATGCAAACATTACAGAAAGAATATGAATCATCATATGGTAGCACCGCACCATGGAAAAACAATAAAGCACTACTCAATAATGCAGTTACAAATCTTGATAGTTATAAAAAATTAAAAGAACAAGGATTAACTGAAAATCAAATTAAAGATTCTCTTTCAATAAAAAAGAATATTGAATTATTCGAATGGGACGGGAATGAAACAAAAAAGATCTCCTCATTAGACAGCCTGCAACACTATCTCAAGTTTCTTAATGCTGGTATGATCGCTATAGAGCCTACAACTGGTGCTGTTATGGCATATCTTGGCGGGATTGATTATCGTTACTTCAAGTATGACCATGTTTCGCAGAGTAGAAGACAAGTAGGATCCACCTTCAAGCCATTTGTTTATACAACTGCCATCGAAAACGGAATGAAACCTTGTTCCTATTTTTCGACAACAGAGATTACGTACACTAACCTGGATAATTGGACCCCGAAAAATTCTGATGATGAAGAGGATCCTTATTTAAATTATACCTTAGAAAAAGCCTTAAGTAACTCTGTAAATACCATTGCAGTGAAGGTGCTTAATAAAGTAGGTATTCCTAAGGTAGCAGAACAAGTTAAAAAATTAGGCATCATTGATTCCCTTTCTCAAGAACCTGCTATGGCATTAGGTACCGATGGGATCAGAATTAAAGACTTAGCAGGAGCTTATGCCAGTTATGTTAATGAAGGTAAAGCTGTAAAACCATACTATATTTTAAGAATTGAAGATAAAAATGGTAATCGTATTGCAACTTTTGAACCTGAAGTTAAAGAAACTCCGGCCTACAGCCCATATACCAGGCAAGTAGTGTTAGAAATGCTGAAATCTACTGTTGAAAAAGGAACGGCCACAAGGCTAAGAACAACATACAAATTAAAAAATGATATCGCCGGAAAAACAGGAACCACCCAAGACAATAAAGATGGTTGGTTTGTAGGTATCACTCCCAATCTGGTCACTGTAGCCTGGGTAGGAAATGATAATTATGGTATTGGGTTTAAAACTACTACCTTGGGCCAGGGAGCAAATACTGCCCTTCCAATTTTTGCTAAGTTATATCAAAAAATGAATCAAGATCCTATTTTTGATCCCATTACAAAAAGCACGTTTGATCAACCTAGTGAAGAAGTAAAAAACGATCTTGATTGTAAACCTGAAAAGCGTGACAATTTATTAAAACGGATTTTTGGTAAAAAGAAGAAAAATAAGAAGTTTGGAAAAGAGTAGAGGTATTTTTTGATAAATTTAAAAACCTGCTTTAACAGTATTTTATTCGCTTTATAACATAATATTAAGGTGAGCAGAATGAATTTTAGGTATATTGTTTATTATTAACTAAAACAATATATTATGCTTAAAAAACTTGAAACCTTAGGCTCAAAATTGAACAGATCCGAGCAACAGTGTATCAATGGTGGGTCGTATAACCAAATAAATTGCGCTCCCACATGCTACTCTGCACGAGATTGCATAAGTGATTTTCCAGGAGAGCCACAAGGAGAGTGGTCATGCATTAATGGGTGCTGTCAACAATTCTAACAAAATTAGCGGGTTATACACCCGCTTTTTTATTTTATTAAAATCCAGATCATCTCGTAAATTCACATGTGAAAATTTCAATATATCATATTAATCTACAAAACATATTCAACTACTAACCTCACCGTATTTCTTAATCAAAAAAGAGTGTAGCACATAAGCCCCTACACCTAGTAAAATTCCTGCTGCCATTCCTGTCACTACATCCCCGGGATAATGTACTCCCACATAAATCCTACTGTAGCTCACTATAACTGCCCAAATGATCATAAAAGGAAAAATATACTTCAGATATTTTTGAAGCGCCAATCCTGTAAAAAATGCTAACGCCATCGAATTAGTAGCATGACCAGAAAAATAGCCATATCGACCACATCGTTCAGCAATAAAACGAGTAAACTCTGCCACACCTTCTGCGCGGCAAGGCCTTGGTCTCTTAAAAAGTACATATTTAAACAAATTTGCCAATTGATCTGATGCCGTTATTAAGACTGCTACCAGAACCAGAGTTATGATCGTTCCACGTATACCAAAATACTTATAGAAAAAGATAAGTAGTAGTAAATACAACGGTATTTGATAGAATTTCTCGGTCATAAATAACCAAAATCCATCCCAAGTAGAAGTACCAAGATTATTAAGGTATAAAAAAAGCTCTTTGTCTAATTGTATAAGTTCTTCCATTAGGCACTATATATTTATTCGTCGTAACGTTCAATTTCACGATCGTAAAAATCATTGGCAGCCTGAAAAAGATTTTCTGCTTCCTCCAGCAATTCTTTCTCATCATTCTTATCAAATTCTTCTAACCATTCTACTTCATCATTCTCCAGATTAACAATAAACCTTGGAAACTCGGTATGGATCACAAAGATTGCATCTGGATAATCTGTATTATCTCCTAGCAAGAATTTTGGAAAGTTCATAAACGTATTGCTTAAGTTTAAACCTTCCAAAGGTAGTATCTTTTATAACAAACTTGAAAAAAAATATGAGGTTAGTCGATTTTAATTTCTACTCTATTATTAGAATCTGGATCCAAATCAGAACCGGTAGTAACTACAGGAGATGTATCCCCGGCAGCAACGATCTCTATTAGAGATTCATCTACACCCTTTTCGATCATATATTGCTTTACGTTACTAGCTCTCATAGCAGACATGATTTCATTTTCAAAGGTAGAACCTGCATCGTCAGCATGACCAATTATTTTTACCGAATTTACTTTAAATATGGTTACATACTGGATGTAAGAATCCAATGCTTTTTGAATCTCTGTATATGCCTCACTCTCTCCTACCAAAAACTCAATTGGCGAAAAATCAAGTGCCATATTGCACACCTGACCGGCTACCAGATTTTTAGGATCTCTCATTTCCATAAGCAATACATCATCTACAAAATAATATCCTGTATCGTATTTACCACCTTTAACAGATTTCCCTCTGGGGCTATCAGAAAAATATCCTAATGAAATATATTTTTCGGTTCCTTTGGCACGATATACTCCACAAACTTTAACCCATCCTTTGGTATCACACACCATCTTAGAAGAGGCTATATTTAATTGGAGCTTTGAGGTTAGGGTTATTTTAGGGTCTCTGGCACTGAAATACGATCCTATCGAAGAAGTACAGGAATTAGAAATCCCTTCACCAAGTGAAACATACATGTGAAAATAATAATATTTCCCTGCTCCCAAAGGACGTTTCAATTTTACAGTCACTCCTTCTTTATAAGCTCCTCCTGCGATATACATTCCTACTTTTCCTTCTCCTGTTCGAGGTTCTTGTGTTCCAAATTGTTTTAAAAAGTTTGGTGATCTATGGGTAAATTTAACTAGTTCTAATTGAGGATGATAGGCATCAGGGGTATTAATAGAAGCTTTCCAATCCTTCATAATCCCAAAATTCTGCATTTCCATATCAATACGTCTTATGGTCGTATTTACATTTTCAAAACTTGGATTTGGAATAAGATTTTGGGTTCTGCTGTGTTCGAAGTCTTGACTTGTAACACTTTGGATAATCGCTACTGTAAAAACGATAAGCAGTAGACAAAATTTAGAATTTGGGACTCTCATTTTTGTATTTCTGTTTTTTTGGAAAGATAGTTAATTATTAGTTAATACCAAATAAACGTATCAAGTAGGCAAAACGTATTTCTTTCCTGTTTTTATTGAAAAAATTCAATCTTTTTTGATCAAATCTTTAGTTAACTTATTGAATCTGAAATACAATAACAATGCCGAAGTGGTTAGACCTGCTAGTAAGCCAATCCAGATACCTGAACTTTCATATGCGGTATATAGGCCTAAATAGTAGCTTATAGGAAAGCCTACCACCCAATATGCAACAAACGTAATAAATGTTGGTATTTTTACGTCTTGAAGCCCTCGCAAGGCTCCCAAAACAGTCACTTGTATCGCATCTGATATTTGAAATAATGCAGCAATAATAAGAAGCTTGGCGGCAATGCTGATTACTTCAGTATTATCAATAAGGTTGTCTGCATCATCAACATCCAGGTATATTTTGGGTAGTAATTGATTACAAACTATAAAAACCAGAGCAAAAACAATAGCTATTAAAAAGCTTAATAAAAAGATAGAGATAGCAATTCTTCTTAAATCTGTAAATTTCTGAAGTCCTTTTTGATTTCCTACTCGAACCATAGCAGCTACGCTTAATCCCATGGCAACCATAAATGTCATTGATGAAAGGTTTAGCGCGATCTGATTAGCAGCTTGCGGATTTTTACCCAGAATACCTGATAACCATATTGCCGCAGTAAAGATGGCCACTTCAAAAAACATCTGCAATGCAGAAGGGAATCCTAATGCGATGATTTTTTTTACCATTTTACTTTCTATAACAAAGATTTTAATTTGAGTGACATATTTTTTAGACTTTTCCTTCCCTTTAAGTAAAAACCATAGAAATATAACCATAGTAAGCCTTGAGACTAATGTCCCAACAGCTGCACCTACAATTCCCATTTCGGGAAATCCAAACTTTCCAAAGATCAGCAAGTAATTAAGTATGACATTAACCACATTGGCTATTAGTGTCGCATACATTGGATATCGGGTCATCGACAGCCCATCAGAAAACTGTTTTAAGGCTTGAAAACATATTAAAGGTATTAACGAAAAAGCTACAAGATCAAGATACGGTATTGCCAATTCGACCACTTCGACAGGTTGCTTCATTAAATACATTAACGGTTTTGCCAGTAGAATGGCCAGAAACAATACAACTCCCAGAGCAGTACATAAGAAAAGTCCGTTTTTGAAAACAGATTTACCGTTCTTAAAATTATGTTCTGCATCTGCCTCTGCAACCAGAGGGGTAATAGCGGTCGAGAATCCTATCCCAAGGGACATGGCTATAAACATAAAACTGTTTCCTAAAGATACAGCAGCCAGTTCGGCAGTACCCAATTGCCCCACCATGATATTATCTACCAAAGCAACAAGTGTATGCCCGATCATACCCATCATCACAGGAGCGGCAAGTTTAAGGTTATATTGAAATTCTTTGGTGTATTGTTGTAGCATTTTATGATTTTGAAGACGCAAAGGTATTAGAACCCAAGTAAACTAAAATATTCTTATTGTATATTTAACGTTGTTTATTACAAAACCATGTCTGAAACTACTATTGCTGAACAAGAAATTAAAAAAAGAAACAACAGCAGAATTTATTTGATTGTAGCCAGTATTATTTTTGGAATCCTTATATTCCCCTCATTACCTATGGTCATGATGTCTGCTATGATGTTTGACAGTCCAGGGTCTCAAGACAGTCTGCCCACTATTATTTTGGTCATAAGTATGGTCGCTTATCCGGTTGTCACTTGTATAAGTATTATCGCTGCATGGATTTTGTTTGTTAAAAAAAAGAACTATTTGGCTATTATCCTTGTTAGTCTGCCTATCTTAAATATCCTAATCGGAATTGCAGCTATAATTTATATAACTGTTTTTTGCGATGGAAGTTTTGCTTGTTAGTGTGATCTGTTTTTTGGCTAAACCTTTGGCTAAGGTATTGGAGTTGCTATCTAATGTGGGTTGAGCTTTGTATAATATTATTGTATTGTTCAAAAATTATCGATCGTTAGATTAAAGATTTTCGTTTTTAAAGTTTCATACGAATTCTAAAATATTTGAAAGAGTCTTACCAATATCTACTAAAAAAGTCATCATTAATCAAATCTAATTTAAAATATAAGGTATCCTGATAATGATATACGATTAGAGTATCACTAGAAGGCTTCTTTAAAATCCGATACGGCTGTATAACATCATTTAGAGTCAATGTAAAATTTTGATAAGAAATCGTGTCTATAAGTTTATAGCTTTCAAGAATTTTCATTTTACTAATCTCAGGAATTAATTTACAGCCTCCAAAAACAACAACACTATCTTGCAAAGTCAAAAAACCTCTTTCTCTTTTGATATCAAAAACTTGTAAATCAAATTTGGATTCTAGCTTTAAAGTTTTATCCTCTTTCAATAATGAATTTATAACTATTGTAGCACCAAAGATTAATGCATAAACACTAGCAGTTTTCATAAAGAATACTGCTTGCTTATCTATAATTTTAAATTTCACCCCTATGAAAATTACTTCACCCCATAACTATCAAAAAGATATACTAGACTAGCCATGGTCGCTGCTCCCAATTCAAGTTCGCGCTTATTTACGGCATCAAACGTATCGTTTTTGGCATGGTGGTAATCAAAGTAGCGTTGAGAATCAGGTCGCAGTCCGGCGAGTACGATTCCGTCTTTTTTTAGCGGACCAATATCTGCCCCACTTCCGCCTTTGGCAAAATAATGTATCAGATAAGGTTCAAACAATGATTTCCAGCTTTCTACTTGCTCAAAATTAACATCATCACAGTCAAATGAGAATCCACGAGGAGTAAATCCTCCTGCATCACTTTCTAAAGCGAATACATGATTTTCACCTTTATTTTTGGCAACCTCTGCATATTTTTTTCCACCTCTCAAGCCATTTTCTTCATTCATAAACAATACTACCCGTATAGAACGTTTGGGTTTGTATCCAATTTCTTTAAATAACCGCAGTACTTCCATAGACTGTACAATCCCGGCACCATCATCATGAGAACCATCGCCCAGATCCCAGGAATCCAGATGGCCGCCAACTACCATGTATTCGTTTGGGAATTCGCTACCTGTAATCTCTCCTATGACATTAAACGATTCTACATCTTTCCAGGTACGACAATTCATATTCATATGAAACTTCACTTTTGGATTTAATGTAAGCATCGAACTTAATAAATCTGCTCCATTGGTACTAATAGCAGCTGCAGGAATCTTATCCATGTCAGGTAAATCGCCATAGCTCATGGATCCCGTATGAGGAAAATCATCTAATCGTAAATTCATCGAGCGCACGATTACTCCCACAGCTCCAAAATTAGCCGCTTCAGCCGCACCAGAATATCGCTGGTCTACGCAGCCTCCGTAAGCTTTAAAAGTTTCAATCAAGTCTGCTTGCATGGGTCGGTTAAAGAATACTATCTTACCTGTAATCTGATCTGATCCCAATTTGCGCAGATCTTCAATTCCTTTTACTTCTATAATTGGCGCTTTGATCCCACCTATTGGTGTAGGTACAGATCCACCTAATGCACATATTGGCACATTGGTCGTTCTACCGGGTTCGGTTTCGATATAAGCAAATTCAGTTACTCCACGAGTCCATTTTGGGACCATCACTGATTGTAACCAAACTTTATCGATACCTAGTTCTTTTAATTCTTTTTCACCCCATTCTACAGCTTTTTGCGCGTTTACCGAACCAGAAAGACGTCCACCAATCTGATTTGACAAATAATCTAACCAGGCGTAGCTCTTACCATTTAGTAAAGAGGTATCATATAATTTCTTGAGTATTGTAGCATCTTTTTTTGCATCGTTTTGGGCAAAGCAATTCATAGAAAGAATTACAAAAAGAATGGGGATTATTTTTTTTGACATGATATGTTTTAAATTCAACTTTATTTCAATTTTCTATTCGTTTTCTAATTGTTTTTTATACAAATCCAGATTTGCCTTAGTCTTTTCGTCTAGTTCTGGTTCTTGTATATCTTCATATTCTTTTAAGGTATCATATAATGTTCTTGCAACTATATATCTTGCGGTAGGTTTATCATCTGCCGGAATCACATACCACGGTGCATGAGAAAGAGATGTTCTATTTATAGCATCCTGATAACAATCTTGATATTTCCCCCAAAGCTTACGCTCTTTAAGGTCTCCTGCAGAGAACTTCCAATTTTTTTCCTTCTTTTCCAGTCTACGCAGCAATCTATTTCTTTGTTCATTTTTTGACAGGTGTAAATAGAATTTAAAAATTATTGTTCCATTTTGGGCGATGTGCTTTTCAAAATTTTTGATCTGCTCAAAACGAGTATCCCAAAATTTGTCATTAATATCTTCTACAGTATTAACGTGAGGAATATTCTCATTCATTATATATTCAGGATGTACGCGAGTTACCAAAACATTCTCATAGTGTGTTCTATTAAAGACACCAAACTTACCACGTTGTGGCAAGGCAATATAATGCCTCCACAGATAATCATGACCAAGCTCAAGATCTGTGGGCACTTTAAAACTATGAACTATGATCCCCCGGGTATTAAAATCTTTAAATACTTCTCTGATTAAACTATCCTTCCCTGAAGTATCCATTCCCTGTAGACAAACAAGTACAGCATATTTCCCGTGGGCGTACAAAGTATCCTGAAGTTTACCTAATTTTTCGCGAACTTCTTCCAATTCATCTTCAATCTTTTTCTCGCTGGCGTCTAAATTGTAAGTAGTAGGGATTTTTGATAATTCTATAGGATCAGAAACTTTAAAATCTTCGTGACGTATCTTATTCATAATACAATTTGTGTTACCACCCGAAAGATACTAAAGTTTTAGGTTTGTGAAAAGATAAAATTGGCATTACCAGGCATTGAAATCATAGCTAAATCCAACTAAGAAGGTATCATACCTTCTTCCTAAACTCTTTACATTAAGTTCTGCGAAAATATGTACCGGAGTCGATATCTGATGTAGCGCCCTAATTTTTATTTGTGCGCCATGATTAAAATTTCCGGTTCTGAATCCAAGAAAAGCATCATTTTCAATACGTTCGAATTCATCAGAATTGTTGCCCATATATCCTATACCTGCAGTTATAGTCGTTGGATACCAATTAAACATGATCAAGTTTACACCCAGAGCAAATTCATTGAATCCCTCATAATCATCTTCTGCATTTATGGCAAAGGTTCTGCTATATTCCCCCATGAACGTAGTGTAACAATTAAATGCGTATTCTATTCTAGCTCCTACAGCAATTTCGTTCTCTAAACCAAAGCTCTTTACAGCAACCAATCCATAGTTTACAGCACTAGGGTCGTATTGAGCAGAAGCGGTATAAGTACTACACCAGAATGCTATACCAAGTAAGACTCTCTTCATTATTTGGAACATATCTAAAAATCTGTCGAGGAATATTTATTTTCCTTACTTGGCGGCAAAAAGCTTTACATCTTCTTCGCTAACCTCTTTCCCGCCCAGAATTATAAGGCGTTCAACAACATTACGTAATTCTCTAATATTACCGGTCCAGTCGTATTGTTGTAATTGTTTTATTGCTTTTGGCGAAAATGTTTTGATAGGTGATCCTTGTTCTTCAGAAATTTTTTTTGTAAAGTAATCAATGAGTAAGGGAATATCTTCTCGTCTCTCATTAAGAGCAGGTACTTTAATCAAAATCACTGCTAATCTATGGTATAGATCCTCTCTAAACCTATTCTCGGAAATTTCTTTTTTGAGATCCTTATTGGTCGCTGCGAGTACTCTCACGTTAACTTTAATATCCTTATCGCTACCTACCCTTTGTATTTTATTTTCTTGTAAGGCTCTTAATACCTTTGCTTGCGCAGAAAGGCTCATATCACCAATTTCATCTAGGAATATTGTTCCGCCATTGGCTGCTTCAAATTTACCGGCACGATCTTTATTTGCAGAAGTAAATGCTCCTTTTACGTGTCCGAAAAGTTCGCTTTCTATTAATTCTCCAGGTATAGCTGCACAATTTACTTCTATCATAGGGCCAGACGAGCGATCACTTTTTTGATGAATCCAGTGTGCAACCAACTCTTTGCCGGTTCCATTTGGCCCTGTTATTAAAACTCGCGCATCGGTAGCCGCCACTTTTTCAATAATATTTTTGATATCAGAAATCGCTTTAGACTCACCAATCATGTCATAGTTTTTAGACACTTTCTTTTTGAGCATCTTATTTTCTACAACTAATTCTTTTCGATCGAGTGCATTGCGTACAGTATTTAGTAAACGATTTAAATCTGGTGGTTTAGATATATAATCAAAGGCTCCCAATCGCATTGTATTTACTGCGGTATCTAAGTCTCCATGGCCAGAGATCATTACAATTGGAATTTCGGGTTTTATTTTTTTTACAGCCTCCAGTACTTCTACGCCGTCCATTTTTGGCATTTTGATATCACAAAGTATGAGATCAAACTCATCTGCTTTGATCTTTTCTATTCCCGAGAGTCCATCTTCGGCTTCAGAAACCTCGTATTTGTCATTTTCTTCTGATAAAATTTTAACAAGCACTCTTCTTATTGCTGCTTCGTCTTCTATTACTAATATTTTTGCCATTATATTTTTAGTTTAATACCGCTACGAATGTAAAATGTATTTGCATCGTTAATCGACAACACATTTTCCTGATCACTATCTCGTAAGCGAATTTCATTACTCAATGTATATCCTGCATACGTATAGAACAATAAGTGTTCCGTAAAATAATACTCGTATCCTAGTGCCCCCACTATGTTAAGCATTGAAGCATTTTCTGCAACTTTGGTTTCTCCGTTTTGATCAACAAATGTTCTGTTATTCTGTAAATTACCGTAAAATCTGTCTAAACTCACAAAAGTTTGAAGTGTATTCTTTTCGTTAAAAAAATATTTGATGCTCGTTTTTGGAGTTCCCAGAGAATAAGACCAACTAGGATGAAATCTCTTAAAGTAATTAATTATTGGTAATGGAAACGTAATACTTGCCGGTGTTGAATATCGCAGCCCTATAATAAGTCTTGCTGTTATGGGAGTTTGTAAGCTTTTGTAGCTCTTCACAAAAAATACAGAGGTGGTATATCTGAAATCATCACTTTCTATACCAGAGCCTTCAAAATTTGAGGACATTCCGGTTCCTAATTTTGCGCCAAATCGCCAATTATTTTTCATTTTGAAGGTATATCCTATCTCCAAAGAAAAAGTTTGAAAAACATTTAAATCTCCACCTTCTTCAAACGGGAGCATATCCCTAATTCTTAAATCATTATAACGATATTGAGGAGAAATAACTAAATACGTTCCATCATCATCCATTTTGATAGGATAGTTAGCTGAAACACGAAATCTACTGTAGGTATTATCACTATCTGTTTGAGGAATGTACGCATACTCAACCCGAATTAAGTCAGTTACTTGAGATCTTGATTTACAAAACACACAAAGAAACAAACACACAAAGATTAAGTTTTTGTTTCTCATAAGTAGGGCGTATATGTTTTTAGTTTTTTGATAGTGCTATTTATTCTTTTTCTTTTAACAAAGTAACCACACGTTGTGGAAAAGGAATTTGTACCTTATTTTCTCTGAATAATCGATCTATCTCAAAGCGTATTTCACTTTTAGGTATATGGGCTATGAAACTATCACTAATCGTGAATACTAATTTAAAATTTAAAGAACTATCGGCAAAATCGGTAAACAACACAAGAGGAGCAGGATTCTTTAAAACATAACTATTGGACTCTGCAGCTTTGATCAATAATTCTTTAACAAGTTTGGTATCACTCCCGTAAGCAACTCCAACACTTACAGATTCGCGCGTAAGTGTACCATTTTGAGTCCAATTATACAACGTAGATGTTAAATACTTATGATTTGGGATTATTAATACCTTATTGTCTATAGTAACCGTTCTTGTTGTTCTCAATTTAATTTCTTCAACTCTACCTATTTTATCATCTATTTCTATGATATCACCGACATGAACTGTCTTATCCATAAATATAAAAATCCCAGATAAAATGTCTTGTATGAATGTTTGTAAGGCGAGTCCAACACCAACTAATAGAGCTGCCGAAGCCGCAAAGACTCCAGTAATATTGAACCCTATACTATCTAAAGCAAAAAATATCACTATGAGATAGACAAAATACTTAGAAAATGAAAAAACCGATTCAAATTTTTGCTTATCCTGGTTTTCCATTTTACGTGTTATGATTCTTTTCAAAAATCTTAGAAACACAGAAGTAACGATCAAGACAACTATGACAAACAGTAATAATCCAACAGTAAGGACTATAGGCTTTTTTTCGCCTAAATGAAAAATCTCATATTCAAGAAAATCTTTAATGGCACCCCAAATATCTTCTTGGATCACTTCTTTTACTTGTTCTGCAATTTCTTCTTGAATCATTATATTAATATCTTAACCACTTAAATAACTCCTTGTAGCTTGGTTTTTTACCGTACATGAGTATTCCTACTCTATAAATTTTTCCAGCCAGCCATACCATAAATATAATACTTCCTATTAATAGAAGTATAGAAATTAATACTTCCCACCAAGGAACACCAAATGGTATTCGCATTAACATTACAATGGGTGAGGTTAAGGGAATCATCGAAAATACGGTAGAAACTGTACCATGAGGATTCTCTATGACCGAAAAGAAGCCTACGTATATTCCTAACATTAGTGGTAAAATAATGGGTAGCATAAATTGTTGAGAATCGGTTTCGCTATCTACTGCCGCGCCAATCGCTGCATATATTGAACTATACAAAAAATATCCTCCTATAAAATAGATCAAAAATGCAAACACCAAGGTTCCTAAAGGAAGTTTTAAAATATCCTGAAGTAATAATTGTATTTCTTCTTGATTACCATCTAAAGCTATAGATTGTTCAACTCCAGCATATTGAGGGTCAATTCCAAAAACAGAAGTCGCAACTAATAATAATACCGCTCCTAATGTTACCCAAATGATAAATTGCAAAATTCCTGCAAATGATGTTCCCAGGATTTTACCCATCATTAGCTGTAACGGTTTTACTGATGAAATTATAATCTCTATGATACGATTTGATTTTTCTTCGATCACAGAACGCATCACCATATTACCATAAATAATAATGAACATCATTAAAAAATATCCTGCAGCTCCTCCAAAAAACATTTTTACATAATTTGCCATTTTGGAAGTTTTTTCTCCAGAGAAATTCTCAATTTGTATACTTACTTTGGCTCTAGAGTCTTCAATAATATTAAGATCTAAACCTTTTTCTTCAAAATTTTGATTAGTTAACTTATTTGCTATTATTTCTTCTATGTTATTAAGAATAGAAATATTGGGGGCTTCTTCTGCATAAAACTGTACTGATTTTGCCAATTCTCTATTTGATTGTTTTTTTGGAATATATAGTAATCCGTACATTTTTTTGATCACTACTGAGTCTTTAGCATTCTCGAGGGTAAGATCGGTATAGTTGATATAATCTATATTCTCAGAATCCCTAAAATCAGACAAAAATAATCCTGTTTCATCAAAAAATGCAACCTGACGAACCTCTTCATTATTTAAAGTAGCCAACCATGTAATCAGGGAGATCATCCCAACAAAGATTAACGGACTCAAAAAAGTCATCACCATAAATGTTTTGTTACGAACACGAGCAATAAATTCTCTTTTAATTATTAATTTTAGGTTACTCATTTTCTGTGATGGTTTTGATAAATATCTCGTTTATACTAGGTATTACTTCATTAAATCTCATTATTTCAGCTTTTTCTGAGAGATAGGTAAGCAATTGATTTGATGAAGTGTTCTGATCCAGCGTTATTTTTAGCTTTAACTGATCATCTATGGTTTTAAAATCTGCGTGAGTAACACTATACTTATCATTTAAGGTTTTGTATAAGCCGTTATTGTTATCAGTCAAAAGCCCTACTTCAAAAGTATTTGATTTAAATTCTCTCTTAATATCTGAAACTTTGCCCTCTAGTATTTTTTTGGATTTATTGATTAATGCTATGTGATCACATAATTCTTCAACACTTTCCATACGATGAGTAGAAAATATTATTGTGGCACCTTCCTCTCTTAACTGTAATATTTCATCTTTAATAACAGTAGCATTTATAGGATCAAAACCACTAAATGGTTCGTCAAATATTAAAAGTTTTGGCTTATGTAGTACTGTAACAATAAACTGTACTTTTTGGGCCATTCCTTTAGAGAGTTCTTGGATTTTCTTATTCCACCAATGGGTAATCTCAAATTTATCAAACCAATACATTAATCGGTCCTTGGCTTCCTTCTTGCTCAATCCTTTTAGTTGAGCCAAATACAAGGCTTGCTCACCAACTTTCATAGATTTGTACAATCCTCTTTCTTCAGGAAGATATCCAATATCTTTGATATGTTCTGGTCGAAGCGGTTTACCATCTAAGTATACACTTCCTTTATCTGGTAATGTAATCTGATTGATAATCCTGATCAATGTAGTTTTACCTGCACCGTTTGGGCCCAATAGTCCAAAAATACTTCCTTTTGGTACCTGAATGGATACATCCTGCAATGCGGTGAAGGCTCCAAATTGCTTTGTGGCTTGCTGTACCTCTAAAAGATTAGCCATAAATAGAATAAATGTATTTGTAGTTGATTTTAATCCTGAATGATACGAAAACTTAAAAACTTATGCTAATTAATATTCAAAATTGATATTTCTGTCCAGGATGCTTTTAAGGCACAATAAAAATCAAGACTTGATATTAAAAACAAAACCCACCCTAAATACAAGTATTAAGGATGGGAAAAAAATTGCTATGAAAAAGAAAAATTATCACTAACATGTTAGTGATGTTTCAAATATACGAATTTTTCCTAATCAGACGTTAATAAAACTTAAGGATTCCTAAGATAGATATCCATAAGTTTTATTTACGAAAACATATCTTTTACTTTCTCAAAAAATGACTTATCTCCACTATCAGGGCTTGGCCTAAAATGATCGTCTTTAGCCATTTTTTCAAAAAATTCTCGTTGTTCTTTGTTTAAGGTCTTAGGCGTCCATACATTTACATGAACAAGAAGATCTCCTTTACCATAACCATTAAGACTAGGAATACCTTTTCCCCTTAATCTCAAGATTTTTCCACTTTGTACACCTTCTTCAATCTTAATACGAACTTTGCCGGATACCGTGTCAATTTCTCTTGAGGCACCTAAGGCAGCTTCAGAAAAACTGATATATAAATCATAATGCAGATTATTACCTTCTCTTTGCAGTTCTGGATGGTCTTGTTCTTCAATAGCAACTAAAAGATCTCCAGCCACACCATTGCCTGGGGCTTCATTACCTTTTCCAGCTACTTTAAGCTGCATACCATCTTCTACGCCCGCAGGAATTTTAATGCTTACCGTCTCTTCAGACACTTTAAGCCCTTGAGCATCTGCATCAGATGGTCTATAATCAATCGACTGCCCTGCTCCTCCACAAGTAGAACACGTGGTCGCGGTCTGCATCCTACCCAATATGGTATTCGTAATTCTAGTTACTTGCCCGGTGCCGTTACAGGTTCCACAAGTTTTATAGGTAGTTCCCTGCGCTTGTATTTTTCTTTTTACTTTGATCTTTTTCTCTACTCCGTTAGCGATCTCCTCTAAAGTGAGTTTTACACGAATTCGCAAGTTGCTTCCCTTGACACGATGTTGTCTACCACCGCCACCAAAGCCACCGAAACCGCCAAAACCGCCTCCGAAGATATCTCCAAATTGGCTGAATATATCATCCATATTCATACCACCGCCACCAAAGCCACCTCCTTCAAAGGCCTGATGTCCAAACTGGTCATAGCGTGCTTTTTTATCGGGATCACTTAAGACTTCATAAGCTTCAGCAGCTTTTTTAAATTTTTCTTCAGCAGTTTTATCTCCTGGGTTTTTATCCGGGTGGTATTCGATTGCCTTCTTTCGATATGCTTTTTTAATTTCAGCTTCACTGGCACCCTTACTCACTCCTAATATGTCGTAAAAATCTTCCTTCATACCTAATTATTGTCCGGTTACTACTTTAGGAAATCGAATAACCTTGTCCCCAAGTTTATAACCCTTTTCTATAACATCTACGATCTTTCCTTTTAGATCTTCACTAGGTGCAGGAATCTGAGTTATCGCCTCATGATCGTCAGCATTAAATGCATCTCCCGCCGTAACCTCAACTTCTGTTAATCCTTTACTCTTTAAGGTTTCTTTTAACTTATTATGAATAAGTTCAACCCCTTTGATCAGATCTTTATCTTCGGACTTCTCAATTTCTTTTGATGCACGATCAAAATCGTCTAGAACAGGTAACATAGACTGTATTACATCCTGACTTGCTGTCTTAAATAATTCTACGCGTTCTTTAGAAGTACGCTTTTTATAATTTTCAAACTCAGCAAAAAGTCTTAGGAATTTATCCTTTTCCTTCTGAAGTTCTTCTTTGAGTTGCGTTTCTACATCTATCTCTTCTTTCTCTGTTTCTTCTACAGGAGTATCAAGTACTTCTTCTACTTGATCTTTTACATCTTCA
This sequence comes from Aquimarina celericrescens, assembly GCF_042682765.1. Taxonomy (NCBI): domain Bacteria; kingdom Pseudomonadati; phylum Bacteroidota; class Flavobacteriia; order Flavobacteriales; family Flavobacteriaceae; genus Aquimarina; species Aquimarina celericrescens. The sequence continues at coordinate 102,532 of NZ_JBHUHY010000017.1, read as the reverse complement.
GTATTTTTATTTTTCTTACTCATGTAACATGTACCTTTTATAAGTTTTCATTTTGAAATAGCAAAAGTACTGCCATTTTTCAATTAATGTCATAATGTCACTGGGATATTTTAGTAAATATTTAAGAGTATCCTTTTTTAAAAAAAATAATTTTGAAACTTATTTATAAACCATAAACTATTACTTATGAAGATTAATTTATTAACTACACTGTCTGTTTTTTCACTTATGGCTACAATGTTGTCATGTAAAGGTGAAAAACAAAATGAAACTGAAGCAAATGCTGCCGAAGAGGCAAAAGAAGCTCCGGTAACAGCAATTACTTACAAAGTGGACCCTACAGCTAGCAAAATCGAATGGACTGGTATAAAACCTACAGGAAAGCATACTGGAACACTTGACTTGGCTAATGGTATGGTAAAAGTCGAAAATGGAAACGTGCAAAGCGGGTCTTTTAGTATCGATATGACCTCTATCACTGTGACAGATTTGGAAGGTGATGAAAAAGCATCGCTAGAAGGACATTTGAAAGGTGAAGGTGAAGAAAAAGAAGATCATTTCTTCAATGTTGCAAAATACCCGACAGCCTCTTTTGAAATTACCGGAATCACTGAAAAAGAAGGGAAGATGTATCTAGAAGGAAATCTTACTGTAAAAGGTACCAAAAAGAACATATCTTTTCCTGCTACTACCTCTATCGAAGGTGATATCATGACATTAAACACTGAAGTATTTACCATTAATCGTACAGAATGGGGAGTTAATTATGGGTCCAAATCTATATTTGAAAATTTAGGTGATAAATTTATTAATGATGATATAGAATTAAAGATTAGCGTAAAAGCTAACAAAGCTTAGTAAGCTGACACTTTAATCGTAAATTCTCAAAAAGCCGGTACAATTTATAGTACCGGCTTTTTATTTTTTAATCATTCAACATCATCTAATAAGTCACTAACTGCGGGATTGATATTTTCATATATGAACTCAAAACCAGTATCTGAAATTTTGCCACTACACACACGCTGACTAGCAAACAAAAGGATATGCATTTCTCCTAAAATAAGTTGCATCATGAATTTTGGTATTCCTGGTAAAATGATTTTTTTACCAAGCTTATCCGCTATGGTATACGTGAGTTTTTTATTTGAAACCGGATTAAGGGCAACCGCATTATATACACCTGATAATTCTTCTTGCATAATAAACATAAACATTCTGGCAAGATCGCTTATATGAATCCAACTTTGCCACTGTTTACCACTACCAAAAACAGCTCCTAAACCATATCGAATAGGCTTCGCTATCTTAGGAAAAGCCCCACCTTCTTTAGAAAGTACAAGACCAATTCGAAGCAAACTGACTCCTATACCAAGAGTTTTAAATTCCAAAACGGCATCCTCCCATTTGGTAACTACTTTTCCAAGAAATCCTGTATCTCTTTGGGGAGAATCTTCCATATAATAATTTTGGAAGGAATCGGGATAAATACCTATAGCGCTCGCAGAAATTATATGACGAACAGTATGATTTATATTTTTTAAAGATTCTAGAATAAGAGTAGCTGTTTCTACTCTACTACTAATTATTTCCTTTTTATAAGAAGATGTCCAACGCTTTGCAATTGTTGCTCCAACTAAATTAATGATTACTTCAACTCCATCAAAACAATTTGTATCTATCTGATTATTTTTAGGATCCCAAAAATATCCCTTATAACTGGATGTAGTGTTTACTTTACTTTTACTTGTTGTAAGATAATTTACATCAATATTGGATTGATGACATAATTTCACAATTTCCTGACCTATGGTACCCGTCGCGCCAGTAATTAAAACTTTCATTTTCCTTTTTTTTTAGGAAAAATACTATCACCTTTTAACAAATCCTATTTCTTTATTATAGGTTTAACAATCGTTTATTCAAGTGACTTTTTGGTGGCTCTCAACATTTCTCTTTTACCAGGAGGGCCCTGTAGTCGTTCTATTACAAAACCCACTTCTTGCATGGCACGCCTTACACTACCTTTTGCTGAATAGGTAACTAAAACTCCGTTGTTTTGAAGTGCATTATACATTTTCTCAAAGATTTCTACTGTCCAAAGTTCAGGTTGTACTCTAGCTCCAAAAGCATCAAAATATATAAGATGATAGCAATTTTCATCTTTAATATCTTTGAAGAACTGTTTTCTTTTGGTTAACAAAAATTCAGGAGAAATAATAGTGGGTGTCTCCCAAGAAGATTGATGCAGGAGGTCAAAAATCGATTGCTTTTCACAGACTTTAAGTTCTTCTGGATAATTCATAAGTTTAGCCTCTTCGTTAGGCACAGGATAAGCTTCTATCCCGACATAATTAATTTTTTGGCTAAGTTTTGTGGCTTCCAAAAATGTTATAAAAGCATTTAATCCGGTACCAAAACCAATCTCGAGAATCCCCAGGTCTTTATAATCTTGTATCCCCAAGACATGATACAACCCGGTTTCAATAAATACATGCTTTGCCTCATTAATCGCCCCATGTTTAGAATGGTACTGCTCATTTAGCTCTGGCAGATGGATGGTTGTAGAGCCATCTGCAGTTTTAACTATCTCACGTTTTATTTCCCTTTGCATTAATTTTTTATCAAAACCCCATCTGCCACAAAAGAAAAAGTCTTCTTGGGTGTAGTGATTGCAGCAATTTCTTCTTCAGTTTTACCCGCATCGCTGGCAAAATGACGTTGATCTTCGACAGACATTTCACTAACAAAAGCTTTTCCTTGAACTATAACAGTATCCTTTTCAATGTCTTTAGGCACAAAAAAACCATAATCTTTAAATTTTACCATAGTTTCTTCACCATCTTCCAAAGCAACTTTCATCCAACAGCCTTTGGCCTTACAGACAGCGTTCACCGTGCTGGTAAATGCTATATCCACAGTGTCTCCCACTTTAAGATTATTAAATTTCTTTGCCAACTCCTTTTTATAGTATATCTCTTCTGAAGAAACTTTCTCTCCAAACGACTCATAATTCTCAACTGAAATATCATTAACAGAAAAAGAAGCTTCCTTTTTATCATTACAACTTAGGATTATCCATAATAGTCCCACTAAGAAAAGTATGTTTTTAGTCATCATTTCATAAATATTACTGTTGAATAGCAAAATTACGTATTTTAAAAATTCTTATTTTACAAGAAAAGGGTATTTTTGTGGAAGATTACATGTGTTAGTAACTATTGCCTTGATTTTCAGGCAAACTACAAAGATCGTAGATCTTCTAACCTTCAAAATTTAAAATCAGAATGAAAAGTACAACCTCTCAAACAGTAGAAGTTACAAAGGTAAGTGAGTCCAAAATTGGACAAGTAGATTTTGAAAATCTCAATTTCGGAAAAATTTTTACAGATCATATGTTTATCTGTGATTATGTCGATGGACAATGGCAAACACCAAAGATCCAGCCATATGGACCGTTGACTTTGGATCCATCTGCGCGTGTTTTTCATTATGGCCAAGCGGTTTTTGAAGGAATGAAAGCTTATAAAGATGATCATGGTGATACATATTTATTCAGACCAGATGAAAATTTCAAACGTATCAATAAATCAGCAGAACGTTTGGCTATCCCCGTATTTCCTGAAGACTATTTCTTTGAAGGTTTAAACACCTTGTTAAAACTTGATAATGATTGGATCAAACCAGGCTATGGAAATTCTTTATATATTCGACCTTTTGTTATTGCAACTCAGGCAAGTGTTTCTGCATCTGAGGCTGATGAATATAAATTTATGATCATATGCTCTCCTGCACAATCTTACTACAGCGGAGATGTAAGCGTACTAATTGCCGAGAAATTTAGCCGTTCTGCTAGCGGAGGTTTTGGGTATGCAAAAGCCGCCGGAAATTACGCCGGACAATTTTACCCTACAAAACTCGCAAAAGAACAGGGATATCAACAAGTCATTTGGACAGATTCTAATACACATGAGTATATGGAAGAAGCCGGAACTATGAATGTATTCTTTAGAGTGAATGATACTTTGCTTACAGCTCCTATTAGCGATCGTATTTTAGACGGGGTTACTCGTAAAAGTTTAATCGCTATTGCTGAGAAAGAAGGTATTAAAGTTGATGTGCGACCCGTAAAGGTTAATGAAATTGTAGAAGCCGCTAAAAACGGAAGCCTAAAAGAAATCTTTGGTGCAGGTACTGCAGCGGTAGTAAGTCCGATTAAGGCTTTTGGTTATAAAGGAGAACATTACGAATTGGAAAAACAAGAAAATTCTTATGCCTCTCATTTCAAGAAAGCATTAATGGATATTCAATACAACAAAGCTGAAGATACCTTTGGATGGAGATATAAGATATNAGGTTTGAGGTTTGAGGTTTGAGGTTTGAGGTTTGAGGTTTGAGGTTTGAGGTTTGAGGTTTGAGGTTTGAGGTTTGAGGTTTGAGGTTTGAGGTTTGAGGTTTGAAAAATATATATTACATAATACCCACAAAATAGTTTAGAAAACCTTTTAAAAACTATATAAAACTCCCGAATGTACCGGGAGTTTTTATTTATCGGTCCAATATCTCTTTAATATTGGGTTTAAAATAGTTTGGCCCTTTTAGCACTTTTCCATCTTCGCGATAAATGGGATGACCATCTTCTCCCAATTTACTCATATTACTACGTTGAATTTCATTAAAAACCTCTTCTATCTTATGTTGCATCCCATGTTCGATAATAGTCCCACATAGAATATAGAGCATATCACCTAAGGCATCTGCGACCTCAACCAAGTCATTATTCTGTGCCGCTTCTAAATACTCTTCATTTTCTTCTCTCATCAGCTTATAACGTAGTAGGTTTTTTGATTCGCCAAGATCAGCGATAGGTTCGTTCTTATATCCAAGTTTGAACGCGGTATGAAACTCTTGTACAGCAGCAATTTTATCCTTCATGAATTTTTATTGTTTAATATTTTTAATTAATCATACATTATTTGTCATCCCTCATTCTAATTTCTCCCGAAAGGAGAAAGGTCAAAGGTTTGTATAATTAATTTAAAAAGTTTGTATAATGTAATTTATCTTTGTTGTAAAAATAATAATTTATGTTTAGTCAAGGCCAGTTACTATTTGCCATTTTTTTTGTGATTGCTTTTGTCATTTTAATGATTTTCAGTTACCGAAAAGATATCAAACTACACCGCAAATATTATAAAGGGAGCCTTTTTATTCTGATTGGATTTATTATCTTTATTTTACTGTTGTTTGCATTAAAGACGTATTTACAACCAGAATAAAAAAAGAACCGTAATCGATTACGGTTCTTTTTTCAACACTGGAATATATTTTCAATTCACCTCAGGCAAGAAATTATATTTTTTACTATACTCTAACATTTGCGTAGCAAAATCTTTAGGCTGTGTTACCATAATTTTGGTAATCTCTCCATTCTCGTCCATTTCCGGTACTAAAACAGGATTTACAAAACCACTATAAGGTGCAGACGTGAATTGTTCATTACGTTTAAGTACTTCAGCATGTGTCGCTTGATCTACTTTTACACCATATCCTTCTACTAAGGCTTCAGCCGCTTTGTAATCCCCTTCAGACTTTATTCTTTGGGTTTCACGAAGTAATCTACCAAAAATTTCTCTCAACTTTTGATAATCATTGATATTGTAGTAGGTTTTTCCATCTCTGGTTACCTTTTCGATTACATTATCTTTAGCTCCTTGTTCGAAAGCCCATGCACTTACCCATTGTCTGTTTCTCATATGTGCCTCTTCTACATCATCCCCCAGGTTTAAGCGAATTAATTGAGTCATCAATCCATTTCGTATGTACCCGTCATATGCTGCTTTACCAACTTTTTCCCAATCTTCTACCAAACCTAATTCTTGTAGTTTTGGATCCATTAGGTAATATAGTCCCACTAAATCTGCACGACCTTCTTCCATAGTCGATGCATAATTCTTTAGCGTTTCTTTAGTCTCTCCTACTCCGGGGTTTAACTGTCCAGAGGCATGACCTACTACTTCATGTAACGCAGTATGCAATTTGTCTGCTACTTGTCCATACTTTTCTTCTAATTCAAATTCTTCCTCATCATGAACAAACTCCTTTAAACGGCCAGAACCACCTGCATTGTTATACGCCTCAATGATATTACCGAGAGATACAGATTTAGATCCTACCGCAGCTCTAATCCAATTGGCATTAGGTAGATTCACACCGATTGGTGTACTTGGAGAGGCATCACCAGCTTCTCCTGCAACAGCAACCACTTTATATGAAACACCAACTACACTATCTTTTTTATGCTCATCCATTAACGGTGAATTATCCTCAAACCATTGTGCATTTTCAGATAATACAGCCATTTTTTTAGACATATCAAAATCTTTAATTTGCACGATTGTTTCATAAGAGCCTCTGTATCCTAGCGGGTCATTATACACTTCAATAAAGCTATTGATATAATCAATATTTCCTTCGGTAGCAGCAGTCCAAGCCACGTTATAATCATCCCAGGTTTGCAAATCTCCTGTTTTGTAGTATTCAATGAGCAATCCAATGGCATCACCTTGTGCCTGATTTTCAGCTACTTCTTTAGCCTTCTCTAACCATTTGATAATTTCATCGATTGCAACCCCATATAAACCACCAGACTTATACACTCTTTCTTTAAGTTTTCCATTTTCTTTTACGAGCTGAGAATTTAATCCATAAGATAATGGCTTATCAGGGTTAGGAGATTTCATTTTCCCATAAAATGATGCTACATCTGCATTGGTAACCTTTGGACCATAAAAATTAACTGCCGATAACGCAACATTATCAACTCCTTTAGCCTGATTCACTTTCTTAGCATCTTCATTATTAAAGATAACTTCATAAGCTTCTTTGGGAAGCTCTGTACTAGTTGCAGCTAATAGAGAACTAAAATAATCCTGACTAAATTCTGGTTTTATTTTATCATTACTATAATGATGGTGAATTCCGTTTGAGAACCAAACACGCTTTAGGTATGTTTCAAAAGCTTTCCAATCCTCTGAGTTTTTATCTCCTTCATACGTAGTATATACCTTTTCTAATGCCTTTCTAATGGTAAGGTTATAACGATAATTTTGATCCCACATAATATCTCTTCCACTTAAACCAGCTTGTACCAGATAGTATACCAGTTTTTGTTCTTTTAAAGTAAGATTATCCCATCCTGGAATTTGGTATCTTAAAATTTTTAAATCTGCAAACTGCTCTACTTCATATTCAAATTTATCTTGAGCAATTTCCTGCTCTTGTTGATTTATTTGATCCTGAACATTAGGATCTTTTTTACATGCAATCATTGTAAAAACAATCGCAATAAAAAATAATAATTTATTGAGTTTCATATTGAATATTTAATTGTTTGAGCAAATGTAATAAAATAATAGGACGCAAAAATTAGTTATATTAGCTAATCAAACAATCTAAACTAACTAAAATGAAAATAATTAAGTATTTATTTTTTCTATTATTATTGGTGATTATTGGAGGGGCGGTATATGTAGCAACCATAGATGGAGAATTTCAAGTTGAAGAAAGCAGGGTGATTGAAGCTCCTGATGAGCTATTATTTAACACCGTAAATGAATACAAAACCTGGGAAAAATGGGGCCCCTGGATGGATGACTCTGATGATTTAATCATGGAATACCCAGAAAAAACCAGTGGTGCAGGTGCTTCCTATAGCTGGAAAAGCGAAATTCAGGGAGATGGCATGATGGAAACAGAAAAAGCCGTTCCATTTACCAGTATTGATCAAAATATCGTATTTGTGACACCCATGGGCGAGAGCAAAAGCGATGTCTACTGGAAATTTGAAAAAATCGATGGTAAAAAAACAAAAGTAACCTGGGGGATGAAGGGAAAGCAATCTTTTATGGAAAAAGCATTTTGGGTCACGCAAGATAGTACTATATCACAAATGCTTAGACCTATGTATCAAAAAGGACTTGAAAAACTTGATAATTTCACTAAAGAAGAAATGAAAAAATATGCCATTAATGTAGATGGTGTGACAGAGCACGATGGAGGATACTATATGTATAGCGCTACTGCTTCTTCAATCGCAGCCATTCAGGAAAAAATGTCACAAATGCTACCAGCGGTTAATGCATATATGAAACAAAATAACCTACCACAAACGGGTATGCCATTTACTATTTACAATACGTTTAATGAAGAACAGGGCACTTCTATTTTCTCTACCGCTATACCAACAAGAGATAAAGTTGTTACCCCCAAGGACAGTGATGTACTTTGTGATTTCCTTCCAAAACAAAAAGTAGTGAAAACCACTTTAAAAGGTGATTATGCAAATTTAAAAGAAGCATGGGAGGCTGGATATAAGTATATCACAGAAAATGGTTTAGCGCTTAACGAAAACTCGCCTGCATTTGAGGTTTACAGAGTTGAACCAACTTTACAGCCTAATCCAGCAGAGTGGGTTACCGAAATTTATATTCCAATTCAATAAGTAGCTATAAACCTGTCGTGGGCCTGTCCATCTGGCTCATGACAGACTTAACCAAAGTGAAGTAACAACCTAAATTATGATGTTTTTTGACTTCGTTAAAAATAATTATCTAAGAGTACTTTCTAAAACCCGTTGTGCATTTTGATATTTCTAAATCCCAAATTCGTCAATTTGAGTGCTTTGACCCTTGGGAGAAGTGCCCGTCTGCCGGACAGGGCAGGTATCGAGAATAAGGTTTTGGATCAAAAAAGCTATTCTCGATACCCTCCACAGGCGGGCAGGCTAATTTTTCTCCGTTGCACTATGAAAAACCACTCGAACCTGTCCGATCTGTCAGGCGGGTTGACGCTTTTTCTTAATATTAATTCAAAATGTGTTACAGGTTTTCTAAATATCATTATTTAAGTCAAAAAACATGAAGCAAATACTTTTGGTATTTATTGGTGGTGGAACGGGAAGTATAGCCCGTTATCTTATTAGTAAATATCTAAATAGCCCTACAACGGGGATTCCTTATGGGACTTTTACCGTAAATATCTTAGGTTCTTTTTTGATTGGTATTATTCTGGGGCTTGCACTCAAAAACAACACATTATCGCAAAATACTGTCCTTTTTCTTGCTACTGGCTTTTGTGGTGGATTTACTACCTTCTCTACGTTTGCCTATGAAAACCATGTACTTTTGAAGTCAGGAGACTTTATCAATTTTTTCATCTATACTGTTGGATCCTTCATAATTGGATTCCTTTTCGTATTTTTAGGTATGTTCATTACCAAATGAATATAGTGCTTATCAACTACTCATGAAGAAAATTGAAGCTATAATACGTAAATCAAAATTTAAAGCGGTAAAAGATGCTTTGCACGAAATTGAGGTCAATTTTTTTACTTACTGGGATGTTACAGGCGTAGGTAACGAGAAAAAAGGGAAAGTTTATCGAGGAATTTCATATAGTACTTCAGACATACAGCGCAGGTACGTATCTATAGTGGTAACTGATGAATTTGAAGAAAAAACAATTCAGACTATTATCAAAGCCGCGAAGACCGGAGAAGTTGGTGATGGAAAAATATTCGTGTCGGATATACAAAACACTTTCAGGATTAGAACTGAAGAAAAAGGGGATCAAGCGATACATTAGATTTAGGATGCATAGAATTCTTACCTATTTAAAAATTACTTTCATATAGTAACGCTTAACTAATTGGAAGTAAACCCATAAAAAAACTACTTTTAAATTCTCAAAATTTGCACAAATAAAAGTTAAACCCTAATTTTTTATAGGTATAAAATATAAAAAACATAAAAATTAATCATACAACCCTATTTTTTATAGGGATAAAATTCTTTTAACATAGTTTTACGGTTCCAATTAAAAACTTTTACAATAATGAATGTTATTATGAAAACAAAAACCGTAACAAATTTTCTTAAAGTAACCTTTCTTTTTTCTTTAGCTTTTGCAAGCTTAACATCTTTCGCCCAAGAAGCAGAAGAAGAAAAATGGTTCGACAACTTTTCTATTAGTGGATCTGTAGATGGATATTATCGCTATAATATTGGGGCTCCCAACGATAATTCAGTCGCACCAGGAACATCTTTCGCAAACGAGAGTGGCTTTGCATTAGGTATGGCCAACACTATTATTGGATATGAAGGCGAAAAAGTAGGTTTTGTAGCCGATCTTGTTTTTGGTCAAAGAGGAGAAGATGCCGTATTCAACTCTGATGATTCTGCACAAATTGTAAATCAATTATACGTGTATTGGAATGTATCAGAAAAAGTGAAATTTACCTTTGGTAACTTTAATACTTTTTTAGGGTATGAGGTGATTTCTCCAACCGGTAATTTTAACTACTCTACCTCCTATATGTTCTCATATGGACCTTTTTCTCATACAGGGCTAAAAGCAGATTTTACCCTTAGTGATAAATGGTCTGCGATGTTAGCTGTCATGAACCCAACCGATTTTACAGAAAATAATCCTTACGACACCTATATAGTTGGTGTACAGCTAGGATATACCGGTGATAGCGGAAGTGCTTTTCTTAACTTTAGATATGGTAACGAAGGTGAACCTGGAGAAGTTGGACCAACATTTCAAGCCGATTTAACCACCGGATGGGATATTGTCGATGATTTTTATCTAGGGGTAAACGCCACTTACTTATCTACAGAAGATCAAGGTGATGGTGATGCTTCTGGGTTTTATGGAGTTGCTCTTTATCCACAATATAAAACATCAGAAAAATTCACTTTGGGATTACGTGGAGAGTTTTTTGCACAATATAATGGAGGACTTGTATCTATAGATGGAACCGAACTGTCTTCTCCAATAGCATTTGATGATGAAGGTGACGGAGACGTGATTGCAGTAACACTTACTGGAAGTTATGATGTAGGTAATCTAACATTAAAACCAGAATTTAGAATAGACTCTTCTGATGATGCGTTTGTAGATAATGATCTTGAAGTGACCAGCAGTCTATCTTCATTTGTATTAGGAGCTATATATAAATTTTAATTTATTGTTTAATAAATAACATAAAGCGTTCATTAATAATGAACGCTTTATGTTATTTATTATCTGGATGTTTTTTAAATCTTTTGACCCCTACAGCAACTTCAATATCGAGATGATTTTCTTCTGGTGGAATAGGGCAAGAATACCGATCATTATATGCACAATAAGGATTGTAAGCCATATTAAAATCAATAAGAATGGTATCTCCTTCTGGAATTTTTAGATTTATAAAACGTCCTCCTGCATATGTTGAATTTCCATTTGTTAAATCGGTAAAAGGAAGAAACAAGTAATCTTCATATTCTGACTGTGTTTTGAGCCCTTGATTTTGATAAATATTTAAAATAAATGGTGTATCCTGAATTGTAAAATGTGCTTCTCCATATTTTACATACAACGGTTCTCTTCCGGTAGTCGTTTTCATGATAAACGGAGTCTCATATGGCGTACGTACAAACGTTGCCAGAATACAAAAAGAAGTATCGATCTTAAAAAATTCAAGTGCCTTAAATTGCTTCAAATCCTTGAGAGACAAAGGTGATTTTTCTTCAGAAGTATATTCTTTATTCAGATCATCCTGAAACAATAAAATTCTTCTAACATCAGAGGAATCCTGAGCCACAATATTCGAAAAAATAAATAACAATATAAAAAACAGTCTATACACTCCCTATTTTTTTGCAAAAGTACAATTTACAATTAGTTAACTAACGAAATTCTATAAAATTGTATCCAAATAATGAAGAAAAACCTACTTTTATCAACTACTTTACAAAACCAACACAAATCTCACTTCTTTGAAAAGAATTTTACTTCACTATATTAACTCTTTTTCAGGACTATCCAAGGAAGTTTGGTGGCTGGCGCTAATTACTCTTATTAATAGAGCTGGAGCAATGGTCATCCCCTTTCTATCCTTATACCTGACCGATAATCTTCATTTTTCATTCGAACAGGTAGGTTGGATCATGACCAGCTATGGATTAGGTTCTTTTTTTGGAGCTTGGATTGGTGGAAAATTGAGTGATCGAATAGGATATTATAAAGTGATATTGGGTTCATTGTTATTAACAGGTATTTCTTTTTTAATCGTACAGTACTTTTCTGATTTTTGGAGTATTTGTATTGGTTTTTTTGTTTTGATTGCTATCGCAGATGCTGCAAGGCCAGCTTTTTTTGTGGCATTAAGCGCATACAGTAAACCCGAAAATAAAACGAGATCACTTACTTTTATAAGACTAGCTATTAACTTAGGATTTTCGGCCGGACCGGCATTGGGAGGTATAATTATAACTGCCATTGGTTATCATGGTTTATTTTGGGTTGACGGGATCACTTGTATAATAGCCGGATTAGTAATGATACAAACACTACATCCTAAAAAAGCACGAGAACTGGATAAAGAAGTAGTTGTAGAAAATCCGGTTTCGGCATATCAAGATAGCATATATATAATTTTTCTAATCGCCTTAGTTTTATTTGGTTTCATATTTGTTCAGTATTTTTCTACTATTCCACTGTATTATAAAGAGGTGCATCAACTTTCTGAAGAAAAAATTGGTTTATTACTGGCTTTGAACGGTGCCTTAATCTTTTTCTTTGAAATGCCATTGATTGCGTATCTTGAAAAAACCAGTGTTTCTAAAATCGGAAACGTAATTAATGGTTTTATCCTAACAGGAATAAGTTTTGCATTTCTACTAATCACACCATGGACTGGTATTTTGGTCATAGGAATGATTATGGCCACCCTTGGTGAAATGGTCGCATTTCCTTTTGGCAATGCCTTTGCCCTTGATCGGGCAAAAAAAGGAAAACAAGGAGCTTATATGGGGTTATATACAATGTCATTTTCTCTAGCTCATATTTTTGGGCACAATTCAGGAATGCAACTTATTAATTACTATGGGTATAATAACAGCTGGATTTTCATGTTGGTTATCGCTCTAATAGGAACATTTTTACTTTTTCTGGTAAAGCAAAAATTAAATAAGGAAAAAATTACCAATCAAAATATATTCTAATGAAAAAAAAGTTTTTTATTCTACTTCTGTTGGTAGTCGTGAGTTGTACAAAAGCCATTAAGAACGAAAAAGTGTTTCCTGAACTTGCCCCCAATCGGTATAATGTTGCATTTCTTATCATGAATGGCACATATAATACAGAGTTTACTGCACCTTATGATATTTTTCAACATACTCAATATCGTGAAAATATTAAGCAGATGAATGTTTTTACAGTTGCAAATACCGACAAACCCATAGTAACCTTTGAAGGTGTTAAAATTATCCCTGATTATAATTACCAGACAGATTCAATTCCTAAAATTGATATTTTGGTGGTTCCTAGTGCAGAACATCATTTAGATACTGATTTAGAAGATACAGATATGATCAATTTTGTTCAGGAAGTAGACAAAACAGCTACTTATGTAACTTCACATTGTGATGGAGCTTTTGTACTTGCCAAAGCAGGAATACTCTCTAATATAGTTTCTACAACATTTCCGAGCGATATTGATAAAATGAGAACGATGTTTCCAAAACTGGATATTAGAAAAGATGTGTTATTTGTTCATGATGAAAAATACATCACCTCTGTTGGAGGAGCCAAAAGTTTTGAAGCTGCTTTGTATCTATGTGAAAATCTATACGGAACTGAAATCGCCAAATCTTTGGCAAAAGGACTCGTTATTGATTGGAAATTAGAAAATGTCCCTCATTTAGTGATGAAAAAATAGATGCTCATAAAAAAAAGCATCTGCCTTTTGGGGATAGCAGATGCTTTTTTATATTTTGGGGCAAATTATGTACTCTCTTTAGTTTTAGATTTGGGGTCTCTAAGCTAATGTCCTCACACTTAATTTTACCTGATGAACCAAAAATTTTTGTTCGCCTGATTATCGTCATAATCTTTAAAACTAAAAATTTTAAGAACACCTGTACCTTTTTTGTACATTACTAATGTAGAAAAACAAAAGATTAAATGCAAATAAACTCGATGAAATACACAAATATTGCATAAATAGCCGTTATTTAAATATATATGTTTATTACGAAATAACTTTTACTAGTAAAATATATTATCAAGGCTGGAGTGCATACTATAGTATAAAATTCGTTTTGTTAGAGTTACGCTGTCATTTTCAAATAGATCATCCTGCCAGCTTAACATGTGTTTCGATTCCTAAGATCATGATTACAAAACACTATTGCCAAATTAGAAATGTCTAGACAAAAATCATTTGAAAACAAAAAAGCGCTTGTAGAAAGCGCTTTCTATATTCGGGCAAATTACGTACTCTCTTTAGCTTCAAGATTTGAGGTCTTTAGACTAATGTCCTCACACCTAATTTGTCCCTGATGTATTCCAAACTAAGATTTTAAATCTGCATCGTCACGCAGCTCAAAAATATTAATTCTGGATGATACATCAAGTATTTTTAAGATATAGTAAATATAATGTAAAAAAATTATGAATTCCAAAAATACAACGGCAAAAAACGTATTAAATCGATGAAATACACAAAAATTTATGATTTCAATCTAATTTGAAAAGAAATACTTTGAAGTCCCAAGGTATTTTTTGATCAAATCATTATATTCTTTAGACATCCTTAGTGCTAACGTACCCTCAATATTATAAAGAGCATCCATATCAGTGAATTCGTTAACCAGTAGTTTTTCCAAATAAAATAAGGCTGTTTGATAATCCTGATCTTGTGCACTTAAAGAAATAATCTCTCTATAAGACTCAAAATCTTTTTTATCAACTATAGTACTTAGTATAGAAAGAAACATTTTCTTTTCGAAATTTTTTCTCTTTTCAGAAAGAGTCTGTTTATATTCACTTATAGCATTCTTAAGAAATCCTTTCACTCTAAGCACCATGTTTTGGGCATACTTTTCATTCTTTGACGCCAACGTATCAAGTTCTGACATTTGATATTGCCACCAGCCAAGGTTTTCATATTTTTCTTCTGCAACATCTTCCTTCAGCGATAACAGATACGTATATCTAAAGAAACTTTCCTGGTTAGCATATTTAGATTTTAATCGTTTTTGCTTTTTATATCCCCTGCTTTTCTTTATTTGCTTCTCCTTTTCAAGCAGAGAACTAGTATCAAGAAAAAGCCGAAACTTTGCACGCACCCTTTTTAACTCTTCATATGCATTAACGAACCTACCTTGATTCAACTCTTTAACTGCCTCATTCAATTCATGTTGGAATAGATTTCGAACCCAAGTTGAATCCTTAGGTATTCTACCTTTTAACATGGCCTGTAAAGAAAATGTAGAAAGCGGTTTTTTAAGGAGTTTAGGAAAAGGATAGTCCGACGTTCCTTCATAAGTAAGAACATCAGCCTCTATTGCTTTTCTTTTGAGATATTCTTTATTTTTAATAAAATCCCTGTATCGGAAGTTGTTGACGTTTAAAACACCAAAATAGGAAAAATTCTTTGCTATTTTTATTTTAGAATTGTAATAGTGGCTATCGCCAATTGCGATAACTCCAAACACTTCTTCATTATTAAGTGCAGGTAGCAAGCTCATTAGTTTTGCATCTTGGTCTATCCCTGTAACATAAACCCTATCTTTTTGAATCGGAAAAACAGAAAAGATGTAATCCATAAAAGTGGATACATACATCGCTTTTTCTTTAAGATCTTGTCCTTCGGCAAAATTACTTACGGCGACAATATAACCAAACTCTTCAGCTGCTTCTCTATATAATCTTGTTAAATTACTTGCTCTTCTTTGCGAATCAAAACCAAAAAGCACTGGCCAATTCTTATTCATTTCGAAACTCTTTGGCAAGTAAATACTAAAATCATTATTAGTGTTGGGCACCAATAAAGAATCAACAACGATTCCCTTTTTAAGAATCAAGGTATTTTGAGAGTATCCTAATAGGGTTACAAAAAGAAAAACTGCACAACAAAGATTAAAGAATACTATTTTCACGATTTACCCCAAAATTTATTTATAATTACATAGAAATGAGACAGTATCTATACTTTATAAATGTATAAAATCTAATCCAAAATCAAATAAAAAACATCTGAATTCATTCAGATGTTTTTTATGTCTCCCCTGTACTCTCTTTAGTTCACTAAACTAATGTCCTCACACAAGATTGAAATGGTTTTCAATATATTATATGTCAAAACTTATGCCAAAGATAAGTTTATAATTCTTTAGAAATTAACGCATTCACGATTGGATTGTTTTCTATCAAATTAGAAAGTATGATATGCGTTTTAACTTCTCCATATGTTATTAATCTATCAATAAACTCTTGCAAATGAATCTGATCACGTAGTACGACCTCCATAATAATATTTTCATTTCCTGTGATTCGATAACAATTTAATACCTCACTAAACTCTGAAACTTTTAGCAAAAAAGGTTTTAGACGTCCCATAAATGCTCTAAGAGTTATCATTGCTTTAAGTTGATATCCGGTTTTAGTATAAGAAACCTCAGCTTTATAACCTTTCAAAACACCATAATCTTCCATTTTCTTTATTCGCTCTGCCACTGCTGGAGAGCTTAATCCCACTTTTCTTCCAATTTCCGCATTAGATAACCTTGCATTTTGTTGTAAACAATGAAGAATTTCCCAATTTGTATCATCAATTTTCATTTTACTATATTTTTAAATCAAAAGTAGTATTTATAATTAATAATTAAAGCAAATTCTTAATTATACCTTAAATTCAAAATAAAAATTATTGAAAATAGCATTATTTTTGGAGGACTAAATTGTTATGAGATCTAAGCCTAGAAATAAAAGATTATACAAGAAAGCTCTTGAGATATTTACGCTGTCAAGGAGTATTTCAAACTACCTTATCCACGACATGGCATCCTTACAAAATAATGGTAGTGAAGATTCGCATATCTATTTTACTGGAGACATTATCAGACAATCGGATGCATTGGCGCCCAGAATCATTAAAGCTGAAAACCAGACATTCCAGGATGACCGAATTAAACAAGCCAATTATCTTATACATATCACCAACAGGCTATATAAAAATTGTGAACGCCTGGAACAAACTCAAAGTAATGGAAAGGAGTTTTTGACACTTTTAAGAAAAGAATTAAAGAAATTTAAACATCTTCAGCGTCACTGGATAATGACTCTATAACTTTTTCTAATTAGTTTTTAGGATAAATAATCTTACACAAATCATTACAAAACTGTTTTTAACTTTCTAAGTTTTTATAACATCTGCGTTTTTCAAAAGGCTACTATAGTTTAACTCTCCTTCTTTAACAGCGATAATATTTGCATATTTCCTTTCTGTAAATAAAACTGTTAAAGGAATCTTTTTCACGATCAGTCAGGTACTTCTCTGAAAGATAAAAAACATTAAAAAGTACAACCGTCACTGTAGTTCTAACTGGCAATTTTAGAGATACTTTTCTTATATCGCTTTAATTCTTCCATAACTTTACCACTTAACAAAAATAATCCTATCATATTTGGCACCATCATAGCAAAAATCATAGCATCACTAAAGTCTGTAACCGCTGTTAATGTAGATGCAGCTCCAATAACGGTAAAGCAGCAAAAGAGAAATTTATAAAAATACTCTGTACGCTTATCTTTTCCGAAAAGATAACTCCAGGATTGATATCCATAGTAAGACCAGGAAATCATAGAAGAGAAGGCAAAAAGTACTACTGCTAGGGTAAGCAGATACGGAAACCATGAAACACCACTTTCTAACGCAGCTGATGTAAGTAAGACGCCCTGTTCAAAATCGATTTCAGCGCTTGTATCTACTTGTCCTGTAATAATTAAAGCCAAAGCTGTCATCGTACAAACCACCACGGTATCTATAAAAGGTTCAAGCAAAGCTACTAACCCTTCACTAGCAGGGAAATTGGTTTTCACTGCGCTATGAGCAATAGATGCGCTACCTATTCCTGCTTCGTTGCTAAAAGCTCCTCGTCTAAATCCTTGAATGAGTACGCCAATAAAACCTCCAATTATCCCATCAGGATTGAATGCTCCATCCCAAATCGCTACAAACGCTTTTGGAATTTCAGAAATATTAATCCCCAGAACAATAAGTATAGCAAGTACATACATTAGCACCATTACGGGCACAATTTTATCGGTAACACTTGCTATTTTTTTGATTCCCCCTATAATAACGACACCCACTAATATCGCTATAATTACTCCAAATATCCAACCCTGGCCATGCATTACAGAAGTTTCAGGAATAATAACATGCTCGAATAATTTGTATGCCTGATTTATCTGGAACATATTTCCGCCCCCAAAAGAACCGCCAATACACATTACAGCAAAAAGTGCTGCCAGTACTTTACCTAGTTTTGCATACCCCTTCTCACCTAAGCCCTTTTTTAAATAATACATCGGCCCACCGAATACCTTTCCCTGAGCATCAACTTCTCGATATTTGACACCCAGCGTACACTCTACAAACTTTGAAGACATCCCCAATAGACCTATTAGGATCATCCAGAATGTAGCGCCTGGCCCCCCTATCGATAATGCTATAGCCACTCCAGCAATATTGCCCAATCCAACAGTTGCCGAAACGGCAGTAGTTAATGCCTGAAAATGGCTCACTTCTCCCTTAACCGAAATTTTTTCTTCTTCAACTCCATTTTCCAGAGCATCATATTTACCACGAACTACGTGTATCGCAGTAAAGAAGCTTTTAACATTGATACATCTAAAATATATTGTAAAATATAATGCCCCACCGAAGAGTATGATTAAAACCCAAGGAATCCCAACCGTTTCTGTAATTGGAATTTCTGCTAAAACAGCATCTACAAACCAACTGGTAGCATTACCAAAAGCTTCATTAATACGTTCATCAAAAGTTTGTTCTGAAATAATAAGTGATATACGAGATAACATGGTAAAATTTTCTAAGCAAATTGCCAGGAAAATGGTTAATATAAAAGATTACGTAGTATTCAAATTTTAGGTAGAAAATGGTTAAGCATTAGGTTAAACATCACCTTTTAATGACGTATATTTTAAAAAACTATTAGCTCGGGCAAAAATGATTAGCTGCTCCTTTCCACGAGCCCCACTAATATTGAGCATCTTTTTAATCTGATGGATATGCGTCTGAAATCCATCAACACTAATATGCATCTCTTGTGCAATTTCTGTATATGATTTATAGTCTCCAAAATGAGCCAAATACCCCAAAACTTCTTTTTGTCGTTCTGAAAATTCAATTTTAGAACTCTTCTCTAATTCTTTAACGTTCTTTTTTAAAGATTTGATAGTATCCAAATGACTCTCGTTTGCTATTTGCAGTTGTTCGATTGTTCTTTTGAACTTAGTATTTTGAATTTCCAATTTTTGAGCCAAACTTTGTTGTTGTTCTTTTTCTGAAAGAAATTTCCAGCTGTATAGGAGTATTGAAAATAAAAGAATGAATAAAAATTTAAATGAAATAGCAGTAATGCTCCCCAGTATACTCCAGAATTCCTGATCAATAAATTGCAACACTTTATCCTGCGGAATCATTCTATGTGAAACTGCAATGACAATTAAAACAAATAAAACAAAAGTAGGTAAATACATAAATCTCATTTGTCGACCAACAAACGCTTTGTTGAGTTCAAAAAGTAATGAAATAGCTACCACTATAGAAATCGGTATATCTATGAGCCATATAAAGTTGTTACTTATCTTTGGATTTCCATAAGATGACATAATAAAAACAAAGGCGATCATACCTAAAACCCCGCAATAAACACCGACAAATTCCTGAACACTGAAGCGCTGGACTAATCTAACTACAATTCCGGGCTTTCGTTGATGTTCTATAGAAGGGAGTGACAAAATTATGAATAGTGAATTAGCGAGTGAAACCAGAACTCCAAAATAAATTAAAATTTTATTGGTAGTAGGCCATTGTAATCCATTCACGAAGATAAGATTAGCTAGTGCTCCTAGACCCCAAACGAAAATTGCTAATCCAAACCATTTGATTCCTTTGACCGCTTTTTGATCTGCCCCTCGAAGTTTTTCTTTTCTAAAAATTCGCTGAATCACCACTGCTGAAATTAGACAGACAATAGCTGTAACTGTATATTCTATAGTACTAAACACGAAGTATTCCTTTTTCTTTAAAGATAAAGAAACTCTTTGAAATCAAAGAATAGTTCTAAAAAATGTCATTCCTGCATAGGCAGGGATCCAAACAGATACTGTGCTCGATATCACCTCATAAGATAAGTAACTTTCTAAAGGTAATTATAAGTTTGGAATAAGCGACCGCTATGCTTTCGCTATAGCGAAAGCATAGCGTCTGTTTACATATTTCTTCGATACTGTCCTCCTACTTCAAACAACGCAGCTGTAATTTGTCCTAATGAACAAACTTTGGTAGCTTCCATTAACACTTCAAAAATATTCTTATTATTAATGGCAGCTTCTTGTACCTTGTTCAAAATTTCTGTGGAGACATCCTTTTTAGCAATATGGAGGTTATTTAGCGTAGTAATTTGATATTGTTTTTCCTCCTCTGTAGCTCGAATAACCTCGCCTGGAGTCACTGTTGGTGACCCTTTAGAACTTAAAAATGTATTTACTCCAATAATCGGGAACTCACCTGTATGCTTAAGGGTTTCGTAATACAAACTTTCTTCTTGTATTTTACTACGTTGATACATCGTTTCCATGGCACCTAAAACTCCGCCCCGTTCTGTTATCCTATCGAATTCGGTCAAAACAGCTTCTTCTACCAAATCTGTAAGCTCTTCAATAATAAAAGAACCTTGTATCGGATTTTCATTTTTGGCAAGCCCTAGTTCCTTATTAATAATTAATTGAATAGCCATTGCCCTACGCACAGACTCTTCGGTTGGGGTGGTAATGGCTTCGTCATAAGCATTGGTATGGAGTGAGTTACAGTTATCATAGATTGCGTATAATGCTTGTAAGGTAGTGCGAATATCATTAAAATCTATCTCCTGAGCGTGTAATGAGCGTCCAGAGGTTTGGATATGGTACTTTAGCATCTGTGCTCTTGGATTGGCCTTATATTTATGTTTGAGAGCTTTTGCCCATACTTTACGAGCTACACGACCAATCACCGCATATTCGGGATCGATACCGTTTGAAAAAAAGAACGATAAATTAGGACCAAACTTGTTGATATCCATACCACGACTTAAATAATACTCTACATAGGTAAATCCATTAGCCAACGTTAACGCAAGCTGTGTTATCGGATTTGCTCCTGCCTCTGCAATATGGTATCCCGAAATCGATACCGAATAGAAATTACGTACTTGTTTATCGATAAAATACTCTTGTACATCCCCCATTAACCGCAAAGCAAACTCTGTAGAGAAAATACAGGTGTTTTGTGCCTGATCTTCCTTAAGAATATCGGCTTGTACAGTACCCCGAACCGTATTCAAAGTCTCAGTCTTTATTTTTTCATAGACCTCTGCCGGCAACACTTGATCACCAGTAACACCCAGTAGCATTAATCCTAGTCCATCGTTACCTTCTGGCAAATCACCGTGATATTGGGGGCGTTCAACTCCTTTATCTTTATAAATTTTCTTGATTTTAGCTTCAACTTCTGCTTCAAGTCCTTTCTCTTTGATATATTTCTCACAATTTTGATCAATCGCAGCATTCATAAAGAACCCAAGTAACATTGGTGCCGGACCATTAATAGTCATACTCACTGAAGTCATAGCATGTGTAAGATCAAAACCAGAATATAGTTTTTTTGCGTCGTCTAAACAGCAAATAGACACCCCTGCATTACCAATTTTACCGTAAATATCAGGTCTATGATCGGGATCATTTCCATACAAAGTCACCGAATCAAAAGCTGTAGAAAGACGTTTTGCCGGCATTCCTAAACTTACATAATGAAAACGACGATTTGTTCTCTCTGGTCCTCCCTCTCCTGCAAACATACGGGTGGGATCTTCTCCTGTTCTTTTAAAAGGGTATAATCCCGAGGTATACGGAAACTCGCCCGGAACATTTTCTTGCAAACACCACTTTAAAACATCGCCCCACGCTTCATATTTTGGCAAAGCTACCTTAGGAATTTGCGTATGTGACAGGGATTTGGTGTGAGTTTCTATTTTGATTTCTTTATCGCGCACTTTGAAAGTATACACAGGATCCTTATATTTTTTAACTTTATCTGACCATCCTATAATAACTTCCCAATTATACGGATCAAGATTTAACTTCACTTTGTCAAATTGATCGAATAAAAGGTTCAAGAAAACTTTTGTTTGATCATCCTGAACTGGATTCAGGATCTTTTCCTGATCTATTCCTGATTTTGTAAGCATTTCGACTCCACTTGTCGAGATAGACGCAACTGATAATATGGTTTGAAATATTCCGTACAGCTTTTGAGCAACCTCAACCTGGGACTCGACTGTCTGGTCATATACCCTATTATTTTCAGCTATTTCCGAAAGGTATCTTGTTCTGCTAGGAGGGATAACGAATATCTTTTCAGACATTTCTTTAGAAATATGAAAGTCAGATTTCAGGTCAGCACCTGTTTTCTCTACAACTTTATCCATGATCGCTCTATAGAGCGTGTTCATCCCCGGATCATTAAATTGTGAAGCTATAGTACCATACACTGGTAATTCATCTTGTGGTGTATCCCATAGATTATGATTACGCATGTATTGTTTTTTTACATCACGTAAAGCATCTAAAGAACCTCTTTTATCAAACTTGTTGATCGCAACCAAATCTGCGAAATCTAACATATCGATCTTCTCTAACTGTGTGGCTGCACCAAATTCTGGGGTCATTACATAAAGAGAAGTGTCACTATGTTCTAAAATTTCGGTATCAGACTGCCCTATTCCAGAAGTCTCAAGAATAATCAAGTCAAATTCTGCCGCTTTGAGTACCTCTATTGCCTCTGCAACATATTTTGATAATGCCAAGTTAGATTGACGCGTCGCCAAAGATCGCATGTATACCCGCGGAGAATTAATCGCATTCATTCGAATTCGATCACCTAGTAATGCTCCTCCTGTTTTACGTTTAGAAGGATCAACAGATATGATTCCGATGGTTTTATTTGGAAAATCAATTAAGAATCTACGCACCAATTCATCAACCAAAGAAGATTTTCCTGCCCCACCTGTTCCCGTTATTCCTAAAACCGGAGTTTTTGATGTTTTATTCTTTTTGTGGATCTCATTTAACGTATCTTTTGCAATCTCTGGAAAGTTCTCTGCAGCAGAAATCACTCTTGCAATAGCACCTATCTCTTTTTCTGCCAAGTGATCTGCTTCGCCATTAAGACCATTACCTATAGGAAAATCTGCTTGTTCGACCAAATCGTTAATCATTCCCTGAAGCCCTAGTTCACGACCATCATCTGGGGAATAGATTCTGGTAATTCCATAATCCATGAGGTCTTTTATCTCTTCAGGAAGAATTACTCCACCACCGCCGCCAAATATTTTGATATGCTCTGCCCCTTTTTCTTTCAACAGATCATACATATATTTGAAATATTCATTATGTCCTCCCTGATACGAAGTCATCGCAATAGCATTAGCATCTTCCTGAATGGCACAATTAACCACTTCTTCTACACTTCGATCATGGCCCAGGTGAATTACTTCAACTCCTGTAGATTGTATAATACGACGCATGATGTTGATTGCCGCATCATGGCCGTCAAAAAGAGATGCCGCAGTTACAATTCTAACTTTATTCTTTGGTGTATATGGTGCAATTTGTTCCATTGACAATAAATAGTGATTTTTATGATGCTAATTTACGAAATACGCATCAAAAAGGATTATTTTTTTAGAATTATATAATTTATTTAACCCTTCTCAGCGTTTCATTAATTATAGTTCAAAGTTAGTACTATTTCTACGGTTTTTTTTGAAAAATCCATACAGAAATGGCAATTAGATTTCAAATACCCTAAAAACATTTAAAATCCTATGACGTTTAGCAAAAATAGTTGTAAAAGTCATTTCTATAATGGTAAGTTTATCCCGTTAGAATAGATAAACCTAACTATTAAACCAACGTGAAAAAAACTACTATATTAATCAATTGTCCCGATAAAAAAGGAATTATTGCCACAGTAACTAACTTCATCGTAGCAAAAAAAGGAAATACAACCTATGTAGAGCAGCATGTTGATAATGAACTGGAAGAGTTTTTTATGAGATTAGACTGTGAATTTGACCAGGATGAAGAAAAGCTTACGTTATTTAAGGAATCTTTTGACAAACATGTAGCAAGTAATTATAACATGCATTGGGAAATGTATAACACCGATAAAAAACCAAAAATGGCTCTGTTTGTATCGAAATATGATCATTGTCTTTATGATATTTTAGGAAGATACGCTTCTGGAGAATTGCAAGTAAAAATCCCAATAATTATAAGCAATCATAAGGATCTAGAGCCTATTGCTATTGCCTTTAATGTTCCTTTCAAGCATATTCCCGTCAATAGAGACAACAAAGTTGAAGCCGAAGCCGAGCAGCTAAAAGCTCTTAAGGATCATAAAGTTGATTTTATTGCATTGGCCAGATACATGCAAATACTTTCTTCTGATTTTGTTAATCAATTTCCTAACAAGATCATTAATATTCATCATTCATTTTTACCGGCATTTCCCGGTGCCAAACCTTATCATTCAGCTTATGAAAGGGGAGTGAAAATTATTGGAGCCACCAGTCATTATGTGACTTCAGATCTTGATGAAGGCCCAATTATCGAACAAGAAGTGGTACGAGTATCTCATATTCATAATGTACAGGATTTCATTTTGAAAGGACGTGACCTTGAAAAAATTGTTCTATCAAGAGCGATTAAACATCATATAGAACGTAAGGTTTTAGTTTACAATAATAAAACTGTTATTTTTTCATAACTGCAAAATATCACCAAAATTTGCAAAACGATAGCCTTGTTTTTCCAGAAGCAAGCGTTCTTCATTTTTCTTATCTAATGCCGGATTTGAATGATTCAAGTGAATAAAAATAATTTTGGATTTAATCTCTTTGGATTCATTTTTAAATAAATCAACTGTTTCCTCAATAAATGGATGTGGTACTTCTGACATTGGTCTTGGAATCTCGCCATTCTTAAAAAAAGTGGCATCAATAAGGGCATAATCCACTTGTTTTACCTCTTCGATTATGCTTTTTTCCCAAAGAGACCATTTATTGATATCAGGTATAAATAATGTTGATTTGTTTTTACCTATTATTTTGTAACCCACTGTTTCTGAATACTCATCTCTATGAGGTACTAAAAAAGGAATAACTTCTATGTTCTTGGTAATTCTTATTATAGAATCTGCCTGCAAAGGATTTATGTTTACATTGTTCAAACTAACCAATTGAGACCATGGACCATTATTCTCTAAAAATATTTTCATTTTTGGCATTGCATATATTTGGATGTTCTTGGCTCCCATGGCCTCTCTTCCCAAATGCATTAAACCTGTATAATGTCCCATATGCGCATGAGTCAAAAAAATACCATTAATGATAGTTTCGTTATGGAGATGTTCGCCATCCAAAATCGCCAATTGCTGCGGCATATCGGGAGTAGCTTCAAATAAAAATTTCTTGTTTTCTTGACGGTCAATGATCCCTAAAGAAACAACCAATTCTTTCTTGGCTTCTCTATTTTTTACAGACACAAACTCTTGCGTATTGTTGATATGCGGAAAACCTCCATCTTGTGCTGTACCCAAAATAGTGATATATTGATCGGATAAAACAGATAGATTTATGCTGGTCTTGTTTAAATCTTTTTCATTTTTACATGAAATAATTAAAAGAGATACTATTAAAAAAATTACATTTGAATTCATTATTGATCATATATAACCTCAAATCTAATAAGAAATCATGAAAAAGATCCTCATTATTTGCACGCTAATCATACTTTCAAGTTGTGCAGAGCTTCAACAGGTTGTTAATAATCTTCCACAAACTACTGGTGGCGGTTTTGGAATAAGTAATACTGATATTGCCAATGGATTACGACAAGCTCTTGATAATGGAATAGACAAACAGGTGACAAAACTCACTCAAAAAGATGGGTTTTACAGAAATCAATTAGTTAAAATTCTTCTTCCTCAAGAATTGCAGAAAGTTGACAAAACGTTAAGAGATGTAGGATTAAGCAAATTAGCAGATGAAGGCTTAAAAATCCTAAATAGAGCGGCTGAAGATGCTGTAAAAGAAGCTACTCCGATATTTGTAAATGCTGTAAAGGAGATCACGTTTACAGATGCTCGCCAAATTCTTTTGGGCAATAATAATGCAGCAACCACATATCTAAAAAACAAAACAAATAATGCATTATATGCAAAATTTAACCCGGTAATCAACCGATCCTTTTCTAAGGTAGGGGCAGATAAAATTTGGTCTAACATCATTAATAAATATAATGCCTTACCCCTAACCAGTAACGTTAATCCCGATCTTACGGATTATGTAACCCAAGAAGCTTTGAAAGGTGTTTACACAATGATTGCGGTCGAAGAAAAACAGATAAGAACCAAACTGAGCTCAAGAACAACCGATTTACTAAGAAGAGTGTTCGCTCTTCAGGATAATTAGTAGTTTACCATATCATTTTATACAAGAAATTACTTAAACAAGAGTTAAACAATTACCCTAATATTTATTACAAATTTATGTAATGTTAACTCATCATTAAGAGACTTGGCTTACTTTATCAAATACCTTTGTAGTAAAACAAAAGGAAAAAATGTTTGCTTGGTTTAAAAACAGAACTGAACTTCAAAGGTTACAGTATGATTACTGTAAAATGATGAAAAGTGCGTATAAACTAGCACTTACAGATAAGGACAAAAGCGATCAAATACACGAAAAAGCCAACAAATTACTTTCACAGATTAAAAAAATAGAAAGTCAATCTATCTTCTAGTCTATCATGTCTTAATATTGACCTATAAATGTTATAGTTTCTTTGTTAAAGACTTCGGGTTGTTCTACATTTACAACATGTCCTGAGTCTTTTATTACATAAAGTTGCGATAATTTATGTGAAGCTGCAACCTTTCTGACGGATGGCAAAAAGAGATAATCTTCTTCTCCCATAACGTATAAAGTCGGAATTTTAATGTCTTTTGCTCTAAAAAAACGCAATAATGGATTTATTTCTGAAGTGAGCCTAAACCAACGCACAAACTCTTTTTGGTATAACTTCTTTGCTTCATTAGCGAATAGTAATCTGGATTGTTTATGATTTTTTTTGGGCATGATAATGAACGCAAAGAATTTGTAAAGTAGCATATATGGGATTACAGATTTAAACACGATCCCTAATTTCATTAAAACTTGAGACCTGAAGTTTAACTTCATAATAGCGCCCCCCATGATCATGCTTTGGACCCGGCCCGGATGTTTCTCAGCCAAATTCCTGATAAGTATAGTTCCCAAGGAAATTCCGACAAAATGTGATTTTTTGATATGCTCTTTATCAATAACTTCTATAATATCCTCAGTAATAGAATCAAAGGTATATTTAGAATTAAAAGCATCCTTAAGCGCAGGTTTAGAGTTACCATGCCCTCGTAAGTCTAATAAAAGTACATTAAAATGTTTTCTGAATTCACGGACTTGTTTAAACCATATCGAAGAACTTCCTCCCGCTCCGTGAACAAAAGTGACCCAATCTTCATTTGTAGGATGATGGTATAAAGAATAATTTAGCAATGATTCGTTTTTATTTTTTCAAAACTACAAACTTATTTTACATTTATCCTATGGTTAACAGTATTTATAGAAATGTTTAAACCTAAAATTACCTGTGTAAAGTTTTAAAATAAGAAAACGCCTCAACCAATCTGGAACCATACCACGAAAAATACTCACCATCTACCAAAACAATTTCTGCATTGTTGTTGATTTTTTCAATTTCCAAAATATGTTTTTCTGAAAAAGGAAACGGTTCTGAAGATAATAAAATAAGATCCAATTTTTTTAACGAACTAATTTCTTCTGGGGAGACTTCTGGGTAACGGGTTTTATGATGAAATACATTCTCAAAATTATTTAATTGAAGCATGTGATTTATAAATGTGTTATTTCCTACGGCGATCCAGGGATCCTTCCATATAAAATATACTACTCTCTTTTTATTTGGAATATTCTCGATAGACTTTATAAATGATGCCTGCTCTAAAGTTATTTTAGAAATAAGTTGACCCGCTTCCTTCTCTTTCTTAAAGATCTCTCCATATTGCCTAATCATCTCTAAAGCATCTGTAATTGAAAAAATATCAGAAACATGAACGGGATATTCTTTTTGCAGGTTCTCAACCATTTCTTTAGTATTTTCTTCTTTATTACAAAGAATAATATCTGGATTCAGACGTCTCACTTTTTCATAATTGATTCTTTTAGTACCCCCTACTATGGTTTTTTCTTTTCTTATAGTATTTGGATGTATACAAAACTTTGTGACCCCAACAATTATTTCATTTAGACCTAGTGCTACCAAGAGTTCGGTTTGCGAAGGAACCAAGGAAATAATACGTTTAGGAACCTTTAAAAGCTCTATTTTTCTTTGCAATTGATCTGTATATATCATGAACTTAGAATCTTAAAAAGGTACCACTAACACAAATATTAAAAAAATTATAAATTGTTGAAAACTAATAATTTAATATAGGAATTCAAAAGAAAATTTCCTATCTTAGTAAGAGTTTAATATAAAATATCGGGGCTATGAATTCAGTATTACTTGACATTATCATTTATGGTATAATGGCATTTTTTGTAGTGTTCATTGTTTATGGACTTTATGGATATGCAAAACAGGTGTTTAACGCAAATAGACGTTAATAACTCTATTCTTTAATTTAATTTTTTAAAAGAACAAGGATACTTAAAAAAGTATCCTTGTTCTTTTTTTATTTTCCTTCTTGCAGAATTTTTTTCATTTCAGTTTGGAGCACTAATGCCTTCTTTGCTGCAGCTTTTGCATAATCTAATTTATCTGAAGCATAAATAATACCTCTTGACGAATTGATTAATAATCCAACCTGATTGTTGAGGCCGTATTTACAAACCTCCTGTAAACTGCCTCCTTGTGCTCCTACCCCTGGAACCAGTAAGAAACTATCAGGAATAATTTCCCTAATGTCGGATAGATATTCTGCTTTTGTAGCCCCTACGACGTACATTAGGTTTTCAGAATTCTTGTAGGTCTTTGAGATTTCCAGGACATGCTTGTACAATTCTTTTCCTTCTGTATCTTTTGTTTGAAAATCAAATGCTCCTTGATTAGAAGTCAATGCCAATAATATCGTATGTTTATTTTCAAAAGCCAGAAAAGGTTCTACCGAGTCTTTTCCCATATACGGAGCTACTGTGATTGAATCGAATGCCAAGTCTTCAAAAAATGCTTTAGCATACATTGTACTGGTATTACCGATATCGCCACGTTTAGCATCAGCAATTGTGAAAACTTCTGGATAATGAGTATTAATGTATTTTATGGTTTTTTCTAAGGATTTCCATCCTTTTACTCCATATGCCTCATAAAATGCAATATTAGGCTTGTATCCCACTGCCAAATGATGTGTAGCATCAATAATTGTTTTATTAAATTCAAAAATAGGATCCTCTTCTTCTAATAAATGTTTTGGAATTTTATTGAGATCTACATCCAAACCTATACATAAAAATGATTCCTTTTTATATATCTGTTCAACAAGCTCTTGTGTGGTCATCTTTTTTTTATCTTTTTATTAACCAAATTATTCTTTGCCATCTACATAATCCTGAAGGTAGTCAAATCTTTCTGTTAACTTACCCCCTTGTGTTATTCTTGCTTTTTCAAGAACTTCATCTTCATCTCCGTTAAAAAAAGCTGGAATTACGTGTTCTAGAAACATCTCCCCAAAACCTTCACTGGCATCCTTTGGCAATTCACAAGGCAGATTGTCTACCGCCATTACCACAATAGCTTTTGGATCCTTATAATCGACCTCTTTCTCAGTTTCGGGATGATATCCATAAATGGGGTCGGCTATTGTAGAAGGTCTAATTGTGCTGGCAACAGGTCCATCAATATCACAAGAAATATCAGCCACTAATTTGATCTTAAAATCTTTGGATTTGGCATCGTTTCTAGTAAAAATAAAAGGCGCACCATCTCCATAAAAGTGTCCGGCAATATAAATGTCGCTTACTCTTGCAAATTGCATAAAATCACTGGCATACTCTTCTGGATTCTTATAAAAATCATTTTTATCCAGTACGCGACCATCTTTACGTTTATTATAATCCAATACATCAATCTGGACGTAAACTGGTTCTTCAAAAGTTTTATGCAGATACTTATCAACAGAAACTTCTTTAATCTTCATGGCATCCAAAATTTCTTTAGCTCCACCACCTACTTTTCCTTTTCCGGTAAGAACAATTTTTATATTGGGTAACGAAATCCGAGATAATTCTAATTCAAGTGCTTTTTGATCGACAAGGGTATGGGCTTTCGGTAGTGTATACTCGCCATGTTTGAGGCCCCAGGCTCTGAATCCATTATAAGCCCCCACAATACCAGCATATTTACCAAACCCAATTAATCTGAATCCCCTTGGTCCTACAATAACTTCATGATCATATAATTCGATATTTTTCTCGAGAATAGCTCGCAATAAATCTCTGTTATACGGCTGCTTTTTGATAGTATGCGAAAAAAAGAAGTATTTTTTATTTGGAACCAACGCCGAGATAGGTACTTCTTTTACTCCAAGTAACACATCACAATCAGAAATGTCATTAGAGATCTCGAATCCGGCTTTTTTATATTCTGAATCCTTAAAAATTCTTATATCCGAGCTTTCTACTACAAAAGAAGCTTCTGGAAATTTTGATTTTGCATTTTTAAGGCCAACTGGAGAGAAAACAACACGACGATCTGGCGGGTTTTTACGTTCTTTAATGATACCGAACTTAATCATATAGAAATGGTATATTTTTTGTAGTTTAAAATTGCGGCTAAAGATATGATAATTATAGTTATCTTTGCCAACCATTTTTGATGTTAAAAGACATCAAACTATGAATTTTGGGGTCGACTGGTTTTGACAGCGAGATTAATAGGATGGTAAGCACGTCGAGCTATGAAATTAATGCTCGTAAATATCTATTTCATCTTTTTAAACGGCGAGAATAACTACGCCCTAGCTGCATAATCTGAATATAGTAGGATAATGCCTCGGTTCACAAGGTGAACAAGCAGGATACCTCTCAAGAGCCTTGGTTTGCGGCGATTGATCATGAGGTATCGTAAAAGTAAACCTAGAAACAATAGGATCTTGATATTGTTTTGAAACTTAATTGAGAATAAGCGATAAGTTGGCGGTTTTTGGTCTTTCTTATCGACGAAAATTAAACAAAAACTAAACGTGTAGAAAGCTATTGTATTACTTGTTTGGACGAGGGTTCGAATCCCTCCGACTCCACTAGAAATTAACCAAACTTCTTTAAAAGCCCATAAATACTATATTTATAGGCTTTTTAATTTGTATTCAACATCAAATGATATCATATATTATTAAATAAAAGCACGAGATTTAGCTCATAATTTTCATAAAAAAGCTATTCCTAAATCAACCTTAAACACCAAGGTTTAAATTCCTTTTATTCACTAATCAAGATAACTAATTAATCCAATCGCGTAAGTATAAGGTATATCCCAAGCCTCCTGTGTGCTCCATTCTACTAAATTTCGTGTTTCAATATAAGGTTGATCATCTGGTGTACCTATGAATCCATTTAATGCCGCTGATGGAATTTTATAATTCATAAAAGAAGCGGGAATTGGATGTTTGAATCCTACTCCCGTAAATAAACATAACCCATAAGGATTGTAACCCATGCTCCAATTCAAAATACGTTCTGCTGCTTGTTGCCATTCTTTCTTTTGTAGAGCTTTTCCCGCCCGTGCCATTAAATATCCTTGTTGTAAAAACACCTGATTTACCCCATGAGGAATCGGTCTATCACTAAAAACATGAATGAATGTTCTCACAAAATGCCTGTCATTCGCCTTTCTAAAAACTTGATTAGAAGGATAAGGTGGATTTACATATACGCCATACGGAGACAAATGATAAGGATTACTGTTAGCATCCTTAAGCAAATACGAATTGATATAGGTAGTTAGAGCATTTCTTGAATCATTAGTCACGCCTTCAAGTCCTTCAATATCTGCTTCAACCAGACGAAGCAAACCCATTGCAGGTTCAGTAGAAAAAGCAATACTCCTATACCCATCAGCATTATTCTTTTCCGTAAAATATCCACTAAGACCACTTTTACTTTTATATTGTCTTGAAAGTAATTCTACTGCAATGTTTTGAATTTGTTCTTTTTTTATAGAAGAGCTTCCCGCGAGATATAACTCGATAGCAGCAAGTAGTTTTTGTGCTACAAAAAGGGTTCTATGATCGTTAGCAGTAGCTTCTGCGTATTTCCAGGCACGATTAGCCAATACTAGCGCATTATTCTTTTGAGGCGCCTTAAGAATAGTAGAAGCTAACGCTTGATGACGTACATACTGATATTGTACTAGTGGATTATAGTTCGTTCGTACTTGTCGTTCGATACCATTCATAGGGATATTGTCAAAATCTGTATCTCCTGCCGCAGTAACACCAGGATGATTTTCATTCCACCAACTAGAGTCATAATCACCTGCTCTATTTATTCCTCCGCCCACATCTTCATACACTTGTCCATGATCATTAATCATATGATGATAATATTGATTACCCCAGTTCATCTCTTCAATAGCCTTTTGCTTAAAAGCAGGATGCCCAAAGCTTGCTATCTGACCCAACGCATCCAAATTGGGTAGTGTAAGAAACAACCATTTTCGCCAGTCTCCGGCATTGTTCCACCCTCCTGCTACGGGTAAGTAATATGTTGAGTCGATATCTAACCGTGCATCATCTGCATTTTCTTCGGGCCGTATTCCTGGAATTTCAACTCCTGACCTTTGTGTATACAAATATTCTAGGTATCCCCTTTGAAGTCGTTCATATATTTTATCATCGATTTGAAATGGAGTGGTGAAACCATATTCGTTCTCTATTTGATAATTTCCGGATTGTTTAAACTCTGAAAAATCCCCCTTCCAGAAGGTCCCCCATTTGGTTTCTGTCTTAACAAGCTTCCCTGTGTACAGTGCATCCTTTTGACCTGATTTTTTTACTTCATCGGTGTACGGCTCTAGAAACGTATTAATGGGATATCTGAAAACGTTACCAGGAATTTTCCACTGATTCGGAACTTTCTTTTGCTTTCTAGGTAAACGATAGCCAACATAAGTAACATAAAAAGGAATCTCATCAGGAACATTTTTAATCTTATCTCCAGCGTAAAAAACAATTTCTTTTGGTGAATTTTCTCTAAAACCTAATTGTGATGTTGCTAAAAAAGGTTTAGAATAGTCATATTTTGGTTGACAATACCCTACATATTGCGAAAAGAAAAAAATATTCACAAGGACAAAAACTCTTATAGTCATACTACTTTTAAATTTATTGAAGTTCAAAAAAGGTTTCTTTACATTCATCAGAGCTGGTTCCGATAAAAATTTGAAACATTCCAGGATCTACTTCATATTTCATTTCACTATTCCAATACCTCAAATGTTCTTTGGTGATCTTAAAATCAATTGATTTGGTTTCTCCTGGTTGTAATGTTATTTGTTTAAAGTCTTTTAGTTCTTTTATTGGTCTTGTTACACTTGCTACAGGATCGCCAATATACAACTGTACAGTTTCAACTCCATCTTGTGGTCCCGTATTCTTAACAGTTAGAGACGCTGTTAAGGTATCCTCGATGGACATACTTTCTGCACTTAATTGTATATCACTATATTCGAAGGTTGTATAGCTTAATCCGTAACCAAAAGGGTATGCCGGTTCGTTGGGAGAATCGAGATATCGGGTCCAGTTTTTGCCTGTTTTATAAGGTCGACCGGTCTTTTTTTGTAAATAAGATATAGGAACTTGTCCTGTATTTCGAGGAAATGTTATAGGAAGCTTTCCGGAAGGATTATATTTCCCTAGTAATATATCTGCTAAGGCATTACCACCTTCGGTACCAGGCATCCACGCTTCCAGAATTGCAGGGATGTTTTCATTAATCCATGGAAAAACCATAGGTCTACCATTAAATAAAACACAAACAATCGGTTTCCCAGTTTCGGACAATTTTTGAATTAAATTGATCTGATTTTTTGGCATATTTAAATTTGACAATGAAGTGTTCTCTCCGGAATTACGCCAACCTTCAGTTAACGTACAAATGACTATATCGGCTTTAATTGCTGCTTGTACAGCCTTTTGAAACAATATTGAGTTTTCTGTGAGGTCGGCATTCATTCCCGGTTCATAGATAACTTTTGTTGTGGTTCCTTCAAGGGCATTTTTTAAGCCATCCACAACACCGACAACATTTTCCTGTTTACCCCACGCTGACCAGGTGGCCATAAAATTGAGCTTATCAGCATCTACAGGTCCGATAACGGCAATGGTCTTATTTTTTTTGAGCCGTAAAGGCAGCAATTGATCTTCATTTTTTAATAGCACCATACTCCTTTTTGCAATTTCACGAGAATGCGCTATGAATTCTGGCTGTAACCAAACCTTTTCTGGATCCTCTATTTTAAAATATTTGTAAGGGTCTTCAAATAAACCCATCTCAAATTTCATTTTCAAAATTCTACTTGCAGCCTCATCTATAACACTTTCTTTCAATTTTCCTTCTTTAACTAAATTTTCTAAATTTTCTATATAGATCAAGCCCATCATATCAACTTCAGTACCGGCAGTAACAGCTTTTAAGGCTCCTTCTTTTTCAGTGGCAACAGTTCCCCAGTTAACAATTTCTTCTAACGAATTAAAATCTGAAATCACCGTTCCTTCAAAGCCTAATTGTTCCCGAAGAATATCCTTTAATAAATATGGGCTCATATTACCCGGTATTCCATCAAAATCAGTAAAAGCACTCATTACACTAGCTACATCAGCATCTATTGCAGCTTTAAACGGAGGCAATATATACTCGTGTAAGAAACGTTTTGAAATTGTGGTTTGATTATAATCCCTGCCAGCCATGACTTGCCCGTATCCTGCAAAGTGTTTGGCACAAGCAAGCATTGTTTCCGGACTTGAAATATCTCCTTGAAATCCTTTTATTCTGGCCTCTGCAATTCGGGATCCTAAAAAAGGATCTTCTCCTGCCCCCTCCATGACTCTTCCCCATCGGGCATCAAAAGAAATATCTACCATAGGTGCCATATTCCAGGTAAATCCAACCGCTGTACCTTCAATAGAAGCAATTTTCGCAGATTTTTCGATCAATTCTAGATTCCAACTTGCCGCTTCTCCTAATGGAATAGGAAAATTAGTTCGAAAACCATGAATTATATTAATATGAAATAATAAAGGGATTCCAGACCTTGATTGTTCAACGGCTATTTTCTGGTATTTAATTTTATCTTCCATTGGATGCACATTCATGAAACTTCCTACACGACCAGCCTTAATTTCTTTTTCAAGGTTATATTGGGCTTCTTTAAAATTTGTGGCTGTGGTTGGTTGGCCCCGCAGCATATTAAGCTGCCCTATTTTTTCTGCTAATGACATTCTTTGAAGTACTGAATCCACTTTAGATTCAATAGATACCTGAAGTTCTTCTGATTCGCTCATCTTACTCACCTCATTACAAGATAATAGTGTTAACGTTACTATTATTATAGAGATGATTTGAGAATTGAAATAAACTTTAGAAATACTATTCATAATTCATTGTAATTTGCGTTTTAAATATGATTTCATTTTCAAATTAATGTTCCAAATGTCAGCAACAGGTTGTTGTGTGTACGGAAGATTTTGTAAATAAGGTTTAGGTCCAAATTCGCAAGTAATCAATAAGGCTCCCTTTTGATTTTTTTTATATGTATTTAAAATCTGTTGCCACCACTGTAAGTGACGTTCTAATGCATAGCGATGTTCTGGTGCAAAAGGATCATTAACCTGCGGGGCTTCTTCAAAACCAACTCTGGCATGTATATGATGAATGTTGGATGCTAAACTCTTAAGGACATTTTCAAAATTTTCTAAAAGAGACTCAGTAACCACACACCAGTGTGAGTAATCTGCCGTAAGCTTCAATTCTTGTATTTGATCTATGTATTGTTTTGTAATCAAGGGTGCAAAAGAAAATCTACCTCTATGTATTTCATGACTTATCTTGATGCTATTTTCCTTCTCAATACGAATAGCTTCTAACAGTAGTTTCTTATTTTGCTCAAAGGAAAAATAATCGTTACCTGTATGACAATTAATATGAACAGGTTGCAATTTTTGTATCTTTCTTAATTTATTACTAAAATCTTTTTGATACTCATCAAAAGTAGTTCCCTCTGCAAACGGATGCTGGGCCAGAAGTTCTAGATCCTGATCTTTAAAAACAGATTGAATATATTGTAAATCCTGATCTTCTCTTATCGCTATTTCTGCTCCATCGTACCCATTCTTCTTAATTTTATATAGCGCCTCTTCTAAAGGTAACTCACCGATAGACCAAACAGGATAATAAAATTTAATATCCATATGTTACAAGTAAATCAATGGACTATTCCCTTTATTTTCTCCCCTGCAATGATATATTTTGTGGGTTTTATTTCCTGGATGCTCTTGGTTTAATATAAGATCTGTACTAAAATACCGCATGGTATAGCCTGTTCTTCTTTTCGAACTTGTATTTGCTCTGGCACCATGAATTATCCGTGAATCGTGCAAGGAATAGGTATTTTTTGCCAGTTCAAACCAAACTACATCATCTTCATTTATATCTGTAGCAATCTCCTCTTCAAAAGTTGCAGTTCCTTTTTCTATATTTTTATATCTCGAGAATCCATTTTTATGCGTCCCAGGTACAACACCCATACATCCATTTTCTAATGTTGATTCATCTATAGCTAACCACAAAGTGACTACCTTGTCAAACTTATTGAACCTACCTTTCCAGTAGGCACTATCTTCATGCCAGGGCGTACGCTTGCCTATTTTAGGCTCTTTACAAATAAAATGACTACTCCACAACCCGATATTTGGACCAATAATGCCTTCTATAATATTCAATACCTCATCTGCCATTAAAAAATCAAAGAGTCTATCATCTTTAAAGTGCGGAGTGTCTAGCGCATCAGCAGCCAGAGAACCTCTGTTTTTCAAATGTTCTTCAAAAATTGTATATAATTGACCAAACTTGGCTTGTGAAAACAAAGGTTTATGAGTTAATAAATACCCTCTATCGCCATAAAACTGTTTTTCAATAATTGATAAGATGGATGTTGCGTTTGTGCTCATGATCATAGTATTTCAACCGTCAAATTAGAAAAAAAACCGTAATGTGACAATAATGAGTATATATATATTTGCATTATTAAATCTTCAGATTTTCAGTAAAATCGGGTGTTTACTAAGACTTTCAAGAATAGCGAAAGCACATTGATGCAATTTTTGACTAGGTAATTGACAAAATAACATAAAAACTAAGACAGCTAATCATTTAGTTTTGAGAAAGATTTTTGCATTTAAAAAATTACCCCTAAATTATTTGATAGAAAACACTTTCTATTATGAACCTCATGAGGATTAATTTTACCATGGTATTGACGATAATTTTCATCGTGACCAGTTACGCTCAAAATAGAGCTGTCATCGATATTTGGCCAGACAAAGTTCCAGGAGAGCCTGACCCTAAACATCCAGCTGAAGTTGATAAAAGTATAAAGGATACTACGACTATACATTTAACCAATGTAACCAATCCTAATATTACTGTTTTTCAACCTAAACCATTTAAAAATAACGGTATAGGAATCATTATTGCTCCGGGTGGAGGATACTACATTCTGGCCATTGACAAAGAAGGATATGAAGTCGCAGAATGGTTAACAAGTCTGGGTTACACAGCTTTTGTTCTTCAATATCGTGTTCCTAAAAAGGAACAAGGGGCTTTGCAAGATATCCAAAGAGCTATCCGAATTGTTAGAAGCAAAGCGTCTGATTTTAATATTAACATTAATACTATAGGTGTGTTAGGTTTTTCTGCAGGTGGTAGCTTAAGTGCAAGGTTAAGTACCTTAAGTAATAAAAATACATATGACACTATAGATATAATTGACAAAATGAACGGTTCCCCAGATTTTTCAATTCTCATATATCCAGCTTATCTAGACCTTGGACCTTCACAAAGTTTAACACCCGATATTAAAATTAACAACAATACCCCTCCGACATTCATCTTTGCCACAGCCGATGATAAGCATGCGAACAGTGCATTGGTAATGACATCGGCATTAAGGAATAAAGATCTCCCTGTAGAATTTCATCTATTACCCAAAGGGGGACACGGTTATGGTTTGAGAAAAGGAAATGTAGCAGCAGAAACTTGGCCCAAACTTTTAGAGATGTGGCTAGAAACTCATATACTTCAAAAAAATTAGCGTTTGAAAAATCACCAACTTCATATCATAGTTATTCTAATCCTAGTATCAATTGTAGGCTGTTCAAAACAGGAACATTTACCATTTGATAATCAAAGAAACATTTCTTTTAATGCCGAATGGAAATTTTTTGAAGGACATGCAGAAAATGCCGAAGATTTTGATTTTGACGATTCAGATTGGGAAACTGTTCATCTCCCGCATGATTATAGTACAGTAGATGTACGCCAACAAGACTCTATACATGTGGGCCCTTTTGTAAAAAGCATCAAGGATGGAAAAGATGTTGGCTATTTAAGAGGCGGTATCGCCTGGTACAGAAAAGAACTTACACTTTCAGATAAAGAGAAAAATAAACGTGTTATTTTACATTTTGACGGAGTCCAATCAGAAACTACCTTGTGGGTCAATGGTACCAAAGTAGGAGAACACCATTATGGGTATACTGCTTTCTATTTTGATCTAACTTCGTATCTAAAAGAAAACGTACCCAATTCGATCGCTATAAAAGTGGTTACTCCAGAGCAAAGTTCACGTTGGTTCACTGGGGCAGGATTATATCGCAATGTTGGTATTTCTTTTGTACACCCAATTCATTTCAAAACCTGGGGAGCTCAGATCGTGACTTCTCATCTCTCAAAGGATGAAGCAACTATAACTATTGACTCCGAAATCAAAAATACTACTAACCAAGAAGCCAATATCGAAGTAGCTATCGAAATCTTTAATGATCAAAAAGAGTTGGCGCAAAGAACCAATGATACATTAATACATATACCTGCTTTAAAAGAAGATAAATTGAGATTGAAAACACAGGTATCCCAACCTCATCTTTGGAATCTTGATGCACCCTTACTGTATACTGCCAAACTAATCCTTAAAAATAAGGGCAAAATAATCGATGAATATCACCAAGAATTTGGTATTAGATCCTTAGATTTTTCTGCAAAAAAGGGTTTTCTGTTAAACGGCAAAGAAACGTTGCTTAAAGGCGCATGTATTCATCATGATAATGGTTTACTGGGTGCTGCTGCTTATCCCGAAGCCGAAGAAAGACGAGTGAGATTGCTAAAAGAAAATGGGTTTAATGCAATTAGAACCGCACACAACCCTCCATCTAAAGCATTTCTAGAGGCATGTGATCGACTAGGAATGTTAGTTATCGATGAAGCTTTTGACATGTGGATCGAACCGAAAAAACTAAATGGGTACAGCCGTCATTTTGAAAAATCCTGGAAAAAAGATCTCGGGCATATGGTGTTACGAGATCGTAATCATCCTAGTGTGATAATGTGGAGTATAGGTAACGAAATCAAAGAGCGGGCAGATTCAACAGGCCTGGCTATTGCCAGAGAAATGATTTCTCATATTAAAGAATTGGATAGCACCAGGCCCATAACACAAGGAGTAAATACATTTTGGGATCATCCAGGTCGCGAATGGCCAGAAACAGCTTCTACTTTTGAACTGCTCGATGTAGCGGGTTATAATTATAAATTTGATCGTTACGAAGAAGATCATAACGATTTCCCTGAACGAATTATGTATGGATCCGAGTCTATGCCTAATCAAGCATATGAAAATTGGCAACTTGTCGAAAAATTACCGTATGTAATTGGTGATTTTGTATGGACAGGGATGGATTATTTGGGCGAGTCTGGAATTGCACACAGCACGTATCAAACGGAAAAAGATGTTGAAGATTCGTTCACCATGCCCTGGCCCTGGTATATTTCCTGGTGTGGTGATATCGATATCATTGGTAATAAAAAGCCACAATCTTATTACCGGGATGTACTTTGGAAACGTAGTGATCTTGAAATTTTAGTTCACGAGCCCATTCCC
Source organism: Aquimarina celericrescens (assembly GCF_042682765.1). Lineage (NCBI taxonomy): Bacteria > Pseudomonadati > Bacteroidota > Flavobacteriia > Flavobacteriales > Flavobacteriaceae > Aquimarina > Aquimarina celericrescens. The sequence goes on along the minus strand of NZ_JBHUHY010000017.1, from coordinate 62,080 downwards.
AAAGGTACTTATGAATTATTGCACTATTGGGCATGGCCCAAGGAATCCAAAAGTTGGAATTGGCAAGGGTATGAAAACCGTATTCTTCAAGTATCAGTGTATTCCAATTGTCCCGAAATACGACTGGAATTAAATGGAAAAGTAATTGATCAAAAGAAAATAACCAACAAAGATAAACTGACAGCTCAATTCTTTGTGCCTTATCAACCAGGTGAATTAAAAGCAGTTTGTATTTCGGAAAACTCAGAGCTAACACAAATTATCAACACATCGGGTGAGGCAGAAACTCTCAAATTAATACAGGAAAACAAAACTGCCGATGAAAATGATAAGCTTATTTATCTGCAAGTTAGTGCTATAGACAAGAACAACAATTTAGTCCCTAATAGCGCAGCCAAGGTTATGGTTTCACTAGAAGGAGGCCTGGAAATGCTTGCTGCAGGAAACGCATCTCCTCTTATCGAAGGTAGTCTAAAAGATCAATCCTTCAACTTGTATGAAGGTAAGGGTTTAATCATATTAAGAAAAACAAGTGATTCAGAAAACACTACGGTAACCGTTACCTCTGATCAATTGAAAGCGGCTCAAATTAAAATTTAATCCTTGTAGTCTGTGTATAAAAAAAATACATATCGTTTTAATATCATAGACTTACGTCAAAGTAGATTTGTTCTGGTTTTAATGCTGTTTTATAGTTTTTCTGCAATAGTAAGAAGCCAGGAATTCCCTATAAGAATGTCAATTAACAAAGACTGGAAGTTTATCAAAAAAGATATTTCAAACGCCGTAGAAGTTGATCATGATGATTCGCAATGGCAACCTATAAATATTCCACATACATATAATGCTACAGACATCCTAGATGATGAGGAAGGGTATTATAGAGGACCTGCATGGTATCGCAAAAAGCTTTTTATCCCGGCGGCATACAAGCACAAAAAAGTTTCATTGTATTTTGAAGGAGTGTCTGCCAGATGTAACATCTATGTTAATAATCGATACGTAGGTCAACATCTTGGAGGGTACACTGCCTTTGTTTTTGATATTGAAGGGGTATTGGAATTTGGTAAAGACAATATCATTGCTATAAAAGTAGATAATTCTAAAAATCTATCCATTACAATGCCTCCGGTAGGTGGAGATTTTTCAATCTTTGGTGGAATTTATCGCGACGTTCATCTTTTAGTGAAAAATAAAATCTTTTTCAATCATAATTACTATGCCTCGTCTGCAGTATTTTGGAATACGCCTACTCAAAAGAAAAAAGAAGGTGGTTTTTCGATCAAAGGTCAAGTAATGAATCACAGCCCTTATGATAAGAAAATATTTATTCGCCATCGTTTATTTAGCGCGAATCATCAATTACTCAAAACTTTAGAAAAGTCATATGATACTCAAACAGGAATTGCGGTACACTTTCACTTTAATGATCAATTAAAAGCCAATTTATGGTCTCCCTTCTCACCTACGCTGTATGTATTAGTTTCAGAAATTTTAACAGAAGATAAAACGCAAGTTTTAGACAAAATAGAACAAAAGGTTGGTTTTAGATATATTTCGGTAAATCAAACAGAAGGTTTTATTCTTAACAATACCCCGTTGAAACTTCGTGGTGCCGCAACGCATCAGGATTACCATAATCTGGGGTATGCTGTTCCGGATTCGCTACGGGTTAAAGATGTAGCTTTATTGAAAGAAACGGGAAGCAATTTTATTCGTATTTCTCATTATCCACACGATCGATCTGTTTATAAAGCTTGTGACAGCTTAGGTTTATTATCCTGGTCTGAGATTCCGGGAGTTAATTGGATCCCATATGGAAATCCTTTTCTTCAGTACTCTGAAACCATGTTGAAGGAAATGATGTTCCAGAATTACAATAGCCCTTCTGTAGCGATTTGGGGATATCATAACGAAATCTGGGAGCCTCATCTAGAAGCTGTTGCACATGCTCGATCGATGAATAATATCTTAAAAAAAGAAGATTCAGAACGGCTAACAGCAATGGCATTTCAATCCACTTTTTTCAAAAATTACAAAGGAGATTTAGGCAAAGAGATTTTTAACATTGCAGATATTAATGGCTTTAATATCTACGAAGGCTGGTATCAGGGCAGTATGGAAACTATAGGATCTTTTCTTGACAACTTAAAAAAAGAATACAGCCCACACCGACCTATAATGCTCTCAGAATTTGGTGCAGGGAGCGATCCCAGAATTTTCACAGATGAACCCACTATTTTCGATTTTAGTAGTAGCTATCAAACGCTGTTTTATGAACCTTATTTAAGAGAAGGGGCTAAAAGACCCTGGATGATCGGCTATAGCATATGGATTTTATCAGATTTTCAGAGAGATGGTCGTAAAGACGCCGTACCTAATACGAATAACAAAGGGCTACTAACCACAGACCGCAGAAAGAAAGACGCTTATTATTATATTCAGTCGCGTTGGAGCAAAAAACCAATGATACATATTACCGGACATTTGTTTCCTAAAATTGTGAGTCTGACACCATTAAAATTACAAAAAAACATTACGATTTTCAGTAACCTTCATGAGATATCTTTATATCAAAATGATGCACTCATCGGCACTAAAGAGGTTAGAGATGGAAAAGCCCTTTTTGGTATTTCTTTCCAAGAAGGAAAGCATTTTTTGAAAGCCATAGGTAGTGATCAAAATCCAAGCGCTATAGACTCACTTCATCTTCAAGTTAACCTGCTCGTTGATCAAAAAGGTTTTATTGATATTCCCGAGGAGGGACTTTATCTCAACATTGGTCAGACACGTACCTATTTAAAAGATAAAGAAGATCATGTTTGGGTTCCAATTTCAGAAAAAGACACCATTGTAAAGATCATAGGAGGACAACCTTTTATCAAAACATACGAAAAAGAACATGCCTTTGAAAATGTGCGATTGGGTATTTCGGAAAATATAAAGAAGACAGATCTAGACCCTATATTTCAAACCTTTATTGAAAATATAAAACAATTGAACATCCCAATTAAAAAAGGAAAATACAGTGTTCAATTGCTATTTACTGAACCCTTTGTTCTTGATCAAAAAAAACTGTCTGATGCAGAAAAGGCCTGGGGAATACAAAATAGTGACCAAGAAACTGCTAACAGAAAATTCAATATAAGTATAAATGGAGATAATATAATTTCCAATCTAAATCTTGTTAAAAGATTTGGAATACAAACCGCAGGAACTTTATCATTTCAAACTCAAATACAAAATAACGAAGGTTTAAGAATTACTTTGGAAACCGTTGAAGGAAACACAATTTTGAGTGGAATTATTATACAAAAGATATGAAGACGATCACAGAAAACATGACGAGAATCGATCAATTTGAAAAGAAAACATTAAAAAACAACAAACAATTAACCCTTGACTGGAAAGTAGGCTTTGCAAAACAAAAAGAAGACTCTCCTAAAGAATATTATAATGCAATAGTACCTGGAGCTGTACAATTAGACTACGCTAGAGCACATAATTGGCCCAATCTTTTTATGGATGATAATTTCAAGGCCTATGGTTGGATGGAAGATGTTTTTTGGATATATAAAACCAATTTTGAGATAGGAGAATTATCTGAAGACAGTGACCTTTATTTTTATGCCGGTGGTATAGATTATCAATTCGATATCATGGTAAATGGTCGAATTATTTATGAACAAGAAGGAATGTTTACTCCTATTCATATTGCGCTTACTGATCATTTACTTAAAGAAAATGAATTGATTGTAAGAATACACCCCGCTCCCAAAGTAAAAGGAGTGGCGGTAGGACGAGATGAAGCATCTCAATCTGCTAAACCGGCGGTAAGTTATGGGTGGGATTGGCATCCAAGACTTATTCCTTTAGGGATATGGGATAAATGTTATTTAGAACTGAAAAACGATTCATTTATCAAAGATGTATATGTAGATTATACACTAAATGATGACCTCTCAAAAGTTGATTTACAGATCATTCCTGAGATAGTAAATAAAAATTTCAACTACACCTATGTTTGGAGGTTATTAAATAAGGATGGAGTATCGGTTATTGAAAGAGAGACAGATAAAAAAGAAATCATGAGTTTCTCTTTTGACCAACCCCTATTATGGTGGCCTCATGACCATGGAGATCCTTATCTATATACTTCTGTTTTTCAATTAAAAAATCAAAATGGTAAAGTAATAGATGAAAAACAACAACAAGTTGGTTTTAGAAAAGTAAAACTGGTTATGAATCCGGGAACCTGGGAATTGGAAAGAAGACCCATGTCCAGAAGCTATCCTCCCATTACCATTAAAATCAATAACAAAGAAATCTTTAGTAAAGGAACGAATTGGGTTAATCCAGAAATTTTTCCAGGTACCATTACCAAAAAAAGATATGAAGATTTATTGAATAGAGTACTGGAAGGTAATTTTAATATGCTTCGCGCATGGGGTGGATCTATCGTATGTAAAGAAGCTTTCTATGAATTTTGTAATAAAAAAGGCATCTTGGTTTGGACTGAGTTTCCGTTATCTTGTAATAATTACGTTGGCACCAAAACTTACCTCAATGTTCTTGAACAGGAAGCAAAGTCTATCATTAAAAGGATCAGAAAACATCCATCTCACGTACTATGGAGCGGTGGCAATGAATTATTTAATGATTGGTCTAGAATGACTGATCAATCTCTTGCTTTAAGGTTGCTTAACAAGCAATGTTACGATCTGGACCCAAAAAATCCTTTTATACCCACGGCTCCCGTTGCTGGGATGGCACATGGTAATTATGTCTTTAAAGATCCTGATACGAAGGAAGAAGTATACCAATGGATCGCTAATACAAAAGCAACGGCCTATACTGAGTTTGGAATGCCGGGTCCCTCTGATGTTTCAATTTTAAAACAAATAATTCCCGAGAAAGATCTGTTTCCACCAAAAAAAGGAACAAGCTGGGAAACTCATCATGCTTTTGGAGCCTGGATTGGAGATACCTGGTTACAACTAGACCTTTTAAATGAGTACTTTGGTGAAGCTAAGCATTTAGAAGAACTAGTCGCTAATGGTCAATGGTTACAATGCGAAGGTTACAAGGCAATTTATGAAGAAGCCAGAAGACAAAAACCCTATTGCTCGATGGCTCTTAACTGGTGTTTTAATGAACCCTGGCCCACGGCAGCAAATAACAGTATAATAAACTATCCAAACATTCCCAAGCCCTCCTTTTATTCGGTTGCCGATTCTTGCAGGCCGGTTTTAGCAAGTGCTCGTATATCTAAATTTTGCTGGGAAGAAGATGAAATCTTCGAAGCTGAATTATGGATATTAAATGATCGATACAAAAAAATTGATTCGGGAACAGTACAAGCGAAATTACTCATTGACAGTAACGAATATGAATTGACTTCCTGGAAATTTCAATCAATAGAAGAGAACCAAAATCTACTCGGACCTACCGTTCGTTTTAGGCTCCCTAAAACTTCAAATAATCATTTTAAACTGGTCCTGGAAGTTTCTGAGCGGTCAGAGTGGAACTCTAGTTATAAATTAAAATACGTACATAAAAAAGTTATAGAGAAAGACCGAAGTATATTGGCTTAAACGTTTAGTCAATTAAAATGTTTCTTTGCAAAGGCTATAAATTGTAACCAATCATAAGTCATAAGATTATGATCTCCTTTGCGAATATGATATCCAACATCTTGATGAACAGGTTGTTCTACTTGCGGGAGATTCTTAGAAAGCATCCCTTGTTTGCCATATAATTCATAAACAGGAGAGGCATAGTATACAGACAGGTATTCTCCTTTAGGATCTGCCCAAAGGTCATTTTCTGCACTTGCAATATATACAGGTCGAGGTGCTAATAAAGAGAGTAGCATGTGTTGATCTACTGGTAGTTTATCTTCGTTATCATTGTATTTTTTGAATTGTGCTGCAAACCAATGAGGAAAATTTGCGTTGATATCTTTAATCGTCTCTCCTTCTTTTCTTCGGAATAAAGCAGCACCTCCACAACCAGAATCATTAGATATAATCATACCAAAACGCTGATCTAAAGCGCCAGCCCATAAGGCTGCTTTTCCTAAACGTGAATGTCCAAAAACAATCACTTGTTTTGCATCGACATTTTCTTCAAGAACAAAATAATCCATAATACGAGAAAGACCCCAAGCACAAGCAGCTATAGATCCCCATCGTTGATTTTTAGAAATGTCTATTGTTTCTTTATTTAACAAATAATGAATACCATCAGAGAAATCATTTTTGTCTGGATCTACATCGCTATAGTGTAATGTCGCTACGGCATATCCGGCTTTAATTATCGCTTCGATTGGCCAATGATGCGACCGTTTTCCTTTAATTGACTCTGTAGCAGTATTATGTTGTGTTCTCAGAGATGAACTGTTCATCACCCAGGATTTCGAAACATATACAGCAGGATCATTAATAATAGTATGATTTCCATAAAAATTATACCCCAGGAATATAGGGGTGGCTGACTCTTATTTTTTGGGATTTACAATAACAAATTAAATTGTAAGCTACCCCGCTCAGTAGTTACTTTTATAGCACATTGCTTTCTGTTAGCTAAATTTTGTAGCGCTAAGGTGTCATTTTCCAGAATTTTGTAAGAAAGGTTATATATCTCTTTTGGCTGTGTTCCATATACTTCAGATTTAAATAATTTCAGAATTTCAGGCCTACGCAAGGCTTCCCATTGCTTAATTGTTTTGATTTGTACTCCATTTTGAGCTATTAATAGCTTAGGGATAGAATAGTCGGGTTCATTGACCTCTGCTTCCTTGATAAATGTTTGAGCCTTAATCTTAAATGACATAATACTCAAGACGAGAAAAAAAATGTTACCACTCTTAAACTCATATCAATAATTTTTTGGTAATACCGAAATCAAACTATCTGTGTATAAGGTTCGTTCGAGATGATATAAGGATGAAGAAATCGCATGACCTCTACCTCTGTGTACCTGCAGGTACTGTTTCTTTCTTTTTAAATCAATTACACTGCCTCCGGGATGTGTTCCTTCGGCATCTTTTCCGAAAGACATCGGTGGAAAATAATCTCCTATATATTCCCAAGTATTTTTTCCAAGCAACACGTCCTTTTTAGCTATTGTCCAAAGCGACAGTGACATTCTACTATAATCACTATGATCATAACATCGATCACTAACAGTAGCTTCAAATTGCTCGGTGATGGGATTATAAATAACATCATGGGTGTCCTGGTGCCCTGTAACTCTACAATTACTAATTTTTGGAAATCGAATGTCGTAATCACCAGAACCTGTTATTGAAAAAATAAATTGTGATGGATTAGAACCTTGCCCATTTTTACCATTTCTTGATAAAAAGAACAGCATATTGTCCTCAAATTGAATTGCAGTGGGTTCAACCGGAGTTACTTTGACGTCACCTGTATCTATAATGGTTTGTTGCCAACTTTTGCCATAATCCATAGAATTCCAAACAAAAAGCTTTCCTTCCTGAATGTCTTCCGGTTGACCAAATAATAGCAACCCGGCTTTTTTTGTATAAAACATTCTGGGGCCAATATGTAATTTTCCTTTACCAAAACCTGTCTCAATGGTTCCACTTGGGGGTTTGCGTAGCCCTGTTTGGCGAAGTTTCCAGCTTCTTCCTTCGTCATACGAATAAAAAAGACCCCTGGCTGAAGCCAAATAAACCGTATCTTTAATCTGACTGAAAGCCAGCCCCCAGCCAATGGCTGATTCTTCTCCCGGTAATCCGCCTAAATCAATATCCAATCGGTAGGGAGCTGACCAGGTATTACCAAAGTCTAGCGATCTTCTCACTACCACCCTTGAAGTTCCTGGAGCATATTTTTCTGGGCATCCCCAATGACAGGCTCTGGCATAATACGCTACGATCAAAACATCGTTGGTTAAGCAACTTACTCCATAGCCCAGTGCGTCTGCCTCTCCAACTACCGTGGTACTATCTGCTGCAGAAATACGCTTTAGTACCAAATGTTCAGGATTCGCATTTTCATAAATTTGTCGTTCCATTTCTGTGAAATACAATCCTTCTTTATGTGGCTTTTGATCGAACCAACGGTAATCTACTTTTTTGGTCTCAGCAGCTAAAGGTATTGGATCTTTAACTTTGGATTTACAGGAAATAGTCAATACAAGAATCAAGAGAATTATTATCAATCTTGTACTCATACCCTTGGCGCTTTCTATTTGCATTGGTAAAACAGACTTAGCTTACTTTATCGAAACTGCTTCAATATAAAAGTTGAGATCTCGCCAGGTATCTACATCCGGATATCCATCCGTTCCTGGTGAGATAGCTAACCTTTCTTCCCAATTTTCTGGTAGTTTTGAAGCTTTAAGCGCCTTGATATTCTCGGGAGCATCAAAGGGTTTGTCTGGATGTGCCGGTGGTGGTGGAAAAACTCCGTTCCCTTCTCTACGAATCCCATGTCCCCCTTCATAAGAACCAATAAAATTATTGGCCAATGTAAATCCATGTCCTTTTTTACTTTTATCCAGCATGATCAAAAAGCCGTATCGCTTACCAGGTTCTAAAATAATAGATTGCTCTTTTGGAAATGTAAAATGAAGCAGTCTACCTTTAACTTGTGGATTAGCCGGTGATATAGTAATCGTATCATTTTCAAAACCAAATTCTCTTTTTGCAGGAAAATTATATCCTGAAAATACTTTGAGGCTTTTATAGGTCTCGCCTGTGATATAATCATCTCGAATAGCGGGTATTTCTCTGGTGTGACGATCACTTGGAAATCCGTGAAAAGCTTTGATATCGCCTGAAGAACCATTGTCATTGATAACGGCATCTCCAGTCACTTCAAAAAACTGTACAGATACGGCTGCTCCATACACTTCGGATCGTACCACATTTGAACCGTATCCCGTTCTTATGATCAGGCCGCTAAGCACTTTCTTTTCTTCCTGATCGTATGTAAAAGTCTGACCAAGATCCCTACGCCTGCGCATATATGGAATCTCTGTACTGTCGTTGATAAAATAACCAAATTTTGTACTATTCTCTTTGGGTTCACCTGACCATCGATACGAATATTTTTGGTCATTATCTACAGAAGTATTTCCGCCTAAATCATATTTTTCATAGGCGACTACTACGTTTTCAATTGCAGTGCTATCAATCACCGCTAATTTTTTACTTTGACTATATTCAGTGCTTTGACAGGAAAAGAGTCCCAATGATAGAATGGATAAAATGGCATATTTAATCATAAGCTTCTTATTCTTTTAAGATGAATGTTATGTGTTTAACTTGATTGGATGCATTCCCTACAAAAAGATCAAACTCGCCCGGTTCTATCGAATACTTCATTTTGTCATCCCAATATTTCAAATCATCGACAGTTAGGTTAAACTGGACTATTTCTTCCTGATTAGGATCTAGTTCTATTCGACGAAAACCCTTTAATTCTTTGACAGGACGAGAAACATTTGCTACGTTATCCCGAATATACAATTGAACCACTTCTGTTCCCTTTCGCTTTCCGGTATTTTTCACCCGAACCTTTATCTGTAAAGTATCAGACATTGACATCTGATTTTTATCAAGGATCGGCGATGAAATATCAAACGTCGTATAGGATAAACCATATCCGAAAGAATATAAAGGTTCCCTTGGCGCATCACTGTATTTAGTGATACCCCAGCGTTTGTCATCAGGTCCGTTTTGAGGTCTGCCAGTATTTAAATGATTGTAATATATAGGTATTTGCCCTTGGTGATATGGAAAGGTCATTGTTAATTTACCGGAAGGATTTGCTTTACCCAACAAAACATCAACGATAGCATTACCAGCTTCGGTACCTGGCTGCCAGCAAAGCATCAAAGCCGCAACTTCTTCTTTAATTTCTGTAAGTACCAAAGGTCTGCCACTTAGCACTAATAAAACAATTGGTTTTCCTGTTTTTGCCAACCTTTTAATTAATTCTTCCTGATTCCCTGGTAAGGTGACATCGGTTTTACTACCACTCTCCCCAGAAGAATATCCATTTTCGCCCAAAACAACAATCGCAATATCTGATTGCCTTACAACTTTTTCTGCTGCTGCTATCTCTAATTCCGTACATTTACCCCAATCACCACAACCTGCACTTTGTGTATAGTTCACTTTCGGTTTTACACGTTCATCAAAAGCATTGATAATAGTAGTTGTCTCTTCCACTTTCACTCGGGCTGCCCAGTTACCTACTAAATCACGAAATTGTCGACTATCATTCATCGGACCAACTAATGCTATATTTCTATACTTCGAAAGGTCTAATGGAAGAATATCTGATTTGTTTTCTAATAAAACGAAGGACTTTGTAGCCAACTCACGGCTTGCTTTTCTGTGGGCTAATTGACCTAAGGTTTTCTTTTGGCGATCCTTATTCAAATAGCGATATGGATTTTCGAATAAGCCCAATCCGTATTTAAACCTAAGTATTTTTCTAACAGTATTATCGATAGCAGCTTCTTGAATAATTCCTTCTTCGACTAACTTGGGAAGTTCTTGAATATAAATTTCGCTCCACAGATCGGTTTCTGCTCCTGCTTTAAAACTTTTGATTGCTGCTTCTCTTCTATCAACCGCAACGCCATGAGGGATAAGTTCATAAATAGAATTGGCATCGGATACGGTAAATCCTTTAAACTGCCACTCCTCTCGAAGTATGGTTTTTAATAAAAAATCATCTTGCGTACTAGGAATACCATTGATCGTATTAAAAGCGTTCATTACTGTACCTATTCCTTCTTCTACAGCAGCCTTAAAGGGTTTTAAGTGATATTCTCGCAATGTTCTTTCTGAAACTTCTACCGCATTATAATCTAACCCACCTTCTACGGCACCATAACCTGCAAAGTGTTTGGCACAGGCCATTACAGTGAGAGTATCGCTCAATGCTGTCCCTTGATATCCGCGAACTCTAGCTTTGGCAATTTGAGAGGAAAGATAAGCGTCTTCACCGGCAGTTTCCATATTACGCCCCCAGCGTGGATCTCGGCAAAGGTCCAGCACAGGTCCGAATACCCAGTTAATTCCGGAGGCAGCAGCCTCTTTCGCCGCAATACGATCAGCATTTTCTATAGCTTCTAAATCCCAGCTACACGATTGCCCTAACGGAATCGGAAACATAGTTTGATAGCCATGCACAACATCAAATGAAAACAGTAAAGGAATTCCCAGTCTTGAACTATCTACCGCCGTTTGTTGCCATTTGCGCAATTGTTCCAAATCGGTGTATGGCGTCAATCCTCCTACTTTTCCTGATTTTATAGCTTCATTCAGATCTGTATTTTGTTCATAAATATCTGTGCTATACAGACCTTTCAACATATTGAGTTGTCCGACCTTTTCTTCTAATGTCATCTTGCTCAACAATTCCTGAATTTCCTTTTCAAAGGGTTCTTCAGGCCTATTTTCTGAAATAGAACAACTTGAAATCAATAGAACTATAACTATTACTTTATATAGTATGTTTTTCATCAGTCTATTTCAATTTGTTTTGAATTCTTTTGTAATATTTCTGAAGATGGTAGAGTTTCGAAATTTTTATAAAGTTGTTTTCCTATCAAATTTTGCACGTCTTCTAAATATATTGCCGGTCTAGGATCTCCCGCAGCGGGCGTTAGGTTAATATTAGTTAATAGTATTTTTTTAGCATGTCTAAAATACAATCCGAAAGCTGGTAAATTGGCACCATACATCATCGCATTTGGATAACCCCGATCATTTTCGGGAACTTCTTTGGTAATGTCTTCTTTTTCTCCATTCTTACTGTAAGCGAAATTGATATTAGTAAATGTTATATTTTCTACTGGATAACCTGAATATCCAGCAATGTTAGAACTAATCGGGCCACAATCGGTAGCACTAATATCTGAGAAATGGATCCCATTAATACTACCTGGAGTGATTTTTACAGCAGCATATTCGGTATGAGTTACTTTATGTCTTTGGTTTAAACGCACAAAAATTGGTGCCAAAACTCCCTTGATACTGATGTTAGAAAACCGAAGATCTTCAATCGCCGCGCCATCTACACTCATAATGGCGATACCGTCTATTCCTCCTGAAACTTGTAGGTTATGGATTATCTTTTCAGCGCGTGTGGGCCTAATGACGATATTGCTCATCACCATACGTTTAAATGTTCCAAAAGATCCAGTGCCTAGTTTGAGTGCCGAAGCTGTTGAGCTCAAAATACAATTAGTAACTACCACATCTTCGGTGCCGAAAGGGGCTTCGGTTTTAAAACATAAAGCATCATCAGAACTATCGATCACACAATCTGAAATGACTACCCTATGGCAATCTACTATATCAATACCATCATTATTAGTGTTCGCATGATTATAAAGGTCGATTCCCTGCACTCTAATGTCGGTACATAAGTAAAATCGTAACATCCAAAAGGCCGAGTTTCTTAAGTGAAGGTCTTTAATCACGATATTTTTACTATTCCTGAAATAGATTCCATACGGACGCTTGGCTCCATTTTCTTCTTTCATAGGAAAGGCTTGATGCTGGTCTCCACTAGGATAAATAATACCATGACCATATATACTCACATTTTCGACATCATCTCCCCAAATAAAAGCACGGCGGCTCATGGTATATCCACTTTTTTGACTTAAATCAGCATTTGATTTGATTTCAGGAAACAAGGATAAGTCTGGAATTGCTTTCCAGGTGGCACCTTGTAGAATTTCAATTTCTATATTACTCTTTAGGTGGATCATTCCAGTCATATAGGTACCAGAAGAAAAGATGAGCTTAGCCTTTTCCTTTGAAGCCTTGTCGATAGCCATTTGAACAGCTTTTGTGTCATCTGTTCTTCCATCACCGACTGCTCCCAAATCCTTCACATTATATACCTGTGAAAAAAGAATTGTAGTAAAAAACAGTAAAAAAAGTGTACTTTTAATTTTATTCATCTGAGAGTAATTTTTTATATTTAGAATAATCATCAATCACGAACACCCAATCATTGCCTTCTTGTTCGTCTGCTGGTGGATCAAGCACCTGGCTCTTGTTATTTTTAATAATTCCTACGTCAATTACGGTTCCTATTCTTGGATTGAACCACCAAGCTCTTTTTTGTGTTCCTGATATTACGCTTAGATCAATCTCTGCATTACTACCAAAGGGAAAGTATAGCATGGCAAAGCTCTGATCAGATGCAATTGATGCCAGTATGTCGCCACCTCCATGATTGGGGCCTTTTTCGATCATTTGTTGATATGGGACTAATCGTTGCCAAGGTCGGGATTCGAATAGTTTTTTCATATATCCCGCCTGATAGGCTCCGGGATAATCTAATGCTTGTTGCCAGGGTGTTCTGGCTGCCGATATAGGATCCCGGCCGGGTCGCCACATTTGCCAAACATTATGATTGCCATACGTGTGCCCGCAAGCTCCTGCCAACATTGACCAATATCCCGCACGACGTGTATGAAACTCATTAAACCATCCGTTTTCAGCTTTCCAGTAAACTGGATGATCCTCATAACACGGTTCACCATCGATCACCGGTCTGATCTTTTCTTTGCTGTATTCTTTCTGGGTTTGTTTATAGTTTTGTGTATATGTATCACTATGCCCCGACTGAAAAATTGTAAAGTCCAGCCAATCTTCATCTCCAAAAAAATCTGCAGAACTCGATCCTCCCTGTGGATGATAGGTTATTAATTGCTTTTTTCCTACAATCTTTCGAATAGCTCGTGCCATTGCTTTTGTGATCTCTAGATCTTCATTTTCTTCAGGATTTCGATCTCCTCCTAAAATCCATATGACATTTTTACTTTGATATCGTTTTGCTAAAAACGCTGCAAAAACAGCTGCGTTTTCAGGAGTAAATATTTCGGGGCCTACACCCCATTTTTTATTGAATTTATCACCCCATGTAGGAAGCAACCCTATGTAAATTCCGTTTTTATTGGCAAACTCTATGACTTTGTCTACGTGTTCTAGATAAGCTTCGTTAGGTGTCGCCGGATTTTGATCAATAAGAGGTAAATCTCTGTTGGCATTGGGTATAGTTAATCCATCTAGTTCTGCCAAAATAACCGCCTGAATAACAGTAAAACCTTTGTCTGCTCTATTTTGAATGTATTTTTCAGATTCTTGCAGATTTAAGCGATGAAAAAGTTCCCATGCGGTATCCCCTAACCAGAAGAAAGGAGTTCCTGCTTTTGTAATCAGATATCTATTATTCTCTGAAATTTTTATAAGAGGTAATTCTTGTGAAGTTCCGATTGTGAACTTAAAAACACACAGAAATAAGACTACCACAAAAAATAATTTCTTCATTTTTGATTTTGGATTTCTAATTCTTCCTCTTTATGCATTTTATCCCACCAATTAAACTTCAAAATAATCGATGTTGCTAGAATCACTAAGGCAGTTATACCTAATGATGTAAAATTTCTTGTAACCATAAACATCGCAAATACTACCAGAGACGTTTGCCAAATGATTCCTACTATAATATTTATCATATCGCGACCAAAATTTTTATTACTCTCAAAACTCTGATCTTCACTTTTGACCTTTTTATCAATGGGTTTCCAAAATCCCCAGGGACGTACATTTTTATAAAATTTCTTTAAAACATCTATGTCTTCGGGAGTGGTTAGTAAACTCCCTGCCAGACACCCAATAATCGAAAACATAAAAATTAATGGAAACTGAAATATTGGTTGGGTATTAGGATCTGCCAGAAAATTTAAATATTCAGAAACGATACCTAATCCTTGAGGTATCCATGTAGTGTATTGAAGCAATAGTGGAAAAGCTATAGCTGAAAATATACCGACCGCCATTCCGTAAAAATATCCGTATCCGTTAAATCTCCACCAATACCACTTAAAAACATTTGCTGCAGTATATCCACCCCACAAACCTGTAGTGAGCCATTGTAAAACATCATCTATAGAGTCTACCACCAAACCAAAACAGATTCCGATAACTACGACTAGAAAAGAAGATATGTAGCTTAGCCTTACTAATCTTTTTGAGCTTGCTTCGGGATTAATATAACGTTTATAGACATCATTCACAATATAAGCCGGAGCAGCATTAACAGTAGCTGCAAAAGTAGACATGAAGGCTGCTAACAATCCGGCAATAAGTATCCCTAGTAATCCGACAGGAACAAATTCACGCATTGCCATCGGTAATAGTTGTTCGAAGTCGACAGCAGGTCCCATAGCATTTAATTCATCTGTAAAAAATATGATCCCGAGTATGGTTAAACCAGTAATTAACATGTATCTGGGAAAATTAAGCACGATATTAACTATAAAACTCATTTTTGAAGCCTCAACTGGGGTTTTTGCCGCTAGAATTCGTTGCATATCAAAATTAGGCGCAGGCCCCGCAGCACTTACAAAAAATCCTTTAAATAACATCATCATAAATACAGCACCGAAAAGTCCGTACCCATCTGAAGCAATTTTAGTATTTGCTTCTTTCAATAATCCAGACCAATCCATATCGAGTTTCCAACTGAAAAACACGTCATTCCATCCTGACGGAACCATGGCCTCCAAAGTTTCAGGTGCGACCAAATTCATGGCAATAATCCCAACAGCTACAGAAGCTATAGTCATGATTACAAACTGAAGCACTTCTGTAAAAACTACACTATACATTCCGCCTTTTACTACATACAGCGTAGTGATTCCCATAAATATAAGAGCGTACTCATTGGGGCTTAAATCCCATGGTAGAAAAACTTCTGCAAACTTTCCGATGCCTTTAAAAGAATATGCTAAAAAGCCTATGACACTTACCAAGGCGAAAACCACTACAATAATGTGAGAAAGATTGCTTCCTTTTCCCGTTCCAAAACGTGTTTTAATCCATTCTGCCCCTGTAAGCACATTAGATCGTCGCAACCAGATGGAAAGATAAACCATTAGAAAAATTTGGTTAAAAACCGGCCATAACCACGGAATCCAAGCACTTTTCATCCCGTAAACGAACATCACATACACCAACCACATAGTACCTGCTATATCAAACATTCCTGATGCATTTGATACTCCTAATACATACCAGGGTATTGTATTACCACCCAAAAAATATGAATCAATACTTCTAGAAGCCTTTTTCGATATCCAGAATCCTATAAAAATCGTTCCAATCAAATAGATAATGATGATAAGAATATCGATAAAGTGAAGCTCCATATGTTAACTTGTGTTTATTTCTGATTTATAAATAAATGACCCGACTATTCTCGATTCTCTATTTGTTTCTGGCCAGCCACTCTGCCATAATTAAAAAAGAGGCTGCCGTCCATGTATATCCTTTATCCCGAAGTCCCTCTCCGGTTAAAGCATTGTAGTTTTCGTAGAAACCATTATCTGAAGCTACCATTGTACAAAATTTTTCAGCAATGTTCTTGGCCTGTTTACTCTTCCCGGCTTTAACCAATCCGTCAAAAATTAATAAGGTAGAGGGTGCCCAGATCGGACCACGCCAGTAACCATCAGGTATATATTTTTTGCTCTTTGGACTTTCAGATGCAAGTCCGTGTTCGGTCATGTAGTTCCCATCTGGAAGCAAGTCCTGCGAAAGTGATTCTATGACAGACTTAGGAAGCAAATCCCCTAATTCTAAAGGTATGTATCGGATCAGGGAATAATTTTCTTCGGTTTCATGAATAGATTCCCTGATTAAAGGGTATTCAAATCTATTGTTCTTGTTTAAAAATCGATCGAGTAACAATGTAAGATGAGACTTTTGTCGTTCTTTCCATTGGTTTGCTTCTTCAGGCTTTTGAAGCATTTCTGCCATTTTTTCCATTGCCTGAAATTGAATAATCATATGAGCAGCCAAATCTGGTCCTTCGATAGGGCAACCTTTATCAAAAACAGTAGCATTATCCCAACCAGAATCCACTCCGTCGAAATATTCTAACAGCCCATTCTTATTAATATCTCTATTTATAAACCACCAATCTATATATCTTTTCATAGGCTCATAAACCTCTTTGATGTATGGTAATGCTGTTGCTTCGCCTTGTATTTCAATCATTTTTAAGATGGCCCATCCCTGGATTGGTGGCTTTGTGAAACCATATTGATTATGATAATCGTTGATCGGGTCGGGGATCATCCCCGTTTCTGTTTGTTTATCAAAGAAAATCTGAATTTGATCCCAAGCTAGTTTAGGATTTGCTTTAGCAACAGAAACAGCATTAATACAGTTGTCCCACGCCCAGATCTGATTCATCCCCATTTTACTCATTAATATCGTCTTACGACTATAATTATTATAAGGCCCAACGATCATATTACGCATAATATACCAGGCAATATCTCTTGTCCTTTCCAAATCCTTTGGAGCTTTTGGAGCTTTTGACATCCAATCTCCCCATTCATTTTTTAGTTTTTTTACTTTTTCCTGATAGTTTGGAGTTTGTGCTTCCCAAGGCTTAGGAAAATCTGATAGTCGCAAAGCTGCTAGTTGAGCATCATCTTGAATGATTAGACTTTTATCTTGAATCTTTATCGCTCCCTCACCAAAGATTTTTAATTGCGCTGTGGCCTTTGAAAAGTGGGGAACAAAACCAGCCTCTTTTTCTGATCGTTGATATTGCCCTTTTAAACTTCGATAGGACTCTAGCGCTACATCGATATCCTGTATTTGAAATAAAAAATCTTCTGAAGTATTAAAAGTTATTTTTACCTGACCTCTACCCGATTTAGGTTTTAGAACAAGCTGCCATGGTGACGTAGAGGTGTGGTATGGAACCAATTTTCCATCCCGGATCAGTCGTATTTTAAATATATTATTTGACCAAGCCGGATCGGGATCCCATCTATAGGTAACCGCACTTCTTTTTGCCGTCGTGATTTCCAAGGTACCAGGTTCATTATGTACCTCTTTTATGGTGTAAAACGATCCGGATTGGCTAAAAGGCACAGTCTTTAAACTAAAAGACATTTGTTCCTCCTGGCAGAAGGCAAAGGAGCAACCACTAAAAAGTAGAAGGGTAAAGGACTTTTGTATTGTTCGTAGTTTCAAAAACATATTATTTACTATCGGTTATAGTTTTGTTTAAATTCCAGATACGAAGACTATCATTCTGTACACCGGTTATAATTAATTCGGATCCATCACTTTGTTTCAATTTTGTAATACATCTTCCTTCACCCGATACTCTGAAACCGGTTTCTTTTGATAACTTGGTTTCGAAAGTTCCGTTTCCATCATTCTTTAAAACGATACCATTACCTGCATCGTATCGACCGCTAAGCACCTCTGTTCCGTAGTAATTACCTACTGCAACTATATCTTGAAAACCATCTTGATCAATATCTTCAATTAAGAAGTCAAAAATAGGAGACCACTGTGCTTCTGGAGGTAACTTTTTGTAAGTGAAGGTCCCATCATTATTATTCTCGATATATATTGAAGCTAGTTCATAGGTTTTCAGCACAGTAGCATCCTGAAGTAGCTCAGCCGTGAAAATTTTCTTAAATGGTGTATTTCCATACGTTTTATAGTCATTGATCATACTTCTCAAAAAGGGTAATTGTTTGGTCAATGTGTTTCTTGGATGAATTATGTATTCTTGCCCCTGCACATAACTGGTAAAAATAGGCTCAATAGCTCCATTATTATCAAAATCTTTGGCATACAATGATAATGGCTGTTCCTGGGAAGCTTTAAATTTGTTATTCAGCCCCCAATTACCTACTATGAAATCTATGTCTCCGTCATTATCAAAATCTGCTTTTTCTATACAATTCCACCAACCATTCGTACTTTGTAAACCGTTTTTGGTTTTATCTTTTATAAATTGACCTTTGTTGTTATAATATATTGAGACTGACATCCATTCTCCAACCAACACTAAATCTATCCATTGATCATTATTTAAATCTGTGGCTACGATCCCTGTAATCATACCTGGATGTAATAAATCGGGTGACTCATCTTCTGTAATATCTTTAAAAATACCTTCATCATTAAGTAATAAATACGTTCTTGGTATCTTTGGATATTGATCTGCTATTACTCTTCCACCTACCAAAAGATCCTGATCTCCATCATTATCATAATCCAACGAAATTACTGCGTGCCCAAAAGTTTTTATTTCCGGAAGTGCCTCTGCTGCTAACTTAAAATTTGCATTTCCATCGTTACGATACAACCGATCTTGATATTTATCTGGTCGGGCATAATATTCTGAACCGCCACTCACACAATACAAATCCAGATCTCCATCGTTATCAGCATCAAATAATAAACTTCCTGTATCTTCATAAGATGCTGCCAAAGAATCAAGAATAGGTTGTTTACGAAACCCTCCTTCTTTGGTTTGAATGTAGAAACTACCTGTTTTATGAACCGGTCCGCCTATAAAAATATCATCAAGTTGATCATTATTTACATCGCTAACCGCAATAGTGGGTCCTAATTTATTATAAGATCTAAAATGAAGTGGCCATTTACTAAAATCATCAAAATTGTTCTCTTGTATAATATGTGGTAATATTGAAGATGAAACTTGGTTAAATGGTTTACTTTGTTTCTTTATCGTAGCATTATCACTGCTAAATGGTTCATTCTTGCTAATTTCAATTATTGTGTTTATTTCAATATTTTTTAATACGGACGTTTTAGCATCTGTCCATTTCACAACAACAGAGTCTATTTGCTTATTTTTCCCTAAACCAAAATGTAATATATCATCAACTGAAGATAGGTAGCCTCTTTGCGGATAATGTTCTGCATACCATTGCCGGTCCTCTGAAAATAAAAACACTTTGGCTCCATAGGCATATCTATCTTCGTCAAATTTTATTTTGAGAAAATTGGTGCTCTCATTGCTATTTTCTATCAATAAATTTTTAATGATGAACGCCGGAGCATTTATATTGTTAACCACTAAATCAAGATCTCCATCAAGATCAAGGTCAACGTAGCTACCTCCATTTGAAAAAGATGGGGTTTTTACTCCAGAAGTCTGAGTTTGATCCTCGAATTGATTATCACCCAAATTCTTGAAGAAGAAATTGGACTTTTTAACACCTTTCATCTCCTTTAGTTGCTTAACGAGTTTTAATCGCTTTGCTTCGGGCGTACCGAACATATTAGAATGATTGTAATTATCTATAAAGTCTAGATCTGTGATTTCTTTTACATAACCATTAGTAATATAAACATCCCTTAACCCATCATTATCAAAATCAGCAATAAGTGGAGCCCAGCTCCAATCTGTTGCAGAGATTCCAGAAAAATTACCAATTTCACTAAATGTGCCATCCCGATTATTAATTTGAAGTACGTTTCGCACATATTGATGGTTATACCCTTTGCGAAGAGCTTCTTCATACCCATGAAACATAATGTCGCCGAACATGGTTTTATGACGCAAATTATCCTCTGGAAGCATATCTAGAGCAATGATATCGGGTGCGCCGTCATTATTAATATCTGAAACATCAATACCCATGCTATTATGGCTTTGGTGTTTCGTGTACTCATTTACCTTATCTGTAAATGTTCCATCTTTATTATTAATATACAGTATATCATTTGACAAGAAATCATTGGCTATATAAATATCGGGGTAATCATCATTATTAAAATCAGAAACAGCCACACCTAGTGACCAACCTTCTATTGTTATTCCTGCTTCTTTTGAAACATTGGTAAAAACGGGTAAACTATTTTTATAACCATCATTTCTATAGAGTATATCCGTGCTTTTTCCTTCACTGCTCTTTTTAGGCCCGTAGGGTACACTTTTTTGATACGTTTCTAAAGCATTATTAATCAGGTATAAATCCAAATCCCCATCTACATCATAATCCAACCAAGCTGCTTGAATAGCATAGGTTTTAGAAGTAAGTCCCATCTCAAACGCTTTGTCTGAAAACTTAACTGGTCCTCCAGGTTCTGTTTCATTAATAAAAAAGTAATTTAAAAACCCTTCCCCTTTTGGGTTATGACCTGTAGAAATATGAATATCGGGTTTTTGATCATTATTAATATCTACTATAGAAACACCGGTACACCATCTACTAGTTTCGACTCCGGCTTCTTTAGTCACGTCTTTAAATAAAAAATTACCTTGATTGAGATACAAAGCACTACTCCTCATATTACCTGAAAAAAATATATCGGGTAATCCATCAAGATTAAAATCACCAATACCTACTCCACCACCGTTATATAAATAATCGTAATCCAGAATATTGAGAGAATCAGTTTCATGAATTGTATTATTAAAAACTATTCCGGATTGATTAGATGGTACGATTTCGAAAAGTTTATTTTTTCTACTTTGATCATTACAAGAAATAATGACTAAAATAAATAACGGCAAAAAAAATCTCATATATATTGTACGTTAGCTAATACTTATTGTTTAAAATTAGCACAAAAATGGACAACTTGAGGTGTCCATTTTTATGACTAATAGCTAAAACAAAATCAAACTAATATTAATAACCATCATTTTGATTAAGATTTGGGCTTTCTACTACTTCATTATCAGGTAACGGGAAATTTATATTTCTTTCTAAAAATTGAAAAGTTGGGTCAGAGGAGTCAAAATCCCAAGTAGTGAGATCTATTTCTCCAGCTATATGTCGTCTTCTAAGATCATGCCATCTGTGGCCTTCTTCTACTGCCAATTCTAATCTTCTCTCATTAAAAATGATTTCTAAAGCTTCTTGAGCAGTTGCCGGAACGGCTAAATTAGCAGGAATAGCAGAAGGTGGGGATACAGAGTTACGAGCTCTTTCTCTAATTTGGTTAACCAAATCAATGGCCTGATCTAGACTACCATTTGACCGTACTATGGCTTCGGCTGCAAGTAACATCACATCTGCATACCTAAGAATTCTTGGATTGTTATTAGATAAAGCCTCGCCGGGATCGGTAACTTCGGCTATCTCATCATACTCTTCCCCTACATACTTTATTACATTGAAAATATCCTCATTTGGGTTAAAGCTTAGAGTTAATCTAGGATCATCATCTTCATAAGAATTTAATAATGAAGACGTAGCTGTATAAGTAACTCCCGGGATAAATGAGGGTAGTGGTGAAAAGTAGCCGTAAAACGCATTAAGCGAACCATTGGCGGGAAAATCATCTGTTCCTGACAATAACCAATCATTTATTTTAGGATCAGAATTTCTTGCTGCTTGAAATTCAAATAACGATTCTATATTATTTTCTGTTTTGGCATCAAAATTATTTGTATAATTTGGAGCTAAACTAACTCCAGACATTGAGTTAAAAACGGTTAAAGCTTGAGCGAAATCTGCATTATTTCCAGTTACAGATCCTCTGAACACCAAAACTTTAACCAACAAACCTTTTGCAGAATTACTAGTGGCCCTTCCTAAATTTGCATCGTCCCATACATCCGGTAAAAAATTCTGAGCTTCAGTCAAATCTTGAACTGCCTGATCCAGTAACTGGGTTCCTACGGAATTAGGAGGAAACGCATTACCTAAATCTACTATTCTTTCAGTAACCAAAGGTGCCGTCCCAAATGTATTCCATAATTTCAGATACATTAAAGATCTTAGAAATAAAGCTTCCCCCCTATGTACATTGGCTAACTCTGGTTGGTTGGTATATGCAAAGCTTTCATTTTCTTCTATCTTTTGTAATAAAGTATTTGCCCTGGCTATTAACTGGTAAGTATATTGATATGTCAACCCGATACGACTATCGAATTGGTCTAAGAGACTCAAATTTTCAAAAGGTCCACTATTATTACGTGTTAAATCATCTGAAGGCAGTAAATCAGTTCGTTGTAAAAAATTTTGAACCTGAAATTTATAGAAAAAACTTAATTTCTGATATACACCAAAAACAGCTTGTGTCATTTCAGTTTCATTTCTAAAGAAATTGGATTCTGTTGGCTGGCCTATAGGTTCTATATCCAAAGTCTTATCTTCGTCACACCCAAATTGAAGCGTAAAGAATAATCCTATTGCTATTATTAAAACTATTTTTTTCATATGAATAATCTTTTATCTTTTAAAATCCAATATTTAAACCCATAGTCAATGTAAAGGGTGTAGTATCATCTTCAGGGTCAAGTCCGGTATAAGGTGTAATAACAAAAACATTAGAGAGTGTAGAATAAACTCTTAAATTGTTAGCTCTAAATTTCTCTAAAATTTCTGGCCCGAAGGTATAGCCAAGGGTCAAATTTTGCAATCTCAAAAAGTCTGCATCCTCAACCCAACGATCTGAAAAACGATTATTAGCAGCAGGATCACTTGCTACAATTCTAGGATTATCATTAGACGGGTTCGATGGCGTCCAACTATCTAATACCGACGTAAAATAATTATTCCCAATACTTCCAATAGCTTCACCACGTTCTTTTTCCCTATTATATTTTTGTACATCTCCAACTCCCCTAAAAAATACTCCTAAATCGAAGCCCTTATAATCTAGGCCTAAATTAATTCCATAATAATATCCGGGAATTGTTTTGCCTAAATACGTTCTATCCTGTGAAGTCAATCGCCCATCAGCTCCCGGGGTACCGTCAATCACATCATCAGATTCGGTATTTAAATCTCTAAATCTAAAGTCACCAGGAGCAGCCTGATTTGATCGATCTGTGCCGTCTATTGCAGTTCTATAGGCCTGGACCTCCTGTTCATTTTGCAAAATACCATCTGTCTGAAAACCATACAAATACCCTATTGGCTGTCCTAGGGCAATCCTACTCTGATCAGATCCTTGAGGAGTATCGTTGAATAATTTCGTTACTTCATTCTTCACTGTGGTAAGATTAACATTTGCATTAAATCCCAATTTACCAAAGTTGTCTGAATAACCCATGGATAATTCAAAACCTTTATTCTCAACAGTAGCTAAGTTTACAACGGGTTTTGTTAAAGCCCCGATAACTAACGGAATGTCTATTTCTTGTAGAATATCTTCAGTTTCTCTAAAATAGTATTCTGCGGTAAAATTTAGTTTGTTATTAAACAAAGTTCCATCCATCCCAATATTAGTACTTGTTACGGTTTCCCAGCTAGTATCAATCACTGGAAAATCTCCAAGAGCCGCTCCTGGATTGAGCGTACCATCCCCAGTAGGGTAAGACGGATTATTATTAACTAAAGAGAGAAATGCAAAATCTCGAGTTTCTTGATTTCCAGTCTGCCCATATCCCGCCCTTATCTTAAGATCATTTAACCATTTCAGATTTTGCATAAAGCCTTCTGAAGAAATTCTCCAGGCAACAGCAAAAGCAGGGAAAGTACCCCATTTAAACCCGTCTGCAAACTTAGATGAACCATCTCTTCTTATGGTACCATCGATATAATATTTACTATCAAAATTATAACTCAATCTTGCAAGATAACCTTGCAATCCAGATTCATTTCTTACTAGAAATCCAGATCTATTTTCGGCGGCCAATGCCTCTTCAATACTACGTTGCTCAAAGCTTGTAATCCCAGTGTTTGTTGCTGCGACATTAGAAATATCCCATTGTGTCTTTTGATCCATAACATTTAAAGTCACATCAAAATTATGCCTTCCGAAATTTTTGTTGTATCCTATTAAAAATTCAGAAGTCAAATTATAATTTGTAGTTAAACGTCTTGCAAAATTATCAGGTTGTATGGGACCTTCCCTAAACAATCCTGACTGAGGTAACCTTAATTGATCTCTCCTATTTGTATAATAATCAATACTTACCGTCCCTCTTAATTTTAATCCTGGAAGAGGGTTTAGCTCTGCATAGACCGAACCTAAGTTACGTATCAGTAACGATCTTTGTTCCCAAAAAGGAGCGTAACCAAAATAATTTGCTATTGTACCGTTTCCAAATCCTCCAGGACCACCAATAGTTGCAAATCCTTGAGGGCCATTAGGATCCTCTATAGGTTGCCAAGGTGCAGCAAAAGTGAGTGTTCTAAAAAGATTACTATCAAATACCACTTCGTCAGGAGAATCGGTAATGGCTATACGGTATGACTGCCCTAATTTTAACCAATCAGTTACTTTATGGTCAGAATTTATGCTGAATGAGTATCTTTCAAATTCAGTATCAAAAAGAACATCTTCCTGGCCTGTATAACCTACGCTTACCGCATAGTTACTCTTATCAGACCCTCCGGTTATAGAAACATTATAGTCTTGAACTACCGAAGTATTTCTTACACCTCTATCAACCCAATCAAATGTTGGGTTATTTCCCAAAAATTCTGAAGAATTAGGGTCATACAAAGATCCAAACTGATCATCCTCTCTTGACTCAGCCGGGTTATTGGTCCAAGCTTGATTGGCGACATCGACATATTGACTTGTGGATAATGTGTTGTATCTTTTTGTTAACGTTTGAATCCCGAAGCGTTGAGAAAAGTTTACATTAGTTCGACCTTTGGTCCCTCTTTTTGTTTCAATTAGAATAACTCCGTTAGATGCTCTTACACCATATATTGCGGTAGCCGATGCATCTTTCAAAACAGTGACTGATTTAATATCGTTTGGATTTATCAAATTTAGAATATTGATCGATCCTCTATTATCTTGGGTTCGGGCATCATTAGAGGCAGCTCCACCTTCTATTACAGGGACACCGTCTATAACATATAAAGGATCATTAAATCCCAATGTAGAAACCCCCCTAATTCGCACATCTGGACGGCTATTTGGATTAGATCCCGGATTTGAGATAAATACACCAGGGAGCCTACCTTGTATAGCGAACTCTGGGCTAGAATTAATTTGAGGCGATAACTCATCTGCTGATAATGTAGAAACGGCTCCTGTCAAATCTTTCTTTGCTCGTGTACCGTAACCAACAACAACGATTTCATCTAATTCGCTGGCATCTTCTTCCAAAGTTATATTAATGGTGGTTCTTGAACCAACAGGAACTTCTTGTGCGATAAAACCGATATAGCTAAATACCAAAATATCATTGGTACTGGCTTGTATGCTATAATTTCCATCAAAATCTGTAGAGGCACCTATTGATGTGCCTTTTACCAAAACTGATGCTCCGGGAAGAGGGCTTCCATTACCGTCAGTTACTGTTCCACTTATCAAAGATTGGACTGAGAAGTTATCAACATCTATATTATTAATTGCAGTTTTTGTGTGAGTTTCAGCATAAATTGACGACAACTGAAAAAACAACAAAACGAAAAATAATTTTCCCCGTATTATTCTCAACCTGGAATTTGAATTATCCAAAATGCAAGAATAATTTTCGATTTGTTTATCCATAATTTGATTGTTTGATTATAAACTATTTTAATTACTTTATTATTATATTCTTGGTTATGGTTTTGGTTTTTTAAGAGAATTTCAATAATTTTTAACAATATTTATGAGTCTAATACGTTTCCAAATTATCTTAACACTAAATTAACGTGATTGCTCATTCAACTATAGTATTATTTTGTCATTTACCTATGTTATTTTGTATTAATTTATCATACGCCTTTAAATTTCTAGTTTGTATTTCCGATAGATATTTAAAATCTATCCTATCCCTCTGAAAATTAATTCAATTAACATTAGACGACCCTGGTTTCTTTTGTTTATGTCAATATTTAATAACACTTTAATTTACAGTAATTTACATTTAATAAAAATTGTGTTTTTAATACTTTTTGGATCATATTCCTATACTTTCGCTTTCTTAAAACTTCAGAACTAAATTTGATTCTGAAATATTTCGACGCATTTTTTGTTTATATTGTATTGATATTATTTTGTCATAAATTATTAAAATTTAAAGATTATCACTTAAATGGAGATTTACAATAGGATACATAGAGAAATTACTCCTTTATCTAATCAGGATAGCTTTGTAGTTTTTGATCGAGTTAAAGAGGAATTTGACTTTCCGTTGCATTTTCACCCTGAATTTGAAATCAATTATATCAGAAACGCCAAAGGTGTTAGAAGGGTTGTAGGTGATTCTATCGAAGAAATAGACGATATAGAATTGGTTCTAATTGGTCCAAATTTATATCATACTTGGGAACAACATAGTTGTAAAAGTAATAATATTCATGAGATTACTATCCAATTTGATGAAGCGCTCTTTTCGTCATTACTATCTAAAAGAATTATGAAACCTATTAAAAGCTTATTTGAAAGATCGGCTCACGGTATTCTTTTTTCGAAAAAAATCTCATTAGACTTATCAAACAAAATCGAAAAAATATCTAAACTCGATGGTATCGATTATTTTATATCCTTATTATCAATTCTTTACGATATGGCAAATTCTAGAGAGCAACGATTACTTTCTACACATACAGGATTTAGTAAAGATTTTGATAACAATGATAAGATCAAGATAATTTACGATTATATCCATGAAAACTATATGAACAAGATTACTTTGGACGAGATTTGTAGCCTGGTTAATATGAGTAGTGTTTCTTTTAATCGTTTCATTAAAAAAAGGACTGGAAAAACATTCGTAGAATATGTCAATGACATCCGCCTTGGCTACGCGGCAAGATGGTTGATCGAAAAAGACTTGAGAGTATCAGAAGTAGCTTATTTGTGTGGATTCAACAGCATAGCGAATTTTAATCGTTTGTTCAAAAGAAGTAAAGGTTCTACCCCGTCAGATTTCAAAAGAGATTTTTCAGGTATAAAAAGAGTGCTTTAGTTTGAGTTTGTCTCATTTTACTGTTGAGAAAAGGCATTGTACTAAGATTTAGGTAGATTTGAATACAAAAAAAGCGTCTAACATATTGTGTCAGACGCTTTTTAGCAAAATCAATTTAAATTATTTTACTCTTTAATAATTTTATATTCAGTACTCTTCGGCCCTTCTGTTATTTTCAAAACATAGATACCAGACTGTAAATTACTAGTGTTTAATGTTGCTTTACTTTCTTCTGCAGTAAATTTTTGTGAGTTTAATAAAATCCCGTTAAAAGAATACAATTCAACGCTCTTCTTATTCACTTTATTTGCAGACTTAAATCGAATATGTAATTCGTTATCTACAGGATTAGGGTAAATACTAACATCAGCATCCATATTGATTTGACCTTTTAAACCATTTATGGTATCTGAAGGAATGTAATTAGTATTTGACGTTAATTCTATCTTATCGATTGGTGTTGCATCCTCTCGCATGTAAATACTGAAAGTGTGAACCCCCGTATTGGCAACGTTAAAACTAAATCCAGCCTTAGACCATGTCCATTCTGTTAATGCATCGGGCATATTCCAATCTGCTATTAAAGCGCCATCAAATGCTGGAATTATAGAATTATCTGCTCCATTTGGTGATTTTTGTCTCACCCAAATATAATGTGTCCCTGTTTTTACAAAATTAATTTCAAAATCAAGTCTTGGGCCATTTAAAGTGCCTGCGGAATTAATATTTCCATTATCGGGAACAATCATAAAACTACCATTACTAGCTGCTGTATCATTTTGTTGCTGCCAAGACATAGCTGCAAAGGTTCCAGTTCCATTTGACTGAGAGGTAGCTTCCTCTGCTTCCATTGAAACTAGTCCATTATCGTCTTGAGTGTAGTTTACACCGGGAGATGTACCTCCAGATGTAGTTATGCTTAGCCTGTCCAAGTTAGGTCCGCCATTAAACGTATTGTTGGCAACCAAACGAATTACATTAGTACCTTCATTTATGATAGCTCCGTCAAATGATGTAGTTGTTGCAATTCCCCATCCACCAGAGGTAGGAAAATCCACGGTACCTACAAGTGTTCCGTTAATAAATAAATCACAAGCTCTGTTATCACCACTTCCATTAGTATATCTGAATTCTAAATTGGCAGATGAGCCTGTAAGATCTACAGTCCATTCAGCATAAGAGTTATTTCCTCCATAATCTACGTATCCTGTACCTGAGTACCAAGTACCTGCCGATTGTGTCGAAGTGCCTGATTGAGCCGTAAATTCTTCGGCCTCTATATCAACCGAAACTCCGGGACTACCTCCATCACCTGAAGTAGTTACAGACAAAGCAGTACTTCTGGAGGATTCATTTCCTGCTGCATCCCTGGCCGATACGGTAACTGAATAATTAGTATTGGCAGATAAACCACTCACTGTTGTATTTTCGTCAGTAGACCTCTTGTTATAAACTCCATTCAAATAAATACTATAATGATCCACTCCAACATTATCAGTAGAAGGATTCCAATCTAAAACAAAACTTGTTTCAGTAATAGCTGATGAAGTCAATCCATTAGGAACTGAAGGGGCCTGTGTATCTCCTGGAGAAGATGCATCTTCTATATCAACGCAATAGTTGTCGACCAGCAAAATATCAGAAGAAGTATACGCCCAAACATTGATGCTTACTGTTCCTTCCGGAGCATCGCCCTGTACATAGTATTCCTGCCAATCAGTACTAGTTATCTGCGAATTGGTAGATCCAATAGTTTCGCCTGCAGCATCTTTAAAATCAAATCCAGAGCCAGACCAACCAATTGTGCCATTCACTTTGGCGCTAAATCTAACCACAACATTCGTTCCAGCGGATAACGCTTGAGAAAAACGTTGTTCTATACCTGATTCGCCAGTTAATTGTAAAGAATTGTTTCCTTCAACAGCATCAGTCGATGTGGTTGGACTACCAGAATTCGTAGTCCAATTAGTAAGACCAGATTCAAAACTATGATTTTTTAATGCTGAAGAGCAAGTAAGATCAACTACTGTTACATTTACATTGAACGTTTTATTTCCATCTTCTGTAGTCGCTTTAATTTGTGTAGTACCTAAACCAATAGCGGTTACTTTACCATTTTCATCTACTGCTGCCACGGCAGTATTATTAGAAGACCAGTTTACCTTGTCATTTGAAGCATTATCTGGTTTGACTATTGCCGTTAATTGCTTTGATCTTGCAATAGGCATTGTTAAAGAAAAAGGCTTAACTTCTACGCTCGTAACTGGTATGAAAACACCTCCTACGATTACCTCTTTATCAGCTCCTGCTGTAGGTATACTTTTTCTACCCTTATCGTCATAAGCTACAGCGGTTACTAAAACTTGAGTTTGCGGAGCAACCTGGGGATCCCATTCTATCCTAAAATTATTAGCCTTATCAGCACTTCTGCCTATAAAGTGCCAATCATAGTAATAATCAACGTAACGGGTATCTGAAGAAGCATTTGCAGTTAGGGTCACTATCCCTTCTGGCAATACATCTCCGTTAGTTAAATTTAATGATAACGTTGGTCTCTCGTTCAATCTATAGCTTGTTGCATTTGGGTTTGCTTTTGCTTTAACAAAACCAGTTGTATATGCCATATGATTGTTTTGCTGCTGTACGGTGAATTCACCACCTTGGATACTAAAACGATTATAAGTTTTTCTTTCTGTTCCTGGCCAAGCTCCTATGGTTCTTAAATCAGGATAAGATTCTGCTTGCGCGTAGAATTCAGAAAAAATACTATTAAAAAACCAATATCCCGTATTAAACGTTGCTGAGAAATAAGATGTATGACCTATAAAACTTTCTGAAGAATATACCATGCTATTGTAATCACTTGTAAGATATGAATTAGGTGTAAATATCCAGTCATCATATCTTTCCCCCAAACCTGATATAAATACCATACTCATTTGGTTTCCTCCTAAAACATAATTATAAGCATTATGCATTAGATCCAGATATTTCTTATCATTGGTCAGTTCATAAGCTATAGGAACCAAAGTCATTCTGGAAGTATTAGGTCCTCCCAATTGAATAAATTGAGGATCTTCTATAGGTTGTCTGAAGGCGTTATCTTGTATTTCACGAACTTTATTGGTTTCTACCGAGTTAATCACGTAATCTTTAATGGTGTTTTTGAAGGTAGCATCAAGATTAGGGTGATTATTAGGTAACAAAGCGTAAATCCCAGCAGCAACATCAATATCATTTGGATTTGCCCATTCACCATCTCCTTTTTGTGGATCCCACTGAAATTCTTCTTTAAAAATTGTTTGATACCTGGCTTCGCCTGTTGCTTTGTATAATGCCGAGGCAGCAAAAGCACGAATCCTTCTTGCTGCATTCCTGTAAGTATCTGTTACCAAACCTATATTATTTTCAGACCATTCAAAAGCACTCTTGGCCTCTGCAATCCAAGAGGCAGCCTCTGGATGGTTTCCAGAATTGGTTAATTGATGAAACTCATTGAGACAAGCAGCATAATATGCAGAATTTCCTGCGTGGTAGAAAGTCATTCTTGGATCTTCTCTAGCAACATACCAAGTTCTATCATCATCCCAAGCTGGTGTTCCATTTCCATCTGTAACTCCATCACGACCCACATAAAGTGGTACTCCACCGCTACCTCCTGCAGATTTAAGGATTTCTCTTGATCTTTTACCATATTTTACCAGCCAACTTGCTTCGTCTAAAAGATCCGGAACACCATTATTTCCTTCATCAATCCACGAATCACTTTCATTCCTTTTATATCTATTTCCAATCTCACCATCTCTAAATTGATCAGGAGAAATGTCATAAAGCATCATTAATAACATAGGGACTCTACTATGGTTATTATAACCATCAAAATCACCGGCATCAAAATAATAACCGTAAATTCCGCTTACATCTACAGCCCTATTGATATCAAAGGGAACTATTAATTTATCATCTCCTTCTTTTAAACCGTGTCCGTCTCCTGGATTCCAAAGATTATCCCATTTCCAGTTGGTTCCGTGATAATCTGCAGGAATTATCTTACCGTCATATTGTTCTTTAAATACACCTTGTCGTTGCCAGAACAGTCCTTTCATCACATAATAGAATGGTTCTTTGGTCACATCATTAGAAATTTCAAAAGGAAAAGATCTTCCTATTCTATCAACTACTATTACATATTCTCCTGGAGAAGTAACATTACTAAAATCACATTGCCATACATCGGCCTTTGAATAATTTCCGGTACTCCCAAAATCAGGATGAGTTGATTCCTTAACAGATTTGTCCAATCGTTTTTCTATGGTGCCAGTATATACAGTACTTCCGGTAGAAAAATTAACAACCCTAAACTCTGCGCCGGCATAGTCATCTAATTCTAAGCCACCGTCACTATGTTTAGAAGTATTAAAATCCCCCATCCATTGAGATAGATACGCATATTTTGCAGAATTTGAAGGAAAACCAATTTGATTTACATGTATCGTTTCTGATCTTACTGTATTCACATCAAATGTAAATTTTGATTCTTCTATGTTTTGAACAACGTCATTATTTGTAATAGTATAAGTCATTCCATCTTTTAACGGTTGCGGCAATTCGATATATATCCAATGTCCTAAAAATATATCTTCTTCACCGTCGCCGCTATTTTCATCGTTGAAATCTATTCCTTTCGATTTCCTTCCAATATTTATCGGTCTTTGAGCTGAGTTGTACGAAGCATCCTCAGAACTTTTGATGCTGTAATTTCCTAAATTCATCGCTTTTGCGACGTCTAGAGGTTGCCCATAGGGTATAATGTCCGCAGGTGTCTGCCCTGCGCTATAAAGATCCATATGACCTTCTTCAATATACAGTAATAAAATTCTATCCGTAATCGGTGAAACTTCGATAAGATCTTGTGCCGTTATTTTAGTAAAACTTAAAAAAGTTAAGCATAAAATAATGAACGCACTCCACCCTTTTTTCACTGGGGTAATGATTTGTGTGTGTTTCATAATTATTTTTTTGGGTTAATTGTGAATACAAAATTGATAACATTTATGTTGAGACACAAACAAGAATTTTTCATTAACCGATACTAAATTGTCAATAAATTATAGCAAAAACTGAATTAACCGTAAATAACACATAATAATTATGGGATTCCCTTAATTTTAGGGGTGCCAGCGTATTTTACGAAAGACTTTTTTGTAATTGAAAGAATGTATACGCTATCAATCGGAATTACTCATTGAGAAACTTTACAACAGATAAACAGAGTTTGTGATTTCATTAATAAATGACAAAAAAGTATCATTCATTCGCTTTTCTAATATGTAATTTTCATTTTTAACGACTTAGATACTTTTAAAATGTCAATGTTCTCTAATTTTAAACAACAAATCAATTTTTTCGTAAGCGTTCTTTTGTGTTTCATTACTCTTGCTCAGTCAAATTCACTATCAAAGCCAGAGGTATCTCATCGTTCACATCGTGTACGCAGTGGTGTTGCGCTTGGAGGATTAGGAACAGGTAGTATTGAACTTAGAAAAGATGGAAACTTTTACAATTGGTCTATTTTTAATAACTATCCTTCTGGTACAGGTTCTATTTTAGATTTACCAATAAAACCCTTTTCTAATGATCATAATTCTTTTTTATTTTTCCTTGTGAGATATAAAGAAGCAGGAAAGCAACCTAAAATTAAACTCCTTCAACATAGCGATGGGATTGATCAAGGTGGTTTATTAAATGAGAGCCCTATCTATTATTTTCCGTGGTTAACTCCGATCGAAACAATAGAGTACCACGCAAATTTTCCTTTTGTAAAAATGACATTTTCAGATAACGAAATGCCTTTTATGATATCGCTAGAAACTTTTTCTCCTTTCATTCCTCACAACCCCGACGATTCTAGTATTCCTGTAGTTTATTTTAATTTTTCTATAACTTCAAAAACAGACACTCCTCTAGAGGTCGAAATCATCGCTACACAAAGAAATTTAGTTGCGTTTGATAAGGGAAAGAAGTTCTTTAAGACCGAAATTCAGAAAAAAGATGGGTATACCTTTTTTAAACATGATGTTGGTGGTGTCCCCACTGATCATAATACATACGGCCATATGGGATTAGGGGCTTTTGGAGAGCAAGACGTTTCTTATTACACCGGTTGGGCACATCGACACCCCTTTATGGAAAAGCTTTTAACATCTTCAAAGCTAGCCAACATAGATGATACCAAAAATCGTAATAAAACCGCCCCTGATGGCACACAGATCGCTTTTACAGGCGATGATAATAATCAAATATTGAAAAGTTCTATCGCCATTACTAAAACTGTAGTTTCGGGAAAACCTGTAAAAGCCGATTTTTTTATGTCCTGGTATTTTCCTAATGCCTACGGAGCCGTCAACGGTAAAAGAAATAAGAAAAAGAACACGTTATTGCCAGGTGATAAAGGCTATGAAATTGCCCTGAAGCAAACAAACATCGTAGGAAGATACTATGAAAATAATTTTAAAAATGTCGAACAAGTAAATTCATACGTTACGAAAAACAAAAAATCGCTTTATCAGAGAACAAAACAATTTACGAATGATTTTTATGAAAGCTCTGTTGAACCATTTATTTTAAATCAGGTAAATTCACAATTAAATACATTAGTTACATCAAGTCAATATGATAAATCCGGTCGATTTGCGATACAGGAAGGAATGACAGCTAATCAAGCCTGGGGACCTTTTGCGACTACCGATGTTTCACTTTATGGATCGGTAATGACACTATCCCTGTTTCCTGAATTACAAAAATCTATGATGAAGGCTCATAAAGTGCTACAAACCGAAAAAGGTGAAATCAACCACGGACTGGGATTCGATCTTGGCAAAAATAAAAATGGGACTTTTGGAGTATATGAACGGGTAGATTTAGCACCAAATTATATTCAATTGGTTTTAAGAGACTATTTGTATACGAATGATACTTCATATCTACGAGAGATGTGGCCTTCTGTTAAATTATCGATAGACTATGTATTAAAAGAATTAGATAAAGATGGTGATGAGATGCCAGATATGCACGGTATCATGTGCAGCTATGACAATTTTCCGATGTATGGGTTATCATCTTATATCGTAAGCCAGTGGATTGCTGCATTAAAAATGGCTGCCATTGCTGCAAAGGATATGGGGGAAGAATCTCTGTCAAAAACATATGAGAAAATTGCCAACAATGGAATTGATTTAATAGACAGTCAATTATGGAATGGTCAATACTACAGGTTATCAAATGATTATTTGGGAGAAAAGGGAAAAGATGAAGGTTGTTTAACCGATCAATTATTCGGGCAGTGGGTGGCACATCAAGCGGGTTTAGGAAGATTATTTGAAGAGCAAAAAATTAAATCTTCTTTACAAACCATTTTGGATTATTCATTTATTGAAGAAACCTATTTACGCAATTGTACCTGGCCAGAACACAAGCTCTTTTATCCTATGCACGATACAAATCTTTGGGTAGATCAGGCAAATACCCCATGGACGGGTGTAGAACTAGCTTTTGCAGCCTTTCTAATTAGAGAAGGAATGATAGATCAAGGGAAAAATATCATTCAAGCTGTTGATAACCGCTATCGCAAAGCAGGCTTGTATTGGGATCATCAAGAGTTTGGCGGACATTATTATCGCCCTATGTCTGCATGGTCCGTTATCGATGCGCTCAGTGGATTCAATATTGTTAAAAATCAATACACCTTTGATCCCAAAACCAAAGAGAATACCTTTACCTATTTTTTTAGTGCGAATACCGGTACAGGACAGTTTTTAAAAGAGAAAGGAAAATTGAAGTTAATTTGTAAGCAAGGGAGTCTAACTTTGTCTTCATTAAAATTACCTTCTGAATTGTTGCCAAAACTAAATACAGCCAAAATCTCAACATCTACAAATCAAAAGATTAACGGTAAATGGAATAAATACAAACATGATGACTCCGAATTTCTTATCATTGAATTTAAAGATAACATTCAATTAAAACCTGCTGATTTTATAGTTATAGAATAATCCATATTCTAAGAATAACAGGTATATCTTATTTATCCTTCATATTTTTGACTATACTTTTGATCCACTTCATAAATTCGGGATCAGTATTATCACTATCCAAATGTTTAGGAACCGGTAGGTAATACCATTGCATTTGATAAGAGTGTGAGTCTTCTGAGGATAGTAAAACATAAGAAGAATGGTTTTCAATTTCTATGTAAGTCGCTTTATCATTTACGTACAATTCTATTTCTCCTTGTTGCGGCGGAATTTCATTTTTTTTCACATCATCAAAAATTTTTAGAAAACACATTCCATTTTCGATATGTGCGAGCCATCCTTCTTTTCCATTTGCAAATAATTTCTGAGCCTTATTATTGACTAAGTTTTTGTTAAAACGATACCAGAGCACATCATTTTCGAGCTTTACAGATGTTAAGTTAGATAAAGAATCAGCTTCGGGTTTTTCTGTATCAAAAGGAAAAAAAGTAAGCCCCCCTTTAACCCGATTCACTTCCCAGAGAGCGGTCTTAATAGATGTTTTTCCCCTATTATAAGCTTTGTATGTTAGTAGTACTGCACCTTTTTCGTCTAATTTGACTTTTTTTTCAAATATAAGTCCTGTAATGCTATCTTTTTCGCTGGTAAAAATGTATCCATTTGAAATTTTTTGAGTGGTGTAAGGCATCTTATCCAATGCTTTAGGTGGCGGCCAATTCCAAACACTTTGCGGAGATGGCCACAATGTTGATCCATAGAACTCTGAATGCTCTTCAGGCTGTATCAGAAGTTCTTGATTGTTGTATTGATATGATAATATACGGGCTCCCCTAATAGGGTCTACAATTAATTTATGTTGTCCTCTATAAATTGTAATAGTTTGATCTTCAGATTGCGTATAAACAGTCATACAGATAAGACTTATAAGAATATAAAAATAATTTTGAATACATTTATTTTCCATTAAAAAAGATCATTACACTGGCTACTACTATTAGTACCAGTACAGATAAAGCAATATCTTTCCAATTATAACTGTTCTCATTTTCAAGTTTATCTTTTTTAGATAATGTTGAAAAGGTTAAGCCTGCCAAACGCTCTAGCGTTTGCGGCGTAGTAGCAAAACTTACTCCTACGGCAATTAAAACGCATACTAAAAAAAACCAAGCCCCAAAAGTCAGAAAGTTCATAGTCGCCAAACTGTGCAATAACGATCCGATTTCAAGATGTACAGCTACCAATTCCAGAATAATTCGTACAGCTCCAATCACAGATCCCACAATTAATGTTGCATAAGCGCCCGGTGCATTTATCCTTCTGAAAAAAATACCCAAGAGAAAAACTGCAGTGATCGGTGGAGCAATATACGCTTGTACCTTTTGAAGATATTCATACAACACTCCAGAGATATTTTGCATAATAGGAATCCATAGAATACCCAAAATCACAACAATAACTGTAGCAAATTTACCTATGGAAACCAATTTCTTTTCTTCAGTTTGCGGACGTATTTTTTTGTAAATATCCACCGTGAATAAAGTAGAACACGAATTAAAAACAGAAGCTAGCGAGCTCATTAAAGCCGCTAATAATCCAGCAGCCACCAATCCGCGTAACCCCGAAGGCAACAAGTTACTCATTAGTACGGGAAAAGCCTGATCAGGAGAATCCCACTCGAGTTCTCCTTTTACTTTTAAAGTTAGAGCAATCATCCCAGGAACCAAAAATAAAAACACTGGTAATAATTTTAACAAAGCACCCCAAATTGTCCCACGTCTACCTTCTTTAAGATTTTTTGCCGTTAAGGCACGTTGCACAATATATTGATCTGTACACCAATACCAAATACCAACTATGGTACTCGTAATTACTAGGGATGGCCAGGGAAAATCTGGATCTGTAGAAGGTCTCCACATATTAAAGTATTCTGCTCCTAATGTAGTTTTCATTTCACTCCAACCGCCAACATGATTGATTCCTATAAAAGTTAATGCTGCAGCACCTATTACCAATACAACTGTTTGTAACGTTTCTGTGTACACTACGGCTCGCATTCCACCAAGAACTGTATAAATCCCTGTTAAAATTACAGTAGATAATGCTCCAACCCAAAAATTAATTCCTAGAAGAGCTGCAACAACTACTCCACCGGCATAAATAGTTACAGAAATCTTGGTTAGTATATAAGCCACCAGTGAAACCACCGATAAAAACCAACGAGATTTTGCACTAAATCTTTTCTCAAGAAACTCCGGCATTGTAAATACGCCACTTCGTGCATAAAATGGGAGAAAAACCCATCCCAATAATAATACAATCCATGCATGAATTTCATAAATAAGCATCGGAATCTTATTACTTGCTCCTGCGCCAGCCAGTCCAACAACGTGTTCAGACCCTATGTTTGATGCAAAAATAGAAGCCCCTACGACAAACCAACCAATATTCTTTCCTGCCAGAAAATAATCTTTGGTATCATTATTTTTTTGAAAAATCACCCAAATGGCAATTCCAAAAAGTACTAGAAAGTATAGTCCTATAAAAATCCAGTCTAATATATCTAAGCTTTTCATATATATGATGTCTTTTCTTAATAGTTACACAGAATTCACTACACATTACATTGATTGCTATCAGCCAAAGTATCATGGATCATTCATTATTGATTAATTTTTTAAACGTGGGTTCGATCTCTATGACAAATTCAAGCGATTTTGATAAAATACTTCATTGGTTTTGAGTTGATTTTTTAAGGACGACAAACCTGTCGCATTATCGATTATGATCAATTCTATATCTAGCATTTCGCACAAATCGACGATATGAGTCGTTTTTAGAGCTTTGCTGAAAACGGTATGATGTGCTCCACCAGCATAAATCCATGCCTCAATAGCGGTTTCAAAATTGGGTTTTGGTTTCCAAAGAGCTCTTGCTGTAGGTAGTTTAGGCAAGTT
Organism: Aquimarina celericrescens; assembly: GCF_042682765.1. NCBI lineage: Bacteria > Pseudomonadati > Bacteroidota > Flavobacteriia > Flavobacteriales > Flavobacteriaceae > Aquimarina > Aquimarina celericrescens. The sequence continues at coordinate 23,416 of NZ_JBHUHY010000017.1, read as the reverse complement.
TTTTGGTGGGTTAATTATGTCTACCTCATTACAAATCATGCGAAAACGGTTTCCTAAATCAATAAGTGACACATTGATAGCAGCTCCTTCACCAACATCAAAAACCAAACGAGCAGGATTAGCTTTACCTCCTATGGATAATGGATGTACTTCGCAAAAAGGCTTTTTTGCTGCAATCGAAGGACAAACTTCCAGCATATGAGACCCTAACACCAAAGATTGGTCCGAATCAAAATGATATGTATAGTCTTCCATGAATGAAGTTCCTCCTTCTAAACCAACACTCATTGTCTTGAGCGCATAAAGTAATGCTGCCGTTTTCCAGTCACCTTCAGCGCCAAATCCATATCCTTCTTTCATTAAACGTTGAACGGATATACCTGGTAATTGATTCATACCATGCAAATTTTCGAAAGTAGTAGTGAATGCAGTTGCGTTTACTACTTTTAAAAACTGTCGAAGTCCCAATTCAATCTTTGCGGCTTCAGTTACCGAGGTATGTTTTTGAATATCGATATCAAAATGATACTCCTTTTGGTACTGTTCAATTAAATACCGTACATCCTGACTCGAAACTTCATTTATATGTTCAACAAGATCACCTATACCGTATCCTTCTACGGTAAAACCGAATTTAAATTGTGCAGCGACTTTATCCCCTTCGGTTACCGCCACTTCCCTCATGTTATCACCAATTCTGGCTACTTTGGCATGTTTTAATGCGTGGTATCCTACAACCACATTACACCAGTCGCAAAGCTTATCGTGAATTTTATTGTCTTTCCAATGCCCTACAACAATCTTACGATCCTTTTTCATTCTGCTCATCATAAAACCAAACTCACGCCCACCATGCGCAGATTGGTTTTCATTCATAAAATCCATATCAATAGTTTCCCAAGGAATTTTGGCATTGAACTGCGTATGGAAGTGCAATATTGGTTTTTGCAGTTCTTTCAGGCCACGAATCCACATCTTTGCAGGGGAAAAAGTATGCATCCAAAAGATAACACCAATACATTTTTTTGAAGAATTTGCCTTGTCACAAATTTGGTGAATTTCTTCGCTTGAAGCTACTACACCCGTAGAAAAAATCCTAAGAGGAAGTTTATTAAGATTATTTAAAAATGAAACTATTATCTGTGTATGCTCAGCCACGTTATTTAGAACTTCTGGACCATACAAATGTTGGCTTCCTGTAACCCACCAAACTTCAAGATCGTTAGTATTTTCTAATAGCATGTTTTCTTTATTGTCCATAGTAAGCATCTTTACCATGTTTTCTTTCATAGTGTTTTTGGATCAAAGAATCCTTTAAACGTTTTGCTTCAGGATTGATTTGCTCTGTTAAATAAGCCATATGAGCCAATTCTTCTAAAATTTTACTGTTATACACTGCTTTTTCATGTGATGCCCCCCAGGTAAACGGGCCGTGGTTAGCTATCAGAATCATTTCTGTTTCTGTAGGGGATAAATCATGCCTTTCAAAATATTCTACAATTTGTTTACCCGTCATATGCTCATAATCACCTTTAATATCTTCATCTTTCATAGGTTCTGTGCAAGGCACGTCTGTAATAAGGTGATCGGCATGTGTAGTTCCCAGAATAGGAATATCGCGTTGAGCTTGTGACCATGCAACGGCAAATGTAGAATGGGTATGACAAATACTTTCGATACCTTGCCATGACTTATACAAGTAAGCATGGGTTTTGGTATCTGAAGAGGGCCTTAAACTTCCTTCTATAATTTGATTTTCAAAATCTACAATGACTATATCAGTCGGGGATAACTGAGCATAAGGCACACCGCTTGGTTTTATTGCAAAAACGTTTTGTGCTCTATCTACTACACTTACATTTCCAAAAGTATATACAATCAGTTGCAGTTCAGGTAATTGCATATTTGCTTCGTAACACCTCTTTTTTAGATCATCATATTTAGACATACGCTTTGGTATTTAATGAAGTATATTCTACAAATGCACCTAACTTCAGATAATTTTTATAAGTATGCTGATACTGAATCACAGCAGATTTTTCAGGATAATAGGTGATTTCAAAACCATGTCCCATTTTTAAGATGGCATCTTGGAGATTGGAATGAATTCCAGATGCTACAGCGGCGTACATTGCGGCACCCAAGGCACAGGCCTGTTCGGTTTTAGCAATATGGATTGGCATGTTGAGTATGTTGGCTAGGGTTTGCATTGCGAGTGGAGATTTCTTGGCTACTCCTCCTACTCCAATGACAGTTTGTATTTCTACTTCTCTTTCTTCGAAATGTTCTAATATATTTTTCGCTCCGTAGCCAATAGCCTCTATTAAACTTTTATAAATATGAGGAGCGGTTGTTCCCAGATCCAGATTAGCAATAGCGGCTTTTAAAGTCTGATTGGCATGAGGTGTTCTTCTACCATTAATCCAATCAATGGATAAAGGCAAAGAAGCTTGATCAGGAATCTTTTCTGCTTTTGAAGATAACATTTTGTGAATATCCTCTTTAGATACTTCTAATAAGTTATCATCACTATGACCGACTTGTTTTATCGGCCAATAGAGTATTTCTACGAACCACGCAAGCAAATCACCAAATGCCGACTGACCTGCTTCAAGCCCTGTAAAGTTTGGTAATACTGAACCATCAACTTGTCCACAAATTCCAGGTAATGCCATATTATGAAGGTTTTCTTTGGAGCTAACTATGATATCACAAGTCGAAGTCCCCATCACCTTCACCAAAGTATTTTTTTTAATTTCTGATCCTACGGCACCTGCATGCGCATCAAAAGTCCCCACAGTAATGATGGTAGATTCAGACAATCCTAATTTTTCAGACCATTCTTTAGACAAGGTTCCGGCAGGTTCATTAGATGTATATGTTTCCTCATACAATCTGGATCTTAGTGATCCAAGGTAAGGGTCTAATCGTGAAAGAAATTCTTCTGATGGTAGACCACCCCATAGTCTATTCCACATCGCTTTATGTCCCGCAGCACAACGACTCCTTTTGAAGGTTTTTAGATCCTTATTTTCTGTCAGTAAAAATGTTATGTAGTCACAATGTTCCATCCAGGAATAGGCGGCTGATCTTATGCTTTCATTGTTTCTAATACTAAATAAAATCTTAGCCCAAAACCATTCTGAAGAATATACTCCACCTACAAACTCAGTAAAATTAGGACCACCCCAAGTTTTTGCCAATCTAGTAATTTCTTCTGCTTCTTTAATCGCGGTATGATCTTTCCATAAAATCATCATAGCATCTGGATTTTCAGAAAAATCTTTTTGCAATGCCAAAGCATTTCCATCTGAATCAACAGGAATTGGTGATGATCCAGTAGTATCTACACAAATTCCTTTAATTGCTGATTGTTCAATCTTAGCATCTTTTACAATATTATTGATCGTATCTTTCAACCCTTCGATATGATCTAAAGGATGTTGCCTGAACTGCTGCTTTTCGGGTTTGCAGTAAAGACCTTGTTTCCATCTGGGATACTCAAAAATACTCTCAGCGACAATAGTACCATCACTTGTATTGACGAGTATAGCCCGAACCGAATCTGTACCAAAATCTACCCCAATGACAAAGGTCTGTTTCATAAATCTTAAGAATTCCTAATATATTATTGGTACAAGTGAAATGATTTTACAAAATTGAACTGACTCAAAATTGAATTAAAAACTACATCTATTTTCAAAACTAACAGAAACATTACCTATCAAACGATACTATTTTGTCAATCTCTTATCTAAAAACTACAACCATTACGGTTTATTTCACATAAAACAATAATAAAATACTGTTTATCAGTGTTTTAAGTTTTTATAAATCATATATCTTATATTGTCATATGATTATTTTTTTCTAATTTTCGAATGAAAATGTTCTTATCCAAAAGGTTTTGAATAATTACAATACTCAAAAATTTTAATTGAATCTATATGAATCGTGTATTGCTATATTTTGTGTACATACTGTTTAGTCTTAAAGGCGTATTTGCGCAGGAAAAATTTAGTTCTCCTAATGGAAAAACCACTATTAATGTTTCGTTAAAGGATAACATTTCTTTTAATATAATTTCAGAAAACCAAATAGTTATCAATAACATAAAGACTTTACTAAATCTTGACAATCAAAAGTTAGGCTATAAACCTAAACTTAGGAAAAAAAAGACTCAAGAAAAAAGAGAAATTGTAAAGGTTCCGTTTCCTCTTAAAAATGAAAAGATTTTAGATTATTATAACGAAGTCGAACTCACTTTTGATGATTACGCAATACAAATACGGGTTTATGACCGAGCAGTTGCATATCGATTCATTACTTCTTTTGAAAAAGAAATTACGATCACTGATGAAGAATTGGAGATTACTTTTCCGAAAGAAACGCTAGCCTATTTTCCTAAAGAAGACTCATTATACTCACATTTTGAAAGATCGTATCTAAAAACGAAGATCGACACTTTAAAGAATACCGACTTTTGTTCGATGCCCGTACTAATGAAGAAGAAAAATGGATTGAATATTCTCATTTCTGATGCAGATGTTTATGATTATCCAATGCTTTTTTTTAAAGGTACTTCTTCAAACTCTTTACAGGCCAAATTTCCGAAAGTAGTTTTGGCAACTCAACCTCATCCCGATGCGACTGACCGCATTGCTTACATTACTAAAGAAGCGAATTATATTGCCAAGACTAATGGAAAAAGAAGTTTCCCTTGGCGTTTCTTCTATTTCAGTCAAAAAGATGCAGATCTCATCACACAGGATATGGTGTATCTGCTTTCAAGATCTCAAGAAATAAAGGATGTATCGTGGATACAACCCGGTAAAGTTGCCTGGGATTGGTATAATGCTAACAATGTATATGATGTAAATTTTAAAGCAGGACTCAATACAGCTACCTACAAGTATTATATAGATTTTGCCTCAAAGTATGATCTCGAATATATCATTCTTGATGAAGGCTGGTCTAAAAGCACGACTAACATTACTGCTTTCAACCCTGAAATAAATGTTAAAGAATTAATTAATTACGGAAAGAAAAAAAACGTAGGCATCGTACTTTGGTGCCTTTGGGAACCTCTAAATAGAAATATGGAGACTATTCTGAAAACCTATCACGATTGGGGTGCAAAGGGCATAAAAGTAGATTTTATGCAACGGGCTGACCAGGAAATGGTTAATTTTTATTCAAATCTTGCAAAAAAAGCTGCCGAACAGCAATTGATCATTGACTTTCACGGAGGATTTAAGCCTGCGGGGCTTCGGCGCGCGTATCCTAATGTGCTCACCTACGAAGGTGTTAGAGGCGCAGAAAATAACAAATGGGGTAATTTTCTAACTCCCGATCATAACGTCACACTCCCGTTTATAAGAATGGCAGTCGGACCCATGGATTATACTCCCGGAGCCATGGAAAATAGACAACCCGAAAACCATTATATTAGTTTTAATCGACCGGCTAGTATTGGTACAAGAGCACACCAAGTGGCAATGTATATAGTTTATGAAAGTGCATTACAGATGTTATGTGATTCACCATCCTCATATCTTAAAGATCAGAAAACTGTAGAATTTATCTCTCAAATTCCTGTGACCTGGGATGAAACCATCGTATTAGATGCAAAGATTGAAAATAAGGTCGCAATAGCCCGGAGAAAAAACGATACTTGGTACCTGGGAATAATGGGTAATCAAAACGAACAAGAAATTACTATTGATCTGTCGTTTCTTTCTGAAGGTAGTTATAACGCAAAAATTTTTAGAGACGGAATAAATGCGAACACTTTTGCAGAAGATTATGAGGTGACTACCCAAGCAGTGAGTCAAGATAAACGACTTACCATTCAATTGGCAAAAGGTGGTGGCTGGGCAGCTATATTACAACCAATTAAATGAACACTAGAAATACATCCCTGTATCATCCTTTTAAAGTCAATGGCGAATTCCATATTTATACGAAGCCAAATCGAAGTATGATAATTAAAAAATAATAATACAAGGAACAAATGAAACAATACCGATTAAATCGATTATTCAATGCTACTTCAGGAAAATGTTTTGATGTAGCTATAGACCATGGTTTTTTCAATGAGTTTGGATTTCTAAAAAGTATAGAAAACATAGAATCTGCGATCAAAACCGTTGTAAAGGCCAATCCAGATGCTATACAACTCACTACAGGACAAGCAAAATATCTACAACGCCTCCCCGGCAAACATAAACCAGCTTTGGTTTTGCGAACCGATGTGGCCAATGTCTACGGAAAGTCATTGCATACAACTTCATTTAGTTTGCTACTAGAAGGTTGTGTAAAACAAGCTGTACAACTCGATGCAGCTTGTATGTGTGTAAATTTATTTTTAATTCCTGGTGCTCCTGAAGTGACAGATCAATGTATCAAGAACATCTTAAAGTTAAAACCCCTAGCAGATGAATTCTGTATGCCGATGATGGTAGAACCCTTGGTTTTTCAAGCCAATGAGCAAGCAGGAGGATATATGGTAGATGGAGATGAAACTAAAATTATGCCACTGGTCAGACAAGCAGTAGAATTAGGAGCAGATATCATCAAAGCAGATCCTACAAAAGATGTCTCTATATATCATAAAATAATAGAAATAGCAGGTGAAGTTCCCATTCTGGTACGCGGAGGTGGCAGAGCACCAGATGAAGAAATTCTTGATCGAACAGAAAAATTGATCCAACAGGGAGCATCTGGGATTGTTTATGGCCGAAATGTAATACAGCATCCAAATCCCTCCGGAATTACAAAAGCTTTACTATCTATCGTACACTATAATGCTACTGCGAAAGAAGCTATAGAATTTGTAAATACCCCAGTATGAAAGAAGTAAACGTAGGAATTATAGGGGGAGGATTAATGGGACGAGAAGCCGCAAGCGCCTTTTCTCGTTGGTGTGTCTTTAATGATATGCCGGTAAAACCTGTATTAAAAGCTGTATGTGATCTTGATGAAAACGTATTGGAATGGTACAAAAAAGTCGCTACCGTAACCCAATTCACTACTGTTGCGTCAGAACTACTGAAGAATAAAGAAATTGAGGTTGTTTATGTGGCAGTTCCCCATCATTTACATGAAGAATTATATAAACAGGTCTTAGCATCTGGTAAAGATCTAATTGCCGAAAAACCCTTTGGTATTGACTTGAAATCATGTCGAAATATTATTGACAAGGTTAAGGAAAGTAAAAGATTTGTTCGTTGTAGTTCAGAATTTCCATTTCTACCAGGTCCTCAAAAGGTTATAGAGTATGTACGAAGCAACAAAGTAGGAAAATTACTTGAAGTTAAATCTGGATTTCACCACTCTAGTGATGTAAATACTAAAAAACCAATTAACTGGAAACGGATGGTGGCATATTGTGGCGAGGTTGGGGTCATGGGAGACCTTGGCATGCATGCAGTCCACCTTCCTTTTCGATTAGGATATTATCCTATATCGGTATATGCTGATTTACAAAATATTATTAAGAAGCGTCCGGGAGCCGATGGCACTATGAAAGCCTGCGATACCTGGGATAATGCTATACTACATACTAGAATTGAGAAAGAGGATCATACGGTTCCTATGACTATAGAAATGAAGCGTATAGCTCCCACAGAAACCAATACCTGGTATATTGAAATCTTAGGAACTAAGGGAGGGGTAAAATATAGCACCAAAGAGCCCAAAACATTATGGACCTTTGCCATAGAAGGTGTTACACAACGTTGGCAAAAAGAGGATCTTGGGTTCAAATCGGTGCTTGACACTATAACAGGAGGAATTTTTGAACCTGGATTTCCAGATTGTTTCCAACAAATGCTTGGAGCTTATTTTGCAGAAAGAGCAGGATCGCTGGGAGAAAGATTTCATTGCGCTACTCCCGAAGAAGCGCTTCTCTCTCATCAACTTTTTGATGCTGCCTTACGATCAGAAAAAGAAAATAAAGTGGTAAACCTTTGAGATATATGAAAAGATCACAAATCAATACATGCATTCAAGAAGCTAAAAAATGTTTTGAGAAACATCAATGGGCACTACCCCCTGATCCTAAATGGGATGTTACCGATTTTGGACTGGGTGATTTTGATAACAAAGGATTGGTGTTAATTAATTTAACCGAAGAACTTGAATATTGCGAAAAATTGATGTATGCAAAGAAAAACCAACGAACACCTGCACATTGTCATAAAAAGAAGAAAGAAGACATTATCGTAAGAAACGGAAAACTAGCGGTTCAAGTCTGGAAGGGAAAACCTGAACAAAAGCCTGTTGATTTTCAAATAAAAATCTCTGGAAAATGGGCTTTGATATGTTCTGGTGATACGATTACCTTAAATTCTGGTGAGCGGGTAACTTTGATTCCAGGGGTGTATCATGAATTTTATCCTCTAAGTGATCAATGTATTATCGGTGAAGTATCAACAGCAAACGATGATCTAAACGATAATTTTTTCGTAAATCCAGATATTGGTCGATTTTCAGAAATAGAAGAAGATGAACCGGCATTAGTAACTCTAGTAAGCGACAGATACGATGATAAAGAATAAGGGCATCACTGCAGCAGGTAATTGGATCATAGATCGAACCAAAATCATCGATGATTATCCTCACCAAGATGGCTTGTGCAATATTATTGAAGAAATAGTATCTAATGGAGGTGCTCCTTACAATGTTTTAAAAGCTTTATCTAAGATGGGGTTTCCATTCTCGTTGAAAGGCATAGGAAGTATTGGAAGTGACGATTTGGGGGATATTATTTTAAAAGACTGTCAACAACTAAAAATTGACACTCAAGGAATTATCGTCAATACAAAATTCAATACCTCTTATACCGATGTGATGACTTCCAGAAAAACAGGAAGAAGAACTTTTTTTCATTACAGAGGCGCCAATGCACTACTTACGAAAGAATTGATCCTAAAAAACAGTCTTCAAAACAAGATTTTTCACCTAGGATATTTATTGTTATTAGATAACCTGGATCAATTTTCTTCAATAGAAACTCAAATGACAGAAGCTGCTATTTTACTGAGAGATATACGAGAGAGAGGAATTAAGACTTCTGTAGATTTGGTAAGTGAAAACAGCGATCGTTTTATCGATGTGATCACCCCTTCATTACCATTTATCGATTATTTATTTCTAAATGAATATGAAGCTTTCAAACTTACTGGTATAGAAAGTATTGTAAAAGAAAAATTGCATGTTGAAAACGTGAAAAAGGCTACAAGTCAACTACTCGACATGGGTGTAAACGATACCGTTTTTCTACATTTTGAAAATGGAGCTGTAGCTGCTTCTAAAACCAATGAATTATATCTACAACCTAAGGTTAAACTTAGCGATCATGAAATAAAAGGAACCGCGGGAGCCGGAGATGCATTTGCAGCCGGTGTTCTTTATGCATTGCACGAAGATAGAAATAATAAAGAAGCACTACGATGGGGAGTTGCAACAGCTGCAACTTCTTTGAGACACCCTACGTGTTCTGAAAGTATCCCCACTTTATCAAAAATTTTAGATCTTTATAACACACAAAAAATTTCATCTTTATAACCTATGATTAGAATTGTTCTTTTTTGTATCGCATTCTGCCACTATTGTATTCCAGTATCAGTAGTAACCGCTCAGAAATTAGCCCCATTTCCTTGGCAAAATACCGCACTATCCTTTGAAGCAAGATCCGAAGCGCTTGTAAAGGCTCTGACTTTAGAAGAAAAAGTTTCCTTAATGACTCACAATAGTGCGGCTATTCCTCGACTCAACGTACCAGAATACAACTGGTGGAACGAGAGTTTACATGGAATAGCGCGTAATGGGAGGGCTACCGTTTTTCCACAAGCGATTGGGTTGGCTGCTACCTTTGATAAAGATTTATTATACCGTATTGCCACAGCAATTTCAGACGAAGCAAGAGCTAAATTTAATACATCCATCGCGATTGGAAACCGTGGGATCTATGCCGGTCTCACTTTCTGGACACCAAACATCAACATATTTAGGGATCCTAGATGGGGTCGCGGACAAGAAACTTATGGTGAAGATCCTTTTTTGACCAGTCAAATGGCTACAGCATATGTAAAAGGGCTTCAGGGTAATCATCCCAAATATTTAAAAGCTGCCGCGTGTGCAAAACACTATGCAGTGCACTCCGGCCCAGAAGAACTTCGTCACAAATTTGATGCTAAAACTACCAAAAAAGATTTATTTGAGACCTATCTACCAGCATTTGAAGCATTGGTGACCGAGGCTGAAGTAGAGGGCGTCATGGGGGCATATAATCGGGTAAATGGAGAATTAGCCTGTGCTAGTGATTTTTTAATTGATGAAGTTTTGAAGAAACGGTGGAATTTTAATGGCTATTTGGTTTCAGATTGTTGGGCGATCAAAGATTTTTGGGAACATCATAAAGTAACCGATTCTCCAGAGGCCTCAGCAGCACTAGCGCTGAATAAAGGATTACATGTAAATTGCGGAGAGACCTATCAGGTATTGGATAAAGCTATACAGCAGGGATTAACAACAGAAAAGCAGTTGGATCACGTATTGAAACAGCAGTTAATAACCCGTTTTAAACTAGGTCTTTTTGATCCTGTAGGAAGCAATCCATACGATACTATACCGGTTTCAGTAGTAGATTCACCCAAACATAGAAAACTAGCATTAGAAGCTGCCCGAAAATCTATTGTCTTACTTAAAAATAAAAATAAACTGCTACCCTTGAATAAAAATATCAAATCTGTATATGTGGTCGGGCCCCATGCTGCCAGTGAAGAAGTGCTTCTTGGTAATTATTTTGGGCTTTCTTCTAATACGCAGACTATTTTGGATGGTATCGTATCTCAGGTGAGTCCTGGCACCACTATCAACTACAAACAGGGAATTCTGGATTATCGAGAAAATGTGAACCCTATCGATTGGTCTACCGGTGAAGCAAAAGCAGCAGATGTCTGTATTGCTGTTATGGGAATTTCTTCCACCTACGAAGGTGAAGAAGGTGAAGCGATTGCCTCACCAAACAGAGGAGATCGTATCGATATTAAATTACCTCAACATCAAATTGATTATCTTAAAAAGATCAAAAAAAATAATAACAAACCTTTGGTGCTTGTTTTAACAGGGGGTAGCCCAATTGCCATACCCGAACTATTAGATCTGGTAGAAGCCGTGGTGTTTGTCTGGTATCCGGGAGAAGAAGGTGGCACTGCAGTAGGCGAAGTGCTTTTTGGCCAGGTTTCCCCTTCCGGAAAGCTTCCGGTGACATTTCCTAAATCCATAACACAACTTCCACCCTACGAAGATTATACTATGACAGGCCGTACTTATCGCTACATGATAAAAGATCCTCTATTTCCTTTCGGTTTTGGATTAAATTATGCCGATTTATCATACTCTAAGCTTACGGTTATGCAAAAAAATCAAACAATATTAGTTTCCGCAGAAATAAAAAATAGCAGTGAGCAAGATGTTGAAGAAGTGGCACAATTATATATAAGCTCCCCAAAAGCAGGGAAAGAAGATCCTATATACACCTTAAGAGGTTTTCAAAGAATAGCGATAAAAGCAAAAAGCACGCAGCGGATATTTTTCGCTTTACAAAAGCCTGATTTTCAATCTATCGATTACAAAGGTGAGCCGGTGATTTATCCAGGAAATTTCACTATTTATCTGGGAGGAAGTTTACCTTCGTCAAAAAGTATAGCCTTGGGAGCCCCTGAATATCAATCAGAAACCATTTCATTATCCTCAAAATCTTTTAAATAAAATTATGTATACTCTTGGTTTAGATATCGGAAGTTCTTCTATTAAAGTAGCCCTTGTAACATCAGATACAAATGAAGTTGTTCAGGTTATAAAAGAACCCAAAGAAGAAATGAAGATTCTATCCCCTAATCCTAACTGGGCAGAACAAAAACCTGAGGATTGGTGGCACTATACATGCGAGGCGACACAAAAGTTATTGAAGGAAAGCAAAATTTCCAGCGAACAAATTACAGCAATCGGTATTGCTTACCAAATGCACGGGCTGGTTTTGATTGATCATGATAAAAAAGTGTTAAGAAATGCTATTATCTGGTGTGATAGTAGAGCTGTTGAAATTGGCGAAACTGCCTACCGAACCTTAGGAAAAGAGAAATGTGATCAAACATTACTAAACTCGCCTGCAAATTTTACCGCCTCAAAACTGAAATGGATTAAAGAAAACGAGCCCGGACTTTTTAAAAAAACTTATAAATTCATGCTTCCGGGAGATTATATCGGCTACAAGCTTACCGGAAAAATAGCAACGACAGCTACCGGATTATCCGAAGGGATTCTATGGGATTTCCAAAAGGATCAACCTGCAAATTTTTTGTTGGACCATTACCAAATTCCTATTGACCTTCTTCCAGAATTGGTTAAAAATTTTACAGTTCAGGGCAGGGTTACGAAGGAAGCTTCAAAACTTAGCGGACTCGCAGAGGGAACACCAATCACCTACAGAGCAGGAGACCAACCTAATAACGCCTTATCATTGCAGGTGCTAGAACCTGGCGAAGTAGCAGCAACCGCAGGAACTTCAGGCGTATTGTACGCCGTAACCGATAGTACAACAGAAATCACTTCTGAAAAAATCAATAGCTTTATACATGTCAATCACACTACAGCGACACCTAGAATTGGTAAACTATTATGTGTAAATGGTTGCGGAATAGCTTTTCGTTGGTTAAAAGAACATTTGGGTTTTAAAACATATCAGGAAATGAATGAATTAGCAGCTTCAGTATCCATTGGAAGTGATGGATTGATAGTGTTACCTTTTGGTAATGGTGCAGAAAGGATATTCAATAACAAAGATATTGGCTCACATTTTTTATATCTTAATTATAATATTCATCATAAAGCACATGTTTGCAGGGCTGTACTAGAAGGAATTGCTTTCTCTTTTGTATATGGAATGGAATTGCTTAAGAAAACCGGTTTTCATATTAAAGTTATTAAAGCAGGTAATGACAACCTGTTTCAATCTCCTGTGTTTTCTGAAACCATAACCACTTTAATAGAGCAACCCATTCAAATTCATGATACTACAGGTGCTGTAGGCGCTGCCAAGGCTTCTATAATAAAGTCAAAAAGTAAGACACAAAACCATAAAGAAAATTCATGTTCGGAAGAGTATACTCCCTTGACAGAACTTACAGAATTTTATCAGAAAGCTTATCAAAATTGGAAGAAAGAACTAAAAAAAAGATTAGTATGATCATCACAGGAGACGAAGAATATTTTGAAGATATTGGAAAGATCGCATTTGAAGGAAAAGATTCAGACAATCCATTGGCATTTAAATATTATGATGCCGAAAAAGTCATTGCGGGTAAAAAACTGAAAGACCATTTTAAGTTTGCCGTTGCTTATTGGCATTCTTTTGGAGGCAAGGGTACCGATCCCTTTGGAACTGCAACACAAAATTTCCCATGGGATAATTCAAAAGACCCTACGAATGCTGCTAAAGCTAAGGCAGATGCAGCCTTTGAATTTATCACTAAAATGGGATTTGAGTATTATTGTTTTCACGATTTTGATTTAATACAGGAAGCAGAAACGCTTGCCGAATCTGAACGTCGACTTCAAGAAATCAGTGCATATTTAAAAGAAAAGCAAGAAGCATCAGGTGTTAAAGTGCTGTGGGGTACTGCTAATTGTTTTTCTCATCCACGTTATATGAACGGAGCAGCAACCAATCCGGATTTTAAAGTATTGGCACACGCAGCAGCACAAGTTAAGGTTGCATTGGATACTACTATTGCCTTAGACGGAGAAAATTATGTTTTTTGGGGCGGACGCGAAGGATATATGTCATTATTGAACACCAACATGAAACGTGAACTTGATCATATGGGGAAGTTTCTTGGTCTCGCCAGAGATTATGCACGAATGCAAGGCTTTACAGGAACCTTTTTTATAGAACCGAAACCTATGGAGCCTAGCAAACATCAATATGATTTTGACGCAGCTACCGTAATTGGTTTTTTACGTGAATATGGACTTGAGAAAGATTTCAAATTAAACATAGAAGTGAATCATGCGACATTAGCGCAACATACCTTTCAACATGAATTGCAGGTAGCGGCAAACGCAAATATGTTTGGAAGTATAGATGCGAATCGTGGTGATTACCAAAATGGATGGGATACCGATCAATTTCCAAATAATCTCTATGAAGTCACCGAAGCGATGTTGGTATTTCTTGAAGCCGGAGGGCTTCAAGGAGGTGGTATTAATTTTGATGCCAAAATAAGGAGAAATTCAACTGACCTGGAAGATCTATTTATAGCACACATTGGTGGTGCCGATATTTTTGCCAGAGCCCTGATAGCTGCTGATCAAATTCTTTCCTCTTCATCATATCTAAAGTTACGAAAACAACGTTATGCCTCCTTTGATACCCTACAAGGTCAGGATTTCGAGCATGGCAAACTTTCAATGAGGGAATTGTATGAAATTGCCTTATCGCAAGATAAAATACAACCTACAAGCGGAAAACAAGAGTTCTTTGAAAATATAATAAATCAATATTTATGAGTACAAATCCTGTTGTTCTATGGGTATTGGTTCTCTTTACCTCTATTACTAGTATGGCGCAACTCAAGGTTTCCAAACTATTTGCAGATGGTATGGTAATTCAACGTGACGAAGAAATTCCTGTCTGGGGATGGGGAACCAAAGACTCAAAAGTTTCGATTACCTACGATCATAAAGACTTTAGTTCAAAGATAGCTAGCGATGGTACCTGGGAAATAAAGCTCCCCAAAAAGAAAGCAGGAGGCCCCTACTCCTTGAAAATTCAGTCTGGCAATGAGGTCATTGATATCAAGAACATTCTGGTGGGTGATGTTTGGTTATGCTCCGGCCAGTCTAATATGGAATGGACTTTAAAAAATAGTCTTAATGCTGAAATAGAGATAAGAAATGCTTCTAATGACCAGATACGACATTTTAAAATCCCTAGATCTTATGCATTCACCCCAGAACAAAACTTACGAGGAGGAGAATGGACTTCGGCCAAGGATAGTACCTTGGCGAATTTTACAGCTGTAGGGTATTATTTTGCAAAAGAACTTTATCAAACTCAAAAAATAGCTATTGGCCTTATCAACAGTAGTTGGGGAGGAAGTCGTATCGAGCCTTGGATGCGTGCTGAAACACTTGGTTTCAAAAATGCTAAGGAAGCTTTTGAGGCGGCTATTAAAGCACAAAAAGATCGAAAGGAAGAGCAATTGAAAATTCTTAAGCAAAAGTTGCAGGAATTACCTATCGAAGAGTTAGGTATTCTTGATGACGGTAACTTTGCTTATACAGACCCGAATTTTGATCACAGCTCCTGGTCTGCAATGGAACTACCCTCCTATTGGGAAGATCAAAACTTACAAGCGCTTGACGGAATTGTCTGGTTTAGAAAAAATTTTAAGATGCCAGATAAATTTGTAGAAGGTAGTGCCGCGGAAATTCAATTGGGAGCTATTGATGATACGGATCAGGTTTGGGTTAATGGTTTTAATATAGGCGGACTCACCCAATCCTACTATGTGAAAAGAAAATATACCATCCCCAAAGGAATTCTTAAAAAAAATAATCTGATCAGTATTCGGGTCGAGGATACTGGTGGTGGAGGTGGGATCTACGGGAGACCTGAAGAAATGAACATAACTTTTCAAGGAAAAAGGATTCCACTACATGGAAATTGGAAATATAAAGTCGCGCAAGTGTATCTGGCAAAACCTGATGCCCAAATAAATCAGATCCCAACAGTGTTGTATAATAAGATGATTCACCCTATTCATCGTTTTCCTATTAAAGGAATAATCTGGTATCAAGGAGAATCAAATAGCGGCGACCAAAGCGCCTTTGCGTATCGTAATCTATTTAAAAAAATGATACAAGATTGGAGGCTTCAATGGCATAAAAAAGAACTCCCTTTTTTATTTGTGCAATTGGCTAATTATATGAAAGCTGTTGAACAACCTGTAAAGAGCAATTGGGCAGTGACACGGGAGTCACAAAGTAAAGCTTTGGAGTTGCCTAACACAGCACAAGCAGTGATTATTGATATTGGGGACGCCATGGATATTCACCCAAGAAACAAACAAGATGTTGGATATCGATTGGCCGTAGCAGCCAGAAAAATATCATATGATGAAGATATTGTATACTCTGGCCCCGTTTACGAATCACATGAAATTAGAGAGAATAAAATAGTCATAAATTTTGATCATAAAGGTTCAGGATTATGGGCCAAAAACACAGACAATAATCAGTTATTTGAATTCAGTATAGCAGGAAGAGATCGAAAATTTTATCCAGCCAAAGCTAAAATTGAACAGGATCAGATAATTGTCTGGTCAGAGAAAGTTATCAATCCAATAGCCGTAAGATATGCTTGGGCTGATAATCCTGACAAAGCGAATTTTTATAATAAAGAAGGGCTGCCGGCTTCTCCCTTTCGTACTGATCAATGGGAAGAATGAGTTTGTTAGTTAGAGCATGACGTTCTTGCAACTAAAAGCTTTATTACGAAGTTCTAATATATAAGACAGGTTTACGATAATCGTCTAGCGTACAGTATCAAAAGACCACTTCCAACTTAGGTATGCCGAAATTTTAGCGAATAGCTAATTAATATACTTAAAACATTTTTGTCAAATACTTTTTTAGAAAAAATTGTACAACTTACTGACTAAATAGTATAAAGAAATACGATCAGTAATAAGTAATTTGTTCGCTTGACTATGTACGAAAAGCTCACACGCATAGTAAAGAGATTATTATTTTGAAAAACATGAATTACACGCCAAGTCTATTTTCCATTGATAAAAAAATTATTGTAATAACTGGAGCAACCGGTGTTTTGGGAATGGCTTTGAGTAGGTATTTAGCGTCGCAAGATTCTCAAATGATTATTATGGGAAGGAATCCCGAAAAAACTAACAACCTAGCCAAAGATATTATAAAATCTGGCGGGAAAGCTGAAGCTTTACTCATAGATGTTACCTGTGAAGAAACGTTAGAAAATGCCGCCACTTCATTGAAAGAGAAATTTGGCAAGATTGACGTTTTGATCAATATGGCAGGTGGTAATATGGAGGGTGCCGTAATACAACCTGATCAAAATTTTGTTGACTTTGATACTAATGCCCTACGTGATGTGTTGGACCTAAACTATTTTGGAACGGTTTTGAGTATAAAAAAAATGTTGCCTTTATTACTAGAATCCAACGAGGCAAGTATTATAAACATTTCTTCTATGGCAGCAACCCGACCTATGACAAGAGTTATGGGATATGCATCTGCAAAAGCAGCTGTTGAGAATATTACAAAATGGTTAGCTGTAGAATTTTCTCATAAATATGAGCAAAAAATAAGGGTTAATGCAATTGCTCCAGGATTTTTTCTGACCGAACAAAACAGAACGCTTTTGCTTGATTCGAAAAACAATCTCACAGATAGAGGTGCCAAAATCATTGAAAATACACCTATGGGACGTTTTGGGCATCCTGATGAATTATTTGGGGCTGTCCAATGGCTTAGTAGCGAGGCATCCAAATTTGTTACGGGAACAGTCGTTGCTGTAGATGGAGGATTTGATTCTTATGCCGGTGTTTAACTAAAACTTTAATAAACTATAAGATGTTCTTATTATGTCAAACAATGCGTTGGTATGGTCCTAATGACCCTGTCCCATTATCAAGTATTCGACAAGCTGGCGCGACGGGTGTCGTATCTGCTTTACATCACATAGAAAATGGTGCAATTTGGGAGATTTCAGAAATTGAAAAAAGAAAAAAAACAATCGAATCGGCAGGTTTAACCTGGGAGGTGGTAGAAAGCCTTCCTGTGCATGAAAATATTAAAACTCATAGTGGCAATTATACAGAATTGATAGAAAACTATAAACAAAGTCTAATCAATTTAAGCGCTTGTGGAATTAAAACGGTTTGTTATAACTTTATGCCACTGCTTGATTGGGTTAGAACAAATCTCGTGTATGAATTACCTAGTAGTGCTAAAGCCTTAAGATTTGAACCTCTTGCCATCGCTGCTTTTGATATTTTTATCTTAAAAAGGCCAAATGCCATTGACGATTATGACGCAAACCTTGTTGCAGAAGCCAAGTACTATTTAAAAAAAATACGACAAAAAGATAATGGTGAAGAAGAAAAAAAACTAATAGAAACCATATTACTGGGATTACCAGGATCGGAGGAAAAGTTTACGCTGGATGAGTTAAGAAATAGAATTAAGAGATATAAAAATATTGATGATTTCGGTTTAGCAAAAAATCTAAATACATTTCTTAATCATATAATTCCTACAGCCGAAAAATATGGTATCGATATGGCTATTCATCCCGACGATCCTCCTTTTTCAATTTTTGGATTGCCTAGAATTGTGAGTACCTATGAAGATTTCAAAAGAATTATAAGCAATATAAGCAGTAAACATAATGGAATCACCTATTGTACAGGTTCGTTGGGTGTGCGAACTGATAATGATTTAATTAAAATGATTCAAGACTTTGGAGAGCATATTCATTTCATACATCTTCGAAATATTACAAGAGATCTCAAAGGCAATTTCTATGAATCTGAACATCTTGATGGAACGGTACCTATGATTGAGATAATAATACAACTGGTAAAACTGCAACAAAAACGAAAGAAATCATTGCCTATGCGTCCCGATCATGGGCACCAGATCTTAGATGATCTGAAAAAAGAGACCTATCCTGGTTATACCGCTATTGGAAGACTAAAAGGCCTTGCCGAACTTCGAGGCGTAGAACTTGCAATAAAAGAAATATTACTCAAAACTAGCCAAAAATAAAGCACTGCAAGTATAATAAATTTCAATATGTTCCCGAATCTTTCCAGCTCCGTAAAACAATGCAATACTTAAAATAATGAGAAAAACAATTGACACATGTTTAGAGTGGTTTCTAGTACTGATATTGCTAATTATGCTCCTAGCTGTCGTTTGGCAGGTATTTTCAAGATATATCTTTAATATTCCAAGTACGTTAACAGATGAATTGGCGAGTTTTTCTCTCATCTGGTTGGGGCTTTTTGGGAGTGCTTATGCAACAGGTAAGAAGCTACATCTATCAATAGATCTAATTCCTGATAAAATCCTTGCCAAATCCCCATTATTCTTTAATGGGATTATTAATTTATTGATATGCTTTTTTGCATTTTCGATAATGGCAATAGGTGGCTCTAGGTTGTGTTGGTTAACATATGTGCTTGACCAAAAATCAGCCGCTTTACAAGTTCCTTTATACTTAGTTTATTCATCTGTTCCTATAAACGGATTCATTATTATGTATTATACATTAGACACCATCTTATCCTCTACTAAACTTAAAAAAAAGCAAGATGATTTCAACTGAAATATTAGTATTGTTACTTAGCTTTATCCTTCTTTTAATGTTGAGAGTTCCTATAGGATTTAGCATTGGGTTATCTGCACTTTTGACCTTATTAATATCCATGCCATTTCTGCCAACAGTTACTACATTGTCTCAACGCATGGCAACTTCTTTGGATAGCTTTGCTTTACTTGCTATACCCTTTTTTATTTTGGCAGGCCAAATTATGAACCGTGGTGGTATTGCAAATAGACTTATTGAATTTGCCAAGGGGTTAATAGGGCCTGCACCCGGTGGTTTGGCCTTTGTTAATATAATAGCTTGTATGTTATTTGGTGCTATTTCTGGATCAGCGGCAGCAGCTGCTTCAGCTATAGGGGGGTTTATGAATCCAATGATGGAAAAAGAAGGATATGACAAATCTTTTAGTGCAGCGGTTAATATTACCAGTTCGACTACAGGATTAATCATACCTCCTAGCAATATCCTAATTATATACTCACTCGCCAGCGGAGGTGTATCTATATCAGCTCTTTTCCTAGCTGGATATGTTCCCGGGATTTTAATAGGAGTTGCATTAATGTTGGTCGCAGGAGTTTATAGTTTTAAAAAAAAATATCCAACCGTAAAGTCAGTAGGTTTTAAAGAACTTATGAAGAGATTTTTAAGAGCTTTACCCAGCCTGTTATTACTTGTTGTAGTGATTGGTGGAATAATATCAGGAATTTTTACCGCTACAGAAGCTTCTGCAATTGCTGTGCTTTATGCACTTGTTTTAGCGGCTATCTATAGAGAAATTACCTTTGAAGATATTCCTTCTATAGTACTGGAAACCATTAAAACTACTTCTATTGTAATATTACTAATTATCACTTCGATGACGATGTCTTGGGTGATGTCTTTTGAAAATATTCCTCAAACTATCACCTCTTCCCTTTTACAAATAAGTAATAATCCCATTATCATTTTATTGATCATAAATTCAATTTTATTATTTGTTGGTATTTTTATGGATATGACCCCTGCCGTATTGATCTTTACTCCTATTTTTTTACCTATCGTAACAGATATAGGAATGGATCCTGTTCATTTCGGAATCATTATGATTGTAAATCTATGCATTGGGTTATGCACACCACCCGTAGGCTCAATTTTATTTATAGGTTGTAGCATGGCTAATTTAAATATTCAACAAGTGGTAAGACCACTAATTCCTTTTTTTATTGTAATGATCCTTATACTTATTTTACTAACCTACAGCCCTGGTTTAACTTTATGGCTACCAAGCATGTTTGAATTATAAATCAGAACAAAAAAATTGCCATCGCTAAGTCACCTGGTTTAATTACATTATTCGAATATAGAAGGCTTAGAAATAAATATTCTATACTATTTTTTATCAAATATTGCTATATTAACAAAACTATATTCCCATGTATAGTTTTATCCAAATCTAATTGACCAAATTGAATCATGAGAGAATTTGATATAATTGTGGCGTATGACGATCCTTTAAAAAGATTAGGGATAAAGGCCATGCTCGAAGCTCCCAAAGAGCTAAAATTCAAACTACACGACAATATAAGTGATCTAAATAAATTAAAACAAACCATAATTGATCTTCAACCAGATTTCATAGTGATCGATGCTACATTAAACTCCAACAATTCAGGTATCGAACTAGCTATATTTACCAAAACTCATGCAAAGAACACCAAAATAGTTATGATGACTTTTGATTTGGACAATCACCTCAAAAGAATTCTGAAAAAGCTCGAAATTAAGTGGGTAATGTATAAGGCTGATACGGTTGAGAGCATGAAAAAGTCTGCATGGAGAGCGATACATAACAAACCATATATAAGCAAAAAGTTTAGAGAAAAATGGTACGAAAATGATATAGATGTTGATTCAATAAAAAAATACAACCCCCTTGAAAAATTATCCAAAACAGAGATTACTATTCTTCAACAGGTTGCAAAGGGAAAAACCAATAAAGAAATTGCGTTAGAATTTTACAAAAGCATAAAAACTATCAAAAATCATCGTCAAAATATTTGTAGCAAGTTAGGTCTGCACGGAAGTAACGCACTGCTAAAATATGCAATTGAGTTAAAAAATGAAATCCTGTCACCTCGCATCCCTATGTTCTAAGAGACTGCTATTTATCTCTACAAAAGATTACGCAATTCATCCGATATTATCAACCTTTTATAGAAATAAGGACATGTGCCTATTTTTTTTGGAATTGAGTATCAGTAATTTTAGAGTTATCAACACGATGATGCATCTAACCTAAATCAAACTCATGAAAAAAAACTTACCACTTTAAAATTTTTCAATTACACTTTTAGTTGAACCAAATATTTTTCTGTAAACCACCAAAGACCCTTTTACAGATTTTCACTTTAGCTTGTTTCTATAACAATAGGCCAGCTTAACTATTAACTAATCATAACTACAAACTCACCTCAGATGAAAACTTTTACACAAAAATGTGCACTACTTCTTTTGATTTATACTTCTGTATTGCAATCTCAAGAACTCATAATTCAGAAAAACCAAGAACTATTTACTGTTAATCCATTAGAACAAAAACTTAGTTTATTTCAAGATAAAAAACAATCTATTGCGCATGAGCAGCTCATATCTCTAGATAACATTGCTTATTACACTGATCAAATTTCACAAGACTTCAAGGTAATAAAAGGATACGACCTCTTTCAAGGATTACAAAGTCCCTTTAATTCAAATCTATGGGTATATCTAGAGAGGGAACAAATAGGAGGAGCTTTTAAATTAAATAAAATAAATATATCACAAAGGAAAAAAAGTGTTCTTATCAATAAAAAAAATACAGCCAGAAAAGAACTTGCATATAGACCTATCGCATGGACTCAAAATCCAAACAAAATATATGTTGAGGGGATTTTTCTTGATACTGCAAATGAACATGAAGGAATTTGGATACTAGACCTTAAATCTGGAATTCTTGAAAGATTAAAGATTCCTTTCAATTATATGAGAACACCATTACTTTCGCCAAATAGAGATCATTTTTATTTTTTAAGTACAATGGATAAAAAAATTGATCTTTTGCATGGTAATACAGATATCATTTTGGAGTATGATATAAATACTAAAAAAACTAAAACTATTGCTCAAGAAAAGGGTGAATACCTTCAAATTATAGGATGGAAAGATCAGGTAACAATCCAGAAGAAATCAAATGTTCAAGCTAAATTTTCAAACTTAAGTTATTACCTTCCCTGGGATGCAGGAGTAGATCTTTGTGTTTCAAGACATGGTACTCCGGGACCAGTAGGTTCTCATACCAATGTAGGCCGATGTAATCGATTTGGTCCAGGAGGTCACCACGGATACGCTGCCGTAGACTTTGCTACATCTTTATCCAGTGATCAAAACGTAAGAGCTTCGGCAAGTGGAGTAGTATCTTTTTCTGGAGTAAGTGGGAGTTTAAGTAGTGGTTATGGAAGGTTGGTGATCATTCGCCATAGCGATGGGACAAGAACGTACTATGCTCACAATAAAACCTTACTAGTAAGTCAAGGACAATCTGTAAGCAGGGGGCAAATCATTGCAAAAGAAGGAACCACTGGAGGATCCACTGGAGATCATATCCATTTTGAGTGGAGAGCAGCAGGAGGTAATGCCTCTACCAAAGGGCGTTTTACAGGAATAGGAGAGCCAAGACAAGACTATCGCTATCGATCTAATAATACCACTGGAACCACCCCACCGCCACCATCTACAGATACTACTGCACCAACAACAAGCATAAGTGCATCTGGAGGAAATACACAAACAGGGGACTTTACGGCTAACTTTAATGATAACGATAATGTTGGGGTAACCCGTAGGTTCTACCAAGCGCTAGAAAAATATGGCGATAACTGGTACGCCAACCGTGGTAACGGATTCTTCAATGATAATTGTAATGTATTGTATTCTGGGTATACCATTGGTCCCGGTAACTGG
>NZ_JBHUHY010000016.1:0-387689 GCF_042682765.1 Aquimarina celericrescens | reverse complement strand
GATGGTTGGTCTTCCAGACTTGTGTGCGTTTCATATCTAAAAATACAAACAACACAAATCTTATCAAAAAAAAAAAGAAGCTGCCTTTTTAGACAGCCTCTCTTGAAAAATTTTATTTTGGGGCTCAAAATAAAATTCAGCATTAATTAATTTTCAACCATGTTGAAACTAGCAAATTGTTGCATAGCCGTTTGGGTAAGTTCTTTAGCTCTATTCACATAAAAAGTTTTTGTATCATCAAGAGATTCATTTTTCAATTCATTTTCACTTCTTAAATAATCTGCTTGTGATTCGAATGTAGACTCTTCATTGAGTACTACACTAAGTTCTTGCAATGCATTTTCCAGTTTTTTCAATGCATTTTCTGCTTTCGATTTTATTAATGTCTGCTCTTTTAGCTCAGCAGCACGTCTCGCTTCAAATTCAGCTTTCTGTCTATTCTGCTCTGCTATTTGTTGCTCTAATTCTCTTTGTTCAATTTCTAATTGGTGTCGTTTTTCTTCTAGTTCTTTTTGTTTACTAGATACTTCATGACTAATTTCTGCCATTACATTCTCCTCTTCAATTTCATTCTCCTCTTCGATCGAAACTTCTTCGTTATATGCATAATCACCAACATTAGCTTGACAAAACGTTAATTCCTCTAATAATTTAGAACCTAACTCTTTTGCGCGCTTCGCAAAAAATCTGCTTCGTTCATAAGTATCTTGTTCTAATGAACTTTGCATATCTACTTTAGCTTGATAAGCAGTCTCGTTTGCCTTTTTACAACCACATTGGTTTGCTAGATTTTCTACCTTTTCAAACGCTTCTATAGCTTTATCAGCATATTCCTGAGTGTGATATACATTATTCGATCCATGTGCTTTTTTACTGTGCGAGTACGCATAGCTGGCAGCAGTCAATGCATCGTCATACACGTTTTGAGCATTGATTTTGGGGATAAAACAAGATAAGAATAAGATAAATGCAATTTTTTTCATTCTATTGGGGCTTTTAAATCACGAAACAATAATACAATATTTTTTATGTATCATCCAAAAAAAAACGTCATTAATCGATAAAATACGTATTTTATCTTAAATTTTACGGGTAAACCTTAATTTTGGTGATAAATATCTTACTGTTTTGTAATAGAAGAACTTTATTATAACTTGAGTCTTTTGTTAAACGATATTATTGAATTAATATTTTAATATCACCTAAAAAAATAAATTTATATTTTCAAAGTATTTAATATGTAAGCTAATTATGTATATTACGTCTAAATGCCCTATGAAACGACAAATCATATCCTCTATCAATAATAATCTTAACCATGCTATCACCCTTTTAGATATGATAGATTCAAAGACTTATCAAGATGCCTCTACAGGACCCTATTATTCTAGTATAGGTTCTCATATTAGACATACTTTGGATTTTTTTGATTGTATTATTAATGGTTTAGATACTAATAATATTGATTTAACAGCACGTAAACGTGATGAGATCTTGTCTACAGATAAAGAAGCTGCAAAACATCAAATACATAATCTCCAGGAAAAGCTAGCTTCTTATGTTGATGTAAATACAGACTATCTCATCCATGTTACAGATAACATGGGACAAGGAAAAATAACTGTTAATTATACCCTTGAAAGTATTCTTGCTCATGCCAACAGCCACACTATTCATCATTATGCTACCATTGGGTATATCCTTAATAATCTTGGTATAGAAATAAAGATTCCTGGATTTGGCTTTAATCCTACGTCGCCAGTTAATAAGAGAGAAGGAATTTAAAAAATGGTTTCTAAATTGCGTGAGGTTTATTTTTTTCCAAACATCGATTCCATTATGGTTCGTATGCCTTTAAAGGCCATGAATATGGCAAATCCTGCACCTGCCAATCCCAAAAGTAGAATAGGAATATATAATGGGTGGTCTTGATTTTTGAAAGCAGAGTGAATAATCACAGGACTAATGAACATAAAAATAAGCGCGATTGCCATGCGTTGCACTCCTTTACCAAGTAATTCTTTATCGGTTCTATTTGGTTCCATAGTTGTCTATTGCATTACGAACACTGCCATACTTTTTTAACAATTCTGCAGCTTGTTCTCTATTGATATCGAGCTCCTCCATAATCATTCTCGTACCTCGATCAACTAATTTGTTATTACTAAGTTGCATATCTACCATTTTGTTACCTTTTACTCTACCCAATTGGATCATAGTGGCTGTAGAAAGCATGTTTAATACTAGTTTTTGAGCTGTTCCTGCTTTCATACGAGAACTTCCGGTAACAAACTCGGGTCCAACAGTTACTACAATAGGAAATTTTGCAGTTTTTGCCAAAGGACTTCCTTCATTGCAAGTAATACAACCTGTAATAATATTTTCTGTATTACAAATCTCTAATGCACCTATAACATAAGGAGTAGTTCCCGAAGCTGCGATGCCAATGACCACATCTTTTTCTGAAATATGGTGGTCTTTTAAATCTTTCCATCCCTGGGTGGTACTGTCTTCAGCAAATTCTACCGCTTTTCTAATTGCATGATCTCCACCAGCTATTATTCCAATTACCAAGTCATGAGAAACTCCAAAAGTTGGTGGACATTCACTGGCATCAACTATTCCTAATCGGCCACTTGTTCCCGCTCCTATATAAAAAAGCCTGCCACCATTTTTAAGCTTTTTCACGATTTCAGCTACTAAAACCTGGATCTGGGGAATAGATTTTTCGACAGCGATAGGTACTGTTTTATCTTCATTATTAATGTTGATAAGCAGCTCACTAACATTCATCTTTTCCAGATGATCATATTTTGAGGCTTGTTCTGTGGTTTTGGTAAAATTCATGCTCCAAAAATACTCATTTTTAAGGTGAAGATACTAGCTTCTGTTTTTAAATACTATCGTTCTTCTATACTAAACTCAAATCGATTGGCTTCAGAAAGATTAAAATATCCTAAAGGATAGTTGTCTTGGTCAGTAGTATTAATGATGTTGCCTCTAAGTACAGACGGTGGTGTTTGAAATGGATTTCCTCCTTCTTGATCACTTTGTTGTATAAGTAAGTCTGAATATTCAAAATAACGTTTGTCTATTCCAAGTATTTTTATGGTAACGTCTTGACCGGCGACCATATCTTCATAAAAATATGAAAAGTTAAATGCTTGTCCTTGGTAAAAACGGTCCTCACTTGGAAGGAAAAGGTTAAAGTCAAAATCAAAAAGGTAGAAATCGTCACGATTTCCGTTATCAGTAAAGAAAACGATTATTTCTGTTTCGTCTCCATCAAATAGGGTGCCGTCACCTTGTATAATATCGTCAATAGGAACGGTAGGTATAAGTTGTGCAGTAGCGATATAAGTTTCATTATCATAAACAACTGTTAGTTGATATGAAGTATCAAATTCAGGAACAAATTCCACGGTATCGGGTGTAAAAAGTCCTGGTTCTGAAGATTCAGAAAAGTTAATAATTGAATTATCATTTAAATTTGTGATAAACACTGTTGCATCACTTACTGTCGGAACTTCGTTATCAAAAAAAGGAGCTGATAAGGTAAGTTTTACTCCTCCTTCAATAGTTGTTGGATTTTCATTTCGATAATACTCAAATGATGCATCTATAACTAGTCTTGGTTCTCCTGTTGGAACATCTACTTCGATAACATCTTCACAGCTCGAAAATATTAGTGTCAGGACGAGTATATGAATTATTTTTTTCATTTTCTTAGAATTTAAAATTGTAGGTTACGGCAGGTATGATTCCAAAAATTGAGGTTCTAATAGCTTCGTTTCTAAACGTGTCTTCATTTCTTGTAAAGTTAATGGAAGCTGCATTTCTACGATTATACAGATTATAAATGCTAAATACCCATTCTCCTTGCCATTTTCGGGTTTTGTTTTTTCGCGGGGTTAAGGTAGCCGAAACATCTATTCTATGATACGCCGGTAAACGCTCGCTATTTCTTGATCCATCGAATACAGGTACTACTAGTCCTTGGTATTCAAATTGTCCAGAAGGATAATTGGTGGGTTGCCCGGTCTGAAATACAAAATTAGCACCAAATTTCCATTTTTGATTTAACTCATAAGAGCCATTAAATGATATATCATGTGTTTTGTCAAAAGGTGTATTGTACCATTCATTATTATTAATTCCTGGTTCTAGAGCTGTCCTGCCTGGCGTTCTTTGCTCAGACTTTGATAAGGTATAGGCTAGCCAACCTTTAAACTTTCCTTCGTTTTTGCGTAATAAAAATTCTAGACCATAAGCTCTAGCTTTTCCATTAAGAATATCTTGTTCGATGGCATTATTAGCAATTAAATCTGCTCCATCTATATAATCGATACGATTTTCGATATCCTTATAGAAAACTTCGGTTTCCAAAGAATATTCTCCATCATGTATACTCTTGAAATATCCAAGCGCATATTGATTAAGTAACTGTGGTTTTATGTATTTACCACTAGGGGTCCATACATCAAGTGGAGTAGGAGAATTAGTGTTTGAAAGCAGATGTAAATATTGAGCCATTCTATTATAACTTGCTTTTACCGAAGTATTATCGTTAAAAGCATACGCGAGAGCAACTCTGGGTTCTAAATTTGTAAAGGTTTCAATCTGATCGCTTCTGCTAAAAGTTTCGGTGCCAATAGGTTCTGCAGATTCATAAATCTGAAGTTCTTCATTAAATAAAAGGGGATTGTCATTTTCATAAATATTTAATTCATCTTGCCCTAGTCTTATAAAATTACTTAGTCTTAGTCCATATTGTAGCGTCAAATTATTAGAGATCTTATGCTCTGCATCGATATACGCTCCAAATTCGTTTGCATATTTGTCGATAAGTTTTTCTCGATTAATACCAGAATCTTCACTATTGGGTCTGATCTCTCCCGGGTTGAACCTATAGTAGATATTATTGATTCCGTAGTTGAGCTTAAAGTTATCACTAAGATAATGGTTCAAATCATATTTTATATTGAAATTTCTGATTCCAGAATCCCATTCAAAGCCTACAAAGTCTAGTTCCAATCCATAAAAGTAATCTGAGTATATTAGGGATAGGTTAGAGAACAGCTTATCTGAAAACAGATGATTCCATCTTAGATTTAGCACCGTATTACCGTAGGTGTTTTCAAAACTTTCGCTTATAGCAAAAACATCACGTCCAAAATATCCTGAAAGAAACAAGTTATTGTTTTCATTGAGCTTATAATTCAGTTTTGTATTTAAGTCATAAAAATAGGCTACGTTGTCGTTTCCGTCATCAACGATAGGTAGAAAAAGATGAGCGTATGAGGCTCTTCCACCGACCAAAAATGCACCTCGATTTTTTTTAAGAGGCCCTTCTGCCAATAACCTACTGGACACTGCTCCTAAGCCGCCACTCATTCTAAACTTTTTACTATTTCCTTCTTTCTGATATATATCCAATACCGAGGATACTCGACCTCCATATTTTGCTGGTATGCCACCTTTATAGAGTTTTATATCCTTTATTGCATCGGGATTAAATACAGAGAAAAATCCAAATAAGTGAGAGGAGTTAAAAATAATAGCCTCGTCTAGTAAAATTAGATTTTGATCTGCTGCACCTCCCCGAACGTTGAATCCCGATGCTCCTTCACCACCACTTGTAACGCCAGGCAAAAGAACGATCGATTTTATTACATCGGCTTCACCAAGAACGACAGGAATTTGCTTGATCGTTCCTGCAGTTAGTTTATTAAGGCTCATCTGGGGGGTTTTAATATTTAGTTTTTCTGCTTTTTCGGTTATCACTACTTCATCAAGCATTTCTGAAGCTTCAATCAATTGAAAATTCATTTTTTTATCCTCGCTCAGGTCTATTTCTTGTGTGATATCTCGAAAACCTAAATAACTTATTTGGAGCTTATAAACACCTTGTGGTAGGGTTATAGAATAAAATCCATATTCATTGGTTACTACTCCTTTTCCTATTTCAGGAAAGATTATATTGACACCGATTAGGGTTTCGTTACTGGACTGTTCAGAAACTGTTCCGCTTAGTGTAAACTTTTCTTGAGCAAAGATTGAGAATGGTATTATGAATGTGATTAATAAGCTAATGAAGGTATGCTTTTTCAAAAGGAAGATATTTTAAATTTATAATAGCTGGTATAGAATTTTATAATGCATGTTAGTCTAAATTAGATTGCAATTATTTTTTATCAAAAAATAATATACTAACTCTTAAAATCTATCTACCAATCTTATTCTACTGGCCATACATAGTAACGATCAAAACTAAGGACTATTTCAATAAGTACATGTTATTTAATTATTAAATCATGTGCGTAGAAGAATAAAAAAAACCCGTATGATCATTTCATACGGGTTTGATATTATCGATATTTTTTAATCTTATGCGTCTATGATCGCGTTTAGTGTTTCACTAGGACGCATTGCCTTTAATACTTTATTTATATCTGGCCAATAATATCCTCCCATATCTACTGGACTCCCTTGCGCATTATTTAGCTCGTCAATGATTTTGGTTTCATCATCAGCTAATTGTTTAGCAATTTCGGCAAACTCTTTTTGTAGATCAGCATCCTGAGTTTGTTCTGCAAGTGCTTGAGCCCAGTATAAAGCCAAGTAAAAATGACTTCCTCTGTTATCAAGCTCATTTACTTTTCTGGAAGGAGATTTTTTGTTATCCAGAAATTTTATTGTCGCCTGGTCCAAGGCTTCTGCCATTATTAACGCTTTGGAATTATTATTTGTTTCGCCCAGATGTTCAAGGGAAACGGCGAGTGCTAAAAACTCTCCTAAAGAATCCCAACGCAGGTGTCCTTCTTTATTAAATTGCTGAACATGTTTTGGAGCAGAACCACCGGCACCGGTTTCAAAAAGTCCACCACCATTCATTAAAGGTACAATAGAAAGCATTTTTGCACTGGTTCCTAATTCTAGAATAGGGAAGAGGTCTGTATTATAATCACGTAATACATTTCCAGTAACCGAAATAGTATCTTTTCCATCCTTAATTCTTTCTAGTGAAAAACGTGTAGCTTCTACAGGAGACATAATTCTTATATCAAGTCCACTGGTATCATGTTCTGGTAAATATGCGTTAACTTTTTTGATTAACTCGGCATCATGTGCTCTATCTTTGTCTAGCCAAAAGATAGCAGGAGTATTAGTGGCTCTTGCTCGATTTACTGCAAGTTTTACCCAATCTTTGATTGGGGCGTCTTTGGTCTGGCACATTCTCCAGATATCGCCTTCTTCTACATTATGTTCTATTAATATGTTTCCAGTAGTATCGGTAACACGAACAATTCCATCACTTTTTATCTCAAAAGTTTTATCATGCGATCCGTATTCTTCGGCTTTTTGAGCCATTAAGCCAACATTAGGTACTGTACCCATTGTAGTAGGATCAAAAGCACCATGTTCTTTACAGAAATCTATAGTTTCTTGATAAATACCAGCATAACTGCTATCTGGAATAACAGCCTTGGTGTCCTGTGTATTTCCGTCTGCATCCCACATCTGACCAGAATTTCTAATCATAGCAGGCATTGAAGCATCAATAATAATATCACTGGGTACATGAAGATTTGTAATCCCTAGGTCAGAATTGACCATTGCTAATTTAGGCCCATTCTCATAACACGTCTGTATATCAGCTTCTATTTCTTTCCTTTTCGCTTCAGGTAGTTTCTTAAGTTTATTGATAAGATCTCCGAAACCATTATTAATTTCTACACCAATTTCTTCTAAGACCGTTGCATGTTTTTCAAAAACATCTTTAAAAAAAACTTCTACAGCATGTCCAAATATAATAGGATCAGAAACTTTCATCATTGTTGCTTTCATATGTAATGAAAACAGCACATCTTTTGCCTTGGCATCGGCAACTTGTTCCTCCAGAAAAGAGATAAGTGCCTTTTTGCTCATTATGGTAGCATCGATAACCTCTCCTTTAAGTAATGCTATTTTTTCTTTTAGTATTGTTGTGTTTCCATTATTATCGATGAACTCAATTCTAATATCTCCAGCTTCAGATACTGTTACTGATTTTTCGTTTGAGCGAAAATCTCCATTCGACATCGTAGCAACATGAGTTTTAGAATTTGAACTCCAAGCTCCCATTGAATGAGGATTTTTTCTGGCATATTCCTTTACCGGTTTAGGAGCTCTACGATCAGAATTACCTTCTCTCAAAACAGGATTTACGGCGCTACCTTTAATCTTATCGTATCTGTTTTTGATTTCTTTTTCAGCATCATTTTTTGGTTCTTCGGGATAATTTGGTAAATCAAATCCCTGAAGTTGTAATTCTGCGATTGCAGCTTTTAACTGAGGTATAGAAGCACTTATATTTGGAAGTTTAATAATGTTTGCCTCTGGTTTTTGTGCAAGCTCACCAAGTTCTGCAAGAGCATCAGATTGTTTTTGTTTGTCTGTTAGTTTCTCAGGAAAATTAGCGAGAATTCGAGCGGCAAGTGAAATATCTTTTGTTTCGATAGTGATATTTGCAGCTTTTGTAAATTTTCTAACCAGGGGTAAAAAAGAGTAGGTGGCTAAAGCAGGTGCTTCATCGGTTCTTGTGTAAACAATTTTTGAGGTATTAACTCCCATATTTCTTGTTTTTTATAGAGGTATCTAGATTTTTTTACGACTTAGGATTTTGATACCTAATACATTATTCTATTTTTTATGGAAATGATTAGTCGCTTAATTTTTCTAAGACAAACAATACCGTTGGTATTTTTACTATGTCGTTACATATTGACAATTTGCCATAGAATTTTCCGTGCGCGAAGATACAAATCTAGTAATGTAAATGCAACCTATGTGTTGTTAGTTTTGAGTTAAAGGAATGTAATTGGAATTTCTTAAAATAAAGAAGGAAATAAATAATGGATGAATAATTTTTAACTTGATTTTCATTAAATTCATAAAAATAAAAAGCCATATCAAGAATATAAGAATATTTTGATATGGCTTCATTGAAAATAATAATCTACCATGTTAGCTGTTTTACCCGCTATAAAATAAAAACTTTCGTTTTTTATACCATACAATCGTTATTTCCAATTTTGAGTAGATTTAAATTTTTCAAATGATAATTTGATTAATTTATACACTACTCTTACGACTAATAGAGGTGTCTGAATTTATATAAATTACGATTGCAATTCTTCAGTTTTTCACTTACATAGTCTGATGCCATCTAAAATTAAAAAGGTGTCAAAACTTAATTTTTTCTTTTGAATTTCATTTTGAAATTATTTCAAAGTAAAGCCCTTAAATTGATTTCAAGGATGTACTCAAAAAAATAACTTTCGTTTTATATTTATTTTAATTTCAAATTGGTCTTTTAATTGTTCAAAGAACGTATTGTGTGTATTACAAAGTTTAGGAATCCTTTTGTCATCTCTTGAAACTTGTAATTTTGTTATTTAAAGATAATAAAAATTGATTAGTTGAACAATACTTGTTACTGTATTAGTTATCAACGTTTTATGAACTTATGTTATGAACTTTTGTTCATAAAAAAAGGTTGCATTTTTGCAACCTTTTACCTTGTATAAGAAATAAAAATTAACTTCTTTTTTCTTTTATACGTGCTTTCTTACCAGTAAGTCCTCTAAAATAGAATATACGTGCTCTACGTACTTTACCTCTTTTGTTTACTTCAATTTTTTGAAGAGCAGGTAAGTTTAAAGGGAAAATACGTTCTACACCAATTGTTCCAGACATTTTTCTAATGGTAAAAGTCTCTGTAGCACCAGAACCTCTTCTCTGGATTACAACTCCTCTAAAGAACTGTGTACGTGTTTTGCTTCCTTCTTTAATTTCATAATACACAGTGATTGTATCACCGGCTGAAAATTCAGGAATTTCTTTTTTTGTCACAAATTCGTCTTGTACGAATTTTACTAAATCTTCCATTTTATATAGTTTCTTTGGTTTTGTTAAAGCAACATTCACGGTTTTCGCCAGAGGTTGTTCTAATCAGGGTGCAAAAATAATGATTATTTGATTACATGCAAGCGTTTTACAAATGAATTTTAATTGCTTTAATCGTCTAATAGGTCCGGTCTTCTTTCTTGGGTTCTCCTATAGGCTTGTTCTTCTCTCCAGGTTTCAATTTTTGGGAAATTCCCAGAAGTCAGTACTTCGGGAACTTTCCAGCCCTTATAGTCTGCCGGTCTAGTATATATTGGTGGGGCTAATAGGTTATCTTGAAATGAATCAGTTAGTGCAGAGGTTTCGTTTCCTAAAACTCCCGGGATTAATCTTATGACTGCGTCACATAGAATTAAGGCTCCTAGCTCGCCACCAGATAAGACATAATCGCCCACAGATATTTCTTTGGTTATAAAGTGATCTCTCACGCGTTGGTCTACACCTTTATAATGACCGCAAAGGATTATTAAATTACCTTTTAATGATAATTGATTTGCAATACCCTGGTTTAGTGTTTCTCCGTCTGGGGTCATGTATATAACTTCATCATAATCTCTTTCTGATTTTAACTTAGAAATACATTTATCTATGGGTTCTATCATCATCACCATACCAGCACCACCACCAAATTGATAATCGTCGACCTGTTTATAGTTGTCTGTAGTATAATCACGTAAATTATGCAAGTGTACTTCTACTAATCCTTTTTCTATAGATCGCTTCATAATAGAAGCTTCAAAAGGACTTTTAAGTATATCAGGTACAACAGTAATAATATCTATTCGCATCTCATTCAAATTCGCTGTAAAGAGTGCAAAGATGCAAAAGAATCTATTAAAAATCTAAAAAATGAGGTTACTTGGCTCCAGCCTTGCGTTGTTTGTTTATTTCGTCTTGCAGTTTACGCATCACCTTTTGTTCGCGTTCAAGTGATCTTCTTCTGTGATCTTCAAATTCCTCTTCTGTCTCAGCCAAAGCTTTTTTGGCCTGTATGGTTATAGTATTACTATTTTTGAATTTATAAATAAAAAATCCCAAAAGTGCGAGAAGCGCTCCTACGATAACCCACATAATGGTTTTGTAGCTTGATTTAGAAACTGAAGCTCCGAAAAAACTCATACTGTCTTTTTCCTGAGTCACCAAAGCTAAATCTCCGTTTGTTTTAGCTAGTGATTCTTCTAGACCAGTTATAGTGGTTTGTTGATCAGCAATTTGCTTATTGGTAGTGGTTAGTTTGGCTTCCAGCGTCTTTAATGAATCCGTTACATTGGCCTTAAGTTTGTTTATCCATACTTGTTTAATGACCTTGTATTCCTGATATCTTCCAGATTTTTTAATTACAATATTAAATTGATCTTCTATCTTTTCTTGTTTTAACGCTTGCTCAACAGATACGCTTTCTTGTCCATATATTCCTGCAGAAAAAGATAATAGTGCGATTAAAACTAATAGATACTGTGGTAATTTCATGTGATTATTCTTCTTATTTTAATGGTTGTATGTTGTTCATACCTACTAAAAGGTAATCCCTCTGACAATCAAAACAGTGAGTTTTAGTATTACTGTGTGATTTGTATTCTTCTAAGACTTCTTTTATTTGTATGGGACTAATTTCTTCTGTAACGACAATAAATGTACGATATTGTGGATAATTAAAAAGTTTTTTTTGAGAGAATTTAAGGGAAGGTGAAAATGTTGTTAATTTATTGAAAATTAACACTTTGAATAAAGGAGATAAAAAAAGCCGCTATCAATAGCGGCTTTACAGATTTTTACAAATTTTTCTATTAATAATATGTGAATCGTCTTACTTTGGCAATGTATTTTGATAATCGTATTACCTGGTGGCTATATCCATACTCATTATCATACCATACATACAAAATAGCATTGTGTCCACTGGCATCAACAATCGTCGCGTTACTATCATATATTGATGGGGCAGAAGATCCTACTATATCACTCGACACCAACTCGTTATCAAGAGAATACTTGATTTGTTCTACCAGGTTTCCTTCTAAAGCGTATTTTTTTATTATTGCATTCATACTTTCTTTAGAGGTTTTCTTTTCTAAATTAAGATTTAGGATTGCCAATGAGCCGTTTGGAACTGGAACTCGAATTGCATTTGAAGTTAATTTTCCTTCAAAGCTTGGTAATGCTTTAGAAACTGCCTTACCGGCACCAGTTTCTGTAATCACCATATTAAGCGCAGCAGCACGACCTCTACGGTATTTTTTATGCATATTGTCTACCAGATTCTGATCATTGGTATAAGCATGGATAGTTTCAAGATGACCATTGACTACACCAAAACTATCATCAACAGCCTGTAAAATAGGTGTAATGGCATTGGTTGTACAAGATGCAGCAGAGAAAATGTCTACTTTATCAGGATCATATTTTTTGTGATTTACCCCATGTACGATATTAGGAACTCCTTTTCCGGGCGCTGTAAGTAGAACTTTATCTACGCCTTTGGCTTTTAAGTGTCTTCCCAAAGCTTCTTTGTCCCTAAAAGCACCGGTATTGTCAATAACAAGTGCATCTATGATTCCGTAAGCAGTGTAATCTATATCTTCTGGATTATTAGCATTTATAATATTTACAGTGGTACCATTAATGATAAGAGCATTGTTTGCTATATCTGTTTCTACAGTTCCTGCAAAATCTCCATGAACAGAATCATTTCTTAATAATGAAGCTCTTTTCTCCAGAACTTCTTCGGTTACTTCTCCTCGAGTAACAATGGCCCTAAGTCTTAACTGACTGCCTTTTCCTGTAATGGTCATGAGCTCTCTGGCAACAAGACGGCCAATTCTTCCAAATCCGTAAAGAACTACATTTTTAGGCGAAATGGGTTTTACCTTTTTTGCATCTTTAAGTTTATCCTGAACAAAGCGATTTATAGAACCATATTCATCATTTGACAAATGATATTCGTACGTAAGTTTACCTATATCTAGTTTTGACGGTGGTAAATCCATCAATTTTATTGCCTGTGCAATTTCAGCAGAGTCAAAAATTGATATTGGTTTTTGTACAAATTCGCCAGCGTACTCATGTAGATTTATAATCTCACTTACATTTTTATCAATCAACTGATTTCTGAAAAGTACCAACTCGATAGAGTTATCGTACCATAAATCGCTTACAGTTTTAATAAATGCTACCGTTGCGCGGCGTCTATCTGCTTGAAAAGCGAGTTCTTTTTCATAAACTTCGTTAGAGCTCATAATTTTGTTGTGTTTTTTACAGTCTTGAAATTTCGTGCAAAAGTATATATTTCAAACGTTTTCGTGAAACCTTTTTTCATAAAAAAATCCCATCACTCTACTAAAGCAATGGGATATACTGTTTTTTTATGGTTTGCTGCTTAATTATTGAAAGACAAATTCTCGTTTATCACCATCTCTGTCGATCAAGCTTATAGTAATATCTTCATTTGGATACTTACTTTCGATAATTTCCTTAACTTCTAAGACACTTTTTACTTTTTTTCCATCAATTTCACTAATAATAAGACCTTCTAGATTATATCTTTTCATTCTCGAGCTCAGTGCTTTGCTAATTACAACTCCATGATCTAGATTAAATTTCTTCAAATATCCTTTAGGAGGGTTAACTACTTCAACGCCAACATCATTTAGATTATAGTTTTGGATTTCATATTTAGTCAAAGTAACGGGTAAAACAAGTTCTTGATTTTTTCTTAATACTCTCACATTGATTACGTCATTTGGTCTTTTACTATTTACATAACCCGTAAGATCGGCAAACTTTCTGATAGGTAAACCATCAATTTCCTTAATAACATCACCCTCTTTTAATCCAGCTTTTTTAGCTCCGCTATCTTCAGCAACAGAAGCAACAAAGACTCCTTGTGATGTTGAGATATCGTATTCTTCGACCGCTTTAGGGTTTATGGTTCCTCCTGTAATACCAATGATACCTCTTTGCACATCCCCAAATTCAATAATATCATCTATTATTTTTTTGGCATTATTGGAAGGCACAGCAAATGCGTATCCTACATAACTTCCAGTCTGGGAAGTAATCGCGGTATTGATACCAATCAATTCGCCCTTTACATTTACCAGTGCACCACCACTGTTTCCCGGATTTATAGCCGCATCGGTCTGAATAAACGATTGAACATTATTATCATATTCATTTAAATCTCTTGATTTTGCGCTGATAATACCTGCTGTTACTGTTGATGTCAAATTAAAGGGGTTTCCTACTGCCAACACCCATTCTCCAATTTTGGCCGAGTTAGAATCTCCAAATGGAATATACGATAGCTTTTGATCAGCCTCTATTTTTATTAACGCAATATCAGATTGTGGTGCGGTACCCACTACTTTGGCTTTGTAGGACTTGTTGTTGTTTAAAGTAACTTCAAGATCTGTTGCTCCATCGATTACATGATTATTGGTTACAATATAGCCATCTTCAGTTATAATTACTCCAGAACCTGCTCCTTGGATTCTTCGTTCTTGAGATCCTCCATTTCTAAAAAATTCCATTAAATTTCTGGGAGCACGAGTAACTCCGTATTGCTTAACATGTACTACTGCATTAACGGTTTTTTCTGCGGCTATCGTAAAATCGATACTCGCTGCCGAAGCAGTTGTACCGGCTGTGGTATTTAAAGATGCATAATTTACCGGAATCGTGCTTGTTTTAGCTTCACTTTCATGTATAACCACAGTTTCGGGTTCAATAAATAATTTATATGCGCCTAATGTCATAACTCCTGCCAGGATCGCTACGACTAATAAACCTAAAAATCTTTTCATCATCTTTTCTTTTTTTTGTTTAATTTAATTAGTTCTATATAAATAGACTGTACATTACATTTAAAATTACAATTATAGTATACTTTTTTTAAGATATTTAACTCACAATTAACAACGTTTTTATGTCTGCATTCTTTGTACCTTTGTCTTTGTAATTAAATAATAATGACGCTTACTTTTTATAAATATCAGGGTACAGGTAATGATTTTGTGATCATTGATAATCGAGAATCTATTGTATCCAAAAATAATACCAAACTGTTTGCCAGACTTTGTGACAGAAAATTTGGCATAGGTGCAGATGGTTTAATGTTGTTAGAATTGCCTGAAGATGACAAAGATGATTTTACCATGGTATATTTTAACGCCGACGGAAACGAAAGTTCTATGTGTGGTAATGGAGGGCGATGTTTGGTTGCTTTTGCAGCTTTTCTAGGGGTTATAGAGAATAAGGCTATTTTTACGGCAATAGATGGTAAACATCATGCCGAAATTAAAGATGGATTGGTATATCTACAAATGCAAAATGTTTCAGAAATAGAAAAGTACGATTCTCATTTGTTTTTAGATACGGGATCACCTCATCATGTTACCATGGTAGAAGGGTTGGCAAGTTTTGATGTAGAAAATATAGGCAGAGAAATAAGAAATGGTGCTCCTTATTTTGATTTGGGAAGTAATGTGAACTTTGTGGAAAAAAGAAATGGAAACTCTTTTGCGGTACGAACTTATGAAAGAGGAGTAGAAGATGAAACCTTGTCTTGTGGAACAGGAGTTACAGCGGTAGCTCTATCTATGCATGCTATGCAATTAACCGATAAAGAGCAGGTTTGTATACAAACACCAGGAGGAGAGCTTAAAGTGACCTTTACAAAAGGTGAAAATGGATACGAAAATATTTTTTTAATAGGTCCTGCAGAACAGGTTTTTAAAGGAGAGATCAAATGTTAACTTTAAAAGGAAAAAATATCTTCCTGAGAGCTCTTGAACCAGAAGACTTAGATTTTGTTTATGTCATAGAAAATGATGAACAAATTTGGGAGATGAGTTCAACACATACACCATATTCTCGTTTTTTGATTAAACAATACTTAGAAAATGCCCATCAGGATATTTATGAGGTAAAACAATTGCGACTGGTTATTTGTACTAATGATGAGGCATCCATAGGGCTTATTGATTTATTTGATTATGATCCAACACATAATAGAGCAGGGGTTGGCATTGTTATCGCTGAAAAAGAAAACAGAGGTAAGGGTTATGGTGCAGAGGCTTTAGATTTAGTCATGAAATATGGATTTACACATCTTCGGCTACATCAGTTATATGCTAATATATCTGAGGATAATTTCACAAGTATCAAATTGTTTGAAAATTGTGGTTTTAATAAAGTGGGAATAAAAAAGGAATGGAATTTAATCAATAACTCGTATAAAGACGAGCTTTTATATCAACGAATATATGTACATTAAAAAAATACTATTAGGAATTGCTTTATTAGGCCTAGTTGCAGGAGGAATTTTTGCTTACTATGTGTATCAGGCCATTTTTTCACCAAATACTAGTTTCGAAACTGAAACGGCAACTGTATATATTCCTACCGATGCCACATATACAGAACTTATAGAAGAGATTAGTCCTTTGGTTGAGGATATTTACAGTTTTGATCGAATTGCAAGAAGAAAAGGATATATCAATAATATAAAAGCAGGGCGCTACATCTTAAAAAAAGGACTTAATAATAATGATATGATTGGTGTTTTACGTAGTAAAAATACTCCTATTGATGTTAGTTTTAATAATCAAGAGAGACTTGAAAATCTTGCCGGAAGAATTGCAAGCCAGATCGAGGCCGATAGTATTTCTTTGGTGAAGTCGTTTAGAGATTCTACTTTTCTTAAAAATAAAGGTTTTTCTGAAGAAACTGCTCTTTCTATGTATATCCCAAACAAATATGAATTTTTCTGGAACACCTCTGCAGGCCAGTTTAGAGATAGAATGTTTAAGGAGTACAATCGTTTTTGGAATGATAAACGTACTGCAAAAGCGAAAGAAATAGGGTTAACTCCAAATCAGGTGATAACTTTGGCATCTATAGTGCAAAAAGAAACATCCAAGGTTGATGAACGGCCTCGGGTTGCGGGTGTCTATATGAATAGATATACCAATGGCTGGAAATTGGATGCAGACCCAACAGTAATATATGCAATAAAAAAACATCATAAGGACTGGGATACGATTATCAAACGTGTTTTATATAAAGATTTAGAATTAGATAGTCCTTATAACACATATAAATATGCCGAATTACCACCTGGTCCAATTACAATGCCAGACATATCTTCTATTGATGCGGTACTGAATTATGAAAAACATGATTATTACTTCTTTGTTGCTAATGTAGAGAATATGGGATATCATAAATTCGCGAAGACGATTAGTCAGCATAATCAGAATAAAAAACAATACGTAAATTGGATTAATAAACAAGGAATAAAGAGATAATATTTGAGAGTTAATTTTGTAGGAAAAAAATAGATTTTTTTTGTAAAAGACTCAAAATTGAATCTAAGTTATTAACAAATTTATCATTTTTTTGTGAACTACTCCCTAATTGATACAATCAGTTTTTTTCGGTTAAAATACACAATCTGACGTTTAAGTGTCTTTTTTTTTGGTTTTTTTAAGATTTTTGGGGCTTTTTCCCCTTCTTTTTTTGTGTAAATAACTGTTTTTCAACATTATAATTATTTTAACACATCTTTCTAATTTGTTTTAAAAAAAACCGTATATTTGCACGGCAAAAATTTAAGTAGATGGGACCATTTTTTTAGTGGCTACTTAGAAATTTTTTATATGATAAAGAGGATAGCAGGATTATCTATTTTACTTACAATTGGGGGAATACTTTTGCTAAGTTTTACAACGAAAGAAAAGACTGATTTTAGTTCATACAGTACTGCAGGTTTAGACTTATATTATGTCGCTCCTAATTTTAATGAAATAGAAGATAGTGACGACTTTATCTCTCCTGAGTTAGGGAAGTCGTATTTAGGATTTAAAGAAGCTGTTGCTTTTAAAGAGTCTAGAGGCGATTATGGAGTGGTAAATCAATTTGGTTACATGGGAAAGTACCAATTTGGAAAAGGAACTCTGGATTTAATTGGTATTAGAGGAATAAGCAAAAACGACTTTCTTAATAATCCTGCGCTTCAAGAAAAAGCATTTTATGCATACCTTTCTAGAAATAAATGGGTTTTACGAAGAGACTTAAAATGGTTTGTTGGTAGAACAATGAATGGGGTAGAGGTAACAGAATCTGGTGTTCTTGCTGCTGCACATCTAGCAGGGCCAAATGCGGTTAAAAGATATTTACGTAGTGGGGGTGTTGATGGGTTTGCTGATGCATTTGGTACCACTATCCGATATTATATGAAGAGGTTTGGAGGGTATGACACTTCTTTTGTGCTGCCTAACAGAAAGGCAAAAGCACAGCTAGAGCTTTAGTTTTTATCAATCTCTTTGGATTATGTATATGGTTGGTCTTTTATGAAGATCAAGTTCTTCTTTCTTCCATTCTTCAACAGTTTTTGTGGCAATAAATTCTGTAGTTAATGTAATATCACACGCTATACATAAACGTGTGTTTGCGTGTAGTATGGACTTCAAATCAGCGAACATTTTGTCATTTCTATAGGGAGTTTCAATAAAGATCTGAGCTTGGTTTTTTTCTAAAGAAGTTCGTTCTAAATGTTTTATAGTAGATTTTCTTTCATTTTTGTCAATAGGAAGATATCCATTAAATGTAAAGTTTTGACCATTCATTCCGCTACTCATCATAGCTAATAGGATAGATGATGGACCTACCAATGGGACGACCTGTATCCCTTTTTCGTGTGCAATTTTTATAACTTCTGCTCCGGGATCTGCAATACCTGGACAACCTGCATCAGATAATAAGCCAATAGATTCTCCATTAAGACATGGGGTTAAGTAACCGGGTATCTCTGATACGTCTGTATATTTATTTACTGTATGAATAACTAAGGAGCGCTGTGATTTACTGGGACTTACCTTTTTAATAAATCTACGAGCGGGTTTTTCATTTTCTACAATGTAGTGATTCACCTGTTCTAATACCTTTTTTATAGATATCGGAAGTACTTCTAACGGGACGTCATCACCTAATCTGGTAGGGATTAAATATAATTTTCCTTTGGGATCTAGGGGTTTAAGCTCCATATAGGGTGTATTTGATACTAGTTTGGTTAAGTTTTTCTATTAATTCTTTGCTTACTTGCTAAAATATAGCTTGTATATGTAAATTTAAATATACAAAAACTTTAAGTCTGAAAAAGTTAATACGATCTCTCAAGATTATAAACGATAAGATCACAAGCTTTATTGAGCATTTGATAAACATCTTCAAAACCTTGTGCTCCTCCATAATAAGGATCTGGAACATCTAGGCCGCTATCCGGGTGAAGTTCTTCGAGAATTAGCTTTACTTTATTTTTTTCAAGATCACTGCTGGCAAGCTTTAGAATGTTTTGATAATTAGAATTATCCATAGCATAGATATAATCGTATTTCTTGAAATGACTGGTAGTAAATTGCGCTGCCCTTTGGTCTGTAATATCGATTCCATGTTTGTTGGCGATGTCAATTGATCTTTTATCTGGTTTGCTACCAATGTGATAACTGCTTGTACCACAAGATTCCACTATATATTTGTTAGGATCTAATTTAGATTTTAGAATTCCTTCTGCCAATGGAGATCTACAGATATTGCCAAGGCATACCATTAAGATGTTAATTTTCATTTTTGGTAAAGGATTTTACTTGGCTTTTACAGCGTGAGTTTCTTGCCTAAGTCTTCTACATATTTTCTAAACTGCTTATCTGTAGAAGATAGGTTGTCTACAGTTTTACAGGCATGAAGAACAGTGGCATGATCTCTTTTTCCGATCTGTGTTCCGATACTGGCTAATGATGCCTTTGTAAGCTTTTTTGCAAAAAACATAGCCAGTTGACGAGCTTGAACGATATGGCGTTTACGTGTCTTCGACTGTAGTGTTTCAACATCCATTTGAAAATAGTCGCTTACTACTTTTTGAATATAGTCGATTGAAACTTCACGTTTTGTATTCTTTACATAGTTGTCAACTATTGCTTTTGCAAGATCAATAGTGATATCTTTTTTGTTGAAGGATGAATGTGCGATTAAGGATATAATTGCTCCTTCAAGTTCACGAATATTTGTTTTGATGTTATTCGCGAGAAATTCTACTATTTCCTCTGGCATTTCAACACCATCACGATACAGTTTGTTTCTAATAATAGAAACTCTTGTTTCAAAATCGGGCTGGTGTAGCTCTGCAGATAATCCCCACTTAAAGCGAGAAAGCAATCGCTGTTCGATATCCTGCATATCCACAGGAGCCTTGTCACTGGTTAAAATAACCTGCTTTCCGTTTTGGTGTAAATGGTTGAATATATGAAAGAATACATCTTGAGTCCCGGCTTTACCAGATAATAGTTGTATGTCGTCTACAATTAATACATCTATAATTTGATAAAAATGGATAAAATCGTTTCTATTATTCTTTTTTACAGATTCTATATATTGCTGAGTGAATTTTTCTGCAGAAATATACAGCACTGTTTTTTCAGGATAATTATCTTTTATGTTCACCCCAATTGCATGGGCCAGATGTGTTTTACCAAGTCCGACTCCTCCAAAAATAAGTAATGGATTAAACGATGTTCCCCCTGGTTTATTGGCAACAGCCATTCCAGCAGAACGAGCTAATCTATTTGAGTCTCCTTCTAAAAAATTTTCAAAATTATAACTGGGATTGAGCTGGGATTCTATTTTAACATTCCTTATTCCAGGAATAACGAATGGATTTTTTAACTCTGGATTTTTACTTTTAATAGGTACATCTACCTCTTGAGAGTTAACTGCAGTACGATTAGCACTAGGAATCTTCTCAGTAAACGGTTTTTTATTGCCGTATGTATTTTCCATTTTAATAACATAAACCAACTTTGCGGTTTCTCCTAACTCGCGAGTAAGAGACACCTTGAGTAGATTCACATAATGCTCTTCCAGCCATTCATAAAAGAACTTACTGGGTACTTGGATACTAAGCGCGCCATCTGTAAGTTTTACAGCTTTGATTGGTTCGAACCAAGTTTTAAAAGCTTGTGGTGTAATGTTATCTTCTATAAAAGATAAACAATTATCCCAAACTGATTGCGCAGTTACATTCATTCGAGTGGTTAGATTTACTTTTTTGTTAAGTTACTAAAAAGAAATTGTGAAAAACTCCTTACTGTTTTTGCATGACAAATATGTGAACAAAAAATGTAAAAAAAAAACGTTTTAGGTGTTGAATTTTAATTATTTTTTTTGCATAATTTGATAGTACTACTTTTAACAACGTTAATAATCTTTCAATTAAATACATGTCAATCACTTCAGAAACTAAATTAAAAGTACGGTATTCCGAAACTGATCAAATGGGTATCGTTCATCACGGAAACTACGCACAATACTTAGAATTGGCCCGAATTGACTGGTTATCCCGTTTGGGAATTTCTTATAAATCAATGGAAGAAAATGGTATTATGCTTCCTGTGTTTACTTTAGACCTTAAATTTAAGAAATCTGCCTTCTTTGATGATGAATTGACTGTTAAAACTTTGATGAAGAAAATTCCTACAGTCAAAATTATTTTCGACTACGAAATTTTCAATAGTAATCAAGAATTATTAACAGTTGCTTCTACAACACTGGTCTTTGTTGATAGTAAAACAAGAAAACCTAT
This sequence comes from Aquimarina celericrescens, assembly GCF_042682765.1. NCBI lineage: Bacteria > Pseudomonadati > Bacteroidota > Flavobacteriia > Flavobacteriales > Flavobacteriaceae > Aquimarina > Aquimarina celericrescens. The sequence goes on along the minus strand of NZ_JBHUHY010000016.1, from coordinate 366,106 downwards.
CGCATGCCCTTCTTATTTACTTGAAAAAATAAAAAACTATTAACGCTCTAGTTTTTTAATTTTCACTTGATACAACGGGGAAAAAACTTCTTTTATTTTGTTTGAAACCTGTTTTCTTACCGAAATGTAAATTTTACAATCTAATCCAAGTTCTTGCTTTGTGATATTTAGGTTGTTTTCTTTTATAATACGCATCACTTTATTCATGTCCTTATATTCGAAAGAGATGAGATAATCGAGATTAATCGTTTTTTGTATAATTTTAGATGCCTCAAGCGCCATTTGAGCCGTAGTTCTATATGCATTGATTAATCCGCCAACACCTAGTTTAATACCTCCAAAATAGCGAACAATAACTATTAAGATGTTAGTTATTTCAAAAGATTGTATTTGACCATAGATAGGTTGTCCTGCAGAATTCGATGGTTCTCCGTCATCATTAATTCGATATCTAATGTTTTCTGTCCCTATTTGCCAGGCATAGCACCAATGTCTTGCAGAATGGTGTTGTTTTTTGAGATTTTCAATGATATTTTTTACGTCTTCTTCAGAAGAAACAGGAAAAGTATATCCAAAAAATTTACTGTTTCGGTCTTTGAAAAGGACTTCTTCTCCTTTGGTTTGAATTGTTTTGTATGTATCTTTTATTTCCAACTCATGCAAATTATATAGAAAACGCGACTAATAAAATACTTAGTACTGCCAGAGCAATACCTATCCAGTTTTTGAGCGTTAATTTTTCTTTAAAAAATAAGATCCCTGCAAGAGTAGAAACCAAAAGTATCGCTACATTGTTAATGGTAAATACCGTTGAACTATCCATATGCTCATGACGTAGTGCCTGTATTAGAAAATATATTGAAAAATAATTAGGGATCCCTAATCCAATTCCTGCGATAATATTTTTTGCGGCTATTTTCAAGGTTCCTGTTATTCTTTTGTAGCATAAGGTAAAAAGGCCAATAATTGCAGCAAATCCAAAAATGGTTGCCGAAAAAATAGGAACATCATCTTTGGCTACAAAGTGAGTTTCAAAATATTTTAGGCTGGTGTCAATAATACCACTTCCAATAAATACCAATAATGGAAAAATTAGATTCTTTTTTGTTATTGAAACCCCTTCACCGGTTTTCATAGAGGTCAAATAGACAGCTATAAGAGCAATAAGAATGCCTGTTATCTTTAATAAACCGGTACTTTCGTTGTACACTACTACCCCGAATACAATAGGAATAGCCAAACTCATTTTAGTGGCAACTGCAGCGACCGACAGTCCATTTCTTTGTGTAGTAATAGCCATTAAATTAAAAACAGCTATAAAAATTATCCCCAATACCATAGCGCCATAAAACCAGCCTTGTGTCGATATTTCAGTTATATGTATGGGCTGAGAGTACGCTATAATCCCAGAGATACACGCTACAATATAGTTTATAATGATTGCTTGTAGTGTATCTACATTATACTTAGAGAACAACTTGAAAATTATAAAAATTAAGCTAGAGGCTAAAACACTAAGAATTAGGTAGATCAAAATAAATGAGATTTTAAAGTAAACAAATTAGTAATATCTTGGGATTTAGGGTCATTATTCCAAACATGAATACCAAGTTGTGCTGCCGAATCTGTATTTTCTTTAGTGTCATCAATAAAAATAGTTTTAGAAGGCTCAATTTGATGTTGTTCTAATACAAATTCAAAAATATCGATGTTCGGTTTTCTTAAGTGTATCTCGTGTGATAAGTAAAATGCATCAAAACATGATCTAAATGTTTCATAAAACGAAATGGTTTCCTTAACCTTATCAATATGCAATTCATTAGTATTGCTCAAAAGTATAAGTTTGTAATTTTGACTTGAAACCAAATTTTGCAGAAAATCTAAACGATATTTTGGAAAATCAAGTAAAATAGCATTCCAGGCTTCAATTAATTGCTGTTGAGCAGCGTTAGGAAATATTTTTTGGTAATTATTCAGAAATTCACTGGTAGAAACTTTGCCCACTTCATATAGATTATTTAATTCCTGCATTTTGGGCGTCCATTTAAAATCACCTAGTTTAGAAAGCTCTCTGGGAGTAGCTAATTTGTCTAAATTGATAAATACATCTCCAAAATCAAAAATTATGGTCTCAATCATTCTGATAAATTTTTAAGGTGTCTGTCATAATTTTTTCTTCAGAAATTAAATTTCCTTTAATTACAGGAGCTTTGACTCCATTTTCAAAAATAGTATTTCCTTCAAAAACTCTGGCTTCGTCCCAAATGTTTTCATCAATAAATGATTGAATGGTGAATGTTCCTCCTTCAATAATAATTGACTGAATGTCTTGCCTATAAAGAATATCACATATCTGTTTGACTTGTTTAGTTTTAGGCTCTATGATTTCGTAAATAAGGTTCTTTGTATTGTCTTTTTCAAACTTTTCTGAAGTAATGACTATCGTTTTTGTTTTTTTATCAAGTACGGCAGAATTTTTTGGAATACTACCAGATCTGTCAATAATAACTCTTACAGGATGTTTACCTTGCCAGTCTCTTATGGTAAGTTTTGGATCGTCCTTTATCACGGTTTGATTGCCTACCAAAATGCCTTGCTCTTCTGCACGCCATTTATGCACTAATTGTCTTGAGTATTTGGTTGTGATCCAAACCGGAGCTCTTTTAGTCGTAGTATCGGGTGCTATAAAGTTATTTTTGGTTTGTGCCCATTTCAGAATAATATAAGGGCGCTTTTTTTTATGAAAAGTGAAGAATCGTTTATTTAATTCTTGACATTCTTTTTCTAAAATACCTACAATAACATCGCAACCGGCATTCATTAATCTCTGAATTCCGGTTCCAGATACTTTGGCAAATGGATCTATCGTACCAATAACCACCTTTTTAATGCCTTTCTCGATGATTAGGTCACTACACGGAGGAGTTTTGCCATAGTGGCTACAAGGCTCCAGGCTAACATAGATGGTCGCATCTTTTAATAAAGATTCATTCTTGACCGATTGTATTGCGTATACTTCGGCATGGGGTTCTCCCGATTTATAATGCCAACCTTCCCCAATGATTTTATTTTCATGAACAATAACACTACCAACCAATGGATTGGGATATGTAGTCCCCAAACCATTCCTAGCTAGTTGAATGCATCGTTTTATGTATTTTTCATGACTAGTCAACGTATATGAAGATTTTTCTTTTTTCCTATCTTTTATTGTTGAAGACTATTTCTGCTTCAAAGATATTATAAGTTAAATATAAATTAATAAGTTTTTGTTTTTCAATGAATTAAACGGGTGGGTTTTTGGTAAAAAGTTTCCTCATAAAACACTGAAAAGTTGTTGATAATAATAGAAATTTCTTCATTGATTACTGATTAGATTTGACGTATATTTCAATATCCTTTAGAGATTTATTTTTTTATTAAGATTCTAACAAAAAACATTTATAAGTTATTTGTAGAATGAAAGCAAAAGTAGTGTTTAAAATATAATGGAAGCAATAAAAATACGGGCAATAAAGCGTGAAGATAATAAAGCTATCGCACAAGTAATTAGAGAAGTTCTGGTAGAGATGGGGGTGCCAAAAGTAGGCACAGCCTATGAAGACGAAGCTTTAGATAAGATGTTTGAAACCTATGATTTGCCAAAAAGATCTTATTTTGTGGTAGAAGAAAATGATCAAATATTAGGAGGCGGGGGGATAGCTCCTTTAGAAAATGGAGATCCAGACACCTGTGAACTTCAAAAAATGTATTTTTTACCAATGGCCAGAGGAAAGGGGTTGGGAAACAAAATGATAAAGCAATGTCTTGATTATGCAAAAGAAGCGGGGTATACCAAATGTTATTTAGAAACAATGCCCTATATGGAATCTGCAAGAAAATTATATAAAAAAGTTGGTTTTACAGAGTTAGAAGGTCCGATTGGTGATACAGGCCACTATAGTTGCGAGACGTGGATGATAAAGGATTTGGTCTAAAGTAAATAGTTCACATTGAAAATAAAGGATTTAAGGGTTGCTTTTAAGAAGTCTTTATCAGAAATTTATGAGGCAGAAGAGAGTATGTCTTTTTTCTACCTGCTTTCTGAAAAGATATTGGGATTAAGAAGGGTTGATGTAGCGTTAGATTTAGAGAAAGAGGTATCAGCAAGTGAAATCGTTCAGTTTAATGAAGCAAAAACAAGACTTTTAGATCAGGAACCGATTCAATATATTATAGGACATACTTATTTCTATGGATTATCTTTTATTGTTAATAAAAATGTACTAATTCCTAGACCAGAAACAGAAGAACTGGTGGATTGGATCTTAAAAGATCAGGAAAATTTAGAGAACGCTATAAAAATCTTAGATATTGGTACTGGTAGTGGCTGTATTGCTATTGCTTTGGCCAAAAATTTACCGAATGCCAAAGTGTATGCTATGGATATTTCAGAACAGGCAATAGAAATAGCAAAAGTGAATGCAATAAAAAATGAGGTAAAGGTTGAATTTATTAACGAAGATGTATTGGCGAGTGAGCATTTGTTTCAGGATTTTGATATCATTGTTTCTAACCCTCCCTATGTGCGAGAATTAGAAAAGGATGAAATAAAGCCTAATGTACTAGATAATGAACCGCATCAGGCTCTATTTGTTTCAGATCATGATCCTTTAATTTTTTATAAGAAAATTACCAAATTGGCAAAAGGGAGATTAACTCAAACGGGATCTTTGTATTTTGAAATTAACCAGTATTTGGGTTCAGAAACATATAAAATGATTAAGTCTTTAGGTTTTAGTGCTGTGGCATTGCGAAAGGATTTACATAATAATGAGCGTATGATTCGCGCTCGTTTTAATTCATAATATTTTTGGGGATGAATAAATTAAATTCAATTTGTGTATTTTGTGGGAGCAGTGAAGGGAACAACACTGCTATAATATCTGAAGCTTTCTTTCTAGGGAAAAAACTGGCACAACAGGAAATAGCCTTGGTGTATGGAGCTGCCAGAATTGGCATCATGGGGCATGTAGCCAAAGGAGCACTTGCTCATAAGGGAAAAGTCATAGGTGTAATTCCTGAGTTTCTCAAGCTAAAAGAATTAATTCATCAAGGACTAAGTGAGTTAATCACCACGAATAATATGCATGAGCGTAAAATGAAAATGCATGAACTTAGTGATGGTTTTATTACTTTACCTGGAGGTTTTGGTACTCTAGAAGAACTCTTTGAAATCATCACCTGGTCTCAATTAGGGTTGCATCAAAAACCTATCGGACTTTTAAATATTGGTGGTTTTTATGATAGCTTACTGGCTTTGCTCGAAAATATGGTTCGAAGGGGTTTTTTAAAAATGGAAAACTATGAGTTGTTAATTGTTGATGACGATATTGATCGTCTTTTAGAAAAAATGAGAGCTTTTAAACCAGTACAAGTGCCAAAATGGTTGAAATTAGATAGAACCTAAACATATTTTATCATATTTCGTGGATTTTTGAAATGAGAAATTAGACAATGAATATAGAAGAGCAAATCAATCAATTAAGAGAAGACTTACGCCAACACAATTACAATTATTATGTACTCGATGCTCCTACAATAAGTGATTACGAGTTTGATATAAAACTCAAAGAACTTCAAGTTTTAGAAGAGAAGCATCCAGAGTTTTATGATCCCAATTCACCAACACTTCGAGTAGGAGGAGAAATTACCAAAAGTTTTGAAACTATTGTTCATGAACATCGAATGTATTCTTTGGATAATTCTTATTCCAAAGAAGATTTATTGGATTGGGAAAAACGCATCAAAAAACTGGTTGATGGTAAGGTTACTTACACTTGCGAGCTTAAATATGACGGAGCCTCAATTAGTTTGACTTATGAACATGGAGAATTGCTAAGAGCGGTTACGAGAGGAGATGGTATTCAGGGAGATAATGTGACTACGAATGTAAAAACAATCAGGTCTGTTCCTTTAAAATTGAAAGGAGATTTTCCTGCAAAGTTCGATATTCGAGGAGAGATAGTGCTGCCATACGAGGGTTTTGCAAAAATGAATGAAGAACGAATTGCAGCAGGGGAAGAACCATACGCGAATCCTCGTAATACAGCTTCGGGGAGTTTGAAATTACAAGACAGTAGCGAAACTGCGAAACGCCCTCTCGATTGTTTGCTCTATAGTATTACCGGTGATCGATTAGGGATTAAAACACAATTCGAGAATCTGGAAAAAGCAAGGGAATGGGGTTTTAAAGTTCCTCAAGAATCAAAAATGGTAAACTCAATTGATGAGGTTCTTGAATTTATTGAATATTGGGATGTACATCGGCATGATTTACCTTATGAAACTGATGGTGTAGTGATTAAGGTAAATGACCTTCAGCAACAAGAAGAATTAGGTTTCACTGCAAAAGCGCCCAGATGGGCCATGGCCTATAAATTTAAAGCAGAACAAGTCTCCACAGTCCTTAAAGAGATTACGTATCAAGTAGGGAGAACAGGTGCAATTACTCCGGTAGCTAACCTAGAGCCCGTGTTATTAGCAGGAACTACTGTAAAAAGAGCTTCTTTGCATAATGCAGACCAAATTGAAAAGTTAGATATACGAGTTGGGGATACCGTTTTTGTAGAAAAGGGGGGAGAGATTATTCCTAAAATAATAGGGGTAGATTTTCAACAAAGAGATCAAAATTCTGTTCCAACGCAATATATAACTGCATGTCCAGAATGCGAAACTCCATTAATTCGCAAAGAAGGAGAAGCACAGCATTATTGCCCTAATTATCAAGGGTGTACGCCACAGATTGTTGGTCGCATCCAGCATTATATTTCTCGTAAAGCTATGGATATAGAAGGTTTAGGAGGAGAAACAGTAGCTTTGCTAGTGAACGAAGGATTAATAAATAATTATGCTGACTTGTATGAATTGAAGAAAGAACAAGTGGTTCCTTTGGAACGGATGGCAGAAAAAAGTGCAGAGAATCTTATTGAGGGAATTGAAAAATCAAAAGAAATTCCTTTTGAAAGAGTTTTGTTTGCTCTAGGCATAAGATATGTCGGAGAGACGGTTGCAAAAAAATTAGCAAAACATTACAAGTCGATACAGGGGCTCGTAGCGGCTAATGAAGAGGAGTTGGTGGATGTTGATGAAATCGGTATTAAAATAGCCCAGAGCGTAACAGAATTTTTTGCTTCTGAAGAAAATAAAATTTTGATTAACAGGTTACAGCAATATGGAGTTCAATTAGAGATTTCTGCAGAAAAATTAGCAAATCAGACTGATACCCTCCAAGGGCAAACTATTGTTGTATCTGGTGTTTTTGAAAAAGTGTCCCGTAATGAACTTAAAAAGCTAATCGAAGATAATGGGGGTAAAGTTTCTAGCTCAATATCTTCAAAAACCTCTTATATCGTAGCGGGTGCTAATATGGGGCCTAGTAAATTAGAAAAAGCAAATAAATTGGAAGTACCTATTATAAGTGAAGATGAGTTTTTGCATAAAATAAAATGAAAATAAGAACTCTTACAAAAATACTGTTATTGTTGGCAGGGGGACTTTGTGTCTTAAGTAAGGCTATGCAATGGGAAGAATTAGAACTCTATGCAAAACCTGCTACAGTACCTTTGTTATTAATGTTATATTGGTTTAGTGCAAAAAAATTAGACGCCTTATTTTTGATAATATTACTTCTATGTTTTTTAGGGGATATCTTTTTGTTAACTGATATAGATAATAGCTTTATGTATGTTCTTTTAAGTTATGCTATATGCTATTTAATCTTGTTTTATTATTTGTATAAGAATTATACACCTATTGATTATAGTAGTACAGATATCGTCTATTTAGTGATCTTTTTTGTAGCATGGACTTTTATTGCCTACGAGATTTACAATGTCACAGAAGCTGCAATGGGCAAAATAAGGCCTTATGGGGTAGGCTATATAATTATATTGTACCTGCTTTTTATTGGAGCAGTTTTTCAATATGTTAATGTAAGATCAGCACAATCATTATGGTTTTTGATTGCTGTTTTAAATTTCGTAATTAGTGATTCTTGCTTTGCTCTAAATAGATTTTACATACACTCGATAGAATTTGAGATAATCAATTCTGTTTATCAATTATTAGCAGTCTTTTTCCTGGTTCAGTTTAAGATATCCAGTCCTACCTCACTAAAACTAAAAAAGAATTTCTGAAAAGAGAAAGTTTCAGTGATTTTTAGTTGTTTTAAAATTTACTATATTGTCACAAGGAAAAATCACACATCTGTTTTACCAGGGGAGTATTCAAAATTAATCAGTATTAATTTTTGGGTGCAAATGAATTTTAATGAATGGAGAAAAACTACTAAAACTTTTAATTTCTTTTTTAATAATAACACAAGTTCTAGGGTTTATATTTAAAAATACTTTTTTAAATACTTACTCTGGTATACTTATCATCTTATCCATAATTATACTATATTTTGGAAGTACCAGAAGAATAAATGCATTTCATGTTATTGTTCTTTTAGTTCTCTTTTTAACAGAGTTGATATCGTTTTTTAGCGTCAAAAATATCTTAGAATTCCAGATTATTTTGCGAATAAGTATGTATATTCTGTTGTTTTACTTTTTGTATTACAATCATAAATCATTTCTTTATAGCAAAAGGGATACTTTTACCCTTATTCTTGGAAGCTTGTTATACACTGTGATTTTTTTTATGGCGTATCAGGTTCTTAGAGAAACAATGAGAGATTTACACATACTTGGCTTTATTCATCTATTGTTGCTTTATATTTTACTGGTAGTAGCAGGGATGCACTTTGTTAATATTAGATCAGAAAAATCACTTTGGTTTTTTTTGTCAATGCTAAATTTTACATTCAGAGATTATATGTGGTTGATTGATCAATTTTATTTACCATCATACGAATTAAAGGTTCTTATACTCATTTGTAATCCTTTGGCTATGGTTTTTTTAGTTAACTATATGGTTACAAGGTCTTTAAAACTTAAATCAGATGAATTTGAAGGTTTATAAAGTAAAAGGCATCAGTGTTTGAAGATACAAAAGTTTACATATCAGCTATTTTATATCGCAAGTTTCTTAACCTTACTTGTTGCAATTTTTGCTAATCATCTGATGATCTATTTTAAGCCAATCGTGATTCTATCATTATGTGTATTATATGTAGTAAATACAGAGCATAGAAACTATTTTGTTTTATTTAGTTTATTGTTGATTTTGGTATGTGAGATACTGTTTTTTCATGATTATTTAGGAAACTTCGAAATCTTACACATTCTACTCGCTACATATTATTCCTTAAACATTACTTTACTTTGGAAAAGCTTGCAAATAGTAAAAATACAACTCAAAAAAGTATTTACTTTTCAGTTGGTAATATCAATGTTGTTAATTAGCTACGTTTTATATGCTGTAGCAGAGCTCATATTACCCCAAATTATAGATCATAAGAGGGTACTTTTTATACTTATTTTCTTTTTTGCTTTTTTTATAGGGGTTTGTTATTATATTTATTTAAATAGCAAAACTGTAGTTAGTTATTCATTAATGGTTGCTGCTTCTTGTTTTTTGATAACTAACATTATCACTGCCTTAGATGGATTTTATATACATCTCGAGATCTTCCCGATTATAACCACGGTCATACAAATTTTTGGACAGTTTTTTCTAATCAAGTTTTTTATGGAACAACATAAATTGATACCAAACAATAAAGATTACTTCTAGAAAAATAATCAAATTTGTCTTCAAAATATGTATATATTTAGTTCTGTATTGTAAAGCTTAACCTTCTTTTGAGAAAAATAGATATAGCATATTGGTTTTTTTATGGTTTTTTCGTAGTAGTTATAGGTGTTGCTATTTTTTTTGATAAAAGTTTATTGGTATACACCAAGCCAATTGTGCCGTTGTCTCTAATTGTCATATATATTAGGTGGTCAAAAAAAGTTAATGTTTTGTTTATACTGTCTATGATTACAATTATGATAACAGATATTTTCGTTTACATTAATTTTGTAGAGTACTTTCGTGTCATTGCTCTACTAATTACAGTCTTTTATATATTTTGTGTGTTTTTGTTGTTGAAGTTTGTTTCTAAACAGGATCTAAAATTAAAGCAACTTATTTCTCCGCCTCTTTTTATAGGAGTTATGTTGATTTTCTATCTAATATTTTCTATTACACAAATGGTTTTGCCAAAGATGAGTGATTCTATAGGATATATTATTAGTATTGTTATAAGTATGCTGTCATTTTCGGCAATTGGTTTTGTTATTTATATAGCAGATAGGTTTGAAAAGTCGATTTACTTATTTGTAGCTACGTGCTGTACGTTATTTGTAGATGCCCTTTTGGCGGTAAATGAATTACTTTATTATAATAGGGTGTTTACAGTTTTAATTAATATTGCAGAAATAGGAGGTATTTATTTTTTTACCAAGTTCTTGATTGAAACAAGAGATAAGAATAAGAATATAGAACCTCAGGAAGACAATTATTTTTAAACACAGAGCATTAATTCTAATGGTATAGCTCCTATTATTATTTATTAAAAAATATAATTATTAAAACTTTTTTTGAAAAATTCGAATTTCACATACATATTTTTTTATAGTTCTTTCTTAGTGGTCATTATAGTGGCAATGTTTTTTAATGAGGGGTTATTATTATATTTTAAACCAATGATTCCCTTATCACTGATTCTATTATATGTAAATTCAGTCAAGAAAATTAATTTTTTATTTCCTGTAAGTTTATTGGTTTTGGCTATAACTAATATTTTTGTTTCCTTGGATTTTGTTCGATATTATGATGTAATAGCAATACTTATAACGAGTTACTACCTCTTATGCGTTTTCCTTTCACGGGAATTTATTTCAAAACAGGACATTAAACTAAACAAATTAACTTCGCCACCAGTAGTGATAAGTATAATATTGATAGTTTATGTAATGTTTTCTATTGCAGAGTTAGCATTACCAAAGATTAAAGACTCTTTGGCTGGAGTAATATCAGCGTTAATCAGCATGTTGTTATTTGCTACCATTAGTTTTTTTATCTATTTGTCTGATAAATATGAAAAAGCAATTTTTCTATTTGTAGCCGCTTGTTGTACACTTGTCGTCAATGCCCTTTTAGGAATAAATGAACTTTATTATTATAGTAGAATTTTTACTGTACTGATTAACATCGTAGAAACTCTAGGTATTTATTTCTTTACTAGATTCTTATTGGAAACGAAACCGGTAAATAAGGAGTTTTTGAAAGAAAAGTATTTTTAAAAATGATGAAGTTTTAGATAAGTTATGCTGATTTTCAACGTTTTCCTTTTTCTTGAAGTTGTTGAAGTGTTTTTAATTTGTAAAATAGCTACATTTGTGGCTTTGTAATCTTTTGATAAATGATTTTAAAGGGGCTTAAAAGGAATGCTATAAAAAAAAGTGTTGAAGCACATCTGGAGAAAAGAAATGTCTCATCACAAGCTATTTCTAAGCTTAAAACTCTTGCTGTACTCGTTGATGCTTCTTATGATATCAACATCTCATCTTTGATCAAATTAGCAAACGAATTGGGAGTTACTTCTGATAAATTAAAAATAGTAGGATATAAAGAAGATAAAGAAATTGAAGATGATAACAATGTGGTTTATTATAATGACAAAAATTTTGGAGTAAAAGGTGTGGTGAAGAGTGGATCTTTGCAAGAATTCATGAACAAAGATTACGATGTTTTAATAAGTTTTTATGAAGAGAATAAAATAGAGTTAAACTATGTGGCCGCTGCCTCAAAAGCAAAACTTAAGGTAGGTTTTGCAAAAGTTGATCATCGAATCAATGATTTAATTATAGGAGCCACGGTAAACAATCCTAATCTGTTTATTAAAGAACTTAAGAAATATTTAAAAATTTTACAGGTTATATAGCATGAGTAATTTTCTTAAAGGAACAGGGGTAGCTTTAGCTACTCCGTTTAATAAAGATGGTTCAATAGATTATACGGGAGTTACCTCATTGGTTGATTTTTGTATCAAAGGCGGGATAGAGTATCTGGTTATTTTAGGTACAACTGCCGAGTCAGTTACACTTTCAAAAGAGGAAAAAAGAGATCTAGTAGACCATATTGTTAAGGTAAATGATAATAGGCTTCCTTTGGTGATTGGCATTGGGGGAAATAATACTGCAGCAATCCTTAAAGAAATCCAAGAGACCGATTTATCATATTTTGATGCAATACTGTCAGTGGTTCCTATGTATAATAGACCAAGTCAAGAAGGGATTTATCAGCATTACAAAAAGATAAATGATATCGTTCCTATTCCAGTTTTGCTGTATAACGTCCCTTCTCGTACCGGTACTAATATGGCTGCAGAAACTACTTTGCGTCTTGCACAATTAGAAAATATTATTGGTATAAAAGAAGCGGTGGGAGATTTTACTCAAGTATTAAAAATTATTAAAGACAAACCAAAGGATTTTCTTGTAATTTCTGGGGACGATACTTTAGCACTACCTGCAGTAGCCGCGGGTGGAGATGGTGTTATAAGTGTTATTGGACAAGGATTTCCTCAAGAATTTTCTGAAATGATTCGATTAGGTTTGGCAGGAGAAACAGAAAAGGCATTTCAAATACTATATAAACTCTTACCAATTCTAGACTACGCTTTTGAAGAAGGTAATCCAGCAGGAATAAAGAATATTCTAAAAACCAGAGAGATTTGCCAAGATTATCTTCGATTGCCCCTAATTCCTGTTTCAGAAGGCTTAGGAGAAAAAATAAAAGAGTTTATCCAGAATTTTTGAGGTTCTATAGCTATGGCTAAAAAGGTAAAAGACCCTGGAATTGGAATAAGTTCGAATGAACGTGCTAAACGGTTTATTGATCCTGATGGTTCTTTTAACATAAAACATATCAATAGGCCCAGCTCATTGTCTGAAAGCTATGAGTATTTAATCAGTATACCTTGGAGCAAATTTTTTTTATGGGTGTTACTAGGATACGTATTGATTAATACCTTATTTGGAATAATCTACCTGGCCATTGGGATATCAGGCATTACAAAGCCAACTGGAAGTATTTTTTTAGATTTCCTAAATGCATTTTTCTTTTCGGCTCAAACCATCACAACGGTAGGGTACGGAAGAATGGCACCCAAAGGCATGCTTTTGGGAGTAATATCCTCGTTTGAGGCATTAATAGGTTTATTGAGCTTCTCATTTGTAACTGGATTATTGTATGGAAGATTTTCTAAACCAAAGGCCAATATCCAATTTAGTAAAAGTATAATCCTAAGAAAGCATAATGGAATTGACTGTATTATGTTTCGATTAATGAGTAGAAGTACTAATATAATGATTCGCCCCAGAATAGAAGCTACTTTATCATTATCGCAAAAAGGAAATGATGAGAAGTACATTAATAATTTTTATAACCTAAAACTTGAACAAAGCTCAATCACCTATCTACCAACTACCTGGACTATTGTGCATGCCGTAGATGATTCCAGTCCATTGAAAGATTTTGACAGGCCAGAATTATCTCAGCTTCATGGGGAAGTATTGTTATTGATAAGCTATTATGATGAGTCTTTTGCCCAGGAAGTGCATCAAGCACACTCCTATATTTTAAAAAATATTCGGCATGATGAAAAGTTTATTCCGGCATTTTATTATGATGATAATGGATATACAATTCTTGATCACAATAAGCTTGATAAAACCTTGGATGATGTTGAGGATAAGAGTTATGATCCTTAATTCTAGTGGATGAGTTGATATTTGTGCAACACAGGCTGAAATTTATAGTTATTAATTGATGAGCTAAAGTTTTTGTAATACGGCAGAAATATATATTTTTGCCAGATGTTTTTTTATATATGAAGAGATTATTTTATTTACTTATTTTTGTATTACTCTTAGGGTCTTGCAGCGAGTACCAAAAAGTATTAAAGAGTGAAGATGTGGCGGTTAAGTATAAGGCGGCAGAAGAGCTATATAAAGAAGCTAAATATAAAAAAGCACTTCGTCTTTTTGAGCAAATAGTACCTCAGTACAGAGGAAAGCCTCAGGCAGAAAGAATAATGTACTATTATGCTGATACGTATTATCAATTAGAGGATTATTATTTGGCGGGATATCAGTTCGAAAGATTTGTAAAATCATATCCAAGAAGTGATAAGGTAGAGGAAGCATCGTACAAAGGAGCAAAAAGTTATTATCAGTTGTCTCCAAGATATACGCTTGATCAAGAAGAAACTACCAAAGCTATAGAAAAACTTCAAAACTATATTAATACGTATCCGGATAGCGAGAAACTAAAAGAAGCCAACGCTTTGGTGTCAGAGCTTAGAGAAAAGAAGGAGAAAAAAGCATATGAAATAGCTAAGCAATATCATCATAGAGAAGATTATAAAGTTGCTATTGCTGCCTTTGACAATTATCTTGTAGATTATCCCGGATCTATTTTTAGAGAGAAGGTGTTATATTATAAATTAGAGTCTGAATATCTTTTGGCAATCGGGAGTTACGAAAGCTTAGTAAAAGATCGTTTAGAAGTTGCACAAGGATACTATAACAACTACAAGAAATATTATAAAACCGAAGGAGAGTATATCGATAAGGCTGAAGAAATTGGAACAGATATACAAAATAGATTAGAACAATATAATTAGATAATACCCAAGAAGATGGATTTGAAAAAAAGTAATGCGCCGGTAAATACAACTACTATTGATAAGAATCTTATTGATCAGCCCACAGATAATATCTATGAGGCGATTTCGATTATATCAAAAAGAGCTACTCAAATTAATACCGATATTAAAAAAGAACTTCTTGAGAAGTTAGATGAATTCGCTACTTATAATGATAGTTTAGAAGAGATTTTCGAAAATAAAGAACAGATCGAGGTATCTAAGTTCTACGAAAGACTTCCAAAACCACATGCCTTAGCTGTGCAGGAATGGTTAGAAGACAAAATTTATTACAGAAATACAAAAACAGACACCGAATCATTATAAATCTATGTCTATTTTAAGCGGTAAAAAAGTTTTAATTGGTGTTACCGCTGGTATTGCTGCATATAAAACTGCTGCTCTAGTACGATTATTTATAAAGGCTGGAGCAGAAGTTCAAGTTATAATGACTCCCGCAGCAAAAGATTTTGTCACTCCGCTCACATTATCTACACTATCAAAGAATCCCGTTCTTTCTTCATTTTTTGATGAAGAAGACGAGAATGCTGTTTGGAATAATCACGTTGATCTGGGCTTATGGGCAGATATCATGATTATTGCACCTGCAACAGCAAATACCCTATCAAAAATGTCGACTGGAGCCAGTGATAATTTGTTATCGGCAACGTATCTATCTGCTAAATGTCCTGTGTATTTTGCTCCGGCTATGGATTTAGACATGTACGATCATCCTTCTACACATAAAACCTTTTCAAAATTAAAGGAATTTGGTAATATAATGATACCTGCTGAGTCTGGAGAACTTGCCAGCGGATTGGTAGGTCAAGGTAGAATGGCAGAACCCTCTACTATTATAAATTTCATAGAAAATGATATTTTAGGTAAACTCCCGTTACGAGGAAAAAAAGTTTTGATAACTGCAGGTCCCACTTACGAAGCAATTGATCCCGTTAGGTTCATAGGAAATCATTCTAGTAGTAGAATGGGAATAGAACTTGCTAAAGCAGCAGCCAACCTGGGGGCTAGTGTAAGTTTTATATTAGGTCCTTCCTCATTAAAGATAGAACATAGTCTTATAAAGGTGATCAATATAGTTAGTGCAGAAGAAATGTACAAAGCGGTTGTTGCCAATTATACTGATTGTGATATTGCTATCGCAGCAGCAGCAGTTGCAGATTATAGGCCTAAACACATATCAAATCAAAAAATTAAGAAAGCGGATGCTGCTTTCTCTATAGAACTTGAAAGAACAACAGATATTCTAAAGTGGATGGGGTCTAAAAAGAAAAGTCAATTTTTGGTTGGTTTTGCTCTAGAGACAGAAAATGAAGAGGAGAATGCCAAGAAAAAGCTTAAAAGTAAAAACCTGGATTTGATCGTTCTTAATTCTCTTAACGATGAGGGTGCCGGCTTCAAAGGGCAAACTAATAAAGTAACCTTGATTAATCATAAATTAGAAACTAAAGCGTTTGATTTAAAAACAAAGTCTGAAGTAGCTAAAGATATATTCGACGAAATTAATCTGCTTAAAAATGGATAGATTCTTATTAATAATAGTACTTACATGGTGCTTCAGTGTAAATTCTCAAGAATTCAATGCTAAGGTATTGGTGAATGCAGAGCAGACAGGGAATCCTAATTTGCAGGTGTTTAAAACATTAGAACGTTCACTTGCAGAGTTTATTAATAATACAAAATGGACAGATACAGATTATCGTACAGAAGAACGAATTGATTGTAGTTTTTTCATTACAATTGCGAGTTATGATAATGATTTTTTCAACGCTACTCTTCAGGTTCAGGCTTCGCGTCCTGTATATGGATCAAATTATAAGACTGCTATTTTTAATGTGAATGATAAGCAGTTCAATTTTAACTATCTCGAATTTCAGCCTTTAAATTATAACCCTAATAATTTTGAGTCAAATCTTATCTCTGTGGTCTCTTTTTATCTGTATATGATTCTTGGGGTTGATGCAGATACTTTTGAACTCAATAGCGGAACAAAATACTACGAAGAAGCTAAAAATATAGTAGGGAATGCTCAAAGTAGTAATGCCTTGGGGTGGAATGCCCAGGATGGAAACCAGTCTAGATTTAGATTAAATGATGATTTGTTATCTGGTACCTTTGATGGGTATAGATCTGCTATGTATATCTATCACAGAGAAGGCCTGGATGTTATGCATAACAATGTAAAAAAAGGAAAACAAACAATTACGCAGGCCATGGAGTCTCTTGAAAAAATGCATAATGTAAGGCCCAATTCTTATATAATGCGAGTCTTCTTTGATGCGAAGGCAGATGAGGTCACGAGCATTCTTTCTGGTGGTCCTTCGGTTAATATCGCAGACACTGTTGAGACGCTTAACAAGATTGCTCCGACCTATACAGATAACTGGAAGGATATTAAGTTTTAAAAAATTAGAGATAAACAGATTAAATCTTTTTAAAACTGTAGTATATTTACTTTCATTAAAACAATAAAAATTTTTCTGTCCCTTGCTTAGAGGTCTTTCCATAAAAAACTTTGCGTTAATAGAACAGCTGCAGGTATCTTTTGATTCTGGCCTTATTACGATTACGGGAGAAACCGGTGCAGGAAAATCATTGCTATTGGGTGCATTGGGTTTGTTGCTGGGTAAAAGGGCAGATTTAAGCAGTGTTAAAGACAATTCTCAAAAATGTGTGATTGAAGGTAGTTTTGCTATCAACCAATACAATCTTTCTTCTTTTTTTGAAGACGAAGAATTAGATTATGAAGAAGAAACAATCATAAGAAGAGAGATCTTACCGTCAGGAAAATCCAGAGCTTTTATTAATGACACTCCTGTTACGCTACAATCTCTTGCTGCGCTAGGTGAAAAGTTAATAGATATTCATAGTCAACATCAAACGCTAGAGGTAACTACAAATGATTTTCAATTTGAAGTTCTGGATGCATTGGCATCTGCAGATCGAGAGATTAAATCATATAAAAGGGGACTTCGGTTACTTAAAGAAAAGGAGAAAGAGGTAGATATCCTAATTGCAAATCAAGAGAGTTTTACCAAAGAGTACGAATATAACTCCTTCCTGTTAAAAGAATTGGAAGAGGCTAAACTCCAGCCAGGTGAACTGACAGAATTAGAAGAACGTTATGAGCAACTTAATAACATAGAAGAGATTCAGGAACGACTGTCTGGATCAATTTCTGTAGTTTCTACAGAAGAAATAGGGGTATCTGATCAATTAAATACGATAAAAATAAATCTTTCTAAAATAGAATCTTATTCAAGCGGATTAAAAGAGCTTTCAGAAAGAATCCAGAGTATATATATAGAATTAGATGATATACAGGTGTCTTTGGTAAATGAGTTAGAAAGCCTAGAGGCAGATCCTCATCAATTAGAACAAACTAGCCAGCGTTTACAAATATTACATAATCTACAAGTTAAGCATAAAGCTGCCAATATTGATGAGCTTATTGTGCTTAAGAATGAGCTTAACGAAAAGGTGTCCAGAACAGAATCCCTTTCAGAAGATATAGAAAAACTGAAGGTAGAGATAACAACGATTCATTCTCAATTAGATGAGTTAGCAATAAAAATTCATGAAAAAAGGAAAAAGGCATTGCCACAGTTGGTAGAAGAACTCGAAAATATTCTTAAAGCGCTCGGTATGCCTAATGCAAGTTTTAAGGCTTCTCTTGATTTACAAGAAAAATACCTATCTAATGGAAAAGAAACGTTAGAGTTTTTATTTTCTGCTAACAAAGGAGGTGCCTATGGAGCGCTTAAAAAAGTAGCTTCTGGAGGAGAATTATCAAGAATCATGATTGCTATTAAGGCTATTTTATCAAGATATGCGCAACTGCCAACTATAATTTTTGATGAAATAGATACTGGAGTATCCGGTGAAATAGCTCAGAAGATGGCCGATCTAATGATGACTATGAGTAAAAATTTGCAGGTTTTTAGTATTACACACTTACCACAGATCGCTGCTAATGGTCAAAGTCATTATAAGGTGTATAAAGAAGATATTGATCATACCACAGTAACACAGCTAAAGCTATTAAGCGAAGAAGAGCGTGTCAAAGAAATAGCAGAAATGATCGGGGGTAAGGACATTTCTGATTCTGCCTTGACTCATGCAAGATCGTTATTGAAATCAAAGTAATATTTAGAATTTTCTTGTCTTTTATTTTATCGATTATATGCATTTTTAATCGATAAAAAGTATGTTTTTCATCGATTTTAACATTTTTTGAAGGTTTTGCGGATAATTATTTTGTAGTTTCACCGTTGTAGTTCCAAATCTACAAGCCCCAAAATCATGAAATTACCTGTTAAATTTTTATGCTATATTGCGTGTATAGCTTTTTTTTCTGTTTCTTGTTCGACTAAAAATGTTGACGATGAGTTAAATTACACCGATAAGGAGTTTTTTATTCCTGAAGTTAAATCTATTGAAATAGAGATTTTGGAACGAATTAATGATTATAGAATTTCTTTGGGTTTAAATTCTCTTCAATCTTCTTCTGTGATAAAATCACAAGCGTATAGCCATACTGTATACATGATAGAACAAAATAATATGTCTCATGATTATTTTCATGTAAGAAAAAATTATCTTGTTAATAATGCAGGAGCAAGTAAAGTTGCCGAGAATGTAGGTTATGGATACTCATCGGCAGCGTCTGTAGTTGATGCCTGGCTTAAAAGTGATGGTCATAGACGAACAATAGAGGGGGATTTTACGAACTTCGATATTTCGGTAGAACAAAACAGCGAAGGAGTGCTTTACTTTACTAATATTTTTATGAAAAACTAAAGATCTTACACACTACAGAATTTGAGTGACTACAAGTAATCATTACTTATTTTAAACATCGAACGTCGATTCTCTTCATGTTCTTTTTCAGTACATCGCTTGCATTGGTGCAATAATTGCGATTCACCATATCCTACGGCACTAGGTATTCTAGAAGGATCAATCCCTCTGGATAAGATATAGTTTTTTGTAGCATTTGCACGTCTTTCAGATAATTTCATATTATATTGATCCGTACCACGGTTATCTGTGTGTGATTCAATATTAATAATCATTTTGGGGTTATCTTTCATTACATTAACAAGATTTTCCAGCTCATAAGCCGAATCCGGGCGAATGTCATATTTATCAAAATCAAAGTAAATAGGGTTAAGTACGATTTCTTTATTTATTATTAACGGTGTAAGATACAAATCCAATGTATTCTTGGTTCCATTGGTAGCTGTTGTCGAAAATTGTTTATTATCTGATCTATAATCTTTTTTGGTTGCAAGAATGGTATAGGTTTTAGAACATGATATTTCTGCAAAATTATACTGTCCGTCTTCATTTGATATGGTCGTACTAATGATCTTACCTGTTTGATCGATAAGTTGTACAGTAACGTTAGACAGTAGATCAGAAGTACGTTTGTCATAAGTGACACCGGTTAGAGATTGCTTACATTCGTATCTGTCAAAAGTATAGATGTCATCACTTCCCTTACCACCAGTTCTATTAGATGAAAAATACCCGAAATCACCGTTGTGATCTAAAAAGAACGCAAAATCATCATATCCACTGTTATAAGGAGCACCTATATTGGTTATATAAATGTTTTCTTCAGCTTCCTTTTTCAAAATATTAGACTTGAATATGTCTAAAAGTCCAAGGTTGATGTGATTGTCTGATGAAAAATATAGCGTCGAGTCTTTAGCTACAAATGGAAACACCTCTCTGCCTATTGTATTAATATTCTCCCCCAAATTCTCCACATTTCCAAATGAACCATCGTCGTGAATAGCTACTTTATAAATATCTGTTTGTCCGAATCCACCTTCTCTATCAGAAACGAAAAACAAAGTTTTTTCGTCAGGACTTAAGGCTGGATGACCTGTTGAGAATGTTTTATCATTAAAGGGTAGCTCTTCAATATTTGTCCATTGGTTGTTTTGCATTCTAGCCCGGTATATTTTAAGGTTAGATGTTCCTTCTTTATCATACGAAGTGTTCTTTCTTTTGTTTACATTATTTCTGGTAAAATACAAAGTTTTGCCATCTTTTGTAATAGTTAGAGCTCCCTCGTGATCATTTGCTAAATTGATGTTATCTGAAACCAATGGTGATATTTCGCTAACATTAACAATGGAATCAATTCTATTAATTTTTGAGGTGTAAATGTTCAAAAATGGTTCTCCATTCCATTTATAAATTTTCATTTTGCGAGCGGCATTATCATCTTTTCTGGATGATGTGAAGTAGAAGTTGCCATGAACTTCAACCCCTCCAAAATCTGAATAATTAGTATTTGAATTTAGATTTATTATTCTAATTTGCTTATCTCTACCGGCCGATAGCTCTTGAAACTTCTCTAGACTTACACTTTCTATGCCTCTTACGTATTCACCATTTTTTTGGAGCTTCCTGAACTCCTCCAGCCAAGTGTTTGCTTCTTCATACTTTTCTAAGCTTCGCAGTGTTTGTATATATTTATAAACATACTCAGGATGCAAATTATCATATTTGCGAATCGCTTTATTAAACCAGAAATATGCTTTTTCAGAATTTGAGTTATTGTAGTAACAATCCCCAATTCTTGTAAGAACATGTTTACTACTATCCTCTTTTTGTATAGCCTCTATATAAAGCTCTGCAGCTTTCATGTATGCAAAATCTCTATAATATTTATCAGCAACCTTAACTTTCTGTGCATAAATTGATAGGCCAAAAAAGAAGAGTAAAATTAGAATTGTTTTGCTTTTCATGATCATAATTAAAAATATCTGGGAGATTTAACACGTCGCTCATTAAATACCTCATAGATAAGCAAGATTTCATGAGTTGCACCTAAATAGGGCCGTAAATCGGAAACAAAATGCTCATAGGCATAACCAACTCTAAATTGATTGGTGACTTGAAAATCTGCCAAAGCACCAACGGATGCAGTATCCTCATTATATCTATAAGATCCACCAAGCCAAAATTTCTCGAAAAACAGAAGATTTATATTTAAATCCACTGAGATTGGAGCCCCATTTGTAGCTTTTAAAAGAGCAGATGGTTTTAATTTGGTGTGGGTACTAAGGTCAAAAACATATCCTCCTGTAAAATAATAGCTGATTCGTTCTAGTGCCACATAGTCCACAGTAGGTGTTTCACTACGATTATTATCAATAGTTAAAAGCCGTGGGGCAGAGGCACCTAAATACCACTTGTTTGAGTGTAAGTATAGCCCTGCACCAATATTGGGATTCCAGCGATTGGCGTAGTTGCCAAAAAATGGATCTTCTATTACTGCTGGGTCATTTAAAAACTCTTGATCAAGATTGTAATGAGTAGCACCAGCTTTAACTCCCAAAGCTAATTTTGTGTTATCACTGAGATTTAAGGTGTAGGAGAAGTCACCATAAAGATATAAATAGTTCTCGAAGCCTGGAGCATCGCGAATTACAGAGACACCTAATCCAACTTTTTCATTTTTCAAAGGAGTATGTGCCGATAATGTTTGAGTTTGTGGTCCTCCATCTATACCAGTCCACTGGCTTCTGTGCAGTGCGACGATGCTTAGTGTTTCTCGACTCCCGGCATAGGCTGGATTTATCGATATGGTATTAAACATATATTGAGTAAACTGTGGTAACTGTTGTGTGAATCCCATCGAACTAATAAACAATAACAATCCTGCTATTTTGTACTTTTTAATCCCCATTAATTTTTTATTTAGTTCCTATGTAAAGCGGTTCGCTAAACGGTTTAAGTCCACTATTATTCAGTGTAACGATATAGTAATAAGTTCCCGTTGGTACTTGATTTGCTGATCCTAGGGAGGCCCTGGGCGATGTGCCATTCCAATCGTTTTGGTAATTATCCGATTGATACACAATAGCTCCCCAACGATTAAGAATTTTTACATCTATGATATAGTTACAATCTTCTACACCATCAACTACAAAATATTCATTAAAAGGATCTCCGTTGGGAGTTATGACTTTTGAAATTTTTATATCTTCATCTCCGCAAGCAAAAACAGCACATCGATTATGTATCTCAATTTCCGCTTCTACATAAATAGGGCAACCTGAATTATCTTCGGTATAACTGAATGTGATCGTTTCAGAAGCATTTTCACCAAATAACTCTATAGACAGGGGATCAAAAAACTGATTGTCAATAACCGTAGCGTTTCCAGATACTACCTCCCATGTTCCATCAAAATTAATCTCACCATCAAGTAAGTCGAACAAATCAAATATTTGCGATTCTATATCACTCGCAATACATAAACTGACATCATTAGCTACAACAGCCCTATTTTCTAAAGTAAGTTTGGCGGTTATTGAACTCGAATTTCCGCATTCGTCTGTGACGATGTATTCAACGATTAACATTCCGTCATTGATTGTTGTAAAATCGTAATTCGAGGATACTGTCGCCGATGTATTTGCACTGCATTCATCTATAACACAAGTTTCCAGCAAGGTGATATTATCTACATTCCATTGATCCGCTAGTTCTTCTGCATTCAATACAGAACACTCTAAAGTCATATCGTCAAGCGTACAATTATCTAAACTAGGAGGTGTGGTATCGGCAAGAGTAAGTGTTGCCATTAATGTAGTACTATTGTCGTTTTCATCTGTTATTGTATACGTTACCTCTATGATGCCTCCTAAACCACAGGAAGAAACTAAGTTACCAAAATCATAATCTGAGATTATCGTTCCGTTAAAATCGGTGCCGCAAGCATTTGCAATACATGATTCTAATTCTAAGATATTATTCGAATTCCATGTATCTGCGATACTCTTATTATCAGTTCCATTACATTCAATGGTCTCATTAACGACATTACAGTTAGTTATGTCAGGGGGAATTTCATCTGAAACGATAAAATATACTGTAGCCTGATCACATGCTGTTGGATTGCCAGTATCACAAATAGAATAGATGAAGCTATCTGTGCCTAAGAACTGAGAATTAGGCGTATAGATAAATGTTCCATCGGTATTAAGAACCAGAGTACCATTGTCTACACCATTTATGGCAGTAGCATTTACAATCTGTATATCACCTTCAGGATCGAAATCATTATCCAATATATTTCCAGAGCGATTTTCACATTCTGAGACAAAATATGCATCATCATTCGCAAACGTGCTATTATCCTGATTCTCAAATACGGTAATTACTACAATTGCAGTATCACATAATATTGGAGTACCGTTATCGCATATAGTATATTCAAAAGTATCTTCTCCTATAAAACCTACCGGTGGTATATAGATAAAGGTTCCGGTATTTGAATCAATTATCACAGAGACTCCTTCTGAAGTCAATACAGGGGTTGTGGTTACTGAAATTAAATCTTGATCAGGATCGAAATCATTCGCCAATACATTTCCAGATACAGGGGTATCAATTTCAGTATTTGCAGTATCCGGATTTGCGATAGGAGGATTATTTTCTGGATTTTGTTTTGGAAGTACTTCTATATATACTGTTGCAGAATCACAAGCAATAGGACTGCCATCATCACAAATGGTATATTCAAAGGTGTCCTCGCCTATAAATCCTGGGGGAGGGGTATAAGTATACATGCCAGTATCAGGGACAATGATTACATCAACTCCTTGAGAAGTGGTAACGGTGGTGGTAGTTACTGTTTGCGTATCGCCCTCAAGATCTTCATCATTAGTGAGTACATTACCAGAGACAGGAGTGTCTATAAAAGTATTATTGATATCTGTGATTGCGTTGGTACAATTCGTTGTAATTTGTACACACCTAACAGTTTGACATTCGTTAGCATCACGAACTGTTACATTATAATGTCCTGGAATAAGATCCTTAAATATTCCACTAGTTTGATAAGTGACTCCATCATCTATAGAGTACGAATATGGCGAAGTTCCGCCTCTTCCACAAACATTTAACTGTCCTGGTTCGTTACATCGACTATTCAGTTTGGATGTGACAGAAAGTGTTAGTGGGTTGGCGGGTTCGGTAATCGTAAATGATTCCATAATCGTACAATTATTGGCATCGCTAATAGTCACCGAATATGTTCCTGCTGCCACATTAGTTAGATCTTCAGTAGATAAACCGTTACTCCACGTAAAAATGTAGGGAGGAGTTCCGTTACTTATAGACAGATCAATAACGCCTGTCGTTTCGCCAGTGCATAGTACGTTGGTCAATACAGGGGTAGCTTTGATATTACAATTGTTTAAATACAGGATATCAGCACCCTTTTTTCTTTGTGTTCCACGAGCCTCAATTAGAGTAACATTATGAGTCTGATTTGTAGGTCCAGTTGTGCTAGCAGTAGTTTGATTTTGAGTTGAGGTGCTCCATTGGTATGTATATCCTGGAGTTCCCCCAGAAGCAATCGCTTCAGCTATGCCATTACAATATGATACGGCAGTGGTAGCGTCTTGTGTTTTTATTACGGTAAGGTCTAATATGTTAGCTCTTTTAGTAGTTTCTAAAGTAAGTTTTTGGTTGTTATGCTTTTCTGCAAGAGTTGATGAATCAATGGTGATATCGTCATAATCATTGGCAAATTTTAAAACCTCTCCAGACCAATGTTTAGAACTCAAGTTGATTTTTGATAGATTTTTTTCCTTTACAAAAGGAATGTCATCATTGCTATGGTAATCACTACTATTGGGTGTATATCCATAAACATTTAGGATAGGAAGTAGAAATGTAGTAATACAAGCAATTATTATAATTGTCCCTGGAAAAAGGTTCAAAGTAATTATTTTCATACGCCCCGTTAATTATAATTCTATGGTTGTAACAACTCTGAATTTTTTGACTACATCAGATTTGTGATAACAAGTTATTTACGTTCACAATATTTATTAAATACTGCCATTTTCGAAAATTTACCGTTTTGTTTCAAACGATAATGTCTTCAAATCTAGCTATAGTTAAGTTCTTATTAGATATTCCCTTTATGGCAAGGGATGGGGCATATCATACTACACTATTTAGATATTGCTCAATTAGTTTGGGGGATTTTATCAAACAAATACGGGGGAAAGGGTTATTGTCAAAAGTATGTTATATTGATGAGATAATCAATTAATAATTGTTTAAATTTTGACTCAAATGCTCAATTTTTGACCCTATTTGATAGGGGTAATTTCCCCTTTTTTGAAATTAGTAAACTTGCTCAGCTTTTCTCTTTTGTCAAAAATATCATGAAACAACCTCATGCTGCGATAAGTATAATAGCTATATATACGGTCTTAATTGAAATTGAAACTCCTATAAAGCTAGACTAAATTCTATTTTGATTAGTCTTGGTTTAGGTCGTTTTGTTATCTTTACGCCTTGTATAACTATACTTTAATTTACAACTAAATGTCACACAATTTATTAAAAGGTAAAAGAGGGATCATTTTTGGCGCACTTGATGAAAGTTCAATCGCCTGGAAAACTGCCGAGCGTGTATTTGAAGAAGGAGGGAGTTTTGTACTTACCAATGCGCCTGTAGCTATGCGTATGGGGGCTATTAATGCTTTGGCAGAAAAAACAAATTCTCAGGTGATACCAGCAGATGCTACTTCACTAGAGGACCTAGAGAACCTTGTTGAAAAATCGATGGAGATTTTGGGAGGTAAAATTGATTTTGTTTTACATTCTATAGGGATGTCCGTTAATGTTAGGAAGGGTCGACATTATACAGATCTTAATTATAGCTTTAGTGAAAAAGGCTGGGATGTATCTGCGCTTTCTTTTCATAAAACCATGCAAACATTATACAAAAAGGATGCAATGAATGAATGGGGGAGTATCGTCGCGCTAACTTATATGGCCGCACAAAGAGTATTTCCTGATTATAACGATATGGCGGATAATAAAGCGTATTTGGAGTCTATCGGCCGTAGTTTTGGATACTTTTTTGGTAGAGATAAAAAAGTACGAGTTAATACGATTTCTCAATCTCCAACACCTACTACAGCAGGAAAGGGTGTAAAAGGTTTTGATGGATTTATAGAATATGCCGATAAAATGTCTCCGCTTGGTAATGCTACTGCGGCAGAATGTGCAGATTATACAGTTACGTTATTTTCTGATCTTACCAAAAAAGTAACATTACAAAATCTTTATCATGATGGTGGTTTCTCTAATATGGGAGTAAGCCAAATGGTTATGGATAAGTTTATGGGTGAAGAATAGTAATTTATAACTATAATGTCTTAGAAAATCCCATTTGAATTAAATGGGATTTTTCTTTGGTTATCTTTGCAAAATGAAAGAGCTATTAGTGTTTCTATAGTTATCTGAATCATCTGATAATAAAATAAAAAAATAGATGAAATTAAACTTTTCTTTTATTGTACCCGTATATAATAGACCAATAGAAATTAAGGAGCTATTACATAGTATGTTAGAGATGGACTACAAAAAAGAGTATGAAATTGTGATTATAGAAGATGGATCATCAGAGACTTCAGAGCATATGATTGAAGCTTTTAAAGAGCAATTGTCTATTAGTTATTATCAAAAACCAAATACAGGCCCTGGAGATTCTCGCAATTATGGTATGAAAAAAGCAAGAGGTAATTATTTTATTATCCTCGATAGCGATGTGATTTTACCTCAAAATTACTTGTCAAAGGTTGAGGTTTTTTTAAATAAAAACTTTGTACACTGTTATGGTGGCCCCGATGATGCACATGAAAGTTTTTCTAATCTTCAAAAGGCAATAAGTTATAGTATGACATCGTATCTTACTACAGGAGGGATTCGAGGTCGTAAAAGTATGATGGGTAAGTTTCAACCCAGAAGTTTTAATATGGGATTATCTAAAGAAGCTTTTTATGCTTCTGAAGGTTTTGGAGATATTCATCCAGGGGAAGATCCTGATCTTACTATCCGGTTGTGGAAATTAGGATATGAGACTGCTCTAATTCCTGATGCCAAAGTATTTCATAAGAGAAGGATTTCATGGAAAAAATTCTATATACAGGTTAATAAATTTGGATTGGTACGTCCGATTTTAAACAAATGGCATCCAGAAACGGCCAAAATAACCTATTGGTTTCCTGTATTGTTTCTCATATATATATCATTTTCACTAGTAACTTTGGTTTTTGGGTTCTGGTATTTTATGGCCATCTTAGGGCTGTATTTTGTTTTAATATTTATGGGAGCATCGACTGCTTTCAAAAACATTTCCATAGGAATACAATCTGTTTTGGCAGTTTTGATACAATTTTATGGTTATGGAAAAGGATTCTTTAAATCTTATTATTATATTCATCTACTCAAAAAAGTCCCGGAAAAACAATTTCCGAAATTGTTTTTCAAAAAGTAAGAATATATGTCTGGTAGAACAAAAAAGAATTTCTCATTCAAAAAAAGCAATGTAAAAACCTTTTTGTTTTTTCTGTTATTCACTTCTTTTTTATGGATATTAATTCAGTTTTCAAAAAATTACACACAAGAAGTAGAAGTGGGGATTAGATATACAAACCTTCCTCAAGATAGAATTTTTAATGAAGAAAGTGATCAAACGCTAAGAATGACGCTCAACGGAAATGGTTTCAGGTTAATGAGTCATAACTGGAAGAAACCTGTCTTAGAATTTAATGTAGAGGATGCAGCTTCAAACAAAGAGGATCAATACTATTTTCATGTAGATAAAGAGTCTGCCATCCTAAAAAACAAACTCGATTTTAAAGGACGTATTCTGGCATTACAAAAAGATAGCCTGAGATTAAAACTGGATATTAACTTAGAGAAAAAAGTTCCCGTGATTGCGAAAGAGGATATTAGGTATGCAGTTGGATACGGTAGTGATAAAGGACTAGTGATCACTCCAGATTCTATAATGGTAAGTGGACCTTCAAAAATTATAGACACCCTTCAAAAGGTGTATACAGAACTATTAAATCTAGAAGGTATTAACCAGGATTTTGTTTCTCAATTGAACATAGACAAGACAGACTTGCCATCAAATATCAAAGTGGCTCCTGAAATGATTGAAGCTAATATTTTGGTGAGTAAATTTACAGAAGGAAATCAAAAAATTCCTATTACACTAAATAATGTTCCGGAAGGAATAGAAATTAAAATTTTTCCCAAAGAGAGTACAGTAGTCTATAGAGTGGGATTGGATAAATATAATGAGATTAGTGAGAGAGATTTTATGGTAGTAGCAGATTATGCTAAAGCTTCTGAGGAAAGTTCTTTTCTTACACTTGAACTTCTTAATAAACCAGCGTTTATTCATGATGTTCGTTTGCAGGAGAAACAAATCCAATTTGTGGTTGTAAAATAGAGATCAGATATGAAGGTTGTAGGGCTTACTGGGGGAATAGGTAGTGGAAAATCTACCATTGCAAATATGTTTAGCCATCTTGGGGTTGCCGTATATATAGCAGATGAAGAAGCTAAAAAGTTAATGAATACTGATCCGTTAGTAAGAGAACAAATTATTGAATTACTAGGAGATAATTCTTATGTAAATGGAGAACTCAATAGGATGTATGTCGCGGAAATTGTCTTTAGTGATAAAAAGAAATTAGAGGGTTTGAATGCGATCGTTCACCCTGCAGTAGCAAAACATTTTGATCTCTGGAAGAACAAGCAGGTAGGTGATTATGTAATAAAAGAAGCAGCAATCCTATTTGAAAATGGCGGATATAAACAATGTGATCACACTATTCTTGTATTAGCACCATTGGAGACAAGAATTCAAAGAGTCTTAAAAAGAGATGAAATAACACGGAAACAAGTGCTTTCTAGAGCAAATAATCAATGGGACGATTCTAAAAAAATTCCGTTAGCCGATTTTATTATACACAACATAGACCTTAAAGAAGCTGAAAATCAAGTAGGTAAAATTCATGCTCAAATATCTTCCTAATACCTTTGTAATCTTAATCTTTCATTTTGTTAACATTTGGTTAAACCGTAAAGTAGCTAAATGTTAAAGTCTTACTTTTGATTTATGAATAAAAGGTTATTCGTATTGCTGATAATCCTCATGAGTTTATCATTAATCGGGATTATTTTCGTTCAGGGATATTGGATTAACAACACGGTTGAGAATAATAAAGAGCAGTTTTCTTTTAATGCTAAACAAATATTGATATCTGTTTCCAACGGGATTCAATATCGAGAATTTGAAGAGATGTTTTTTCCATTACAAGGAATACTTGATAGCATAGGAGAAGATCCGGATAATAAAACAATACGTCAGCTATTAGATATAAGTATTGATAATACAACAAAATCTTTTGCTTACGCTAATGGTATTTTGGATGAGGATTATAAATTATTCTCATCTTTTGTAAACTTTAATATCGATACGGTAAAATTGAGGAATATTCTTAATCGTAATGTAGACGTTGCGACACAAGAAACTCAGGCTGATATTGCCAAACAAAGTTCTAAGTCTAAGTTGGAGAGAATAAGAGGATTGACAGATCTCCAAAGAAAGGACTACGAGATTGTTATAGGAGAAATAGCCAGTTTTATACCAATACATAGAAGGGTTCAAAAAAAGGAAATAGAATATTTGCTTAGAAAAGAACTCGAAGAACGAGATATAAAAGTAGATTTTGAGTATGCTATATACAGTAATGCATTAGCAACAAAAGTACGTTCTGACGATTTTAGTTTGGATTATCCAACGACATACGCGATTCCACTTTTTGTCGATGATGAAGGAGTAAGCGAGTATCAACTGTATGTCAATTTTACTGGAAAAAAGCAATATGTGCTTTCTACTATTAAAGGAATGGCCATATTATCAATAATTTTTACTTTGATTATTGTAATTGCCTACTCCAGTGCCTTGTCGCAACTCTTGCAACAAAGACAGATATCACAAATTAAAACCGATTTTATTAATAACATGACCCATGAGTTAAAGACTCCTATTGCCACGATCAACCTGGCACTAGATTCAATAAAAAATCCAAAAATAGGAGGTGATCCTGAAAAAGTTCAGCGATATATGAAAATGATAAGAGAGGAAAATAAAAGGATGCATGCTCAGGTCGAAAATGTGTTGAGAATATCCCAGCTTGAGAAGAACGAACTTAACATTAAAAAGGAGAAACAAGAGCTTCATGATATTATAGAAGATGCTGTGACTCACGTTTCCTTAATTATAGAAAGTAGAGACGGATATGTGAAAACGCATTTAGGCGCTCTTAAAACTACTGTATTGGCCAATGATAGCCATATGACCAATGTTGTAGTTAATATTTTGGATAATGCGATTAAATATTCTGAAAATGAGCCAAAAATTGACATATACACTGAAAATGTAAAGAATAGTATTATCCTTAAAATTCGTGACCAGGGAATAGGAATGAGTAAAGTTGCACAAAAAAAGATCTTTGAAAAGTTCTTTAGAGAACATACAGGAGATTTGCACAATGTAAAGGGACATGGTTTAGGATTAACATATGTAAAAAGAATCATAGATGATCATCATGGTCAGATATGGGTGGAGAGTGAAAGGGGAAAAGGCTCCACATTTATAATTAAATTACCGTTAATATCATAAAATATGGAAACAGAAAACAAAAAGATTTTGCTTGTAGAGGATGATCCAAACTTTGGAACAGTATTAAAGGATTATCTGGTCATGAATGATTATGATGTTGTGCATGCCAAAAATGGTATGGAAGGCTTCGAAAAGTTCAAAAAGGATGATTATGATATGTGCATTCTCGATGTAATGATGCCTTACAAGGATGGATTTACACTGGCAAAAGAGATAAGAGATAAAAATGAGGAAATACCAATCATTTTTTTAACCGCTAAGGCGATGAAAGAGGATGTATTAAAAGGGTATAAAGTTGGTGCAGATGACTATCTCAATAAACCATTCGATAGCGAGGTGCTATTAATGAAAATACAAGCTATTATGCAACGCAAGAATACCGAATCGGTTGCAGATAGTAAACAATTTGAATTTAAAATTGGAGGTTTTCATCTTAATTCTAAACTTCGATTTCTGACGTTTAGAGAAGAAGATCCTATTAAGCTTTCTCCAAAAGAGAATGAACTATTGCGCTTATTAGCATTACACCTTAATGATCTTATGCCACGAGAGTTGGCATTAACAAAAATCTGGAGAGATGATAACTATTTTACCTCTCGAAGTATGGATGTTTATATCGCCAAATTAAGAAAGTATTTAAAGAAAGATGAAAATGTGGAAATACTTAATATTCATGGGGAAGGATTTAGACTAGTAGTACGTAATGAAGAGTCTTAAGAAAAAGTAACGGTAATAACTAACGAATAAAAAAACACAATGAAAAATTTTTCATTGTGTTTTTTTATTGATGTAGTTTACAATAGATAATGCTTCTTCCTTGTAATCAAACCACTTAATATCTGGATCTTTCCTAAACCAGGTGAGTTGTCTCTTTGCAAAACGCCTTGTGTTTTTTTTGATTTCAGAAATGGCAAAATTCAAATCCCAGGTGCCATCAAGATAATTGAAAATCTCCTTGTATCCTACAGTGTTTAGAGCATTCAATGATCTGTTATCATATAAGTTTTTGACTTCATTTACTAATCCTTTCTCTATCATGATGTCGACTCGTTCGTTTATTCGGTCGTAGATTACTTGTCTATCCGCAGTAATTCCGATTTTTATGATATTGAAAGGTCTATTTTTTTTAGGAGTGGTAAGAAAAGATGAATAAGGTTTACCACTGCTAATACATACTTCTAAAGCACGCATAACTCGGTGTGTATTTTGTAAATCGACCTTATTATAATAATTTGGATCCAGTACTTTCAATTTGTTTTGCAAGCTTTCAATCCCAGAATTTTTATAGGTAGATTTAAGTTTTTCTCTTATCTCTGTATCTACTTCTGGAAAACTATCTAATCCCTTAGTTACAGCATCGACGTACAAACCAGAACCTCCGACTAGAATTGTATAGGTATTGTTTGCAAATAGGGTATTGAGTCTCTCTAATGCGTCCTTTTCAAAATCCCCAACAGTATATAGCTCTTTAATGCTTTTGTGTTGAATGAAATGATGTCGAACTTGCTTCAGTTCGTCCAAAGATGGGACAGCGGTGCCTATGCTCATTTCTTTATAAAACTGTTTGCTGTCTGCCGATACAATTTCGCAATTGAAGTGTTTTGCCAATGTTAAACTCAGGCTTGTTTTGCCAATAGCCGTTGGACCAACGATTACTATGAGAGTATTATTCATTGTGTAAATCTTCTCCACATTTATAACAGAATTTAGCACCATCCCTATGATCAGAACAATTGCAATTGGCGCATACCTGAGTATTAAGATTGACCTTTTTAGATTTACGGTCAGCAGCATACTCTGCAGATACAATACCAGTAGGTACGGCAATAATACCATAACCTACAATCATAATCATAGCTGCAATCAATTGACCCAATGGGGTGGCAGGTGCAATATCTCCATATCCAACCGTAGTCATTGTGACAATACACCAATATACGCTAATCGGGATACTTTTGAATCCACTTTCTTCTCCTTCAATCAAATACATTACAGTACCCATGATGATGCATAGCACCAATACAGCAAACAAGAATACCAGTATTTTTGCACCGCTATCTTTTATTGCTCTTGCCAATCGATTTGATTCACCAATATATCTTGAAATCTTTAGTATTCTGAAAACACGAAGTAGTCTGAGTGCCCTTACTGCCAACAATGCGCTTGTTCCCGTAATAAAGAAAGATAAATAAAGTGGTAGTGTTGATAGAAGATCTATGAGGCCATAAAAGCTAAATATATATCTTGAGGGTTTTTTGATTGAAATAATACGGGCGACATACTCAAATGTAAAAAATATGGTAATTACCCATTCTCCATAATATAAAAACCTATAAGTATCAATTGGCAATCCTTTCACACTCTCAAGCATTACAAAGATTATACTTAGTAAAATAAGAATCAAAAGTGTTATATCAAAGATTTTTCCCATGGGGGTATCAGCCTCATAGATGATATCATGTAGTTGATCTTTCCAGGTTTTATGATATGAATTTTCCTCCAAACGTTTTTGATTTTAGTTAAAAGTACTAAAACTCAGAAATTAAACTTTAGTAATAGGGATTATCTTTAACTTTTTGTGCTGGCGTATATAACTCTGGATAATATGCTGCGCGTCTCTATTATGCCGCATTGGAGTAATAATAGATCTCAAAATATCAATATTGTTTATTTGATGATTTAGATTGAAGTATCCAATACCTTTAAATTTTCCTTCTTCGACCAAAATAACACTTTGCTCATCTACATCTCGACCCCGGTCTATAATAATTATATCCTGACCATCAAATGAGTTATTATTGATTAGTTTTTGTACTCTAGTATTGTATTCTCCAGGAGATTCTGTCGAAATACAAGCACCAAAACATTGTTTTATCGTATAGTTAAAACAATTTCCTGCACTGGTGTCCAGCCCCATTAATTTCTGACATAGGCTGTACTCTTCTGTCCATCGATGCATATAAGACTTAGCTTGTTGTCTATTCGAGAACGTCGTTATACTTCTTTTTCGGATGTCTGCTTTGGAAACTTTTAGGTTAATAAATCCATCATCGTCAATAAATTGGTACAAAGCTTGGTCAAATTTAGATCTCTTTAAAGCGCGATTGTATTTTGGTCTGTTACGCTTTATCTCTTCACTTTCTTTTAATAAAGCCAAAAGTTCACTACCTGTAATCTCATAAGTAATACGAGTAACTTCTGTTTGAATTCGTCTGGATTTTCTGTTGTCACTAGTAAAATGCTGGTTAAGACGTTTTTTGATATTTTTACTCTTACCAATATAGATAATTTTTCCATCTTCCTGATGCATATAGTAAACCCCTGTGGTGGTTGGAGCCTCTTCAACCAGCCTTAATAATTTATCATCAATTTGACGTTTTGGATCAGCTCGAACGGTCTCTATAATGATGTTTTTATCTAAATCTCTAGTTAGTAGAAATTTAAATAATTTTACTGTCGCAAGTGCATCGCCATTTGCTCGATGTCGATCAGAAAGCGGAATACCCAGACTACGAACTAGTTTTCCCAAACTATAGGATGGTTGATCCGGGATTAGACTTTTTGAAAGTTCTACTGTACATAAAGATTGTCTTTCATAATCAAATCCTAATCTCGAGAATTCAGTTTGTAAAATTCTGTAATCGAAATTTGCATTATGGGCAACCACTACACATCCCGTCGTTATCTCTACAATTCTTTTGGCAACTTCATAAAACTTTGGAGCGTTACGAAGCATTTCATTATTGATTCCCGTGAGATTGGCAACAAATGGTTGTATGGGCCGTTCAGGATTTATTAAACTTATAAATTGATCTACAACTTCGTGACCATCAAACTTATAAATAGCAATTTCTGTAATCCCTTCTTCATTATACTTTCCGCCGGTGGTTTCTATATCTAATATTGCATACATAATTTGCTTGTAGTGGGTGGTCTATAGTAGACAGTATATGTTTTAATAATTTTATCGTTATCTAACATTCCTTGCCATTAATTTCAAATATAGTTGTTAAATAGTTATCCTTATTAGATAATTCTTTTATATACTAGTTGTAGTTTCTGGCGCCAAATATAGAACTTCCAATTCTAACCATCGTGCTTCCGGCATCAATAGCAATTTTATAATCACCACTCATCCCAATAGATAGCGTCGTTAAGTTAGGATATTTAGGTTTTAATGCTTTAAAGAAGGTGCTAATCGTTTCAAATTCACTTTTGACTTGGTGTTGATCATTCGTAAAAGTAGCCATTCCCATAAGGCCTTGAATACGAACGTTAGCCAGATTCTTTAATTCGTCAGACTCAAGAATAGTAATCGCATCTTCTTTGCTTAATCCAAATTTACTTTCTTCTTCGGCAATTTTGATCTGTAGCAAACAATTGATAATCCTGTTATGCTTCTTAGCCTGTTTATTAATCTCCTTTAATAATTTAATACTATCTACGGCATGAATGAGATCTACAAACGGTGCCATGTACTTCACTTTATTCGTTTGAACATGACCAATCATATGCCAACTAATATCTTTGGGCATCTCTTCCCACTTTTCGACCATCTCTTGTATTTTGTTTTCACCAAACTCACGCTGACCCGAATTATAGGCTTGCATTAAAATAGAAATAGGTTTGGTTTTGGACACAGCTACTAGAGTGACATCTTCTGGAATTGAATTTTTAATATTTTGAAGGTTTTTTTCAATATCATTCATAAGATGCAAAGATATTTAAAAAATCATTCTTAAGATCAAAACTCATAGATTGTAATTCCGCTTCGTAGTTTGGGTTCTATATACGTACTTTTTGGAGGCATTCTTAATCCTTGATCAGCAATTCTTTTCATTTGATCTACAGTAGCTGGGAATAAACCAAAACCAACCTTAAATTCATCGCTGTCGATCTTACTTTTTACAGAAATAATATCATTTTTACCATGTGAATATTCGATTCTAGTATCTGTTCGTAGATTTTGAATTCCTAAAATTGGTTCTAATACTGTTTTATACAGAATTTGAGCATCTAATTCTTCTAGAGCATCAGCAAACTCATACCTTGTTTTTCTAAGGTATAAAGAATAAAATTCTCCTTCTAGATACATGCTAAAATGATGAGGGTTTGAAGGTTTATAAACTTCAATTCCCCTATTTTCGATACGAAACCACTCATCTAATTGTATTAGGAATTCTTCTTTGGATAACCCGTTAAGGTCTTTAATCAATCGATTAAATTCGTAAATCCTTAAATCTGATTCAGGAATAAGGTAGCTCATAAAAAAATTATAAGTCTCGTTTCCTTGATGATTAGGATTATCTTCTTTGAGGTCCTTTGCCAAAAGGTAAGAAGATGCAGAACGGTGATGTCCATCTGCAATATAAATGGTTTTCATTGAAGAAAAAGCATTCTTTATCTCACTAATAGATTTTGGATCACTTATTTTCCAAAGATAGTGAGTATCACGATATGTGGTGGTGAATTCATATTCTGCTCTAACTTTAATAACCTTGGCAATAATTTGGGCAATAACCTCGTTGTCTGGATAGGTTAGTAATACTGGTTCAGCATTAAAACCTACAGTTTTTAAATATTCTTTGAAGGTAACTTCGCGATCCTGGAGGGTGTCCTCATGTATTTTAATCACATTATTTTCATAATCCTCTGCACTTGCTGCTGCTATGATTCCTGAAAAAGATTCTTGCTCTCGGTTTACTATTTTATAGACATAATAACAAGGGGTGTCATCTTGAATAAAAATTTCATCTTCTTTAAACTCAAGGTACCTATTGCGAACTAGTTTATAGCGTTCTTCGCCCGATATTTCTTTTTGATATTTGTATCCAGGATTAACAATATGCAAGAAAGAGTATGGATTGTAATCCATACGAGAATCACGTTCATTAGGCGTATAGCTCTGGTAAGATCTGGAGGCTACCAGACTTACTTTGTCCCTTGTTGGACGAACCGCTTTAAACGGATGGATTTTTGCCATTTATAGGTTTTAGGTTTTGATATTTGACTTTATCCTACTTTTTATTCGCTTTTGAAGCCTGGTGATCATTTTTAAAAGCGCAGTCAGTTGTATTTTGACGATTTTATCTTTTTCTTCGGAAATAAACTTTCCTCTTAAGGCAACAGAAAAACAAATAACACATTCTCTAGTACAATCTAAAGCAATTTGTAGATGTCTATTGAATTGAGCATCAGGAGCACCAGCGCCTTTTGGTATACTGAGTGCCACTATTAAATAAACTGCTTTGCTACTTTTTCAGCTTTCTTACTTTCATCATAATTATAGAAACCTTCACCACTTTTAACCCCTAATTTACCGGCCATTACCATATTTACTAATAGGGGACAAGGAGCATATTTTGGATTTTTAAAACCTTCATACATCACATTTAAGATAGAAAGACAAACATCAAGACCAATAAAATCAGCTAGTTGCAATGGCCCCATGGGATGCGCCATACCTAGTTTCATAACAGTGTCAATTTCAGTTACTCCTGCAACACCATTATACAAAGTCTCAATAGATTCGTTAATCATTGGCATTAAAATTCTATTGGCAACAAATCCTGGATAATCATTAACTTCAACTGGTACTTTACCTAGTGTTTTAGACATTTCCATGATTGTATGAGTCACTTCATCCGAAGTGTTATACCCTCGTATGATCTCTACCAGTTTCATGATCGGTACCGGATTCATAAAATGCATCCCGATCACCATTTCCGGTCTGTTGGTTACTGCAGCAATTTGTGTGATAGATATAGAAGAAGTGTTTGTAGCCAAAATAGTATCTTCTGGACAGGCATCGCTTAATTCTTCAAAGATTTTGAGCTTTAAAGTTACATTTTCGGTAGCAGCTTCTACAACAAGGCCGGCATATTCAACACCTTCTCTAATACTGGTAAATGTAGAGATATTACCCAGCGTACTTTCCTTGTCAGCTTCTGTGATTTTTTCTTTAGTAATCATTCTATCCAGATTCTTGGTAATAGTTGCCAATCCTTTTTCTATTGATTCCTGAGAGATGTCAATTAGTTGAACTTTAAAACCGTTTTGGGCAAAAGTATGCGCGATACCATTTCCCATTGTTCCTGCGCCTATAACTGCAATGTTTTTCATTTTTTAATGTATTGTCTATTTATGTGTATGTATTCAAATCAACGGCTAGTGTTAAAGCAATCTATGATTTGCAAGGCCACTTCTAATGCTTTTTTCCCTTGTTCCAGAGAAACAATAGGTGTAGTGTCATTTTTGATCGCTTCTGCAAATGTATCTAATTCATCCAAGATGGCATTATTAGAAGGTACATTTGGATTGTCAAAATAAATCTGTTTTTTAACACCTTCAGCATTTTGCAATATCATAGCAAAATCATCAGGATTTTCGGGAGCGTCTTTCATTTTTACGACTTCGCATTTTTTCTCAAAGAAATCTATAGAGATATATGCGTCTCGCTGAAAAAATCGTGATTTTCTCATGTTCTTTAAAGAAATTCTACTTGCCGTAAGATTTGCTACACAACCGTTTTCAAATTCTATTCTAGCATTGGCAATATCGGGGGTTTCACTTATCACCGAAACGCCACTTGCACTAATATGCTTTACTTTAGAATGTACAACACTTAAGATCGCATCGATATCGTGTATCATAAGATCTAATACAACTGGTACATCTGTTCCTCTTGGATTAAACTCTGCAAGTCTATGTGCTTCAATAAACATTGGGTTGTCTATTTTGTCTGCAACTGCGGTATACGCAGGATTAAAACGTTCTACATGTCCCACCTGTCCTTTTACGTTATGTTTTTTTGCCAGATCAATTAATTCTTCAGCTTCAGCTACGGTATTGGTTATAGGTTTCTCAATAAAAACATGTTTACCTGCTTCTATAGCTTGTTTTGCCACATCAAAATGAGCAAAAGTAGGGGTTACAATATCTACGACATCTACTGCATTAATCAATTCTTCGACTGAATTGAAAAGTTGATAACCGAATTCGTCGACTATGGCTTTGGCTTGTGTTTTACTAGCATCATAAAAACCAACTAATTTATAATTTTCAGATTGTTCTAGAAGACGTAAATGGATTTTACCAAGGTGTCCCGCACCGAGTACTCCGGCTTTGAGCATAATTCAAGATTTTACACAAAAATAGTATTATTTATAAATTAAGTGATACTCCGTTTTGAAAATCCTAACATTAAATTTTTATTTGTTTTAAAATGATTAGCAGAACGTATCCCGCAGTAGCATGGAATCTTTAATAAATTTTAATTTTAAAGAAACAATAGTTTATTATTCTTAGAAATCTTTATGTAATTTTAGCCTGCTAAATAATCTTGGAGAAGTGAAAGATACCCTTAGACATGCAGGAAAAAGAAAACAATTGGCGAATGTTCTAGTTGGTAAAGGAATTAAAGATGAATCAGTTTTATCTGCCATAGAGAAAATACCAAGGCATTTATTTATGGATTCTGGTTTTGAAGATCATGCTTACCAGGACAAAGCTTTTCCTATCGCTGCAGACCAAACGATCTCTCAACCCTATACTGTAGCTTTTCAAAGTGAATTGCTACAAATCAAAAATGGGGATAAAGTACTTGAAATAGGAACAGGTTCGGGGTATCAGACTGCTGTTTTGTGCGAGCTAGGTGCCAAAGTGTATAGTATCGAACGTCAAAAGGAACTGTTCAAAAAAACCAAATTGTTTTTATCAAAACTTGGATATAGGCCTAAATATTTATCGTTTGGAGATGGATACAAAGGACTAAAAGAACATGCGCCATACGATTCGATAATAGTTACTGCCGGAGCTCCTTATGTACCAAAACCTCTGTTGAGTCAATTAAAAATAAACGGACGTCTGGTAATACCTGTTGGAGAAGATGTTCAGATAATGACGCTTTTTGTTCGTAAAAGTGAGACACAATTTGAAAAGAGAGAGTTTGGCGAATTTAGATTTGTACCCCTTTTAGAGAATAAAAATTAGGACGTTCATTTAATAAGTGGTCTCAAGTCCTCAGTTTTTGTGATGATTACTCTTACAGGAATAAAATGGTATGTTTAGGGCTGAAATTTATTAAAAAAACTACTCAGGTCCAACTGTTTAATGAATACTTGTTAAAAATTCTTCTTGATACGATCCAGTACTCTTTTATTATCTCTATCCTTGATGGTTTCTCTTTTATCATACATTTTCTTACCTCGGGCTAGTACGATATCAAGTTTGGCTAATCCACGATCATTTATAAATAATCTCGTAGGGATAATAGTGAGACCACTATTTTTTACTTCTTTCTCTAATTTTTTTAATTCTTTTTTATTGAGAAGTAGTTTTCGTTCGCTTTTTGGATTGTGATTAAAATAGGTTGCATGAGAATATTCTTCTATATGCATGTTAATGACAAAAAGTTCTCCGTTATTAAATTCACAGAAGCTTTCTGCTATAGAAGCTTTTCCTTCCCGAATTGCTTTTATTTCAGTTCCTGCCAGCTTGATTCCCGCAGTGTATTTGTCAAGAAATTCGTATTCAAACTTAGCTTTTCGATTTAATATGTTAATCTTATTCTGATTCATGTTTGGCTGTAAATGCTTACAAAAATACAAAGCTTTCTCGAAAGAAAGCTTTGTACTAGAATTAAGTATTTATAAATGTTTTTAAGGTTCTTGAAATTGTATGGTCGAAATTTTCCCATTCTCGTTAAGCTGTAACTCCATTGTTAAGTTAATTTTCTCAAATTCGGCCATATAGCTGTTGACACCTTCGGTAGTTTCAATAAATGTTAGGCTTTTTAATTTTCCAAACTGCTCATAACACCCATTTACAAAACGTTTTACACCTTCTTTTGTCATTGCTTCCTGCATTTCAGAAGTATATAAATTAAAAACAGCATTAACGTTTTTTACATT
Source organism: Aquimarina celericrescens (assembly GCF_042682765.1). Lineage (NCBI taxonomy): Bacteria > Pseudomonadati > Bacteroidota > Flavobacteriia > Flavobacteriales > Flavobacteriaceae > Aquimarina > Aquimarina celericrescens. The sequence goes on along the minus strand of NZ_JBHUHY010000016.1, from coordinate 324,957 downwards.
AAAATTCTCTTGAAAAGCCCTGATAGCTGTTTTATATGCTATCTCGTCTTGAGACAATATTGATTGCGTAGTAAAGCAAATTAAGAATAGTAATATATATTTCATTACATTTAAAATTTGGAATTTCACTATACGCAAAGTAATTATTTTTTAAGTCTTTAAAAAACAAACAGCAGAAAAGCTATTTTTGACAATGTATTATGGGAATATAAAAAAGTTACTAGTGGTAAGTATAAATATACAATATCGTCTAAATAAATGATCCTTGTGGGTTTAACAAAAAAATCACAGGAATTAAGGTTGTAAAGTTTAATTTAGTTGATAAAGAGAGTTTTTATGAAAAGGTATTTGTTATTGTTTTTAGTAGTATTTTTTTCGTCTTTTACTTTGTTATCCATTCAGTTTTCGGCACAGGAAATAGTGGATAAAACTATTGAAAAGGCAGGGGGATCTCGGTATGACAATGCTATTATTGATTTTACATTTAGGGGTAAAAGATATCGTAGTAAAAGAAATGAGGGTATTTATGAATTAGAAAGGTTTGCAAATAGCCCGAAGGGATTGATTCATGACATGATAAGCAATTCGGGTTTTAAAAGAACGATTGAAAACTGTCCAGTAAAAGTTGCAGATTCTTTGATTACAAGAATTAGTGACGGAGTGAATTCTGTGCATTATTTTGCTAATTTACCATATGGTCTTAATGCACCTGCAGTTAATAAAGAATTAGTAGGGGAGAGTATTATAAGGGAAAAACCATATTATAAGATTAAGGTAACTTTTGATCAAGATGGAGGAGGGACCGATTTTGAAGATGAATTTATGTACTGGATCCATAAAGAGGATTTTACAATAGATTATTTGGCATATAAATATGAAGTAAATGGAGGAGGAATTCGATTTAGGGAAGCATATAATCCCAGAGTAGTAAACGGTATTCGTTTTATAGACTACAATAATTATAAAACTGATAATCTAAAAACTCCACTTGATACTCTTGATGAGTTGTTTGAAAAGAAAAAACTTAAGCTGCTTTCCAAAATAGAACTCAAAGATATCTTTGTCTATGTAGAAAGAGACTGCTGTTAATCTATGGTGAGCACCAAATCTGCGATTTCATCATTTTGGATGGTAATCACAAATAACTTTCCATAAATTTTTTCATCAATAGATGAGTATTTTTTGTTCCCTATGATTTTGTTTACAAAATCAGGAGTTGTGTTACTGTGCCCCACAATGACACAGGTTTTTCCTTTGGATTTTTCTTGAAAATCAAGATCATTTAGATTTCCTGGATCGTATAATACGATTTCCAAATTTTGACTTTCTGCAATTGGTTTTGCTGTATTGCGAGTTCTGGTATAATCAGTAGAAAAAACCATGTCTAATTTAACCTCTGAAAAAACTTTTGCCCATTTTTGCGCACGTATTTTACCTTCTTCAGTGAGCTCAGGATCTTTATTCTTTGGATTACTGAGATCTTTTTCGGTATGTCGTATAAAAAAGTACGTAGTAGTTTCTTCTTTTTTAAGTTCGTTTTGAGAACAACCCATCAGGGAAAATAAAAATATAAGTAAGATTGAAAGAAATTTCATGAAGTAAGTAATTGTTTGAAGTAAGCCTTAGTTATTCCAGCATGCCCATTTGCCATATCACTATGACCATAGAAAGAATAGCTATGATAAAAAATCCTATATAAATATAGTAACTTCTCTTTTTATTAGAAGAGTCTATGCCGCCAGAAGATTTCATATGGCTGGTTTTAAGTGGTTGTCTATTTATATTAGACTTTGAAAAAATTAAAATGTTACACTTTTTGTGGTTTTAGGTGTAAAATTCTTTCTTCAAAGCTTTTTGCTGGAATCGGTTTTACTATTTTTTGAAATAATTCCATTAATTCTGTCTCGTGATTCCAACGTTTTTGTTGTAATAGATTAAAATGTACGAATGTACTCCACATAACAGCCTTAAGTTCAGTTTTGTTATGGTTCCACATTTTGATCTCTACATGTAATTGATTTTTAGTACAATGTATGAGTTGAGAATCTATAAGTACTTCTTCCATAAGCAAAGCTGGTTTAAGATAAGCGATTTGATTCGACCCAACAACCCAACTTATTCCTTTGGTTTTAGCAAGTTCAAATATGTCGAGATCATAATATTTATCGATTTGATCTTCTCTTGCGTTGATCATATAATTAATATAAGCGGCATTGTTTAAATGATTAAAAGGGTCGCAATCCTGAAATCTTATTTTTGCTTTAGTTTCCAATACTTTTGGTAATGTTGTCATAGTATTTTAATTTTATACCCATTGGTATATTTATGATTAAAAAATAATTATCGTTTTAAATCATCATGAATTAAGGAGTCGATAAGATCCATTGTATCCAATATATAGCTATTATCATTCATGGTATGCGTCATAAAAATAGCTCCCGTTATCATGCTGTAAAGTCTTTTTGCATATAAAGTAGAGTCGATTTCCATCTTTATTTCACCTAATTCTTTAGCATTATCTAGTAGCTTGGCCAAATTATTTTGAATTTTAGTTATCGCAAATTGTGCATGCTTAAATAATACCTCATTTTGATGTTTTGAATCTATAGACATATTGATTACTGGACAACCACCTATCTCTTGAGTGTAGTTGTAGTAATTTCTATAAAAATCTGTTACCAAAAACAATTTTTCAATAGGAGAATCGCTCAAGGATTGATGATCTCTTATTCGCCTCAACATATTTTTTTCTGTCATGGTGAAGGCAGCTATGGCTAGATCTTCTTTATTTTTAAAATTACCATATATGGCTCCTTTGGTAAGTCCTGTAGCTTTAGTTATATCGCTTAAACTGGTAGCGGCATAGCCATTCTTGTTAAATATTGGCGCTACGGTCTGAATGATAAACTCTGTTGTCTGTTTGGCTTTTGTAAGCATGTTGTATGGTAAATGATACTTCCAAAGATAATAAAAAATATACCGACCGGTATATTTTTTATTAAAAAAAATCATGTATTCAAATATCTCCGGCAATAATATCTTGTACATCCCTGTTAGTAATACTTCTGGGGAGATTGCACGCGTCTTCTACTTTCATTTCTTGATATTTGAGTAGAATCATATATTTTTCAAGGGCTTTTGAAGCTTGGGTACATCCAATATTTTTATTTCGTATATTATTCGTTTTGATTCTTTTCGGTGTATTACTTCTATTCTCGAAGTCTTTAAACTGACACTTTATAATTCTATGATTTTTAAAATAAAAACGTTCTTCTAAAGTAAGCGTTACATCAACTATTTCTCGCTTCCCATATTTGTTTTTCTCATAATCTTTGTACCAGATATCATGTATCGCATAGTGAAAGAATAACTCATCATCCCAAATATAAAACTCATCCCTAAACTTAACATGACCTTTTTCATAAGAGTGAACTATATGTTTGAGCTCATTACCATTAAAATAAAATGTTAACGAACCCTTCTCTAAAGTTTCTTGGCAGGAATAATCTGTGTGGTATTGTCTTAATGCATTAGAGCCTAACAATTCTCTTATCAATTTGTACTTATTAGAAATGTCTGTAAGGGCTCCTATTTTGTTTTGACTCAAACAGGTGCTATAGGTAAGAAGAAGTAATATGATGGTTGGTTTCATTGCAAGTGCAATGTAACTAAAAGCTCTTTTTTTTCTAGATTTAGTTATTAACCGTTATAGGAACACATTTGTTGATAACTACGGTAAAACCGTAATGCAGGGTCTTCCGAAATATGCCTGGCTGGAAAGATCGATTAAAAAAATCAGGCAATTTAACATACAAGATGCTTAGTTGCCTGATTTTTTAGTACTGCTTTATGTTTTTTCACATTACTCAGATACCAGATCTTCCTGGTTTCTGAAGACTAGATTGTTATCAAATTCATCAAGTAGAATAATACTCTCTGTTGATACTTTTCCTGCCAGAATCTCTTTTGACAACTTGTTTAATACCTCTTTTTGAATAGTTCTTTTTACAGGTCGGGCACCAAACTCTGGTTGAAAACCTCTTTCTGATAAAAACTCGACAGCCTCTTCTGTAGCATCCAAAGTAATATGTTGTTGTGATAACATTTTAGAAACATACTGGAGCTGAAGTCTTACAATTTCTTTGATATTTTCTTTTGTTAATGGAGAGAACATCACGATATCGTCAATTCTATTTAAAAACTCGGGCCGTACAGATTGTTTTAATAATCCTAACACCTCTATTTTTGCAGCTTCCATTGCCGTATCCATATCTTTTATGGTTTCAAATTTATCCTGAATAATATGGCTACCCATATTACTGGTCATGATAATAATCGTATTTCTAAAATCTGCAGTTCTACCTTTATTATCGGTTAATCGGCCTTCATCCAGTACTTGTAATAGAATATTAAAGGTATCTGGATGGGCTTTTTCAATCTCATCGAGCAATACTACAGAGTATGGTTTTCTTCGTACAGCCTCGGTTAACTGCCCGCCTTCATCATATCCTACATATCCAGGAGGTGCTCCTACTAATCTGCTTACTGCATGGCGTTCTTGGTACTCACTCATGTCTATTCTAGTCATGGCAGATTCGTTATCAAAAAGATACTCTGCTAGTGCCTTTGCCAGTTCTGTTTTACCTATACCGGTAGTACCCAGAAATAGAAAAGATCCTATTGGCCTTTTCTGATCTTGTAATCCGGCACGACTTCTTCTTACTGCATCACTAACTGCCTGTATGGCCTCTTCTTGTCCCACAACTCGTTTTTGTAATTCTTTTTCAAGAACCAAGAGTTTTTCACGTTCACTTTGAAGCATTTTGGTCACGGGTATTCCGGTCCATTTTGCAACTACTTCTGCGATGTCGTCATTGGTAACTTCTTCTTTTATCAACGAGGAGCGACTTTGCTGCTCTTGCAGTTGTTTTTGTAATTCTTCTAATTTTTCTTGAGATTCTTTAATTTTTCCATATCTGATTTCTGCTACTTTTCCGTAATCACCGTTTCGCTCTGCACGTTCTGCTTCAAGCTTATATTCTTCGATATCTGTTTTGGTATTTTGAATAGCATCGACTACCTCTTTTTCACTTTGCCATTTAGAAAAGATTTCATTTCGTTCTTCTTTAATATTGGCAAGATCTGCATTAAGAGCTTTTAGCTTAACTTCGTCATCCTCTCTTTTTATAGCTTCAATCTCAATTTCTAATTGCATGATCTTACGATCTAATACATCAAGTTCTTCCGGTTTCGAATTGATTTCCATTCGCAGTTTTGATGCAGCTTCATCCATAAGATCAATAGCTTTATCGGGTAAAAATCTATTGGTAATATATCGTTGTGATAATTCTACCGCAGCGATAATAGCTTCGTCTTTAATACGTACTTTGTGATGTGCTTCGTACTTTTCTTTAATTCCACGAAGGATCGAAATAGCACTCTCCGTATCAGGTTCGTCAACTGTAACTTTTTGAAATCGTCTCTCCAGTGCTTTATCTTTCTCGAAATATTTCTGATATTCGTCTAATGTAGTCGCCCCGATAGCACGCAATTCTCCACGAGCCAATGCGGGTTTCAAAATATTTGCAGCATCCATGGCTCCTTGACCACCTCCTGCACCTACCAAAGTATGAATTTCATCAATAAAGAGTACTATATCTCCATCACTAGTGGTTACTTCTTTAACCACCGCTTTAAGACGCTCCTCGAATTCTCCTTTAAACTTTGCTCCGGCAATCAAAGCTCCCATATCCAATGAGAAGATTTGTTTATTTCTAAGATTCTCTGGAATATCTCCGGCGATAATTCTATGGGCAAGCCCCTCTGCAATAGCAGTTTTACCAACTCCGGGTTCACCAACCAGCATTGGATTGTTCTTGGTCCTACGTGAAAGAATTTGCAAAACTCTTCTGATTTCCTCGTCACGGCCAATAACCGGGTCAAGCTTACCACTTTCTGCCATTTCATTAAGATTTTTGGCATATTTGCTTAGTGCTTGGTATGTTTCTTCTGCACTTTGCGAAGTAACACGTTCTCCTTTTCTGATTTCCTTGATAGCTTCTGTCAAATATTTCTCGGTTACTCCCTGATCTTTTAAGATTTGAGCTATTTTACTTTTAGATTTAAAAATAGCAATGACCAGGTGCTCTATAGAAACATATTCATCGTTCATTTTCTTGGCAATGATACTTGCTTCATTTAATGCTTTTCCGGCTTCTCGAGATAGCTGTAATTCTCCGCCACTCACTTTTGGAAAACTTTCTAATGTACTATCCAAAACTTGTTGTAAAAGTTTGACATTTACGTTCAGTTTTTTCAATAAAAAAGGAAGTACATTTTCGTCTACATTGAAAATAGCTTTAAAAATATGTTCGTTTTCTATTTGCTGATGTCCAAAACCTTGAGCTAGCTGTTGTGCTTGCTGAATGGCTTCTTGTGATTTTATAGTAAAATTATTAAAGTTCATGAGTTATTTATTTTGAGTTTAACAGCAAAGAATCAAATAACATTCCTATATAAAAAATAAGCCAAAATGTCTTGAAGTTGACTATTTTTACTGACTTTTTGACGTGTTGTAAAGTTACAAATTAAACCACGACAAATATATGATATAGGTCAATTTAAAAATGATTTGATTAATTTTGTAAGAAATAAATTGTAAAGCAAAAAATGGGAATATTCGATAAATTATTTGGGTCTGAAGAAAAAGAATCAAAAGAAGAGCAACAAGCATTACCATGGCAAGAACTTACTTCTCTAGAACAGTTGGGTCATATTCAAGAAATTTCTAAAACAAAAACTCAAGCGATTTTTAAGCATTCTACGCGATGTGGAATAAGTAGAATGGTCATACGTAATTTTGAAAGTAGTTTTGATTTAAATAATGATCAAGTGGATCTTTATTATCTAGATTTACTAAATTATAGAGATATTTCTTCTGAGATTGCAACTAGATTTCAGGTTTTTCATGAATCTCCTCAATTTATTATCATTAGAAACGGAGAAACGGTTCATCACTCATCACATAGCATGATCACTCCACAGGTTTTACACCAATTTGTATGATAAAGAAATAAAAAAGGAAGTCATTTTTAAAACATGACTTCCCTTGGTTGTTACTAATAATATCGCACTTATCTAAAACGATAATTGGTTATGATATTCTTTATCTTATTTTTTAAATCTTCACCAGAGTCATACACCATTTGCTCGTTAGAAGGGAACTGCACCGCTTGTAGCCCCAGATAACGAATCAAATCATCGTCTAACGCTCGCTTATCACCATTATAATTGGCATAAATATGCTCAAATACATATTCACTAACTATCGGAAACGCTTCTAAAAGCTGCTTTGTTCTTAAGTTTTTGTACTGCACATTACCTACTACATTGGTTGCTTTGAATTGTCGAAATTCATAATATTCACAGCGTACAGTGATTACCTTGTCTACTTTTATTTTATTTCCTTCTTCATCTTTTACGACTTCTCCATTTTCATCAAGTAAATATTCCCAACCATCGGTTACTTGTTTCTCTCTTTCAAGTTGACGTTCACGTACTTGTTCTGGAGAGATATTTATTTCTCGTAAAGCAACTTCCATGGCGTAATCATAATTTATGTTTTTTTGGGGTTGACTATGATATACTGTCCATAAGTCATCTAAACCGTAAGTTCCAAAGTTTAGTAAATCGGCTTCCAAACGTTTGGGAATAACAACATTGGTTCTGTTTTTCATAGTTACTTTAACAAAATCGGTACCTTTTAAGTGAGCCTCTTCTATTAAAGCTCTTGTGTTTTTATAGTTAGGCGTAATCTTATTTAGATACACCAGGTTATCGTAAACGGTTCTATAATCCATTTTTCTTTGCGCAGAAGACAATAATGATCTAGCATTGTCATATAAGTACTTGGTAAGCTTATCTTTTGTGCTTAAAATTCTCTGATCGTAATTATCCATTAAGAAATTGGCATTACGACCTTGTTCAATAATATAAAGAGGTAATAGAGGTTTAATACGTTCTTGTCTATCTCGCATTGAAAGATAAGTGTTGTACGTGCGTTCAAGATTTGCCGGATTTCCTTCTTTTTCAAGATAATTGACTGCATTGAGATCTCGCTCGACTGCTTTTGCAAAGGCTTCTTCTAACATTAAGATAAAGGATTGTTTGCCTTTCTTAGTTTTGTTAGTTTTTAATTTATTTAGGGCAATATTGATGGCCTGATCATAATTTCCGGTATTGAGAGCCTTTTCGGTTTTCTTTGCGCTACTACAAGAAGCAATAGAAAGAATAGTAAATAATAGTAGTAGTTTTTTCATGTCAATAATATTTTGATTTGGGTACTAAAAACAACTTTAGTGCCAAAAGATAATAAAAAAACCCCGAAATCAAATTTTCGAGGTTTTATAAAGGTTTACGAACAGTCTTATTTTTTGAATACAGGCAATAATGTGGTAGATACTTCTCCAAAACCAATACGTACCCCATCCTTCTCACAGTGCCCTCTCATAATTACAGTATCGTTATCTTCAATAAACTTACGACTACCACCAGATTTGAGCTGTACCGGTTTTTCACCTTTCCAGCTTAATTCAAGCATTGATCCGTAAGAATCTGGTGTAGGCCCTGAAAGCGTGCCACTTCCCATCATGTCTCCAGAATTTACCGGGCAACCGTTAACGGTATGATGGGCTAGTTGTTGTGCCATATTCCAGTACATATGCTTGAAATTACTCTTGCATACCACCGTTTCTTCTGCATTTTTGGGTTGAATAGATACTTGGAGATGAATATCAAAACTCTTTTTCCCTTCGTATTGAAGGTAGGGTAGTTGTTTTTTTAAAGGCTTTGGTCCTTCAGTTCTAAAAGGTTCTAATGCATCAAGAGTAACAATCCAGGGAGATATTGAGGAAGCAAAGTTTTTACCCAAAAAAGGACCAAGCGGTACATATTCCCATTTTTGTATATCTCGGGCACTCCAATCATTAAATAGAACCAAACCGAAAATATAATCCTCGGCCTCTTCTATTGGAATTGGTTCGCCAAGTTGGTTTGCATCTGTAGTAATAAAAGCCATTTCAAGTTCAAAATCCACTAATCTTGAGGGTCCGAAAATAGGTTCTGTGGCACCATTGGTTAATTTTTGCCCCTGAGGTCGATGTACCGGGATTCCAGATGGTATTATAGAGCTGCTACGACCATGGTATCCTACAGGAAGATGCAACCAATTTGGCATCAAAGCGTTCTCTTTACCTCTAAACATGGTTCCTACGTTAGTAGCGTGTTCGATACTACTATAGAAATCTGTATAATCTCCAACACTTACCGGGAGTTGCATTTCAATCTCGTCTAAAGAAAAAAGTATTTCTTGACGATGCTTTTTATTATTTTTAAGCGTATCATTTTCTGCATCAAAAATATCAGCAATTCGATTGCGCACTAATCTCCAAGTTTTTTTTCCGTCTGAAATGAAATCGTTTAGTGAATCCTGCAAAAAAATATCATCTGTTAATGGAATCCCTTCAAAATAACCTAGTTGATGTAGCGCTCCTAAATCAATAGCAGTGTCACCTATTCTGGTTCCTATAGTAATAATGTCGTCCCTGGTCAAAAATACTCCAAAAGGAATGTTTTGAATTGGAAAATCTGTATTGTGAGGAGTTTTAATCCATGTTTTTCTGTCTGGATAGTTTGCGGTTATAGGCATTATAATTCTTTTAATACGTTGTTGGTAATTCTTAAAATCAAATATATAATTTTCGCGCGGTTAAAGGTTTTTAATTTTGTGAAAAATATTTAAAAAAATGATAAGATGTGGTATTACATTCGTCTGTTTAAGGTTTTTGGTACTTCGGGTAGTACTTTTGGCTTAAAATAAGGCATACATCTTTGATTTTTTACAATAAATTAATTGGTATAAACTGTGAACAAGTTGTTTATATTTATTAAGGATTGTTTAAGCGAATGTAAAGAATGTATTGCTTATTTTTACACCTTTATCAATAAACTAGGAATACATGCAACGCGACGAACAAATTTTTGATTTAATCCAGGACGAAAAAGAACGCCAGATCAATGGATTAGAATTAATCGCTTCAGAAAACTTTGTAAGTGAACAAGTAATGGAGGCAGCCGGATCAGTATTAACCAATAAATACGCCGAAGGGTATCCTGGAAAAAGATATTATGGAGGATGTGCAGTAGTGGATGTTATTGAACAAATTGCTATTGATCGTGCAAAAGAATTGTTCGGAGCAGAGTATGCCAACGTACAACCTCATTCTGGATCTCAGGCCAATACTGCGGTGTATCATGCCTGTCTAAAACCAGGAGACAAAATACTGGGTTTTGATCTTTCTCATGGAGGACACCTAACGCATGGTTCGCCAGTAAACTTTTCGGGTAAATTATACAACCCAGTGTTTTATGGAGTAGAGAAGGAGACAGGAAGGCTAAATTATGATAAAATTCAGGAGATTGCTACAGCAGAACAGCCACAATTAATTATTGCAGGAGCTTCAGCATATTCTAGAGAAATAGATTATAAAAGGTTTAGAGAAATTGCTGACAGCGTAGGTGCTATTCTATTGGCAGATATTGCCCATCCGGCAGGTTTAATTGCAAAAGGAGTAATTGCTGATCCTGTACCTTATTGTCATATAGTTACTACAACAACCCATAAAACATTGCGTGGCCCAAGAGGAGGATTAATTATAATGGGTAAAGATTTTGAAAATCCTTTCGGAATTACTCTCAAAAACGGCAAAAAACGTATGATGTCTTCTTTATTAGATAGTGCCGTTTTTCCTGGAAATCAAGGTGGACCTTTAGAGCATATCATCGCGGCAAAAGCAATAGCGTTTAGAGAAGCTTTAAGTGATGAATTCTTACATTATATTGTACAGGTAAAGAAAAATGCTGCCGTAATGGCTGAAGCTTTTGTGAAGAAGGGTTACGAGGTTATCTCTGGTGGTACCGATAATCATATGATGTTAATTGATTTACGAAATAAAGGGGTTACTGGTAAACAAGCTGAAGAAGCTTTAGGTGTTGCAGAAATAACCGTTAATAAAAATATGGTGCCTTTTGACGATAAGTCACCTTTTGTAACTTCGGGTATTCGTATTGGTGTTGCTGCTGTAACAACCAGAGGATTAAAAGAAGAAGACATGATCAATATCGTCGAGCTGATTGATAAAGTAATTATAAATGTAGAAGATGAAGAAGCATTACATGGTATCGCAGACGAAGTAAATGCAATGATGGCTGATAAGCCTTTATTTGTTGCATAAACGGTATAAAAATTTAAGATTTAAGACGCATGATTTTTTCGGTCATGCGTTTTTTTATTTTTGTGAAAAGGCTTCAGTGATTAAGGCTTTCCTTCTGTTTAGAAAGACCAGGTTGATTCAGCAACAATTCTTTAGTTGTTGAGCTTTTTTCTGAAAAATGAATCTTTTGTATTGAAAAGAGCACTAATTAGGATCAAAATAGAGCCAAACATAATAGAAACATCTGCCATATTGAAGATTTCGGTTTTTATAATACCTAAATCTAAAATCAAAAAATCGGTTACAGAACCATAAACAATGCGATCAAATAAGTTGCCGATACCACCGCCAATGATAAAAGCAAAGCCTATGAGAGTCTCCCTAGAGTAATCTGTTTTAATAAGGATTAGACGTAATAGCATCATCAGAACAAGAATAGGCAGGATTTGTAGTAATATTACTTTTAAAACAGGCCCTAGATCAGAGCCCAGACTATAAGCGGCTCCTGTGTTTTCGACTTTGGTCAATACGAAATTATCCTTAAAGACCTCAATACGTTCATAAGGTTGTATAGTTTGTCGTACAACGCTCTTGGTAATCTGGTCACAGCTTATGTTAAGCAATACCAGAGAAAGGATACCAATAATTTTAATTTTTTGTGTAATCTTCATCTGCATTCAAAAAGGGTGGGTAAGAGGCTTCAAAAATACTAGAAACTAGCTATAATCCTAATTTTTCACATACTTTTTATATTCCGAAAGGGGAAAGGCAATCTCAAAACTTTCTTTATCGATACTTTTATTTTCATCAGAATCATAATCCATAATAATTTTCCAGTAGTTATCTTCCAGCCTTAACAAAACATGAAACTTACCATAAGAGTATTTTGTTTTCCCACTATTGTTTGGATAGGTAACTCTATAAATTCCTCTGTCAGAAACTAAGGAATCAGAAGTGATTCTTTCTAACAATCTGAAATCGATTAGAGCTGATTTTTGAGAAGGATCACTCCATCTTTTTTTGTATCCTTCCAAGTATGTTTTCCAATCTTTTATTTCACCACCATTCCCTGAAACCCGTATCATTTCTTGGCTGTGAATAGATGCAAATAAATCATAATCCAACGTTGCAAAGGCTTCAGAAAAATTTCCATACATATCCTGATTTATTTTTTGATGAATTAATTCACTTTGAGCCATCATCACCTGTGTAAAACATAAAATGATAATAGTTGTGGATATAATTTTTACTCTACTCATTTGTTGCGGATTAACCGTTTCTTTTCATATAACACACAAGATAATAATTCTTTATAATTGGTGAGTTTGGGATGATCAAAAGTTTTAACTCGCTGCATCCCAATTTTTTTCATGATGAGCTCAGATTTTTTGTTAATCTCTGGAGCAACGGAGTAAATTTTTTCCAATCCGATTACGTTAAATCCATAATCCAGGCAGGCTTTGGCACCTTCGGTAGCGTAACCCTGGTTCCAGATACTTTTTTTTAGTCGCCAACCTATATCAACAAAAGGTGTTAATTCTTCTAGGTAAGTTTGTTTACATAGGCCAATAAATCCAATAAAATCCTTGTTTTCTAATATATCAACAGCAAAATAGCAGAACCCATTTTCCCTTTGTGTTTCTTGCATTTTGTAAATAAAATTCTGAGTATCCTCTCTGGATGGTTTAAAGGGAAAGAATTCCATAACATCATCATCGTTGTTAATTTCGGTTAAAACATCAAGATCATTAAAAGTCCAGTTTCGGAAGCCTAATCTTTGAGAAGTGAAGATATAAGAATTCATGATAAGGGAATTAATTTCCTTCTTCAAAAGAAGCACTCTCATATGCACCGATATCAGGAGCTGTAGTGTTTCTAGGAACACCTAAAATATCAGATCCAGAGGTTGGGGTAGAAGCGTTACTATTTGCAGCAGAATTTTCACTAATATTCAGCATATTGTCAAAAGGAGCCTTGAAATCGGGATCTTCATTAAAAATTACATTTTCGAATAGGCTAGCGTTTGTAAAATCATAAAGGGGATTGTCTGCAAAATTATTACTTCGATCCTCGAAACGAATTAAACAATTTTTGAAATTATAATTGAATGAAGTGCCTTCAACTTTACTAAACAAAAGCTCTAAATCCTGATTGCCATAAATTATACAGTTGGTAAAGTTAGCTTCAATTAAATCGGCTACTACAATTTCTGTTTCACTAACCGGTATATTATTGTCTATAAGTACAGTAGGTAAATCTCTGAAACCTGTCCCAATACTAGAGTAGTTGGTAAACGTACAATGATTAAAATTATACTTTCCTCCTAAAGAGCAATTAAGAGATACTTGGCCAGCATTATTAATCACCAGGTTTTCTCCCAAAACATTTCCGGTACGTGCCAGAAGTCCAACATTAGAACTATTATAAATTTGCGTATTAGAAATAGTAAGCGTGGGATTGGTACCACCATCGTTAGAATCCATAAGAATACCAACTGTTGCATTTTTTATAGTTGTATGGTTAATGACATGTCCTGTGCTTCCGGCTGTAAGCCAGATAGTGCCCCATTGCCCAGGTATATCACCAAAACGAGGTTCTAAACGATCTCCTTCAAAAATCACTTCATTTTCTAAAAGTTCGGGATCGGTACTCAAAGCCCCGTTAACTTCTAATGTTCCATTTTCTGCTACGATAATCCCAGAATTAGCATGAAAATGTATTCTGGCACCAGCATCGATAGTTAGTGTTTTTCCGCTTGGGACAGCAGCATATCCATAGACCACATAGGGTTTCTCGTTGGTAAAAGTAAGTTGATTGTCTTCCAAAAAGAATCCTTCAATTCTTATTTCATTATTCTCTTCATCTAAGCCCAGTAAAAGGGTTTCTACCTCACCAGTCATTGCGTCTCTCGATGGAAATAAAAATACAGCATCTTTAACGAGTGTAACAAGATCAATATCTTGTTGATTTCCACCCTTGTCAAAAAGTATTCGATCGGTGTATAGAAATTCAGTACCCGTAGTTTGATTTGTGATGTCTGTCGTTGTTTCCACAAAAACAAAAATACTATCCTTGGCCAATACCTGAATATTTTCAAAAGTTTTTCCTGCTATTCCATCGACATTTAGTCTGTAGCTAGAATTTTCACCTCGTTCTAAGCCTATTGTGGGGATTGTAAAATCATCATCGGTGCGATTATATACTTTAAAACTGTATGTGCTCGATCCAATATTGGTGAAAATGGTATCTAAAAACAGCGTATCGGTCGAGAATTGTAAATTTCCAGTACTTGGACCCGATTCAAAATCTTTACGACACGAACTCCATAGAATTATTACTACAAGCAAAAAAAGGGAAGATAGATAACGCATATTTATATCAAAATGTCTTTATATTTAGTAATAAAAAGAGAAAAAGTATCAAAGCTGCAAAGTAGCAAAGATTTTTGTTTTTAATTGCTTCATTCTCTCATTCTTTCATGTATTCATTCTCTCATTGATTAAAGTATAACTTTTTCAGGAGTATTAATATTACTTCTTAGTACGATAATTATTTATTAATTACTATCAAAAGTTATTCGAATACTTTTAACTTTGCCAGTTCAAATTAAATACGCACAACATAATAATTTATTATGAATATATATGATGTAGCCATAATCGGCTCTGGACCTGGTGGATATGTAGCCGCCATTCGATGCGCACAGCTAGGTATGAAAACCGCAATAATTGAAAAATACTCAACACTTGGCGGAACTTGCCTTAATGTTGGGTGTATCCCTAGTAAGGCATTATTGGATTCTTCTCATCATTACGAGCATGCAGTAAAGCATTTTGCTGATCATGGAATTGAAATTCCAGGAGATGTAAAAATTAATCTGGAAAAAATGATTGCACGTAAGCAAACTGTAGTGGATCAGACATGTGATGGGGTTAGTTTTTTGATGAAGAAAAACAATATAGATGTTTTTGAAGGTGTTGGAGCTTTTAAGGATGCTACTCATATAAATATTACCAAGACAGATGGCGGAAAAGAAACGATAGAGGCAAAAAATATTATAATTGCTACAGGTTCTAAACCTTCAACGCTACCTTTTATAAAGATTGATAAAAAGCGAGTGATTACCTCTACAGAGGCTCTCAAGCTTAAAGAAGTGCCGAAGCACATGATTATTATTGGTGGTGGAGTAATTGGGTTAGAATTAGGACAGGTGTATCGTCGTTTGGGAGCAGATGTTTCTGTCATAGAATTCATGGATAGAATTATTCCAGGAATGGATAAGGCATTATCAAGGGAACTTCAAAAGGTAATGAAAAAACAGGGAGTAAAGTTTTATACTTCACATAAAGTAACTGCTTTAAAAACCACTGCAAAAGAAGTTACGATAACGGCAGATGATAAGAAAGGAAATGCGGTTGAGTTTAAAGGCGATTACTGCTTGGTATCCGTTGGTAGGCGCCCCTACACAGATGGATTGAACGCAGAGGCTGCAGGAGTGCAACTCAATGATAGAGGACAAGTCGAGGTAAATGATCATTTGCAGACGAATGTTTCGAATATTTATGCGATCGGTGATGTGATAAAAGGAGCTATGCTTGCGCATAAAGCAGAAGAAGAAGGCACATTTGTTGCTGAAACCATTGCGGGGCAAAAGCCACATATAGATTATAATCTGATTCCGGGAGTGGTATATACCTGGCCAGAGGTAGCTGCTGTGGGTAAAACCGAAGAAGAGCTTAAAGAAGCAGGTGTAAAATATAAATCAGGACAGTTTCCTTTTAGAGCATTGGGGAGGTCACGAGCTAGTGCAGATCTTGACGGTTTTGTGAAAATATTAGCCGACGAAGCTACAGATGAGGTGCTTGGTGTTCACATGGTTGGGGCGCGTTGTGCGGATTTAATTGCTGAGGCAGTTACCGCAATGGAATTTAGGGCCTCTGCAGAAGATATTTCTCGTATGTCGCACGCTCACCCAACTTTTGCCGAAGCTGTTAAAGAAGCAGCATTAGCCGCGACAGATAATAGAGCGTTGCATGTTTAGCTATAAAATCATGAAATATTTAAAAAGCGAACCACACGGTTCGCTTTTTTGTTTGCTTATACTTTAAGGAGGTTTATTGAACGTTGCTCCCGATATTTCCTTGCGCTACTATAGTTTGTAAATCAACACCTGGACCTAGATGTACATTAATATGACCGTCAAATTCTAATAATCCTTCGTAGTTTATAGAAGTGTCATCATCAAGTGCTTTAAATTCTGTTACGCTTACTCCGGTATTGCCGTCTACATCGGTCAATGTTCTTGCTATACTACCGCCTGTAGCAGCATCATTTATATGAATATGAGCAGGATGGATAGTGTCTACGACTGTATTTTGTAGTTGTAGTTCTACGCGGGTAGTAACACTATCTATTTTAACAAATTTTGCAGTTCCTGATACTCCTGAGTCACCGATTTCGGCGAGAGTATAAGTTGTGGATACCTCTGCAGTGTCATCATCATCACTACAGCCAACAAAGAACAATGGGGTCGCCATTAGCATAATTAAAAATAATTTTTTCATGATTTGCTTTTTTGAGTTTATAATAATACAAGTAAAACTCAATAAACACGAAATAATTTTTAAAGAGAAGATTAAATATTTAATAAATTATTGTTAAATAGGAATAATTGATGAAGAATTATTATCGCTAGTTGCTTTATAAAATGAAATGTAATATAAAATTTCTACTCCTGTTTTTGCAAGTGCACTAAAAGTATCAGCATTTCCAGCGGTCTTTGACTTTTTCGTTTTTGTAATTTCTAGAATTGCTACCATTATTTTCAAATGGACCCAGAAGGAAGATATTGTGAATGAATTAAACCAAACTCCTAATAAAAAACTATGTTTAATAAATAAGTAAACAGAGTTTTTTATTAATTTTTATGAGTTCCATCACAATAAGGAGGAGTGCTGGTAAGCTTGCAAGTACATAAAAAGACTGTTTTTGGTTCGTTAACAGAAAATATCATAGGTACTCCTCCTTCGTTTTTGTGAGCTCCGTTACAAAAAGGTTGATCCTCACTATATCCACAACTACACCACGCATAGTTTTTATTTTTTTCTAAATCTATCTTTATTGGTTCGTTTCCTGCTCTTTTTGATGCACTCATATTGATTTTATTAAAAGATTAAATCAATAGGTAAGATAACCAAAATCGCATTTAGATTGAAACCAAATAATGTCTTAATTATTTGTAGAGTAGATCTTCTAAATTCTTGCCTGGTACGTATACAAATCAAAATATCGACCTTCTGCAGCAATAAGCTCGTCATGATTACCACGCTCTGCAATATTTCCAGATTCGATTACTAAAATTTGATCTGCTTTTTTAATCGTGCTTAAACGGTGAGCGATTACAAAAGTCGTTCTTCCTTTCATTAATTCTCCCAAACTCTTTTGTATTAAAGCTTCACTTTCTGTATCAAGATTTGATGTTGCCTCATCCAAAATAATAATTTTCGGATCGGCAAGAATAGCTCTGGCAATAGCAATACGTTGTCGTTGTCCTCCAGATAGTTTTACACCCCGCTCCCCAATTAATGTATCTAGTCCATCATCAAAACGATCAGTAAATTCATTCACATACGCTGCTTTTACAGCATTGTCTAATTGATCATTGTTAGCATCTGGCCTGGGAAAAAGTATATTCTCTTTAATCGTTCCTTCAAACAAAAAGTCATCTTGTAGTACTACGCCAAGATTACGGCGATAACTATTTAATTTGACTTTAGAAATATCATGTCCGTCGACCGTAATTAGTCCAGATTTAGGGTTGAGAAAGGTAGCTGCTAACCCTGCTATCGTTGATTTACCTGAGCCCGAACTACCAACTAAAGCGGTTACAGATCCAGATGGAGCTCTAAAACTAATATGGTGTAGTACTTCTTTACCTTCTTCATAAGAAAAGGAAACATCATCAAAGATGATGTTTCCTTTTATATTGCCGAGTTCTATAGTCCTTTCTGCTATTTCCTCTTCGGGAGTCATATTCATCAATTCCTCAGTACGATCCAAACCAGCCAATGCTTCTGTTAACTGACTACCAATATTACTCATTTGGACAATTGGAGCAATCATAAAGCCTAATAACAAAGTAAAAGAAAGAAAATCACCAATCGTAAGCTCGTCGATCATGATTTTATATCCGCCTATTCCCATGATTCCTGTAGAAGCAATGCCTAATAAAAAAGTGGAAGAACTGGTCATCAGTGCAGTAGCTGTTAAGCTCTTTTTTACATTCTGAAACAAACGATCTACGCCTTCTTCAAAAGTTTTATTCTCTTGCGCTTCTGCATTAAAACCTTTAATGACTCGCACTCCGGCAAGTGTTTCAGTCAATCTACCTTTTACTTCAGCATTAATCACTCCTCGTTTTCTAAAAATAGGTCTGATATATTTGAAAGCTTTTAAAGCAACAATCCCAAATACTGATACTGGGACTAACACAAATAAGGTCATCGATGGGCTAATACGAATTAATAGTATTAAAGAAATAATAGCTGTAATTGTACCACCAACCAATTGTACTAATCCTGTACCAATAAGATTTCTAACACCTTCAACATCGCTCATGATTCGTGATACTAGTGCACCTGATTTTGTGTTATCAAAGAAGCTGATTGGTAAAGAAAGTACTTTCTTTTGTACCTGTGCGCGAAGTTCTGAGATTAAAAATTGTGCCTGCACACTTAGTATCCTGGTAAGAAGGAAAGAGGTAATAGCTTGTACAAAAATGGCTACCCCAACACCAACTAATAGCCATTTGAGCATTTGATAATCCTTTTTGCCAATAACATCGTCCATTAGATACTTACTGGCTACAGGTAGTACCAAACCAGCTAATCGGCTCAATACAATAAGTAGCAACCCGATGAAAACCAAGTTTCTTCTTGGCCAAATAATTGTTTTAAAGGCTTGCCCTATGCTAACTTTTGATTTCTTATTTTGTTTTTTATCTGTAGGTTCTGACATTTTTTAATCTTCAATTTTAAATAATGAAATGGTGTAATCTAGTAGATCACTGTTTCCGAAATCTCCATGACCCGGGATAACAATTTCAATTTTAGGATAGGCTTCTTTGATCATAGTAACCGTCTTAGACCATTCAGCTACATTGGCATCAGAAAGATTTCCTTTTGAAGCTTTCAAACTTTTGATCATGCAGCCACCATAAATGAGTTGTTCTTCAGGGAAATATGATACGATATTATCCTTGGTATGCGCCTCACCAAAATAAGCATTATAAATGTTCTTATTGCCTAATGTTAAGTTTAGATTATTTTCAAATACTTGATCGGGCAGATTGTATTGTCCTAATCGCATATAATTGGCCGTTTTTTTGCTGGCAATACAGGGAATATTATTTTTTTTGAAAACATCCATTCCTTCCAGACAATCCTTGTGAAAATGATTAAAAATCACACCTTTTATTTTTACTTTTATATCTTTTTGAAGCCAATTTATTAAATCTGAAGTTGCCTCATCATTAGCAGGAGTATCAAAAACATATGCTTCGTTGTTATTTATATAAATGAAACCATTACAAGAAATTGAAGCTCCGTTTTTTAAATTTAGGTATGAAATATGAATATAACTGCACTCATTTATTTTGGTAATTTGAAGCTTTTTAGAAACCTTAATTTTTTTTTGAGCGTTGCTGTCCTGGTAAGAAAAAAGAAACAACACAGCAAAATATGACAGCTGAATTAGAATATATTTAGTCGTCTTTTTAAGATTGGCTTTTGGTTTTTTTAACATATTGCACTACAAAAATATAAATACTAGCTGGGATTACTACCCAAATCAATTCACTTAACAATACTTTAATGCCCCACATGCTAAAAAACTTACTTGCGCCAATAGGAGAAACTACAATAGGCCTCCACGGGAAAAAATATCGGGAATTGTCAAAAGGAGCGAAAAAAGCGATCCCTAATCCGCCTGTAGTCATAGCATCAAGAACTCCGTGCAAAGCAGTGCAAATTGTGAAATAGACGATCAAATAAATTCCGGTTTTGTAGAACAACTGTTTATTATAAAAAACAAAAGTCACAAGAATTCCTAGCAGCAGCGCAAAAATCAAAGAATGAGAAAAACCTCGGTGTCCCCAAAAATCTTCGTAAGCGATATTAAATTTAAAACCTACTATATCTGCATCTGGTATCATCGAACATAAAATACCCAAAACCCAGAACTTTGCTGAAATGATTGTATTAGAAAAACTTTTTCCTAACGCAAATGCTGCAAACCCATGGGCGAAGATAGAAGCCATAATTAGAGGTTAATCGTATTCTTCTCAACCTTTGTTTTTAATTGATAATCGAGATTTAAATGCTCTGTGGCTTGCCGCGAAATCAAAATTAATTTCCAACCGATGCCTCGTGGGCTTGTACCAGAGTAGTTTACTTTATCTTTTATTTCTAACATAAATAAGCTTAGATCTTCCTTTGGAAGTTTCTCGTTGTTCGATTTCAAATTTTTTGATGGATTTGATTAATGGTGTCAATTTTTGAAAACCATAATTTCTCGCGTCAAAATTGGGTTGTTTCTTTTGTAATAAACTACCAACATCTCCAAGAAATGCCCAACCATCATCATCGGCCAAGTCTGAAATGGTCGAAGCGATTAACCTTATCTGCTTTTGAGTGATTTTATCAACACTAATTTTAGTTTTTGGTTTGTCATCGGTAGTTTCAGATTCCTCTTCTTCAGCTTCGTACTTTAGGATTTCGAGATAAATAAATTTATCGCAAGCGACAATAAAGGGATCTGGTGTTTTCTTTTCACCAATGCCATATACTTTCATACCAGCTTCCCTCAATCTTGTTGCCAATCGAGTAAAATCACTATCGCTAGAAACAAGGCAAAAACCATCCACTTTTTCTGAATATAGAATATCCATAGCATCAATAATCATGGCAGAATCTGTTGCATTTTTCCCCCGGGTATAGCCATATTGCTGGATAGGAGTGATGGCATTTTCTAAGAGAATTTTTTTCCATTTAGAAAGTTTAGGATTGGTCCAATCCCCATAGATTCTTTTGATGGTGGGGTTACCATATTTCGCAATTTCCTCCATCATTTCTTTTACATAAGAAGACGGGATATTGTCACCGTCTATGAGTACTGCAAGATTTAGATCCATAGTTATTATTTCTTTCTCTTTTTATTTTTCAGATTAAATGTTTTGTCACCTTTGGTTTTAGGCTTTTTATATTTCTTCTTGATTTCTCGCTGATATTTCCCACCTAGGTTTACCTTGCTGTTTTTTTCTTTTTTTTCATGAAAAGCAGGACCTACTTGTTCTTCTCGCTTATTTGGATTGTAGATTTCTTTTATTTTTGGCTGTTCCTCTGGAGTTAATTCTGTTGATGTTTCAACAGTATCTGGTAATTCAAGCTGTTCTACCTTCATCTCCATCAGGCTTTCTATCGCTTCAAGAGACTCTTGTTCTTTTTCGGTCACTAATACCAAAGAAATTCCTTCTTTTTGAGCTCGACCTGTTCTACCAATACGATGCATATAGTTTTCTGGATAATCTGGGGTGTCAACATTGATTACATGTGTAATATTATCAATATCTAATCCCCGGGCCATCACATCAGTAGCGATTAGAATTCGATGCTCGCCGCTTTCAAATTGCTCTATACTACGCAATCTGTAGTTTTGAGTTTTATTAGAATGTATCACGGCACATTGATCAGGAAATGTTTTTTCAAAACGATCAAATAATCGATCGGCCATGCGTTTGTTGGCTACAAAAAGTAATGTTTTTTGAAATTCTTCTTCATTGTTTAGTAGATACTCTAATAAATTTACTTTAGTGTAAAAATTAGGAACCTTATATCCAAATTGTCTAATATTATTTAGCGGTGTTCCACTTTTAGCAACAGATATCTTTAGGGGATTTACAAAAATTTCGGTAATAAGAAGCTCTACTTCTTCTGTCATTGTGGCCGAGAACATGATATTTTGCCGCTGTCGCGGAAGGATATCAAAAATGTTCATGAGTTGATGTCTAAATCCCAGATCCATCATTACATCGACTTCATCTATAACCAGTTTTTGTATTGATTTTAGCTGTAAAGCTCTGCTTACTGCCAAATCGTAAAGGCGTCCGGGCGTAGCAACAACAATATCAAGACCTTGAGCAACTACCTGTTTTTGAGTGTTGATATTGGTTCCGCCATATACACCGGCGATCCGTATGTTGATATAAGTTGATAGTTTTTCAATTTCATCGACAACCTGAACCACTAATTCTCTGGTAGGTACTAAGACTAAAACCCTTGGATTTTGTTGCACTGAATATTTCAACATTCGTAATATGGGTAGCATATAGGCATACGTTTTACCAGTTCCCGTTTGGGCAATACCCACCACATCTTTACCAGACATTACCGGCGAAAATGCTTGTTCCTGGATTGGAGTAGGAGTATCAAACCCTAAATCATCAAGTGCATTAAGAAGTTGAGTGCTTATGTTTAAATCTTGAAAAGTCAATGGATTATTTTTTTTGATGGTACAAAGGTAGGCTTATTTCGGGAATCAATCGACGATTTATGCTTAATACAGTTTAGCAGAGACTACACATTCTTTTAAAAAATGAAATTTAGGGGTACCATTTTATAAGTTGGAACTTTTTAAGGTTGACTATGGTTTATTTTTGAATATCAACTTAAAATACAAATCATGTTACTTATTAAAAACTTATTTAGAATCTTATTATTTGTGCCTTTCTTATCAGCCTGTATAATTTTTTTATCCTGTAATAGCGACACAACCGATGAAGAACCGATATCTGCTGAACCCGAAGTAGAAGATTTTGCAAATTTTGCAGAAGACTCCTTGTTTAGAAAACACATGGAGAATACCGCCATTACAACAAGTCGGATTACGGATTACAATAAAGCACTAGAGCTTTTAGAAGCTCCTGAGTTAAACGATATGCAACAAATCGAATTGGCTAAAGCTTTGGGATTTGAAAATATCGAGCTAACGAATACTGTTTATGATTTACTTAATAAAGAATGGGAAAAGTTAACGTTACGTTTTGATCTTTTGAGTCAGGATGCTTCGGTTATTGATAATATGTTATTTAAAACCCTTTTAGAAGTTAGATATAACCAAACCGGTAGAAGTAAAACAGGGAAAGAATATACTAATGAAGAAGTACATTGCTTTTATGAAGTATGCGGCCCACCTAGGTTAGCTACTCTAGAACCTTTTACAATTGCTATGGAGAAGTGTTACGCAATTGATGACCCTACAGGTGAAGATAGATCGGCTTACCTAGAATGTAGCAGAAAGACAAGACAACGATTTTCTTTATTACTTCGTCAAGCCGAAATTGACTGGGTATGTTGCATTAGTAGTGATGAATGTGATATAGGGGATGATCCATATCCAACCGTTGAGGGTGGTACACCTTTTGACTATTCACTATGCTCTGATATTCCTATTGGTTAATTCTGGAAATTAAAAGTCTTTAGTTTTAGTCTTTAATATTGCATGAAAACACGTATTGTCCATCTAAGGCAATAGGTGTTTTTTCTATTAAAATGTATGCTGATTTTAGTTACTTTTGATTTTCTAATATAACAATAATGAAAAACATTCTAGCTTTTGCTGGTTCTAATAGCAGTACTTCAATTAACGATCGGCTTGTAAAATATGTCGCTTCAGAGATAAAAGATCATCAGGTTAAAGTCATCAATTTGACAAGTTATGAGATGCCAATGTATAGTGAAGATGAAGAGAAAAATTCTTTCCCGGGAATGGCAATGGCTTTGAAACAGGAGATATCTGAAGTTGATGCATTGATCATTTCAGTAAATGAGCATAATGGCAGCTGGAGTGCCTTTTTCAAGAATATAGTGGATTGGTTGTCTCGTTTGGATCGTAATTTTTTGGAAGGAAAGAAGGTATTACTCATGAGCACTGCTCCTGGAAAAAGAGGCGGGTTGAGTTCTTTGGAATATGCCAAAACTGTATTACCGCGTTTTGGCGCCGAAATTACAGAAAGTTTCAGTTTTCCTTCTTTCTATGAAAACTTTTCTTCAGAATCGAATTCAGTTACTAATGAAACACTGCTGTTGGGATTAAAACAAGTTCTCAGTACTTTTGCGCATCAAATCTAACGAACAGGTGCGAAGTGTAGAAAAATATACTGTAGAAGATCCATCAGAATTTAAAATTCGATTACTGCATTGGGCGCAGCAGTTTGAAGATGTCGTTTGGTTAGATTCCAATGACTATCATCAGCAGTATTCAAGTTATGATGCGGTTTTGGCTGTAGATGCTTTTACTTCGATAAGGACAGATTATCATGGAGCTTTTGATAAATTAAAAGAATATCAGGAAAAAACAGCAGATTGGATCTTTGGGTACTTATCTTATGATCTTAAAAATGATGTTGAGAATCTGGTGTCTAAAAATTCGGACTCTTTGAATTTTCCAGATTTATATTTTTTTCAGCCTAAAAAACTATTGCTGTTTAAAGACAATCTTCTCGAAATGCATTACTTAAGGATGGTGGATGATGAAATGGAAGAAGATTTCAAGTTAATTCATACGTTTCCAGACTGCGTTGATCTGTCGCATAATGAAGATTCGCCATACGGGAAAGTGAAAATAAGCCTAAGCATTACCAAAGATGTTTATAAGGATAAGGTGAAAAAGATGCTATCTCATATTCATCGAGGCGATATTTATGAGGCTAATTTTTGTCAGGAATTCTTTGCAAAGGATAGTTGTATCGATCCATTGCAAACGTACTATCACCTTAATGATATTTCAAAACCTCCTTTTGCAACTTTTTTTAAGATGGGTGATCTGTTTTTATTATCGGCCTCTCCAGAAAGATACCTGCGAAAAGAAGGACAGAAGATTATTTCGCAACCTATCAAAGGAACATCAAAACGATCAGATAAAGAGTCGAATGATAAAAAGCTTATATCGGATTTACGAAGTGACCTTAAAGAACGTTCAGAAAATATCATGATTGTAGATCTTGTGCGTAACGATCTGTCTAGAACCGCAACGCGAGGAAGTGTAGAAGTTGAAGAGCTTTGTAAAGTTTATAGTTTTAAACAAGTACACCAGATGATTTCTACGGTAGTTTCAGAAGTTAGTAAGAGTACTTCTCCTGTAGATATTATAAGAACTACTTTTCCTATGGGAAGTATGACTGGAGCCCCAAAAATTTCGGCAATGCGAATCATTGAAGAGCTTGAAGAGTCTAAAAGGGGGCTATATAGTGGAGCTGTAGGCTATATTACTCCCAACGGTGATTTTGATTTCAACGTAGTGATACGAAGTATTCTCTACAACGCTGAAAAAAAATATATTTCCTATACTGTAGGAGGCGCAATAACAGCAAAGTCAGATCCCGATAAAGAATACGAAGAATGCCTACTTAAAGCAAGAGCGATGCGAGAGGCGTTAGAAGGGTTATAGTTTTTGAGAGGTGAGTATTTGAGTTTACTATAATTTGAAATAGTTCAGATATCATGAGACAATTTACTTGATTTAACTCATAAACTCACAAACTCACAAACTAAATCAAGTTTCGCCTAAAACTTTTTCTTACGTCAATAATAATTTCTTTTACTTCTTGAGAGGTGATTTCTTTTATAGTTGCAATCTCTTCAAAATTCAATTTTCCAAAAACGAATAGATCAATAATTTTTGAAGTTTCCATAGGCAACCAACTATAAAATTTACCTAATAATTTTTGCTTTCTAGAATTTGATGAAGGCTCATTATCAATAATTTTAATAATATCAGAATCCATGTCATCATAGATGAAATTTTGTTTTTGTTCAGAATTTTGGTGATAACAAATATCATCTAACTCTTCTTTCATTATGAGTTCATTATCAGCCTCAACTGTAAAATTTTCTTCGAGCTTTTCTAGCTCCATTTTGAGAAAATGATTGGTGCTGATTGTGTTCTGATGCCAGCCTTCTCTGGAGTAAAGTTCATCGATAAGCTCATCGGCTATCTTAAAAAGTTTGAGCTCTAATGATAAGGTATCAATTTCTATATCGAGATCGTCATGATATAGTTTTAAGATTGCATCATCTATAATACCGTTAGAGCAATACATATTTTGAGGCAAGATACCAACACTTTCGGCAATATAAATACGGTGCTTTACATAAGGATGTAAATGCGGAACTATAGATAATAATTTCTTACCGAATTCTCTTTGATCATTAGCCCCATAAAATTTCTGCAGTTCGTGTGTCTTATCCATTAGTGAATGATTTAAGAGTTGTTCTTTAAAAATAACGAAAACAAACCAGATTTGATGTTAAAAACTTGAAAATCAGATATAAAAATGCTTTTCGTTGTGAATTGTGATAGCAATTCAAAGTCGTATATTTGAAAAATCAAAAAGTAATACCAATACTAATTCGAAATATAGTTGTTACAAGAATTTAAGGATCATATTGCCGCTCATTTTTCTTTTTTATCGGGAAGTAGACTATTAATTGCATGTAGCGGAGGGTTAGATAGTGTTGTTCTTACAGAAATGTGCCATTCACTGAAATTTGAGTTTGGGGTGGCTCATTGTAATTTTAACTTAAGAGAAGAAGAAAGTGATGGTGATGAGAAATTTGTTAAATCCTTGGCAGAAAGATTAAGCGTACTATTTTTTAGAAGAAGTTTTGATACAGAAAAATATGCCAAAGATCATGACTTATCGATACAAATGGCCGCAAGAGAGCTGCGGTATGGATGGTTTAGGGAGTTAGCACTAGAATTTCAGTATGATTATGTTCTTACCGCCCATCATGCAGATGACAACCTCGAGACTTTCTTAATAAATCTATCAAGAGGAACAGGTTTAGACGGATTAACAGGAATACCAGAGGTAAATGAAATTTTTGTTCGTCTGCTTTTACCTTTCTCTAGAGAAGAAATTTTAGACTTTGCTACAGAAAAGAATATACAATGGCGAGAAGATAGTAGTAACAAAAGTACCAAGTACTTGCGTAATAAACTTAGACACGATGTGATCACAGAGCTAAAAGCTATTCATCCCAAATTCTTACATAATTTTAAGAATACACTGGATTATTTAAAGCAAAGTAAGGATTTTATTCAGAGTCAATTAGTTCACCTTAAAAAAGAGCTATTTATAACATCAGAAATTGATATTGTTAAAATACCTATTAATAAACTACGTAACTATGGTAACCCAAGAACATGTCTATATTTTTTGTTAAGAGATTACGGGTTTACAGCTTGGGATGATATCGAACAGATCGTTACTGCCCAACCTGGCAAACAGGTGTTTTCAGAAACACATAGATTGGTAAAGGATAGAGATTATTTGTTATTAAGCCCCATTGTAGAGGAAATTTCTGATAGGGAGTATCTTATTTCTGAAGAAGAGCAAACGATAATGATCCCTCCGGGAACTATTAAATTTAGAAAGGTTTCAGAAATAGTACAAAAGGACTTTAAAACCATTTATGTAGATAAAGAAAAGTTAAAGTATCCTCTAACTGTAAGAAAATGGAAAGCAGGCGACTATTTTTACCCTCTGGGAATGAAAGGTAAAAAGAAATTAAGTAAATTTTTTAAAGATGAAAAGCTATCGTTACTTGCAAAAGAGAGAGTTTGGATCCTATGTTCTGAAAAAGAAATTGTTTGGATCATAAACTACCGGGCAGATAACAGATTTAAAATAACGCCTCAAACAAAACAATTATTAAAGATTACTATAACCTGATGAAATATTTCATAATATTATTAACTACTTTTTTATTTTCTAATCCATTTTTTGCCCAAACATTAGATCCAATTCAATGGGAAGCTAATATTGAGAAAGAATCAGAAGGCATTTACCAATTATATTTTAAAGCCACTTTGGACAAAGGTTGGCACTTATATTCGCAAAACGAAGCAGAAACAGATGAAATTACTCCAACACCCACAGAGTTTACTTTTAATAATACTGATGAAACGTATAGCTTAGTCGGAGAAACTCTTGAGCCAAAAGGCATCGAGAAATACGACAATATATTCGAGATGGATGTGAAGTATTTTGAAGATGAGGTTACTTTTTCTCAAAAAATAAAATTAATAGACAAAGATCTTAAAACAGTAAAGGCCGAAGTATTTTTTTCAGTCTGTGATGATGAAAAATGTCTTGCACCAGAGATCGTAGAATTTGATCTAAACCTTACCGGAGAAGCAACTGAAAATAAGGGCGATGTAGCTAGCATTAGTGCTAATGATCGCAGCAAATCTAAAGCGCTGGATATTGGGGTTAAAGGTTGGGATGTTTTTCCTAAAGAAGATGTAACAGATAAAAGCTACCTCACTATATTTATTCTTGGATTTTTGGGAGGATTAATTGCACTTTTAACACCTTGTGTTTTTCCTATGATTCCTCTTACGGTTTCTTTTTTTACCAAA
Organism: Aquimarina celericrescens; assembly: GCF_042682765.1. NCBI lineage: Bacteria > Pseudomonadati > Bacteroidota > Flavobacteriia > Flavobacteriales > Flavobacteriaceae > Aquimarina > Aquimarina celericrescens. The sequence continues at coordinate 296,209 of NZ_JBHUHY010000016.1, read as the reverse complement.
AGTGCTAAGAATCGCAAAAAAGGGACATTCAATGCCATACTTTATGGTTTCTTTATTTTTGTTATCTACCTTTTGTTAAGTATTCCATTTCACTTGTTAGATTCTTTAGATCCAGAAATACTTAATAATATCTCTACTAATGTTACACTGAATATTATCTTCTTTATCATCTTTATTGTTTTTGCTATTTCATTTTTTGGGTATTTTGAGATTACATTACCTGCATCCTGGAGTAATAGTCTGGATGATAAGGCAAATAGTATTGGAGGTGTAGTAGGCATATTTTTTATGGCACTTACCTTGGCATTGGTATCGTTTTCCTGTACAGGTCCAATTTTAGGATCGCTTTTAGGAGGTTCTTTAAGTAGTGATGGTGGCGCCATTCAATTGAGCTTCGGAATGGGTGGCTTTGGATTGGCTTTGGCCTTACCATTTGGACTGTTTGCATTGTTTCCTAATTGGTTAAATTCTTTACCCAAAAGCGGAGGATGGTTAAATACGGTAAAGGTGGTTTTAGGATTTATAGAACTGGCACTTGCCTTTAAATTTTTATCCAATGCAGATCTTGTAGAACATTGGGGAATATTAAAGCGCGAAATATTTATTGCCATCTGGATTATTATTGGAATTGCTATGACGTTATATCTTTTTGGTAAAATACGGTTCCCACATGATGGCCCCATTAAGCAACTAAGCACAGGAAGAAAAACGTTAGGGATTCTCACGTTGGCTTTTGTAATCTATTTGACCCCAGGGCTTACCAATACTGCATACGCCAATTTAAAATTGCTAAGTGGTTTTCCACCGCCATTATTTTATAGCGTGTATGAGAAAGAAGCACATGGGCCTTTAGGACTTAATGCATATACAGATTTTGAAGAGGGAGTAAGGGCAGCCAAACTGCAAAACAAACCTATTATGATTGATTTTACCGGCTGGGCATGTGTGAATTGTCGAAAAATGGAAGAACAAGTGTGGAGCTATCCCGAAATCATCGATATACTTAAAAATGAATATGTTTTGATCTCCTTATATGTTGATGATCGCGAGGGGCTATCCCAAGAAGAACAATTCAAGTTTTTAAAACCGGATGGCAGGGTTAAAAATATAAGAACCATAGGGGATAAATGGGCTACGTTTCAAACATTAAATTTTGAGAATAATTCTCAACCTTATTATGTGTTAATTGATTCTGATATGAATTTGCTGAACACTACCACGGCATATACGCCAGATACTAATGAGTATCTCAAATGGTTAAAAACCGGTTTAAAGAACTTTAAAAAATAGTGATTTAACTTTATCTATGATTTATTTGTAGTTTTATAAAGAATAAATATTAATGTTTTTTTAGTGAATATTTATTCACCTATATTTGCAGTATTAGAAAGAAGTAATGCCAAAAGTAAAAGATCAAAATAAAGTAAATGCCATATACAAGGCTACGATAGAGTTAGTAACAAAGACAGGTTTTTCTGGCTTAAAGATGGCAGAGGTAGCCAAAAAATCTGGAGTAGCTACAGGTACATTATACGTCTATTACATAAGCAAAGAACAGCTTATCAACGATGTTTTTGTGGTTACTAAAAAGGAAGTGGCCGGCGCAATAATTAACTCGAAGTATGTAAAGGGTTCTTTTAACAAGACTTTTAAGGCAATGTGGTATGGATATTTTAAATATTGCTTATTAAACCCTGAAAAGATGCTTTTTGTAGAACAATTCATTTACAGTGGCTACATTACCGAAGCGAATATCATAAAAACTAATACATATTTTGAACCACTTAATCAATTTCTAATTGAGGGTCAAAAAAACGATTATGTAAAAAAAATGGATGTCGCATTGATCAAAGCACATTTACAGGGAGCCATTCACGAGATTGTAAAGATGGTTGTTCGAGAAGGGTTGAAACTAAAAAAAAAAGATATGAATACTTGTTTTACAATGGCTTGGGATAGTATTACGGAATGATTTTTTTTAACTTTTAAACGAATAAATATTCACTAAAATAATTTTAAAATGAAAAAAACAGCTTTAATCACTGGTGCTTCAAATGGCATTGGATTAGAATTAGCAAAAGTACATGCAAGAAAAGGAGATAACCTCGTTTTGGTAGCCAGAAATAAAACCAAATTAGAAGAACTACAAAGAGAGTTAGAGGAGCAATATAGTATAGATGTATTGGCAGTTGAAAAAGATTTATCGATCAAAAATGCCGCTCAAGAGGTGTATGACGAAACGAATCAAAAAGGGATTCAGATTGATTTTTTAGTTAATAACGCTGGTTTTGGGGATTACGGGATGTTCTACACGAATGATTGGGAAAAAGAGCAAAAAATGATTGAACTTAATATAACAACCTTAACACAGTTCACCAAACTTTATCTTCGGGATATGATGAAGCGCAATAGCGGAAAAATCATGAACGTGGCATCTACGGCAGCCTTTCAACCCGGACCCATGATGGCAGTGTATTTTGCAACAAAGGCTTATGTGCTACATTTTTCTGAGGCAATAGCGAACGAATTAAAAGATAAAAATATTACTGTTACTGCGCTTTGTCCGGGAGCAACAGAGAGCGGTTTTCAAGCTGTTGCCTCGATGGAGGATAGTAAGTTAGTTAAGGGAAAAAAATTACCCTCCTCAAGGACAGTTGCACAGTATGGACATAGAGCAATGATGAAAGGAAAAACGGTAGCGATACATGGTTTGATAAATGCGATCCTGGCCAATTCAGTCCGATTAATGCCTAGAAATATAGTGACAACCATTACCAGAAGTATTCAGGATAAAGCAAATTAAGCTCTTATTTCTATAAACTTTCTTTGCTTAATAAGTTGACTTAATGTTTTGAGATTTTCTTAATCAGAATTGGGTTAGTTTGTTAAAATCTCCTTAAAAATACAAAGCTGGTACTACCATTTTTTTATCTTCAGCGAGAAACTAAATTAACTCCAATGCAATCAATTAAAATTATCTTTCTTAGAGGTTTTTTCCTCTTTTATCTTATTTCTGGATTCACTCAAGTAGCAGATTCCTATGATGTAAAAACACAGTATACAAAACAAGAGGTTGATATAGAAATGAGGGATGGTATTAAACTACATACAACCATCTATTCTCCCAAGGATACTTCAAAAAAATATCCCATTCTTATGCAAAGAACTCCGTACAGTTCAAGACCGTACGGTGAGGACCAATTTAGATCTAAAATCGGGCCTAATGAATTTTTGATGAAGGAAGGAAATATAATTGTGTATCAGGATGTTCGTGGCCGTTGGATGAGCGAGGGTATTTATGACAATATGCGAGCTTATATTCCTAACAAAAAAGGAAAACAGGTCGATGAGGCTAGTGATACTAATGATACTATAGATTGGCTAGTCAAAAATGTAGACAATAATAACGGAAAGGTCGGAGTTTGGGGGATTTCATATCCCGGATTTTATGCAACGTATTCGTTATTAGACTCACATCCTTCTTTAAAAGCAGTATCTCCACAGGCTTGTATAGGAGATTTCTTTTTTGACGATTTTCATCACAACGGAGCTTATTTATTAAGCTATTGGAGAGCGACTGCGGTGTTTGGTTATGAAAAGACCAAACCCACGACCGAAAGTTGGTATACTTTTCCTGATTTAAAAAGTAAAGATCAATATCAATTCTTTCTTGACTCAGGTCCATTAAGTAATCTTGACAAATATTATAAAGAAGATAATGTTTTTTGGACGCAGCTTAAGGAGCACCCCAATTATGATGAATTTTGGCAGAAAAGAGGGATTATTCAGCATTTAGAAAATATAAAACCTGCAGTTATGGTGGTAGGGGGATTGTTTGATGCTGAAGATTTATACGGTCCCTTTGAAACCTATGAAAACATAGAAAATAGAAGCAATAACTATAATATTATGGTTTTTGGACCATGGAGCCATGGTGATTGGGCACGTAACAAGAAGCGTCAAGCTATAGGTAATGTATATTTTGGAGATGATCTTTCTTTGGATTATCAAAAAGATATAGAGACCAAGTTTTTTAATCATTTCTTAAAAGGTGAAGCTGATGGAAAAACAGGTTTACCTGAAATCCAGATTTTTGATACAGGCAAAAAAGAATGGAATTCTTTTGAAAGCTGGCCTCCTAAAAACATAGAGAAAAAGACTTTTTATCTTACAGCAGAGGATAAGTTGTCTGATGCAGCTGGTGAAAATTTTTCAGAGTTTATAAGTGACCCTAAGAAACCAGTACCATATTCAGAGGATATTAAAATGGTATTTACACCAAGAAAATATATGACAGATGACCAACGATTTGCCGCTCGACGTCCAGATGTATTGGTTTTTGAAACCCCTGTTCTTACCGAAGATATAACACTGTCGGGAGAAGTGTTAGCAAAATTAAAAGTAGCCACTACAGGTACAGATGCAGATTGGATCGTAAAACTGATCGATGTTTATCCTAACGATGCTGAAGATACCGAAGAGACTCAGAAATATTTAAAAATGTCAAACTATCATATGATGGTTCGAAGCGAAGTAATGCGAGGAAGATTTAGAGATAGTTTTAGTGAACCAAAACCTTTTCCTGCAAATCAGAAGACAGATGTAAATATTAAATTGCAAGATGTACATCATACTTTTAAGAAAGGCCATAAAATTCAAGTTCAGGTGCAAAGTACTTGGTTTCCTTTAATCGATTTAAATCCTCAAACGTATGTTCCCAATATTTTTGAGGCTGCAGCAACTGATTTTACTAGGCAAACTCATAAAATTTATCATGATTCTGCTATAGAAGTTTCAATTTTAAAATAAATATGCCAAACTTAAATGCAGACTATGACGAATAAAATAAAAATAAATCTATTAGTTTTCTTTTGTCTTTTCATAACGTTTAGTTGTAAGAAGCAGAGTAATGAAGAGGAAAAAAAAGTTGCCAGAACACCTCAAGCTATAGAAGAGTATTCTGATAAATTGAATAATTGGTTCGAAACACAATTTCAGGAAGAGGTATCAAGGTCGCCTATGACACAAACCTATCTGGGAATTAAAACTGCTGATTATGGTAAATGGGATGATATATCCTCGAAGAAAGAAGTAGAAGATTTAGAACGTACAAAACAACGTTTGGCATACCTAAAAGATTCTGTAGATATTTCTAGATTGAATGAGGCGACAAAGCTAAGTTATAAATTGATGCGACAAGATTTGGAAAACCAAATCAAAGATTTTCAATATCGGTTTTACAATTATCCGGTGAATCAAATGAGTGGTATGCATGCTCGAGTTCCTGCTTTTATGATTAATATGCATAGAGTAGAAGATAAAAGCGATGCCGAGGCTTACATTTCTCGATTGGATGGTTTGGACGAATTGTTTAAACAACTAGTTGATAACATGAAAATTAGAGAAAAGAACGGTATCGTTCCTCCAAAGTTTGTTTTTACTAAAGTCTTGGAGGATTGTCGAAATATCATAACAGGACAACCTTTCGATGAATCAAATAAAGAAAGTACGTTGCTGGCCGACTTCAAAAGAAAAATATCAGCCTTAGAATTATCAGATAAGGATAAAAGCGAACTTGTTTCTCAAGCAGAAAAGTCATTGATTGAAAGCTTTAAACCCGCTTATGATAATCTCATTTCTTTTCTTGAAGGGCAACAACAACGAGCGACAACAGAAGACGGTTGTTGGAAATTTCCCAAAGGAAATGCTTTTTATAATGTAGCATTGAAGCGAACCACCACTACCGATATGACAGCAGATCAAATTCACGAACTTGGTTTAAAAGAAGTAGACCGTATCCACAAAGAAATGCGAGATATTATGAAACAAGTAAAGTACGAAGGTACTCTACAGGATTTCTTCAAATACCTGAAAGAGGATGAAAAGTTCTATTTTCCAAATAATGAAGAAGGCCAAGAAGCATATTTAAAACAAGCAGTCGGGCTAATCGATAATATGAAGTCTAGATTGGACGAATTATTTATTACCAAACCAAAAGCAGATATTGTTGTAAAAGCTGTAGAGCCCTTTAGGGAGAAAAGTGCCGGAAAAGCATTTTATCAAAGGGGAACGCCAGATGGTTCAAGACCTGGAAGATATTATGCTAATTTGTATGATATGAAGGCAATGCCAAAGTATCAAATGGAAGCATTAGCCTACCATGAGGGGATCCCTGGTCATCATATGCAACGTTCTATAGCACAAGAATTAGAAAATATACCAGAATTTAGGAAATTTGCTGGGTATACAGCCTATACAGAAGGTTGGGGATTGTATACAGAACTTTTACCCAAAGAAATAGGATTGTATAATGATCCTTATTCAGATTTTGGAAGGTTGGCAATGGAACTCTGGAGAGCTTGTAGATTAGTAGTGGATACAGGAATTCATGCAAAAAAATGGACACGAGAGGAAGGAATTAAATATTATACCGATAATACACCAAATGCAGAGAGTGATGCTGTAAAAATGGTCGAACGCCATATAGTAATGCCAAGCCAGGCAACTGCCTATAAAATAGGCATGAACAAAATTCTTGAGTTACGTGAAAATGCAAGGGAAAAGTTAGGGGATCAATTTAATATTAGAGAGTTTCACGATGTAGTTTTGACTAATGGAGCAGTTCCTCTTAACGTATTAGAAGAACTCGTTGAAAAATGGATAGCTATCAAAAGTAAAGAAGAGAATACTGAATCTTAATTGTATTTTGAAATCTTTTAAGACCTGGTAGGTTTCAAAACCGGCCCAGGTCTTTTTATTTATCCATTATTGTCCTAAACTGATAGAAGAAACGTTCTATGAGGCGAAGATCTTCGGTAATAATTTCTACTACACCTCTCATTTCCTGTTTGAAAGGAATTTCTTTGTTATACGTTGTTATTAGTTTTTCGGGTAATTCTACATCTATTAGATATAATCCATCTTTATCTGGTAAAAGAGAAATGCTTTTTACGGTTCCCTTTAGCGTTCCAAATTCATTATCAGGAAAATTTTCTAATCTAATATTAGCTGTCTGACCAATTTTTATTTTACCTGAGTTTTGAGAAGGAGCTTTGATTTTTGCCAGATAGGAAGAATCTTCTGATGGAATTATGATGAATACCAAATCTCCTGCAGTAACCGTTTGATTTTGAGTCCAGAAATTAAGAAAAGAAACACGACCCTCTATATCAGATTTTAAAACATATTGAAGCTCCCAGTCTTTGATACTTTTTTTCAATTGATCAAAAGATTGTAAGACTTTTTTACGCAAATTTACTTCTTCTTTTTGCTGGTTGATCTCGGTACCCCTTGATGTTTTGGTTGCAGCACTTATGCTTTCATTAATCTGTGACAGCTGAACATTATTACTTTCATAATTTCGTTCGGCTTGCAAAAGATCAATCTTTTTATTTTCAAACTCTTGAGCAGAGATAACACCTTTTTCAAATAAATTTTTTTGACGCTCAAAATCTTTTTTCTTGAAATCTAATTCTGTTCTTGCAATTCTTTTTTGTCCCCTTAAACTTTCTTGTCTTCTATATAATTCTGATAATGATATTTGGTTTGCCAGTGCTTCATTAGAAAAAGGCCGTAGCTCTTTATTTAGTAGATATTCTGAATAGCTATTCTCAAAAATAGCAAAGCTCGTTTCGATATCTCCCAGAAACAATACAGGAATCTCTTTTATGGGAAAACTAAACGATTTACTATTTATTGATATCGTATCAATAATAGATTGAAGCGTAAATACATCCTGATAATTAGCCGTATTGGTTAGAATGGCCAAGGGAGTATTCTCTGGAACTATTTGACCATCTTCTACCAAAATCGCTTCAATTTTACCACTAACTTTGGCATACTCTTTTTGTGGAGGAATTTGAGTAGTGATTATGGCCTCTGCAGGTATCACATCTGGATATTTAACCAACCAAGAGAGAAATAACAACAGCAAAACCAACACCAAAATCAATAAATTACCCCATCTAATCATCCAATGCGGCACTCTGGTAAGGATCTCCTGTACCTCTTCACTTCTTAATTGTATTTCGTCTAAAGCTTCTGGCATTTTTTAAAATTAAAAATAATATTAGAATGTTGAACAAGGTTTTTATAATTTCCAGTATTCAGTATTCAGTATTCAGTATTCAGTATTCAGTATTCAGTATTCAGTATCCCGTGTTTAATTTCTGGTATCTATCATCTAATATCTCAAATCTAATATCAAAAATCTCACTTACCCAATTCTAATTGATTTTTCACCAAATTATAATAACTTCCTTTCTTTTTGATCAGTTCTTCATGATTACCGACTTCTATGATTTCACCTTTATCCAAAACTACAATTTGATGCGCATTTTTCACAGTACTTAAACGGTGTGCGATTACCATTACTGTTTTGTTCTTGAAAAAAGTATCTAATTTCTCCATGATTACTTTTTCATTGTTTGCATCGAGAGCAGACGTTGCCTCGTCAAAGAACAAGAATTTAGGATTTTTATAAACCGAACGCGCAATAAACAAACGTTGTTTTTGACCAGTACTTAAACCTACACCTTCCATTCCGATTTTTGTATTGTAGGACAAAGGAAGTGATTCTATAAATTCCTTGATATTAGCAACATCAACTGCATGCGCCAATTTTTTCTTATCTACATAATCTTCTCCAACAGCAATGTTATTAGCAATAGTATCATTAAAAATATAGCCTTCTTGCATTACTACTCCAAAATGATCTCTCCAAGCTTTTTGTGATACATGTTGCAAATCATGAGGCCCGATAAAAATCTGTCCTTCATCCGGTTCATAAAACTTGAGTAAAAGTTTCATTAGCGTTGTTTTTCCACTTCCGCTAACACCAACTACTGCTGTTATTTTATTGGCAGGGATAGATAAATTCAAATTTTCAAGGACCTTTTTGTCAGATCCAACATATCTAAAAGCAAGGTTTTTGATTTCAAAACCAGAATTTTCAGGAATTTCTTTAATCTTTTCGTCACCAGCATGCTCTTCGTCTTCTTTATTGTGTATTTCTCCCAAACGCTCCAAAGAAATTTGTGCATCCTGTAGCTCTCTTAAAAAATTAATTAGCTGAGTTATAGGAGCATTAAGTTGACCCACAATCGCAGTGATGGCAAGCATCATACCTAGTGTGATATCACCGTCTATCACCAGTTTTGCAGAAAAAACGGTAATAAAAATATTTTTAAGCTCATTAATAAAAGACGATCCTACATTTTGATATTGCTCAAGGGCTAAATTTTCTATTGATATTCTAAATAGTTTGGCTTGAACGAATTCCCAGTTCCATCGCTTTCTTTTTTCAGCATTATGCAGCTTGATTTCCTGCATACCATTAACCAGCTCAATAACTTTACTTTGCTCTTCACTTATTTGAGAAAAGCGTTTGTAATCCAGTTTCTTACGTTTTTTAAAGAAAATAAGGATCCAGGCAAAATAAAATGTACTTCCGATCGCAAAAATACCAAAGATTGGAATGCTATAGTAAATCAACACAATACTGAATACAATGAGGTTAACCATTGAAAACAGCACATTCAATGAGGACATTGTTAATATCTGTTCTATTCGTTTATGATCATTGATTCTCTGTAATAAATCTCCTGTCATCTTAACATCAAAATAGGAGATAGGAAGGTTCATTAATTTAATAAAGAAATCTGAAATCAACGAAATATTAATACGAGTACTTAAATGAAGTAAAATCCAACTTCTAAGCACATCGATTAGCGTTCTTCCTATAAATAATGAAAGCATAGCAATCAAGACAAGGTAGATAAAATTAATGTCTTGATTCTTGATCCCCACATCCACTATACTTTGAGTAAGAAAAGGGGTAATAAGCTGCAATAAACTACCAGCACCCAAACCAAGAGCTAATTGGAACAGGAATGATTTATACTTAAATATGTATTTAGAAATAAATTTAAACCCAAATTTCTCGTCTTCCTCGTCTAAATTATCATTGTAAAATTTTGGAGTAGGTTCTAATAAAAGTGCAACACCTTCTTCTGTATTTTCGTCTGCATTATTTCCAATCCAGGCTTTTATAAATTCTTCTTTGGTATAAGTAATGAGGCCATGAGCAGGATCTGAAACAAAAATAGTGGCATCTCCATTACGCTTATACTTAATTTTATAAACCACTACATAATGTACCTTATTCCAGTGAACAATACAGGGTAGAGGAACTTCATCTAATTTTTTAAGAGAAAGCTTTACACCCAGAGATCTAAACCCTATTTCTTCAACAGCATCACTAAGTCCCAAAAGAGAACTCCCTTCTCGTGTAGTCTCACTTAGTGTTCGAAGTTTTTGGGTATTAAGAACTCTTCCGTAGTGTTTTGCTATTATCTTAATACAAGTTGGTCCACAATCCTTAGATTCAGCTTGTTTATAAAACGGAAATTTAGGCATTAAGCGTATTTAATTATATTGATTTTGTGTAAAATTAAGATCTTCTTAATCCAGAAGATCTTTTACAAAGAAAAGTAATTCTTTTTTATTAAAGTTGAATTAATAAGTTTTGATTTAAAAAATAACTGATCAATGAAAGTTTATATTTTAGTTTATTCTTTATCAGAATTTCGTTTTTTCAAAAAAAAAGGCTGCCTTAAAAAGGCTGCCTTTTAAAATTATTGGCTAATTAGATAAATAGTTGTATATCTATTGTTCCTTTCCTATAGACCAGATCGAAAAACTTCCAGCAGGAGCGTAAATCGTCGTATTGCCTTCAGCATTAGTAACAGGAGTCAATTTTGAATTGTTTGCATAATCAACAAGCGTTTTATTAGACCAATTTGTTTGTATCTCGTATTGCTTTGTATTGTTGCTTATATTCATATATAGGATAAGCCCAGGATTGTCACCGTTACCATTTCTTTTCATAATGTATTCGTCCTTATTCGCTTCAATAATTTCAATATCCCCTGTGGCGATAGTACGATTAATTAAAATAAGGTTTTTAATAGCGTCCTTAAAAGATTCGTTTTCATAGTCAAGATAGAAAATGGTGGGATAGCCATCATGAGTCAGCATATAGGAATAAGCCAAAAGCTTATTAGAATAGCTTATGCTATTATTAACGTTTTCATCTTTTTCTGTATCGTGATTAGCCGTAAAAGTAACTGCCTTGTCAGGATATATTTTACGCAGCATATTGCCTTCTTCTCCTAAAGCCGTTAGATCTTTGTTACGATCTAATGATTCTTCTAACCTGTAGAAGCAAGCAAAATCGAAGGCAGGAGATCCAGAAGCATCAACCCAGTCTTTTAGCACTTGTTGATTACCATCAAAATTTTCTCCCACAGAAAATCCTCCCACTTTATCATTCCAGGCTTTTACCCATTTGGGCGCAAAACTTTTTACATAATCAAAACGCCACCCATCAAAACCTAAGGTGTTTTTATAGAATTCTGCGACGGAGTCATCTCGGCCCCATAACCAATCTTGCACATACTGTTGGTCATGGCATAAGTCAGTTTCAGCAAAAAATAAAGCTTGTTCATCGTTACTATGAATATCATTTGGATGAAAATGTTCATTAGTTCGGTTAAATTTACCGGAAGCGTTTCCGTTTTCTTCATTAAATAAAGAATACACTTCGGTACCTCCTCTAAACGGATTCGACTGTAAACCCCCACCAGAATTATGACCCAGTACAATATCAGCAATGACTTCAATCCCATTATCATGAGATTTTTGTATTAAATTCTCTAACTCTTGTCTTGAACCAAAGCGAGTTTCCTTATTTTCTGCTCCTCGTTGACTAAATTCTCCAACATCAAAATAGTCCATAGGGTCATATCCCATAGAAAATTGACCTGATGCACCCTTACCTGGGGCGGGTAACCAGATTCGGTTGACCCCTGATGCCGACCAATCTTCAATTTTAGAACTTACCTCGTCATACCAACCTCCAATGGGTTCTACATCCCAATAAAATGCCTGCATCATTACGCCGGCATCAGCTTTGGTAAATGCAGTAAGATCCAATCTTAAATCCTCTTGAACAATTATTTCTTCTTGATTGTTTGAAGAGTCATCATCATCCGAACAACTTAAAAAGCCAGCCATACAGGCACCAAGAAAAAGTGTACTTTTTATAGTGTGTTTTATAAATGTTTTCATATTTATTATAGTTTAGAGGCTGTCATAAAAACAGCCTCTTGGATACCACTTTTGTTTAATTTGTTACTGGAGTTAAAGAGTAGGTATATGCTCTTGGATTACTAAGATCCAAGATAATAACATATGTTCCTCCGGTTTCAACAGCGATATTGGATCCTCCTTCGTTTAATGAACCATCTCCGTCATCGTCATTTCCATAATTGAATGACCAAGAATCATTAGCTCTAAATTTTATTTCACCTGAGGTGAGGTCTAAGGTTATAGACCATACTTTAGTATCCTGATCATAAGTTAGATCATGATCTTGATTTGGACCCGCTTCGGGTGGTGCAAAACCTAGCGGTGTAGATGAGCCGGTAACAGCCCAGTCTGTTTTTGTAAGTGAATAGGTCAGTGCTTCGGTATCAACATTTATTCTATAATACCCTGCAACAGGAACAACTATATTTTTACTCGCATTATCTTGAAATAAAGTTCCAGAAGTCCCAGAGTCATCAACATCTCCATAATTTCCATCGAAATTAACATTAGTAGGAGTGATTTTAAAGTTAGAATTGTCGTTGGCAAAGTAAACATATCCTTCAAATTTTGAGCTAGTAAAGTTTTCTGCTGTAAGAGTTGGTGTTAACGGGTCTGCTGGATTCCAGTTTGCTCCATAACCGCTGTCTTGTGCATAATCTCCCGGTAGCCATAACTTAGGTAATTCAGTTGAATAGGGTGTTAACGTGATAGCCAAAATATTTGAATCCATGGATACACCACCATTACTCCCCAAAGAAGAGATTACACGAATTTCTAGTGCTCCTTCCTTATCAATTTCTAATCCAGCTTTAATTGCAAGATTGTTCAAATCTTTTACTGTCCAAGTATAAGAGCGTTCTACTGTTGATGCAGCATTTATTTCATCTTCAAAGTCGGTTCCCGCTGCTGCAACCATAATATTGTAGGTCACCGGTGTTTGAAAATTATATTGTGCATCGTTCCATACTACGGTAAGAGCTTGATTGTCCTCTGCATCTTTATTCAACATTACTGTTGAATTTGCAGTAACGATAGTGGGTGCTGTTGCCTCATTTTCTTGAACCATAAATGTAGGTTCATCATCTTCTACACATGCATTAAAGCATACTAATGCCAAACATGCAAACATTAAAATTGATATCTTTTTCATGACTGTATAAATTAAAATTTTTGTTAAAATATTAGAATCCATCATTTTGTCCTAAATTTGGATTGGCTGATCTACTGGAGGCAGGCACTGGAAATAGCTTAAACTTCTCTGCGATAGCAGTTCCATTTTGGGGACCACCTTTGAAAGACCAGATATAAGCTCCACCAGTATAAAGACCGTATCGAACTAAATCTTGTCTTCTATGAGCTTCCCAATGTAATTCTCTGGCACGTTCATCTAAGATAAAGTCCAGCGTTAGTTCTCCCTCAGTTATATTACCGGAAGTATCGCCAAAAGCACGTTCTCTTAATAGATTAATGTACCTGGTAGCTGTAGTAATATCTCCACCACCACCTTCAAGGTGAGCTTCGGCGTACATTAGATAAACATCGGCGAGTCTAAAGAGAGGAAAATCTGTATCCACAAAAGTTTGATCTTGACCGGGCTCTCCAGTCGAAGTAAGATTAGAATATTTTGCCATTAAATACCCAGAAGAAGTGTCTAATAAATCTGGCCCTACAGCAATATCTCTAGCTTCTGGAGGAGTCGGAGAAGGATCTATAGGTACGTCAAACTTTACCAACGTATTTCTCTCGTCGTTATTAAAAAGGGGATCTTCAAAGGTTAAGGATAACTCTTGTCTAACTCTAAATAAGTTTCCAAAACCAATAACACCAAAATCTGCCGGAGCTGGTTTGAAATCACCATTTCCATTTTGTTGCCCTTGCATAATGATAGAAGCACCACCAAAATTTCGAACAGCAACCCCATCGGCAATAACTGGGAAAATAATTTCATTTTGAGCTCCGTTGGTATTGTTGTCTGCATTGAAATTGTTTAAATAATTAGGCGTTAGACTGTACCCACTATTGATTATTTCATCACAAACTCTTAAACAATCGGCAAAACGTCCATTTTCTGCTCCTAGATATATTTCTGCATTCAAGTAAAGTTTAGCAAGAATCATTTTTGCTACTCCTTTAGTTGCTCTACCATATTGTTCTGCATTACCTGGATTTACATCCAGAAGATCTGCTTCTACTTCGAGTAATTCAGTTTCGATATAATTAAACAGATCCTGTCCTGAAATTTCTGGAACTCTTGTAAATCCTACAAGATCATTTTCTGTTGCAAAAGGCGCTCTTCTGAAAAGGTCAAGTAAATGATAGTTTGCTAAAGCTCTCAGAACTCTGGCTTCAGCTCTATAAGTGATTACTTTTTCTCTAGTCGGGGCATCAACTCCTCGTTGATCAAGTTTTTCATTGGTTGTTTGCCTTAGAAACTCATTGGCCAATGAAATTTCAAAGGTTGCTCTTGCCCAAAACCCTAAAACTATTACATTGTTGGCATCCCAACTATTCCTTTGGATCTGCCGAATACCTTGATCATTTTCGAAATTCCAGATTACCTCGTCAGACGATAAGCTTTGTAAGTTAAAAAGTCCTCTGATGTAATTTCCAGTACCAGCATCGATCCCTGCAAGATTAGAGGTACCAGGGTCATCAAGCCCAACTACGGAAAAGTTTGCGTATACACCTGCAATGGCTCTGTCGTAACCTCCCGGTTGATTGAAAACATCTTCGGCAAGTAAATCATCATCATCTTCGAGTTCAATATCAAGATCTCCTTCGCATGAGCTTAAAATCCCAACAAGGAGAAATGCGTATAAAAAAGATTTATATATTTTCATTTCAATTGTTTTTTAATATTTATAGTTGATTCCAAACAAGAAGGTGCGACCTCTTGGAAATATAGATTGATCCCTACCATCATTTTGAATTTCTGGATCTAAACCAGAGTAGTCTGAAATAAGAAAAGCGTTTTGAACACCTGTCCATAGTCGTAAACTAGATACCCCTTTCATAATATCGCGAAGCGTATATCCTAAAGTAATATTTTCCATTCTGACAAAAGATGCATCTTCAACGTAAAAATCAGAGAGAATAACATCTGGTGTGCTAACGAAGTTAGAATTTAATAGAGAAGTGGGAGCATTGTTAAATACATTTCTGAACAAATTACCAGTTTGGGCGTTTGCAGAGGCCACATTGTTATAAATATCATTACCAATACTTGCTCGTAAGTTAAAACTGAAGTCAAAATTATAAAAATTTAGATTAGATTGTATCCCCATTGTGAAATCTGGAGCAGGTTTTCCGGCAACATATCGGTCATCATTATTTACTTCACCGTCTCCATTAAGATCAGCATAAGCCCCTTCAATAGGTCTTCCATTTGAGTCATAAACTTGAGCAAAAGTAAAAAATGAAAAAGGAGCTTCACCTTGTCTTTGAATTTGAATATTATTTCCTGTACCTCCATCGATACCTCCTACTATAATATCTTGACCAAAAGCTAATTCTTCAATCTCCTGATTGATATAGGTTGCATTATAACTCAAATTCCAATTCACATTTTCGTTTTGTATTATATTGGTATTAATTGAAAACTCAATACCCTCTGTAACGAATTTACCTATGTTTTGAAATCCTTGATTCGAAAAATTAACGGCATCTGGCACCGGGGCTTGAGAAAGTAGATCATCAGACTCTTTTCTAAACACGTCTACAGAACCACTAATGCGATCATTCAAAAATCCATAGTCCAAACCGATATTGTATTCAGTAATTTTTTCCCATTCTATATCTTCATTTCTAAACTGAGCTTGAACAATATTTATTACTTGTCCGTTAAGTATATATTGGGTATTAGGATTACTTCCTCTATATCGTTCTATGTAAGCGTATGCTTGATCGATATCTTGTTGTCCTGTTATACCATACCCTAAGCGCAATCTTAGATTACTTAATGTTGATGAATTCTTAAGAAAGTTTTCTTCACTAATTTGCCATCCAAAAGAGGCGGCAGGGAAATATCCCCATCTATTGTCTTCACTAAATCTAGAAGTACCATCTCTACGTATAGATCCGGTTAAAAAATATTTGTCGCTTAACTTCAAGTTAGCTCTTGCGAAATAAGCCAACAAAACTACGTCGGGTTCGATATTTCTTTCAGGTAATCTATTAGGGTCCCTTTGATCTTCAGTTTTAAATTCTTCTATTTCGAATTTTTGATAAGAATAACCCGCTGTTGTTTCTATATCTAAACCACCAATTTTTTTGTTATACACCAAATAAGCATCTAGTAATTTATTTTCAGAGGTAAAATCTGTATCAGATTTAAATCCATTAAATTCTCCGAATTCGGATCTAAATGTATTTGCACTTTCTGTAGAACGTTCTTCAAATCTTTTTGTCTCACTAGTATCCATACCCAAATTCAATACTGCTCTTAAGTCGGGTAAGAAATGCAATTGATAATCGAATTTTACATTTCCAAAATATCTTCTCACATTAGCAATATTTCTGGTTTGTAATAATTTTGCCACAGGATTTCGCTGAACGTTCGCTTGAGCAAACCCATCGTTATTTAGATATTCAAAAAAACCTCCATAAGGAGAAGTAGGGTCAAAAACAGGTTGCGTAGGGTCAAATGTAATTGCATCTTTTTCAACACCTTCGGCAAATCTATTTTTTTCAAAGTTTAAGTTTGCGTTTACATCAATTTTTAAATGGTTATTAAATAATCTAGGGTTTAAAGAAAGAGAAGTATTTGTTCTTTCAAACTTTGAAGTTTTTCTTAATCCTTCCTGATCTGCTCGTCCAACTGATATCCGAGTTGGCAGAACATCTAGTAATGAACCGCTAATTGAGAGATTATGGAGAGAAGAAAAAGCGTCTCTATATATTTCATCTTGCCAATCTGTGTTGGCATTTCCTAGATCACCTACTCTATCAGGGAATCTTTCAGCAATTAAAGCCCGGTATTCATCGGCAGAAAAAACATCAACAGTTCTGTTTGCAGTTGTAATGCTTGTTTGCGTGTCTAAATTAATTCGTAGATTTTTTTTACCCTTTTTAGTTGTAATAATAATAACCCCATTAGCACCACGATTACCATAAATCGCCGCTGCAGAAGCATCTTTAAGGATTGAGAAAGACTCGATATCATTTGGATTAATAGAAGATAATACAGATCTGGAACCATTATCTTCATCTCCAGGGTCGTTGATAGGTAAACCATCGATTACTATGAGAGCATCATTAGATGCATTCAAAGATGCTCCTCCTCTAATTCTAATCTGTGAGTTTCCTGCCGGCCCACCATTAGTATTAATATTAACCCCGGCGACACGTCCTACAAATAAATTTTCAGCAGTTACATTATTTCCTGTATTAAAATCTTCTGAAGTTACTAATGAAACAGATCCTGTTAGCTCTTTCTTTCTAGACGAACCATATCCAATTAGTACAACTTGCTCTAGTTCTGCTGCATCTTCTTGCAATGTCACATCTATAATCTCTTGACCGGTAAATGTAACTTCCTGCGGTATAAATCCAACATAAGAAAATACAACAATGTCGCCGTTGTTTACATTACTTAGAGTGTAAGCTCCGTCAAAATCGGTTGCGGTACCGATTGTAGTTCCTTTAACAATGATATTTGCGCCAGGAACTGGTTGACCACTTCCGGCATCAGTCACTGTTCCCCTAATAGTTGACTGTGCAAAAAAGCTCATTGGTATCAACCACAATAAAAACAATGCGCTTTTAGTAAATGTTTTCATAAAATTAAATTAGTTTTTGATTGTTTGAAGTCTTATATTTTCACTTTCCGGGAACCAATTTAATGTAAAATTTGTGTTAAGCTTCATGACTATTGTCAGTACAACCTTACGAAAACGTTTGCGTGTGAATAACTTTTAAAATTTCGTTAAAATTTTAAGTTTAATTGTGATCATATGACATATTTTCGCATAGAATTTTGGCTTTTGGATAAAAAATAAGAGTAGAAAAATAAGTTGTAACAAAATACGTTGTTGCCTGATAATTATGATTTATGATCATTTTTTAGTTTTCAAAAAACATCATTCTTTTAAAAATTCAATAACTTTTAATCAAAAAGAAGATGAAACAAAAAGTTACGTTAAAACAAATAGCAAAAGAACTGGATGTTTCTATTTCGACTGTCTCCAAAGCTTTGAAAGACAGTGTAGAAATAAGTTTAGATACTCGACAAAAGGTGAAGGCCTTCGCCAAGCTTTATAATTATAAACCAAATAACATTGCTTTAAGTCTTAAGAATAGAAAAACGAAGACTATAGGGGTTATTATTCCAGAAATTGTTCATCATTTTTTTACTACTGTTATAGGTGGCGTAGAGAAAGTCGCGAATGAAAAAGGGTATAATGTAATTATATGTTCTTCTAATAATTCATTTGATAAAGAAGTGATCAATATGGAAATGTTGGCTAGTGGCAGCGCTGATGGATTTATTTTATCTGTTGCCAAAGAAACACAACTTAAAAAGGATTATCATCATATAGAGGAGACGATGAGTCAAGGTATGCCAGTAGTACTTTTTGATAGAATCATAGATGAGGTAGTTTGTGATAAGGTTATTATTGACGATGCGAAAGGTGCACAAACGGCAACAAATCATTTACTTACTATAGGTTGTAAAAAGATTGCTATTCTTACCACGGTAGATTATATAAGTGTAGGAAAACTTAGGACCAACGGATATTTGAGAGCGTTAAGAGCATATGATATTCCAGAAAAGGAAGAATTTATCCTAAAAATTGAAGATATTGATAATTGTGAAACTGAAATTTCAGAATTTCTTAAAAACAAAGATATAGATGCTGTTTTTGCGGTAAATGAATTGTTTGCGGTTACCGCGATTAAAGTGTTAAACCAACAAGGAAAAAAGGTTCCAAATGATATTGCTGTTATTGGATTTACCGATGGGATTCTTTCAAAACATTTTATCCCAAGTCTAACTACAATTAGTCAACACGGTGAGGATATGGGGATTAGAGCAGCAAAACTACTTATCGATAAACTTGAAGGAGATGAGGCTTCAACCGAAGAGTATAGAACCGTTATAATTGATACTAGTTTGGTTCAGAGACAATCTACAAAAAAAACTAACAAGTGATTCTTGCTTATTGAAAAATAATAATATCTTTGCTTTTAGTCAAAACTTATATTTTCACTTTCTACTAAAATAAGTTTTGATAAGTCATGCGCTTATCAGTGTAATCATTTAATTTCACTTAATGAACAAGCGTAAATTAAGCTTCTGGGAAATTTGGAACATGAGTTTCGGTTTTCTGGGAATTCAATTCGGTTTTGCATTGCAGAACGCGAATACTTCAAGGATTTTTGAAACCTTAGGGGCCAAAGTAGACGAACTAGCTGTTTTTTGGTTGGCTGCACCTATTACAGGATTATTAGTTCAACCAATAATTGGGTATTTTAGTGACAGAACCTGGCATTCTAAACTAGGAAGAAGAAGACCTTATTTTCTGGTAGGAGCAATACTTTCGTCTATTGCTCTATGCATTATGCCAAATTCGCCAACTTTATGGGTGGCCATAGGTACCTTATGGATTATGGATTCTTCAATAAACATTTCTATGGAACCATTTAGGGCTTTTGTGGGAGATAATCTCCCTGAAAGCCAAAGAACCAAAGGTTTTGCTATGCAAAGCTTTTTTATTGGCTTAGGAGCAGTTGTAGGTTCTGCATTGCCCTATATTTTTTCTAACTGGTTAGGTATAAGCAATACCGCAGAAGGAGGTGTTATACCGGATTCTGTAAAATGGTCCTTTTACATAGGAGCTATTGTATTTCTTTTAGCTGTATTGTGGACCGTTTTTAATTCTAAAGAATATTCTCCAGACGAATTAGAAGCTTTTGAGGATCATAAACCCGAATTCACAGTTGAAATTACTCCAAAGGAAAATGTAAATAGAATAGCAAAACTTATGAGAGCAGGAACAATAATGACTGTTTTTGGCGTTATTCTTAATGCATTTCTTATTTATCTAATGTTAGATAAGGAACTATATATTTTGTCAGGAGGTATTCTATTAGTTGGTGTATTATTTCTAATTGCCGCATGGTTCAGAAAGTTAAAAGGAATTAATGGATTTGTAACTATAATGACAGATCTTTTGTATATGCCGAGTACAATGAAACAATTGGCGGTAGTTCAATTTTTTTCTTGGTTTGCATTATTTTCAATGTGGATCTACACTACGCAAGCCGTAACAAGTTATGTTTATGGCTCTACTGATCCAACATCTCAACTATATAACGACGGGGCAGATTGGGTAACGGTTCTCTTTGCAGTATATAATGGAGTTGCAGCGTTGGTTGCATTTTTACTTCCAGTGTTGGCTAAGTTAACGAGTCGAAAAATCACGCATCTTATCAGCTTGGTACTAGGAGGTTTAGGGCTTTTATCTATTACAATTTTTAAAACGCCAGAATTATTGATCATATCAATGGTTGGTATAGGTATAGCTTGGGCTAGTATTTTATCAATGCCATATGCTATGCTCGCAGGTGCATTACCGCCAAGAAAAATGGGTTATTATATGGGAGTTTTTAACTTTTTTATAGTGATACCCCAAATTGTTGCAGCCTCCATATTAGGTTTTTTATTGAACACTTTTTTTGGTAATGAAACTATTTATGCTTTAATAATTGGGGGAATTAGTATGATCGTTTCAGGTTTTTTAACGTTAATAGTTAGTGATAGAGCGACAATAGAAATAAATGAATAATAGGAAATAAATGAAGAAAGGATTTATATTTGACTTAGATGGAGTCATTGTGGATACCGCAAAGTACCATTTTCTTGCTTGGCAAAATCTTGCTAACAGTTTAGGGATTTCTTTTTCGTTAGCACAAAATGAACAACTAAAAGGAGTTAGCCGAGTACGATCTTTAGAAAAAATATTAGAATGGGGGGATAAGACCATTTCAGAAGAAGAATTTACCAGGTTAATGCGTGAAAAAAATGAGGAGTATCTCAATTATATTTCAAAAATGGATATTAACGAGATTTTACCAGATGTACCAAGAATCTTAGATAACCTTATCTCAAGAGGGCAAGCCATTGCTTTAGGTTCGGCAAGTAAAAATGCAAGAGTCATTCTTGAGAAGGTACAACTCATAGATAAGTTTCATGCTATAGTAGATGGAACAAATGTTTCTAAAGCAAAGCCAGATCCCGAGGTGTTTTTAATAGGTGCTCAGCAATTGGATATTTCTCCAGAACATTGCATCGTATTTGAAGATTCTGTAGCAGGAATTCAAGCAGCCAATACAGCCAATATGATAAGTATAGGTATTGGTGACGCCAAAGTATTGCATGAAGCAGATTACATTTTTACAAATTTTACAGAAATAAAAGAAGAGTTTATAAATAATTTGGTTTTGGCCAGAAAAGTTTAGAAGAAGATGAATCAGGATTATATAAAACCAGATAACTGGTCGATTATTGAAGAGGGATTTGATGTTGATAGAGTTAAGTCCTCAGAGAGCCTTTTTAGTATAGGTAACGGAGCAATGGGGCAAAGAGCTAATTTTGAAGAGACATATTCTGGTCCCACTTTTCAGGGAAGTTATATTGCAGGAGTTTATTATCCTGATAAAACTAAAGTGGGTTGGTGGAAGAACGGATATCCAGAGTATTTTGCAAAAGTACTTAATGCTCCTAATTGGATTGGTATAAATGTAGAGGTAAACGGTGAAAAATTAGATCTATACAGATCTAAAGCTGTATCTAATTTCAGAAGAGAACTGAACATGAAAGAAGGTTGGTATCAACGTTCTTTTACTATTGTTTTGCTAAATGGAATTGAATTGTTCGTCAAATCAACCCGATTCTTGAGCCTGGATCTTGACGAAGTAGGAGCAATTAAGTACGAAGTGACCCCTTTAAATCATGATGCAGAGATAGTATTCACGCCGTATCTAGATTCTGGTATCACCAATGAAGATACGAATTGGGATGACAAATTTTGGGATACTTATGAAGTATCACATAAACGTAATTCAGCTTATATTTTGTCAAAAACCATGAAAACTGAGTTTCATGTATGTACGGGAATGCTAAACCAGGTTTTTATTGATGGTGATAAGGAAGAAGTATACCCAAAGGTGGAAACAAGAGAGACATCTGTTAAATTAAATTATGAAGTTCACGTTCCTAAGGCAAAAACAGCTGCCTTAGTTAAGTTTGGCGGATATACTGTATCTCTCAACCATAAAGAAGATGATTTGGTAACGGCTAGTACAACTGTACTTAAGCAAGCATCAGAGTCAGGGTTTAATACATTGTTGGAGCTTCAGAAACAAGCATGGTCCAAAATCTGGGAAATGGCAGATATCGTTATTGAAGGAGATGTAAAAGCTCAACAAGGAATACGATTTAATATCTTTCAGTTAAATCAAACTTATCTTGGTAAAGATGCTAGACTAAATATAGGCCCTAAAGGGTTTACAGGAGAAAAGTATGGCGGTAGTACGTATTGGGATACAGAGGCATATTGTATTCCATTTTATATGGCAACCAAAGATCAGGTAGTAGCCCGCAACCTACTAACGTATCGTTATCAACATCTTGAAAAAGCAATTGAGAATGCAGAAAAACTTGGCTTTACCAATGGTGCTGCATTATATCCTATGGTAACCATGAATGGTGAAGAGTGTCATAACGAATGGGAGATCACATTTGAAGAGATACATCGTAATGGCGCAATGACTTTCGCGATCTACAATTATCATCGTTATACAGGTGATTATAGCTATATCCCAGAAAAAGGTCTAGAGGTAATGATCGGTGTTGCACGTTTTTGGCAGCAAAGGGCTACTTTCTCCACAAATAAGGATAAATATGTAATTCTTGGAGTTACAGGCCCTAATGAATATGAAAACAATGTAAATAATAATTGGTATACTAATTATTTGGCCAAATGGTGTATCGAATATTGTGTTGAAAATATCGAAAAAGTAAAGGCTGAATACAACAATGATTATAAAAGAATCATAAAAAAAACTAATCTGACTCAAAAAGAAATTGATGCAATGTTAGAGGTGGCCAAGAAAATGTATTTTCCATATTCAGAAAAGCATCAGGTATATTTACAGCAAGATGGGTTTTTAGATAAAGAATTAATTACTGTTGCAGATTTAGATAAATCACAACGGCCAATCAATCAAAAGTGGAGCTGGGATCGTATTTTACGTTCGCCTTACATCAAGCAAGCAGATACTTTACAAGGTTTTTACATGTTTGAAGACCAATTTACAAAAGAAGAACTTGCACGTCATTTTGATTTTTATGAGCCGTTTACAGTGCATGAATCTTCACTTTCTCCTTGTGTCCATAGCATTCAAGCCGCTGCTTTAGACAGAATGGATCAGGCATACTCTTTTTATTTAAGAACCTCTAGATTAGATCTTGATGATTATAACAAAGAAGTAGAAGAGGGATTACATATCACAAGTATGGCCGGTACCTGGATGAGTATCGTAGAAGGATTTGGAGGTCTTAGAATTATAAATGACAGATTAGCATTTACACCCAAAATTCCAAAAGAGTGGAAAGGATATACTTTTAATGTGAACTTTAGAAATCAAATTTTAAAAGTTAGTGTTTCTCAGGAAGGTACTTCTTTCAATCTAGAAGGTGATCAGGAGTTGATTATTTATGTAGATGGAAAAGAGTTTAATATCTCTCCAGATAGTCTAATCACAGTATAAATAAATTATGATTTAATTAATAAAGAACACCCCAAGAGCCCTTGTTTTTGGGGTGTTTGTTTCTAGATATAATCACACAAATATAAAATTTAAAATAGATGAAAAGTAAACTAATTGTATTGATGTCTTGCTTTTTCATAGGGTTGACAAATGCTCAAATAGAAAAAGTTGAACCTCCGTTTTGGTGGAGTGGTATGCATAACCACCAATTTCAGTTAATGTGTTACGGTAAAGATATCTCTAAATTCGATGTTCAAATTGAGGGCGTGGTTATTAAGGATGTTACAAAAACTGAAAATCCAAACTATATTTTTATAACCCTAGACACTAAGGAAATAAAACCAGGAACCATTTCCATAGATTTTACAGAAAACGAAAAAGTAGTATTCTCGCAGCCTTATGAGTTTAAGGTAAGGAAAGAAAACTCTGCAAATCGAAAAGGTTTTGATAGCAGCGATGTGATCTATCTTATTATGCCAGATCGATTTGCGAACGGAAATCTAAAAAATGATTCGCATCCCAATACAGTTGAGAAAGCCGATCGATCAAATCCCGGAGGTCGCCACGGAGGCGATATACAAGGTGTGATAAATCACCTGGATTATCTTAAAGATCTTGGAGCTACAACATTATGGAGTACTCCTTTGCTCGAGGATAACGAACCTGTCTATTCTTATCATACCTATGCCCAAAGCGACTTGTATAAAATAGATCCGAGGTATGGCACCAACGAGGATTACAGGCGCCTGGCTTCAGAAATGCATAAGTTGGAGATGAAATTGATCATGGACTACGTAACCAACCATTGGGGCTCTAAACACTGGATGATTAAAGATCTACCTACCAAAGATTGGATACATCAGTGGCCCGAAGGATTTAGAAGGAGTAATTATCGCATGACTACCCAGTTTGATATCAATGCTTCAAAAGCAGATGCAAAGGGATGTATGAATGGCTGGTTTGATACTACTATGCCCGATATGAATCAAAGCAATCCCTTACTTCTTAATTACATCACTCAAAATGCCATTTGGTGGATAGAATATGCAGATCTAGATGGCTTGCGAGTAGATACCTATTCGTATAATGATAAGGAAGGAATTGCAAAATGGACTAAAGCGATTATAGATGAATATCCTGATTTTAATATTGTAGGGGAGGTATGGATGCACGACCAGGCTCAAATGGCCTATTGGCAGAAGGACAGTAAAATAGGGGCGATTGATAATTTTAATGCTCATTTACCTTCTGTCATGGATTTCACATTACACGATGCTTTAACTGTAATTTTTAATGAGGATGAAGACACTTGGGATAAAGGGATGATCAAAGCTTACAATAATTTTACCAATGATTTTCTGTATCCTAATATCAATAATATTCTAGTGTTTCCCGGGAATCACGATACTAATCGTATTAACGAAATATATCAGGGAGATATAGATAAGTATAAGATGGCAATGACCTTGATCTTTACCACTCGAGGGATTCCACAAATTTATTATGGTGATGAAATAGGAATGCTGGGAAATCGGGATAAAAAAGGAGATGGTGATATTCGAAGAGATTTTCCCGGTGGATGGCCAGGAGACACACAAAACGCATTCTTACCATCAAATAACAAAAACGGAAGAACCAATGATCAGGAAGCATTTCATTCTTTTACCAAAAAAGTGTTGAACTGGAGAAAAAACACTTCTGTGATTCATACTGGAAAACTTTTACAATTTATTCCTTTTGATAATGTATATGTATACTTTAGATCTAATGAGGAAAAAAGTATAATGGTGATTATTAACAATAATACCAAAGATCAAAAAATTGATATTGGTCGTTTCAAAGAAGGGCTCAAAAATTTCAAAACAGGTACCGATATTATTACCGATTCTAATATAGATGTTACGGAAGAATTTACCATTAAGGCAAAAACTTCGATGATACTCGAATTAAAATAAACGAATAACCGCAAAACATTTTTATGACCATGAAAAAGATAATTTTAAGCATGCTAACCATAGGGATTATATTTTCCTGTGGAAAAGTACAAAAAGAAGAAACTGTAGGTACAGTACAAACCGAGATTCAAAAAGAAAAGAAGAGCACGCTTCCTCCTGTAAGTGACGCTACGATGGAAAATGCAGTGATCTACGAAGCAAATATTCGTCAATATTCTGAAGAAGGATCTTTTAAAGCATTTACAAAAGATATTCCTGTTCTTAAACAACTAGGGGTTAAAATTCTTTGGTTAATGCCAATTTATCCTATTTCAACAACTAAAAGTAAAGGGTCGTTAGGAAGCTACTATGCCGTTTCTGATTACACCAAGGTGAATCCAGAGTTTGGAACTATAGAAGATTTTAGGGAATTAGTAAAAACTGCACATGATCATAGGATCTATGTAATCTTGGATTGGGTAGCAAATCATACAGGTTGGGATCATGTATGGTTAAAGGAACATCCAGAATATTATACCAAAGATAAAGAAGGAAACATTACGCACACTGTTGGTACAGATTGGACTGATGTAGCAGATCTTAATTATGATAACCAAGAAATGCGTGAGCAGATGAGACAGGATATGATCTATTGGGTAAAAGAAGAAGGAGTGGATGGTTTCCGTTGTGATGTGGCGGGAATGGTACCAGTAGATTTTTGGGAAAATACTGTTGAAGAGATTGAGAAGATCAAACCAGTGATTATGTTAGCCGAAGGTTGGGAACCAGAATTGATGGAAAATGCTTTTGATATGGGATATGGTTGGGATACCCATCATAAAATGAATGATATCGCCCAGGGAAAGGCCAATGTAGAAGAATGGGATAAAAGAATGATCCAGGTGGATACCCTGTATGCAAAAGATGATATCTTAATGAATTTTACCTCTAACCACGACGAGAACTCCTGGAATGGTACTGTGCAAGAGAGAATGGGAGATGCCAAGGAAATGTTTGCAGCACTTTCGTATTTGACACCTGGGATGCCATTAATATATTCTGGACAAGAATATGATATGAATAAAAGACTGTTGTTTTTTGAAAAAGACACCATTATCAAGAAGAAAGGAAAGTTTTTTCCTTTATATGAAAAATTAGGTAAACTTAAAAATAACAATCCTGCTCTTAATGGTGGTAAGAATGCAGCATCGTATGCTCGCATTAAAACTTCTCATGATGATAAAATTTTGGCTTTCAAACGAGAAAAAGAAGGTAGTGAAGTGATTTTTGTGGCTAATATGACAAAAGAACCTGTGAAGTTTGATATAGAATTTCAGGGAAAATTCAAGAATTACCTTTCGCAACAAGAAATAGAACTAAAATCCGATCAAGCTAATAGTCTTGGCGCTTGGGAATATTTAGTACTGGTGCAGGAATAGTCAAATTTATGAACTTAATACTTCATTATTCATGAGGATAAAGATCATTCATTGTAAAAAGAGATCGAGTAACTAATGGTTTTATAATTGTTTATAAGTTATATGCTTAATAAAAACTTATGCTATATTATTAATCGGATTTTAGAAACGGGTCTCATTTATTATTATTGATTTCAATTTTCTGGTAACAAAACAATTGTTGAAAACCTTAAATATATAAACTACAACATAGCAATAAGGGTACATTGATTTATTAATTTTGTTTCTTTGTATTATCACATTAACCAATTGTTATGTTGCACTTTAATACATTTGCCAGGTATGTTGTTGTGCTCAATATACTTTTATATACATTAGGCTCCTTTTCAATCATTGATAAAGACAGTAACGCAGAGAAGAGGATTGATTCCTTAAATAACGTTGCTTACCAGTATTTTTTAAAGAGTAATAAAGATGGTCTTGCTATTGCAAATCAGGCTCTTAAAGAAGCCGAAGCCATAAATTATTTGTATGGAGTTTCAAAAGCTAGAAATAAATTGGCTTTATATCTTACAGTCGATGGTGAATATAAACAAGCTTTGGAGCAATTGTTTATTTCCATAGAAATTCTAAAATCACTTCTTTCTGAAAAAGATCTGAGTAATGATTTGACGAAAAAATACAATAGAGCAATGTATTCTACCTATTTATTGGTTTTTAATACCTATCGTATTTTGGATTACCATGACTTGCAGTTTAAGTATTCTAAATTAGCTGAAGAATATTTATTAAAAACCGATTATAAACCGTCAGAATTAATTAGGATAAAAGCAACCAAGGCCTCAGTTTACCAACAACTTGATTTACTGGATAAATCGCTGTCTCTGTATGAAGAGATAATGGTTTATTTTAAGGATAAACGAGATACTTTGATAATGGCAGACCTTTACGGGGTTATTGCAGGTATTTATAGAGATAAAAATGAATTAACAAAGGCAGAAAGTATAGCAGATACAGCACTATATTTGGCAAAAACGATAGGTCAAGAAGATATTATTAAGAATACATTATTGTTAAAAGCTCAAATATTTAATAAGAAGCAAGATTTTAAAAAAGCACTAGAGTATGCAGATAAAGCTTATAATTCCCCCAAGGGAGAAAGTATTAAGTCATATGTTGACCTAGAAAAAGGTAAAGCCTTTTTGGGTATGCAAAATATTGTGAAAGCCGAAAAATTGTTACAAAATGCACTCTCTTTATTTCTTGAAGAGAATATTAAAAGTAAGATAAAAGAAACTGGCGAAGTTCTAAAACAAGTATATACACAGACCAATAATATTTCTAAACTTACTGAGTTAAATGTCGTCATAGAAAATTATGAAAAAGATTTATTGAAATCTAAACTAGCCGTTTCTTTGGTGGGTTTAAATCAAGATGATCCTTCTTCTGCTATGGATGAAAAATATGTAGATTCTTTAATTGAGTATGATGAAGAAGTATCATTGCTAACAAAGATATTTTTAATATTACTAGTACTTTTCATCGCTATATGGGTACTAAAGAAAATTTATTTAACGAAAAATTAAGATTTTGTAGGTAAACTTTAAATAATGTTGAACTTTAGAAAGATATCAAGATGTCTATTTTTGTATTCATACCATATGTTTCAATTTTGTAAGGTATTAATCTAAATTTACTATTTATACTACTAAGTATATATTAGGATCTTAAAATATATGGTTTTACAAGTTCTTTATTGTGAAGTATTTGAAATTGGAAGGGAAATTATGAGTTAAACATTTAAAGCTACTATTAGGGAGTAGGGTTTTAAACAAGTAACTTTTTTTGGAATTTTTCATGTAACAGTAAAAACTGTGTAAAATGATTTTAAAAAGAAATGTTTTTAAGAAAATACCGAATCTCATTGGTTTTTTAATTTTCAATAACTTAGTTTTTTATATAGGTTTAAAATTTAATTACATC
Organism: Aquimarina celericrescens; assembly: GCF_042682765.1. NCBI lineage: Bacteria > Pseudomonadati > Bacteroidota > Flavobacteriia > Flavobacteriales > Flavobacteriaceae > Aquimarina > Aquimarina celericrescens. The sequence continues at coordinate 266,952 of NZ_JBHUHY010000016.1, read as the reverse complement.
CAGTTACCTATTGAAAAAATAATCTCCTATAACAACTTGCATATACTAGTCTCATTATGTTTTCTTTTTTTGTTTTTTGTTTTATTGCCAGAGTTTATGACTAGAAAATCCAATATAAAAAAGAATAACGTTGATTATGTTGCGTATTTGCTTTTCGTATGGGTAATGATGGCATTAATTTCTGCTATCATTCATCAAAAATTATTACTTTCAGAATATATTTTTGGTCAGATATTTCTTTTTTATGCATTTGTTCATTTGGTAGGGATTTTCATTTTGTCGTTATCTTTTACTTTTTCTCCATTTAGTAATGAAACAGTCATTACTTCCAAAAACAGACAGCATCCAAAAGGTGATAAAACTAAAAGTCATGCCAGTGAGAATGTAAAGTCATATTTGGTGTTAGTAGGCAAGCTAAAAAGTGATCGATTGAAAATAAATATAGAAGATTTATATTATATAAAATCAAGCGATAATTATTGTGAGATTAAATATATAATGGAAGAGAAAATTAATATTGACCTTTTCAGAGTTAGTATTCGGGATTTAGAAACCCAGATACAAAACGATAATATTTTAAGGGTTCATAAATCATATATTCTTAATTTAAATTACATATCTTCTATCGAGGGGAATATAAATAATACGAAGGCTATATTGAAGAATTGTAATGCCAAAATTGCAATTGCTAGGTCTAAAAGGGATATGGTTATAGAAGCGTTTAAGCAAATACAAAAGAGAGATTCTTTTTTTGTTGAAAAAGTGTCGGTTCGCGATTAGATATTAAAAAGAATGTCGAGGACTCATTGGACAGTGTCAAAAGTTACTACCTAAACATTTCTTTACAGGATAGTATCCAGACATCTTAGTCCCTATCGTTGTATTGACAGATATAAAATTCAATATTTTCCAAAGATTGATATTACTTCATGATGATACAAAACCTAAATAATTTTGCATACGTCTTTAAGAAATATCACTAGCAGTTATTTGCTGTTTTTTTATTAACTGCTTTGGGTCTTCTATTTTTAAAATTTTAATATTATGTTTAACGTAATTCTTATGTACTCGCAGAAAATTAAGATCTTGGATCATAATTATATTTTCAATATCTCTTTAAAATAATCCCGTTGAATTGTATGTTTTTTAACTCAGAAAATGCTCTTTTTTACTTATAGCCAATAGGCGTAATTGTAAATTGAGGACCGCATATATGTAAGCAGTCCTCAATTATTAAAAATCATACAAACTCAAGATACTGAGTTAATTTCTATAATTTAAAAACATAGCATTGTACGCCTTCGTACTTAAAACCAAAATTTTTAACCGCATTATTCCCTTCTCCCTTATCTGTAGTGTAGAGATAAGTATCCTTATTGCGATATCTATATAGTGCTACTGTACCATCTTTTGATTTTTTATAAACATAACCAGCTATCCCTTCGTACTTTTGGAAATAATTATCTCCTTCAGATTTATTAGTTGTGTAAAAGTAAGTAACTTTTGATCCGTTATAACTAACAAACCTGTATAGAGGTACTATGTCTGTATCATTGCCTATTCGGCTGTTCAATACATAAAACGCATTTCCTTCGTCTCGATAACGACTGGATTGTTGTCCTAAACTATTAATTTCATTTTGATCATAAGTATAAAAATATGTCTTACCAACGTTATCGTAGAACCTACGCATGGTCTCGTCTCTTAACTTAATCTCATAAAATCTTACAAAATCCTCGTATTTTCTCAAAACGGCAATTGATGAAGGCAAATTATATGTATTACACTTTAAGGCTGATTCCTTATTGCTGGCTGCTTCTGATCTTAATTGTTTTGCCAAATTCCTTGTTCCAGTATCGCCGGCATTATCAACAATTACATCCATTACTTTATATACATAATCCCATTCGTTTTTGAGTTTTATGCATTTCTTAGCAAGTGTAGGATCATCGTTAAACCCTCCTTGTGTTATATATTTGCTGTAGTTAGAGGTTTTTTGCGCTAGTACTACAGAATTGAGAGGATCAGTTTTAACATGATTAGTGAATCTTTTTAATTCGTCGATATATGTCTGAGGATCACTAGTAATACTTTTATCTGGTGTGAATCCTGATGAATTAGTATCAAAATCGACTGTTTGAACCTTGGATAACAATCTTTCTGATTCTACTTTTTGCTTATCAGTACCAAAACCTATCCCAAAAACTTTTAAAATACCTAATCCAAATCCAGCCTTGAGTGTCTTTCTCTCGTACTCAGTTAATAAGGTACTATCAAAATTAAACACGAAATTAAGAGAAGCACCATATATAGCACTTTCAACATACAAATCACCATATTTCTCTCTAAATCTATCGGTATCATTTTTAGCTAGATTTTTGGCTGTACTAGTCAAGGACTCATATCCAGGTTTACCTAGAACATCATACTTTGAGGTAACTACATCTATTTTTACGATGACCGAAACTTTATTTTTATCTTCTGTTGAAACCTTTGTCAGTCCCGGCTGGTAGTAGAAGTTAAAATCGATATAATCTCGATATTTAAAATTAAGACCTAGAGAATCAGCGTTTCCTTTTAATTTGTAGAGATTATAGGTGTCTTCTACGTAAGCATAGCTACCTGATACTGCTTTCAGATCAGATGGAAGGTTTGACTTAACTATGGCCTGATTTCCACCTTTATGCTCAAAGGGTGTGGCGTACAATCGAGATTCTCCTGACGTAAAACCGTATCCGGCCCCAATAAATGTGCCATCGTCTAATTGATAACCTTTTTCTGTAGCAATAGATTCTGTTGTTTGTTCTATGCCATCATCTTTGTCACAAGAATAAAACATGGTAGTTATCGCCAGCGCGAATATAAATCGTTTTTTCATTTTAATAATATTTAAATTTAAGTTAATTGAGTATGATTATTGATCAATATCTAAATGTAAATATATAGTCATATGCACCCTCAATTTTACGTGTTGTTATAAAAGGAAAGGTTTTACTGTTAGGTGTGAGTTTTTGTTGTTAACGGAAAGTTTCTGTTAGAAATACAAAGTATGATATAACTTTTAACTGGTCTGACCAACTCATTAATATGAGTAGTAATAGCTAATATTGCTATTGCAACACCAAGAATTTGAACTTAAAAAACTGAGTTATTTGTTTAATTTAAAGAAATATTTAGGATAATAGAACAGTATATCTTTTGATACAACGATTTGTTGTATCTTAAAATTAAGCTTTTTTGATTTTGAAGTAAATGCCTAAACCTCATGATTTGATTGTAGTACGTTAGTACTGTAAAAAAATCTATTCTTCAGTCCTGTGGTTAGTTAAAAAGTGAATATTTATATATTGTGGAATATCGTCACTAATATAGGATGACCAAATGCCTTTCAATACTTGGTAATAGACAGTATATTGCACATCATTACCTATGTGCTTTCAATGCAGAATAGTTTCTTACGTTAAGAACTTTACTGGTAAATAATCAGAAATAAATTTTAAGCCTAGATGATCTAGAAGAAAGATCGAATTTAGATATGTTTAATCTAAAGAATTCCTCTAGGCTCTGCCTCGGGATTTCCTATTTACCTCCCCTTTGGAAAGGTCGAAACGGCTTTTTCGCAGTTTCGGGTGAGGTAAAATATAATATTTCAGTTTTTGGTGCTAAGATCAAAATGAAATCGGCGAAATGTCTCTATGGCTCTGTCTTGAGGATAGTCGGTTTCAAGAATTTTTTATTAGAAAACCAGGTATGCCTTCAAAAGTATAAAAAACTAAAAATTGCAGGAATTAACATGTTTTTATGAAGCTTGATATCATTGATCATAAAACAAATAAGGAAAAGCTCGCTTTTCCTTATTTGGAGACATACAGAAGATAAAATTGCCAAAGAATTGAATCTTACTTGCGGTCTTGGGGTTTCAGTAGAAGTTTGTTTTTATAACTAGTTTTGTAAAGAAACTACTCCAAAAGGATTGAGTCCAGAATTTGTAACAAAGGATTGTTTAAATTTTCCATTTTCAATTTTCCAGATGGTGGCTTTTCTAGAATTGGCTCCAGAAAACGAAATGATTAATCGTTTTCCGCTATCTGTAATAGCCAAGTTATGCGGTGTTTCGAATTGTGTATTTAGAACATCGGATCTTTTTAGGGTCTTTCTGTCTAGAATCGTTACCTTTTTGTCTTTAATACTTGTTACAAATAGATATTGATCATTACCTGTTATGCCGTGAGCCGATGATAATGGGATCGTACATTTTCTATCTAAATTAAGATCAAACACTACTAATCTGTTGGCATTTTGAACAGGCACATAAACTCTATTTTTGATTGTAAAAAGATGTGCATCTCCACCTACTGTAACTTTTCTAAGCAATTTGAGATTGTCTGTATCGTACATGAAAATTAAACTTTTTTGGTCTCCAATTAGAACAGTTACATATGCTCTTCTTCCATCTTCAGAAATAACAACATCATGTTGTTCAGCATCTCGAGAAATATTTGTAGGAAGTTTTAAGTTTTTAATGACTTTATATAATGTTAGATCTATAACAGAAGTCGTTTTACTTATGATATTGTTCACCCATAATTGGTTTCTGTTTTTGTTAAACCACATATGAAAAGAGCCTTTTTCGACCTTAATTCTTCCCGTTAGCTCCAAGTTATCTTTTCTATATACCCATACCAGGCCTCGCTCAAAATCTGCAACATAAATTTCATTGGTTTGGTTTGTTGCGATATACGTGGGTTGGGCGTTGCCAGGAATATTGATGTTTCTAATTTTTTTAGCATTATTCGCATTGAATAAGGATAGCGTTCCAATGTTGCGATTAGCAACTAAAAATTTAGAATTAGAAATTTGTATAGATTTTTCTTTAATGTCGCGAGATTCGAAGTTTTCTTTAATGGGGTCTTCTTTTTCACATGCTATGTATGAAAAACTTATAAATACCAGGATAATTAAGAGATTTAATTTTTTCATAATTTTTAAACTATATTGAATAGCTTTTTTGAATTTTAATTAGAATTTTATTAAGGTTATTTTGGATTTTTTTAATTTGATGAAAGTTTAACATATCCAACTTTACCTTCTTCTACATATTGTCCAGAGGCTAGTACAGAAGTTCTTTCGTTTGCATCTGCGGTATAAAAATGGCGCCCTGTTGGGGTATGGTTAAATCGATATAGCGGTACTGTGCCGGCTACTTGCGTTTTGCTTATATAGGTATCGCTTCGATAAAGAACTCCTTGAGAATAGAATATATCATTGGTAACATCTATCCAACTTTTGTTTAATAGTCTTCTTCTTTCATTTTTATCTGTGGTCAGGATCATATCGGTTTGAGCGTGATTTTTCAAAAAGTATAATTTGATAGGATCTATAGACCTAAGGTTAGGAGGTAATAAAGGTGAAGAGGGATTTCTCTCCACAAAGGCTACCTGAAATGCAAATCCCTGAAATCTTTGGTTTAAATGATCCCCTATAAAAAAGAAACGGCCTATGCTTTTTGTGAAGAAAAGGTTATAGTATCCAAATATTTGTGTACCTGGATCATTGGTTCGAATAATATTTTTGTTATATGGAGAATTAGCTCCAGATTTAGTTAAGTTTTCTTCTATCTGATTATCATTTACCAAATAGGGCTCATTAATATTCTCTTGCTCACAAGATGAAAAAATGAGCACAAACCAAAAAAGCATTAATGTAGTAATCGATTTTAGAGTTTTCATAATATAGAATTTATATATTGGTGTGGTAAAAAAAGCCAATATTCTTTTTAAGAATACTGGCTAATTTTACATGTAAATATCCCGTTGTGTATTATGATCCAAAATGGTATTCTCCTATTTCTTACTAGATTTTTTTCAATTCATTTAGAAAATTATTGGGAGCTTACTCTTTTCTTAATAGTTCTTTCATAATACAAAGGGTTCAAGCTTATATTGTTTTTAATTATTATCTATGCGGTAAAGTATACCCGATAGTACCTTCTAGTACAAAACCAAAACCTCCTTGCCCTAGTTCATTAGGATCAGTAGTGTAGAAATGAATCCCATTCTTATTATATCTAAGTACGGGAACTCTTCCTGCTGCATTGTTTTTGTATATATATCCTGCAATACCTTCATATGTATATCCTTGACCTCCCGTTGCTCCATTTAATTCGTTAAAGTCGGTCGTATAAAAATAATCTCTAACACTAGGATTATTATAGCGATACAAGGGCTGTTTGTCACTATCATTTTTTCTGCTATTATCAAAAATTCTGGATTGTATACCTTCAACCCTAAAGTCATTGGTACCTTCTCCTATCTCTCTATAATCATAAGTATAGAAATATCCTGAACCAACTTTGCTTCTGTTTCTAAGCCATAAAGGCGCCCCTCGAACACCACTATATATTCCATAGACATTATATAATGCTATTTTGTCCACCAATAAGAACGGTCTCTCAACCCCATCAGGCCGACAAGATAGCATCCACGAGTTTGCAACAGGTGCTCTTGGAGTACCAGGTACTATAAGAACAGTTCCTCCTTCGTTTACTCGAGGACCACCACAACTAAATGATCTATCTTCGGCATCGGTATGTCTAAATCCAATCGTATGACCTAACTCATGGGCAGCAAGCGTTACATTGTTACCTACAGCACCAAGACGACGGCTATTATATGTGATCGTAGAACCAGGATTACCGTTTGAAGGCCAACTTCCTAATGCATTAGCATTTGCAACAGAACCAGTTAATGTTCTAATTCTAAATACAATATCTGCATTGTTTATATTAGTTGTTTCTGAAAAGCGTAATGTTAAGTTTAAAACATTATACCTATTTAATGCAGCTTTGATGGCATTTTTGTTGGACGAGCTGAAATTGGATGCAATATATACCCTAAGGGTTCTAATAGATCTATTGTTGGATACCAAACTTGTACGAACAAAGTGCTTTGAAGAATTTTCATTACTACCTTTTTTAAATTCTTCAATATTTTCGTGTGATATAAAAATATCACCTTCTACGATATATCCGTTTTCATAAGAAATAATATCATGCGTATCAAAACCATTTTTCTTTAAAAGATCGATAATTTCTTTAGAAACTTTTTCCTGTTGTTCTACCGATAGTTCTTCGGTTATTTGTTCTTCGTCTCTTTCACACGACCAAAACACTATTATAAGAATGAAGGAAAATAGGATTCTCGTGAAAAGATGAATCGTTGAGTTTAATTTAAGATGTTTCATTGTTAATTTTTTAGTTAATAGTTATAATTTGTGCACTGCTAAATATCTAAAGAAAACGGCTTCTGAGTTAAAATTTGTTAGGAACTGCAAGGAATACTCTATAATCCACAATCTTTTGTGGTTAAAAGAAAGTTAAGGAAGTTTGCTTTTGTAAATTTTGAAGTAATTCTAATTTAAGAATAATCAAAAATTAGTATCTTAATTTAAGAAAGCGACTTATAAAAATGAGTCGTTTTTGTTTTTTAAGCAATTTTTGGGAAGAGACGGCTATAAAAAAAGTTATGTTGAGATATTGATTTAATCTTAACGTAATCAATGAAAATGTGTTAAAATAAATGCTTTTTTGTCTCTAATTACCAAATTTATCAACCGAAAACGTTTTAGTTTTTCAGCAAATTAGGTTATTACTATCAATAACGATAGATTTGGCTTCGATGACAAAAAAAGTACAAAATATAGCGGTATTAACCTCAGGAGGAGACGCTCCGGGAATGAACGCTGCAATCCGGGCAGTAGTTCGTGCATGCAGTTATTATGACATAAAATGTTTTGGTATATTTAAGGGCTATGAAGGTTTGATACATAATGAAATTGAAGAGCTAAATGCTCGCTCTGTACGTAATATTATCAATAAAGGAGGGACGTTTCTTAAATCAGCCCGTTCAAAAGAATTTCGGTCCATAGAAGGAAGAAAGAAGGCTCATGTTAATTTAGTTGAAAATAGTATTGACGCACTTGTAGTAATTGGTGGTGATGGTAGCTTTACTGGTGCCTTGAAATTATCAGAAGAGTTTAATTTTCCAGTAGTAGGTATTCCGGGTACAATAGATAATGATATTAATGGTACAGATTATACGATAGGCTACGATACTGCACTTAATACTGTAGTAGAAGCGATAGATAAGATACGAGATACTGCAAGCTCTCATAATCGATTATTTCTAATAGAGGTAATGGGGCGTGATGCCGGAGATATAGCCCTAAATGCGGGTATAGGAGCAGGAGCCGAAGAGATTTTAATTCCTGAAGAAGACATGGGAGTTGACAGGCTTATAGAATCGCTTAGAAAAAGTAAGAAAACCGGAAAAACCTCTAGTATTATAGTTGTAGCAGAAGGGGACAAGTCTGGAAAAAATATTTTTGAATTAGGAGAATATGTCGAGGAGCATCTTGACGACTATGAAGTACGAGTGTCGGTTTTGGGGCATATTCAAAGAGGAGGTGCACCAAGCTGTTATGATAGAGTACTAGCCAGTAAACTTGGCGTAGGAGCAGTAGAGGCTCTGTTAGAAGGTAAAAGTGAAGTAATGATTGGTATTGTTCACAAGAGTGTGACAATTGTACCACTTAAAGAAGCATTGGATAAACGATTACATAAACATGATGGACTAATAAAAGTTGCCGATATAACTTCGGTATAATTTTATATAGAATTACTTTTTAAATTAAACAACTAAATTTTTAGATATGAGTACGTTAAAAATTGGAATTAACGGTTTTGGTAGAATAGGAAGAATTGCCTTTAGAATTGCTTCTAAACGCGATAATATAGAGATAGTGGCAATTAATGATTTATTAGATGTAGAGCACTTAGCTTATTTATTAGAATATGATTCTGTACATGGTAGATTTGATGGTACGATTGAGGTCAATAATGGAAATCTTGTCGTAAATGGTAAAGAGATTCGTGTAACTGCAGAGCGTAATCCTGAAGATCTTAAATGGGATGCAGTGGGTGTAGATGTTGTGATGGATTGTACAGGTATTTTTACTACATTGGATACTGCTGATGCACACTTAAAAGCCGGAGCGAAGAAAGTAGTGATTTCAGCTCCATCTAAAGATGCTCCGATGTTTGTGATGGGAGTTAATCATGATGACGTAAAAGCTTCAGATACTATTGTTTCTAATGCTTCTTGTACTACAAACTGTTTAGCTCCTTTGGCCAAAGTAATTGATGATAATTTTGGTATTGAAGAGGGATTGATGACTACAGTACATGCGGGAACTGCTACGCAAGCAGTGGTAGATTCACCATCAAAAAAGAACTATAGATTAGGGCGTAGTGCATTAAATAATATTATTCCTTCAACCACAGGTGCAGCAGTAGCAGTAACAAAAGTGATTCCTTCATTAAAAGGAAAGTTAACGGGTATGGCGTTTAGAGTGCCAACGGCAGATGTTTCTGTAGTAGATCTTACTGTAAAAACCAAAAAGTCGGTATCGTATGATGAGCTTAAAGCTGTAGTGAAAAAAGCATCAGAAAATGAGTTAAAAGGTATTTTAGGATATACTGAAGAAGATGTTGTGTCTCAGGATTTCGTAGGAGAATCGCAAACTTCTGTTTTTGATGCTAACGCAGGAATAGCGCTTAATGATAATTTCTTCAAGCTTATCTCTTGGTATGATAATGAATATGGATACTCTACTAAGTTAGTTGATTTATCGACTTTAGTAGGTAATCTTTAAAAATCTTTTACTATTATATGGTTTAATTTACTGTCTTATAGAGCGTAGTCGAGAGATATTTATCGCAGAGCTACAAATACATGTCGACTACGCTCCGTATGACAATCTATTTAGTTTTTGAATATTATTTTTCTCTTTGCTAATAACAAACAAACTTTGAAATGATCTTATTAACCGACGGAGGTTCTACTAAATGCGATTGGATTCTTCTTGACGAGTCTGGAGAAATCGTTTTTAAAACCCGTACAGAAGGCTTAAATCCTGCTGTATTTGAAAAATCTTTACTTGAAGAAAGAATTAGAGCCAACGACGAATTAACCTCTTATCGTGAGAAAATTGATAAAGTTAATTTCTACGGGGCGGGATGTGGCACTAAAAAGCCTGCGGCGATGCTCAAAAAGGTATTACAAGATTTTTTTGTAAATGCAACCGAAGTTATAGTTAAAGAGGATATGGTGGCTGCAGTTTATGCGGCTACGACCGAACCAGGTATTGTTTGTATTTTGGGTACCGGTTCTAATAGTTGTTATTTTGATGGGGATGATATTCATATGTCAGTAGATTCTCTGGGATATATCCTCATGGACGAGGCTAGTGGAAATTATTTCGGAAAAAGATTGATTCGAGATTATTACTATAAGAGAATGCCTCCAGAGGTTGCTTCAGAGTTTGAGAAGCGTTTTGATCTTTCTTCAGATGCGATAAAAGAGAATTTATATAAAAAGGATAATCCAAATACGTATCTGGCTACCTTTGCAGAGTTTATTTTTACCAGTGAGCGTAACGGATACTTTTATAAAATTGTAACCGAAGGAATTCAGGAATTTGTAGAAAATCGAGTATTATGCTTTCCAGAAGCACAAAATGTACCTATTCACTTTATTGGATCTATAGCTCATTTTAGTGAGGATATCATTAGAGCCGCTGTGTGGCCTTACCATTTAACAGTTGGAAACATTGTTAGAAGACCTATTGATGGAATTATTGATTACTATCGTAATGAGGTTATAAAAAAAAAAGTAAATAACGTTTAAAACCAGGTTTTTGGCATCGTATGATTTAGCATTACTCTGGTTTCTACACCTTGGATAGTGTCGATAAATAGTAGTTCAAAAAAAATGTAATTCGCAAATCAATTTATTAGTAAATTAGAGACTAAACTTCTTCGTTGAATCTGCCCATAGCATCACTTACAACATAATGGATTTAACTTAGGTGTCCAAAAGTTTGATGACCTGAAGATTTTGTTTTTTCAATCATATTATGATAAAGCTCGTTGAACCAAATCTAATGCTTTTTTAGAATACGAAAGTTCTAGGGCAGCTTTATGACCCTTTTCTGACATTTTGCGCCAGGTTTTTTGCAAAATATCAATAACTTTTTCATCGGTATGTTTTTCTGAAAATTCTTCAAAGTAATATTTAAGAAAAACCAGGCATATTACGTCTTCGAGTGTTTGTGTCTCTTCATCTTTTTTTAATTTTTTTTTCTGAAGTAAAAAAGTAACTCTATTGATCACTTCAGACTCATAACCCACTTCTTGAAGAATTTTTGAAGCTTTTATAGCATGAAATTTTTTAAGCTCTTCTCTCCATTGAAGATATCCCACTCGATCCATCGGATAGTTATCTCTGGGAATCTCCCAACGGCAAATGTGTTGAGATCGGGCTGCTAATTTTAATGATTCTGAAGCGTTTGGTTCAAACTTTTCTAAAATCTGTGTCATTCGCTGCCCGTAAATTAATTCCTTGGGTACAAGTGATCCGTGTACTTCTTCTGTATTCGGATCTTGTGCGTTTGCTTTATCAAACAACGAATAGGCTTCAGATAATGTATGAGTTGGCATAAAAGTAAATGATTTGGTATACTAACAAAGTTAGTGCATTTTAATACGATTTATGCATGGTAAGCATACAATGAGGTTTTAAGAAGTAATGAATATAGGTTTTTTCATTATTTTTTAATATAGTATCCTTTAAACTAAAAAAGTAGTGGTATTTGCCATAAGTCAGCGTTACGATAGATTTTCTATCATATAAACTAAGTTGAATGCAACAACCAATGTGCATGGCAATAATGTAAATTCAGACCTCAATCTAAATTCATACTTCAAAATGCATAGATTTTCTTTCAACAGGGAGGGCTGATCTCTGTTTTATACTCATTTTTTAAACGTTGAATTACCAAATAAATAATTTATGCAATTGATTTTTTAATAAAACATAAATTTTTTATGAATACCCTATTTTGAAAAGGGTTTACTTTTAATTTTTACTACTTTATGTATAGATTTGCTTAAAAAATAAGGGTATAATTTTTATGAATACTAATTTTTTAGATAAAACACCCTTTTTGTAAAAAGTGTTCAAAATTCAAATAGTTATGTTTTTTAAACATTTAATAGTAACCAAATTTTATGCATATGAATTTAGATGAAGTAATTATGGCGTCAATCGCAGAGTTTTTGGATGTTGAAGTACATAGGGATACAGAAACCTTGGATTTATCATCCAAAATCGAAATTGTTAGAAAAAGAATAACAGAAAAAGTGAAAAATACTACGAACAATACTTTTACTAAAAATGGTTCGATGAATTACGAATATGAAATGTTTTTTAGTAGTAACCCAAATGATATGATCAAAATCGATGGCTGGATACCAATAGAAACCGAGAAAATTGGAAAATCAGATAAGATTTCTGAGTATATAGAAATTGGCTTATTACGTAAAGCTAAAACACATTATAGTTAACAAACATCGGTTAGATACTTTTCAGTACAATTTATTGTTGCATTTTCCGACCATGATTAATTCATCGTCGGTTTTTGTATTTTAAAAAATGTATTCATCGATGAAAATCCCGGTCTTTTACCAATATATCATCAGTTACAAAAGTATCTACGAAAGTACTTTCAGATGAAAATTGTTTGTGCCTGTATTGTAATTTTAGAGTGTCTTTATCAAGTTTGAGAATCTTAAAATACTTATAATGATTTTTAATATTCATGACTTCTGGTAATTGATTACTTGTCCATTTTAAATAAGATTTTCCATTATCATAAGTGACCATTTCCCAATTTCCTATCAGAGAGTCACCACAATTTTCTTGTTCGCCGTTATTATCTTTAAATGTCAAATTGGATTTATAAGTAATTTTGTAAGAAAGAAAGCAGCCTGCCATATTCATTCGCGTGCCATCATTATAGCGCCATGCAAGTTTCCAGGTTTTTCCGGATGTGGTTGCCAATAATTCGGTTGCATTTTCTGGCAATATGTATCGTTTTTCTTTTGAGTTCGTGCATGAAAGTGTGTTTATTATTAAGACTATAATAAGTACAATTAACCTATGTTTTTTCATAAGAGTTGATTAGTGTGTTTATGTTATCAAAAATTATACCTATTTAATCAAAGACGGGATTGTTAATACTTCTGTGTAAAAGTATTCTGTTCATTGTTTTTATGTGTTGAATTAAAATTTATTTTTATCACTTTATTTAAAAGACTGTCTTTTATAATCATCAATCTTTTGCTCTTACTATACATCTGAAATATGACAGAATATGTGCTTTTAACAGAAGATCAAAATTATTTTGTTGAATATCTTATTGGTGAACTTGTATTATCTAATAGCATTAGCGAGGCTATGAAGTTTGATGACGAGAACTTAGCTCTAAGATTTAAGCAAATGTTGCATAATTCCTGTAAACTCATTACTAGCGTGAATACTTACATAGCCTAACATACGAAAAGTTTCAGTTGATACTTTTTCTAGCCTTGTATAAGTCTAAAAATATAATCTAGCAAAGGGTCTTTGCCTTCAATCAAATCTTCTAATGAAAGGTTGATGTATTTATCAGGAGGAACTCCGGATCCAACCGGAACAGTTTTGTCTTTTATATAATTTTCAACTTTTACCATAGACATTACCATTACAATTTTGGAGTTTGGTAACTCATAATATACAGGAAACTGTCCATTAAAAAAGTAATATCCTCCACCGGTTTCTTCGCCAACTAGCATAGTATCATCATCATTTTTTGCATTCAAAGCGAAAGTAGAAGCCGCAGAAAAAGTAGCTCCTCCAGTTAACACATATACTTTTCCTTTAAATCTATTTTGATCAGGAACCATAATGGCCTCAAGATCATCAAAAGTAAGTTTCCATCCATCATAAACGGGATGATTATTAAATTTATCAGTTAAAAATTGCTTTTCATTAAGAAATGTTCTGGTTGCATATTCTTTTTCGGGTACTGATAAAGAAATTGAATACTCACTAACTATTTGTTTAAATGGTTTTTTGGCTATAAACGAATACAAGTGAACAGAATTTGGCCGAAAACCCCCATCGTTATTGCGGATGTCAATAATTAGATGTTTAATCTTCTTTTTCTTTAACTCTTTAAAAATCTTTACTAGATTAGATTTAAATCTTCTGATATCAATTCCAAAAGAATTGACTACCAAAACAGCTGTGCTAATCTCTTCTTTGTAATAAACAAAAGGATCTTTTGTATTTATGAATTCATTAAAAAAGTCAAACCCATTTTTTTGTTGATGAAACTTTGCGAAATACGAATTTCTTTTGGTGTTTCTCAATTTTACAATAACAAAGGGCTCTGCTTTCAGGTCAATAGATTTTTTGGTTCCGTCTGGTTCTGTGTATTCTATCTTAAACTGTTTGGTTAATCCATATTCGTACGCATAAAATAATCCAAACTTCAGCTCTATATCTCTATATTTTCTTGTAAGGTTATGACCGTCTGTAGCGGTATATTTTTTTAAGCTTTCAATAATTTTAAAGGTCTCATGGTCATTTATTTTGGTAATCTTAGAACCGATAGGGATTCCAAAATCATCAGTATCAGTATAAAAACTGGTGTTGATGATTTTAAGAATAAGAGGAAAATAATATTGCTCTGTTTTTATAGTATTAGGAGCAAAGAGAAGAAGATGACCGTCTCTTACTTGGTCGGTTATTTTAAGCATTTTCTTATACAAATCTATATCAGAGATATTATTTGTGATAGAATTTTTTGTTTCCTCGAAAAGATAATCCAAAGAATCTTGTTTAATATATTCATAAAGACTAGGGTGCCCATTTTTTAGTATATTTTCAAAGACTTCGAAATCCTTTCTTGCGTCCAAAGAATCTAAATGCTTCTGGGCATGAAGAATATTAGTAATTACCGAAAAAAGGACAATGAATGTTATTTTCTTCAATATAAAATTTTTGCAATGGTATATTCTTAATTGAATAACGTTTTTGGGTGGTAGCTGTTGCAATCTTTTTGTATTTCCCGATATAAAATTAGTAAATTAATACATTACAGAGACGTTAAAAATAAGTTTAAAAAAAAGAACATGTCTAGTAACATGTTCTTTTTTATATTACGTGATCTTATTTGTTAATTTAACTTTCTAAGCTGTTTTTGGATTTTCTTTATAGCCGACTCAATAGATTTCTCCGGCTCTATAACATTGTACTCTCCCCAAAATTTTGGATCTGAGAATCCAGAAGCTTCATCAGCAATAACTACTGAAGATTTTAATCTATCTTTTGGCTTCAGGGTTTCATTATCTAAATTTTTCTTCCAATCTGTAACTGCCATTTCTACATTTAACTTATATACTGAATTAAATAATTTCTTCTTCCAGTTTATTTTTATGGTCAAATCTATTCTTCCGTATCCATAATACCATTTCCCATCTTTTTCGCGATAGTCAATATTGTAGGTGGCCTCAGTAGGATAAACTTTAGCATTTCGTGGTTTTTTTCTAACGAACATTTTGCTTACTTCTTCTCTGTTTTCTGTGTTCAGGCTAAAAATTGCTTTGGTCATTGCAAGCGTTTCAGCATCTATATATAATTTTCCATAATACATTGGCTCTTCTATAGTAGGGCGTTGTTTGAAATTTAATACATAAATGTTACGATCATTAATTTTGGTTGAATTATCGAAACTGAATAGGTATCTTTTAATCAGATCCTCTGAAAAAAGAATATCGGGGTTTTTCATTACATCGATATATAATGTACTTGTGGGTCCGCCCTGAAGTTTTACAGTTAAGGTATCTAGCTTTTTATAATCTGCGCTTTTTCTGGCCTTAAATAGCTTGATAATATCTGTTTTTCCAGATGAATAAGGGTTTTTATACACATCGACGACGGCCTCAGATAGGGAAACGTAACTTCTTCGTCTTTTTATGGTTTCTCTATAGAAAGCAGTCATGATTGTATTATCACTAAGATAATTAGTTCCCTTTTTCTTCATGACAGCACGAATAAGGGCTTCTGGATCTCTTGGATCAATACTTACTTCTGATAATTCTATTATAGACAAATCAAGTTTTATTTTCATTGATTTTCCTTTAAATTCAGAAAGTCCGATAATTTTATCTCTATATCCAAGATGCGATATCGTTATCCTATTGTCTACCATCTCTACTGGAACTTTCAACAAAAACTTTCCTTCGTCATTGGTAACGGTAGAAATATTGGTATTGTTTACTGAAATTGTTGCAGATACGATAGGTCTATTGCTTTCACTATCCAGAACTGATCCTTTAAATTCATTGTAATTTGAAGGATCCTGGGTGTCAATATCCTGTAGATATGTTACTGCCTGTATATGAGTAGAATATCCACAAGTCAAGATGATGAGCAATAAAGGGATCAGTCGCTTTTTATAAAAAAATATACTTTTTTGGTTCATGGTTTTTGTGTTTAATTTGAAATTCTATTTAAGAACCTGTAATCTTTACATACAAGATAATAAAATTAATAGAAGTATTATGTTAATACCATTAAAACAATGAGTTATTTGATCATTAGAAACTAATGGTAGTCGTAATGATCACCAAACCAATTTTTTAGTTTGATGTTTAATATTTCAGTGGTAAAAGGCTTTGTGATATAATCATCAAGCCCTTGGCCTATAAATCGTTCTGCATCACCTGGCAATGCATTTGAAGTAAGAGCAATTATGGGAGGGATTTTAGTGTGTTTTTTTCTAATGAGATCACATGTTTGTACACCATTTAAACCAGGTAGATTGATATCCATCAGGATTAAATCATAAGTATCTTCCCTAAAAAGCTCTACAGCCTTTTTTCCGTTTTTTGCAATATCTACCGTACAGCCTAAGTACTTTAAAATCTGTTTGGATACTAATATATTGGTGTCAGAATCTTCTACCAATAAAACATGTAGGTTATATTTGTGATTATTGATATCGACATAGCTCTTATCTTCTTTTGTTATTACTGCATTTGAAGTTTTTGCCTCAAAAGTGAACCAAAAATTACTTCCTTTTCCAAGCTGACTTTGTACGCCTAATTTTCCTTGCATTAATGGGACCAGTTTTTTGCAGATTGCTAAGCCCAAACCGCTTCCTATACCTGAATGAATTGAAGCTTCATGAAATTGGCTATAGCGATTAAATAACTGCTCCTGATCTTCTTTGGTGATACCTATTCCAGAATCAATAACTTCTACTTTAATGATCAACTCATCACCTTTTTTCGATACAATTGAAGCATTAATATGTATAGATCCTTTATCTGTAAATTTAATGGCATTACCAATAAGATTAGAAATGACTTGTGATAGGCGATGACTATCAGCAATCATATTTTCTGGTAATTCTTCAGAATATGTTAAAATTAGGTCGATATCCTTTGCTTTTGCGGTAGCAAGAAAAAGATCTATGTTTTGATGTATAGTGTCCTTAAAATTGATAGTAGTGGGAGAGAGCTTAAATTTTCCGGACTCCATTTTGGAAAGGTCTAAAATTTGATTTAGGATTTCTAACAAATTATAAGAAGATTTCTGGATGGTGCTAACATATTCTTTTTGGATACCGTCTAGCTTAGTGTTTCTAAATAGTAAATCAATCATACCAATGACACCTACCATTGGAGTTCGGATTTCATGACTCATATTAGCTAGAAAATCATGTTTGAATTGTGAAGCTTTGAGTATTTGTTGATTTTTTTCCTTTAGTTTATCCAGATTGCGACCACCAAACATAGCAAACAATCCCAAAAATAACGGAGCAGTATCTATGATATAATGAACAGGGTAATTTTGTTGAACGAAAATTACAGATTCCCATGTAAACTCAAGTCCAAGCTTATTAATATCCATAGATGTGGCAAGAATAGGGAATATTAATCCAAATACAATTCCATAGAAAGTATATTTAGCCGCCTCAGATTTAAACCATAATTCTCGCATCATAATTAGTAACTTTGATTGAGTTTTTTACTTCAATTAGTACTTTAAAATTGGAGGTAATTGGGTTTTAGCCAGGGGATTTTTTGGAAGTTAAATATACTTTTTTTTAAAATACCAGCCTTAAAAGAAGTCTTAAAAAAATCCACGATAAAATTTTATCGTGGATGCTAAACCTTACTTTCTGAGATTATGACTTAACCTTTGAAAACGTATTTTTTTAATTTGTATCCTTCTATTTTTATTAAATATGTTTTTGGATCATTTAGATAATGGATGTAGTCATCAACCTCACCTTTATCTAATAATCTTCCGTCCATAGAGTACAGACTATATTTAAGACCTTGTGGCACTTCTATGATATGTTTAAAGGTTTTTTGGTCAGTGCTTTGTTGGCACGTATCATCAGCTAAGAATCTATTGATAAAAGTAACTCTTCCTTGTTTCTCTCCTTCAAGGGTAACGGTAGCAGTCGAATCTATGTCTATTATACCAGAACCTGATAGATCACCTAAAATTATTAAACATGCGTTTCTTACTTTTATTCGAGCTCCTGCCTCCAAATGAAGACTTTCGGTAATAAAAATAACGCCTTCTTCAGTATTTTCGTCCAAACCATCGATCACAGTATTTTCTGTAACATACATAAGTTTGTAGGAAATGTCAATTTTTGTATTTGCAAATGTAATGCTTGTTAAAAACAAGGCTAAAATGGGTAAAAGTGTTTTCATAAAGTCTGGTTTTTCAGGGTTAAACCTTAATTCTTAAAAAGTAAGTAAAAACCTACATAAAATGATTTTTTATCGCTGTAAAACATAAAATCAACGACAATATACAATATTTTATGTTAAAAGTTTATTTTTTCGGCGCATATTATTGATTTTTTTATAGAATAATACTTAAAGAGTATCGCTCATCCCTTGTAAACACTTGCAATTGAACGAATGTTAAATTTTTAGATTTTATTAACAAAAAAGAGTTTGAAATACGTTATCAAATTGATTTTTAATAGCTAACAAGTAACTTTCAAATTTTATTATCTGTATTTGTTTTATCCTTTAGTTGTACTGATTGTCGACATTCCCAAAAACTTAAATACTATGTAACGGTTAAGTTATTGTTGTACGCTCAGCAATTTAATAATTGATTTAGATTTTTTTACAAGTCGTTTTTGACCATAAAATAGATATCCCTGATTGTTTAACTTTTCTCTATATTACTCGTACCTAGAAAATCGAATGTAACATAGATAATTTCAAAATCGAATATTTTATGAATTAATTAAAAAATATTATTAAATGTAACGTTTTTGTTTCTAGGGATTTAAGATTTGAATATCATATTTTTTCGTTAAAAAATTATTTTTGAATGGTATACATCTTTCATTTTATCTAAATTACGCACTTTTTGCGTAACAAATTCTCAATATTTGCGTCAAATTGCTAATAACTAATCTCAATTTAATAACAGAATGAATATAAAAATGAAAAAAGTATTTTTTTTAGCTGCGTTTGTTTTTGCTTTTGTAAGCTGTAAAAAGGAAACAAAAGAGAGTAAAGATGTTGCTGAGGTAGAAAAAACTCCAGGAATAGTATTGGATAATATGGACAAAAGTGTTAGTCCAAAAGAAGATTTCTATAATTATGTAAATGGTACCTGGATGAAGAATACAGAGATCCCCGCAGATCGCACAAGATGGGGAGGATTTGGTGTACTTCGTAAATCGACCGATAATGATGTGCTAGAAATCTTAGCAAATGCCAAAGAAAGCGGAAAATACGGAGCCGAAACTGATCAGGCAAAGGCCCTCGCTATCTTCGATACAAAACTAGATACCATTGCTAGAAATGAAGCAGGCATTAAGCCTTTAGAAGATGCTCTTAATGATATTGAGTCGATTAAGAATCTTACAGACTTACAAACAGTTTTAGCCAAAAACCCTTCTGTTTCTTCACCATTTATGGGTATAGGAGTACAAGCGGATTTAAATAACAGCTCGATGAATGCTGTTTATCTTGGTGCCAACGGATTGGGACTTCCAGAGAGAGACTATTATTTGGACCAAGATGAAAAATCTAAAGAGATTCGTGAGGAATATAAAAAACATATTATAAGAATGTTGCAAAAGTTAGGAGATTCAGAATCGGATGCTTCAGCTGCTGCAGATAAAATTCTTGAATTAGAGACTCAACTTGCTGAACCTAGATTAAATAAGGTAGAAAGAAGAGATGCGCGTAACTATAATAATCCTAGAACGATTGCTGAAGCTGATAAGATGCTTTCAACAATTGACTTCAATAAATTAATCACAGATCTTGGTATTGAAAAAGAGTTTGATACTATAATAGTTGCCCAATTAAGATACACAAAGGCACTAGATGGTTTCTTAAAAAGTACTCCAATCGAAGATATCAAAACTTTGGTGAGATGGGATACTTTTAATAGTGCAGCTAATCGACTAACTACCGATATTGAGCGTGCGAACTGGGAGTTTTATAGTAAGTATCTAAGAGGGCAAAAAGAACAACGTCCTGCAAAAGAACGAGCTCTAGCTACGGTGAATGGAACTGTAGGAGAGGCCTTGGGGCAGTTATATGTTGATGAAAAATTTCCACCTGAAGCAAAAGCCAAGGCAGAGAAAATGATCGCCAATGTAATTGAAGCTTATAAGGCTAGAATACAAAAATTGGATTGGATGGGCGAAGAGACCAAAACTAAAGCTATAGAGAAACTCAACAAGTTTACGGTTAAAATAGGATACCCAGATAAGTGGGAAGATTATTCTGAAATGGAAGTGTCTGCCGATAAAACTTATTTCGAAAACATGGCTGCTGTTAGTAAATGGGCACAAGACCAGAATTATGACGATATAGGTGAGCCTGTTGATAAGACAAAATGGGGAATGTCTCCACAAACAGTGAATGCATATTTCAATCCACTTAATAATGAAATTGTATTTCCTGCAGCTATCTTACAACCTCCATTCTATAATTATACTGCTGATGAAGCTGTGAACTACGGAGGTATCGGAGCTGTAATAGGTCATGAAATCTCACATGCATTTGATGATAGTGGAGCTCGTTTTGATGCCAATGGAAATCTTAAAAACTGGTGGTCAGAAGATGATCTTAAAGCTTTTACCGAAAGAGGAAACGCTCTAGCAGAACAATACAGTAATATTGAGGTGCTAGATAGTGTATTCATTAACGGGAAATTTACCTTAGGTGAAAACATAGGAGATCTAGGAGGCGTATTAGGTGCTTATGATGGGTTACAATTACATTTAGCCGAGAATGGAAGACCAGAAAATATTGATGGATTCACACCTGAGCAACGTTTCTTTATGTCATGGGCTACTGTATGGAGAACAAAAATTAGAGAGGATGCGTTAAGAACTCAAATCAAAACAGATCCACACTCTCCTGGTACGACAAGAGCTATTCAACCATTGTTAAATGTCCAGGCGTTTTATGATGCGTTCGACATTAAAGAAGGTGATAAAATGTATTTGGCTCCAGAGAAGAGAGTGCAAATATGGTAATATCAGCGAAAACAATAGTAAAAAAACCTGCAGTAATGCAGGTTTTTTTATTATTCCTTATTTATCGATTTTCCTTGATTTCATTCATGAGTAAAAAAGCTTGATTTACATGCTCTTTTTCCAGAAATAATGTAAAATAGTTAGAAGTGGATATGACTTCGAAAACAGGAATTCCTTCATAGGCTAGTAGTCTAAAAATGTAAAAATATAAACCAATCACTTTAGAGTTATCTTCTGGTAGTGCAATCGACATAGAGGATAGATTATCTGCAACAGATATACATGTTTCATTCTTAAAATGCTTTTCTACAATATCTTTAAGAGATGAAGTTACCAATATATTACTTTCCTGAAAATTACTTGAATAGGTAAAGTAGGCTTTGGTTTCATTTTTTACACTATTTAGTAAGTTAGATTGACTAGTTAATATCGTATTGGAGTTTAGAAAGGTATATTCCGTTATTCCCGATCTCACAACAATATCCCCTAAATTTCTAAGATTGTCTATATGTTTAATTTGCTTCGGGTGATAGCGCCTTAGAGCCATGACTATAGAACCTGGTTTCACGGGTTTTCTCATAATTTTTTCTACCTGTGGCCTTAAGTCTATGGCCAAAGAACTGAAATTGATAATATCTCGAGATAAAGCATCTTCTAAAAAAGGTTGATGCCTTAAGATATTGTGCACACAGTCAGTGATAGTTTTCATTGTTATATATTTAACATAAAGTTCAAATTTATAAAATTTAGTTTAAAATATTTATTATTTGTATATAATTAACTACTTATGTACTGTTAAAACAATTTAAAAAAAGAGATTAATGAAAATTTTAAAGTTTGGGGGAACGTCGGTTGGATCTGTTGAAAATCTAAATAAGGTTAAGGAAATTCTTATTTCTGATCAGGAGAATAAAATTGTGGTATGCTCTGCGATGTCTGGGGTAACAGATCAACTGGTCCGTCTGGTAGAGAATATTAAATTTAACGATACTGAGGCTATAACCAGAAATCTGAATAGACTTGAAAATAAACACATTGACGTTATCGATGCTTTAATAGGAGATCAGGAAACCAGAAACGCTCTTAAAAAGGGACTGTCTGCTATAATCACTGAAATGTTTGATGTATCTAGCCAGGAATATTCTGAGATCATTAACTCTAGGATTATTACTTATGGAGAAACTCTTCTTACCTATATTTTTTCAGGCTATCTCAACTTTATCGGAGTAGCCAATGTATTGTTGGATGCAAAAGAATTTATGTATATCGATTCCGTTGAAAACCCTAATATAGAAAAGGTTCAGAATAAACTAGAAAAAGTTTTGGAAAATAGTATTCAGTCTTCAATATATATAACCCAAGGTTTTGTATGTCGAGATAGTGATGGTCGAATAAGTCATTTAAAGAGAGGGGGTAGTGACTATACGGCCACTATCATTGGTTCAGCTTTAAATGCTTCAGAGATACAGATCTGGACAGATATAAATGGTCTGCATAATAATGATCCAAGATATGTTGATGAAACACAGCCCATCGCTCATCTAACCTATAATGAAGCTGCAGAACTTGCTTATTTTGGGGCTAAAATTCTTCATCCTCAAACAGTGTCTCCCGTTGTTGATAAAAACATTCCTGTACTCTTGAAGAACACTTTTGATCCCGAAGCATCAGGAACTATAATATCTAATAAAACCCATAAAAAAGGTCTTAAAGCAATTTCGGCAAAAGATGGAATTACCGCAATAAAAATCAAATCTAACAGGATGTTAATGGCTCATGGTTATCTAAGAAGGATTTTTGAAGTTTTTGATAATTTTCAGACCTCTATAGATATGATTACTACCTCTGAAATAGCAATATCACTTACTATTGATAATACTGTAAACCTGGATAAAATTGTAAATGAAATAGAAAAATATGCAGAGATAACGGTAGAACCAGATCATAGTATTATTTGTATTGTGGGAGAATCAGTTATTAATGATAAAAACTCATATAAACTTTTTGAGATATTAAATTACATTCCGGTGAGGATGGTTTCCTACGGGGGGAGTAATAATAATATTTCAATTTTGGTGGATACCAAAGATAAAATACCCACTTTAAGATTTTTGAACGAAAAACTGTTTCAAATGAAGGAAGAAGTAGTTGTATAGATTGTTTGTTATGTGATTTATGCAGAAAAGTAGGACCTAAGCTTTTAACATCTTTCATACGTGATATAGTCATAGGTCTGATCTTATGAACCTGAAAATACTTAATATTTTCAGGTTTTTTTCTTAAAATATGGCAAACAAAAACTGAGTTTCAAAAAATGAAACTCGCCAGACCTATTTTTGCGCATATATAAAATTTTGAATATGCTAATTAAAGTTTTTGGGAGCGCTGTCTTTGGTGTTGAAGCAACAACTATAACCGTCGAGGTTAATATTAATAAAGGAATTGGATATCATCTTGTTGGATTACCTGATAATGCTATCAAAGAGAGTAGTTATAGAATAGCGGCTGCTTTACAGAATAATGGGTATAAATTACCGGGAAAGAAAATTACAATTAATATGGCACCTGCAGATCTGAGAAAAGAAGGTTCTGCATACGATCTCACCCTGGCACTTGGGATTCTGGCGGCTAGTTCACAGATTAAAAGAGAAAAGGTTTCTGAATATCTGATTATGGGCGAATTGTCCTTAGATGGAAGTTTGCAGCCTATTAAAGGAGCGTTACCAATCGCCATTAAAGCACGTGAAGAGGGTTTTAAAGGTTTTATTCTTCCAAAACAAAATGCAAAAGAAGCGGCTATTGTTGATAATCTTGAAGTATTTGGGGTAGAAAACATCAAAGAAGTTATAGACTATTTTGATGGTAAAAACAAATTAGAAAAAACGAGGGTAGATACCAGGGAAGAGTTTTATGCAGCACTTGATAATCCCGAGTTTGATTTTGCTGATGTAAAGGGACAAGAAAGTATAAAACGCTGTATGGAAATCGCTGCAGCTGGCGGGCACAATATAATCCTGGTTGGTCCTCCTGGAAGTGGAAAAACAATGCTTAGTAAAAGATTACCTAGTATTTTACCACCTATGTCGCTGCAAGAAGCACTTGAAACTACTAAAATACATAGTGTAGTTGGACGTATTAAAGATAATATTGGACTTATGGCACAACGACCATTTAGGAGTCCTCATCACACGATATCGAATGTAGCATTGGTAGGGGGCGGGAGTTATCCTCAACCAGGCGAAATTTCATTATCTCACAATGGAGTATTGTTTCTAGATGAATTACCAGAATTTAAAAGAGAAGTTCTGGAGGTAATGCGTCAACCTCTTGAAGACAGGGAGGTGACTATTTCTAGAGCTAAGTTTACGGTTACTTATCCTTCAAGTTTTATGCTGGTAGCTAGTATGAACCCCAGTCCCGGAGGGTACTTTAATGATCCAGATGCTCCTGTTACGTCGTCACCGGCAGAGATGCAACGCTATCTAAGTAAGATCTCGGGTCCCTTATTAGATAGAATAGATATTCATGTTGAAGTCACACCAGTTCCTTTTGATAAGCTAAGCGAAGAAAGAAGAGGCGAATCCAGTGTTGAAATTAGAAAAAGAGTTATAGCAGCTAGAGATATTCAAACTAAAAGATTTTCTGAGATGTCAAATTTACATTATAATGCGCAAATGGGTGTAAAACAGTTACGCGAGTTTTGTAAACTAGATTCAGACTCAAAAAAATTGCTTAAAACAGCAATGGAACGCTTAAATCTTTCTGCCAGAGCATATGATCGAATTCTAAAAGTTTCACGAACCATCGCAGATCTCGAAAGCTCAAGAAATATAAATGGAGATCATATATCTGAAGCGATACAATATAGAAGCCTTGATCGAGATGGGTGGTTGGGATAAAATTTTGTTTTATGGCAAAAGAGTTTTTAACTTTTTTTTAGTATTCATTCAATATAAATAATCAGAAGCATGAGTTACATTTAATTTCTTAATCAAAAAACCAAAATATGTATACAAAAATGTCAAAAATACTTGCGGTATTTCTGTTCACAATGTTTTTAGGGTTCGTTTCTTGTAAAAAGGAATCTAATTCAGAAACAGCAACAGAAGAAGGTCAATTATCTATTGATTTTGAAAAGTATAAATTAGAAAATGGACTTGAAGTGGTATTGCATCAAGACAAATCCGATCCAATTGTATCTCTGGCAATCCAATATGGAGTAGGCTCCAATAGAGAAAAAACAGGAAGAACAGGATTTGCTCATTTATTTGAACACATGCTGTTTCAGGAATCTGAAAATGTTGGTCAAGATCAGTTTTTTAAGAAAATTCAGGATGCAGGAGGTACACTAAATGGCGGGACATGGCAAGATGGAACAATATATTATGAAGTTGTTCCTAAGAACGCAATGGAAATGGTGATGTGGCTAGAGTCTGATAGAATGGGTTTCTTGATCAATACCGTTACCAAAAGTGCTTTTCAGAACCAACAAGAAGTTGTTCAAAACGAAAAAAGACAGCGAGTGGATAATAGACCATACGGGCATACCAACTGGGTAATAGATAAGAATATCTTTCCTGAAGGGCATCCGTATAATTGGCAGGTAATAGGGGAGCTGGTAGATTTGCAAAATGCTACTGTTGAAGATGTGAAGGAGTTTTACGATAAATATTATGGTCCAAATAATGCTACTTTGGTACTGGCAGGTGATTTTGAAATCGATGAAGCCAAAAAGATGATTCAGAAATATTTTGGAGAGATCAAAAAGCGTCAACCCGTAGAGAAACTTCCGGTACAAAATGTTCAATTATCAGAAACCAAAAGATTTTATCATGAAGACAATTTTGCTACTACGGCTCAATTAAATATGGTATGGCCTACAGTAGAGCAGTTCACAAAAGATGCGTATGCTCTGGATTTTTTGGCAGAATTATTGGCAGAAGGAAAAAAAGCTCCTTTGTATAAAGTGCTGGTAAAAGAAAAAGAACTGACTTCTGATACTAATGCATGGAATCGATCTATGGAGTTGGCTGGGAAATTTAGGATAAATATTACAGCAAATGATGGGAAAAGTTTGTCAGATATTGAAGCTGGTGTTTTTGAAGCATTTAAAAAGTTTGAAGAGGAAGGAATTACAGATACCGATATAGAAAGAATTAAAGCTGGTTTAGAGACTGATTTCTATAATGGGATAAGTAGTGTTTTAGGAAAATCTTTCCAGTTGGCACAGTATAATGAATTTGCGGGTGATCCAAGTTTTATAGCGAAGGATATCGAAAATATTAAAGCGGTATCCAAAGACGATGTTCTTAGAGTGTATAATAAATACATAAAAGATAAACCCTATGTAATTACTAGTTTTGTGCCAAAAGGAAAGACAGATTTGATAGCAAAAGACTCAAAAAAGGCAGCAGTTGTAGAAGAAGAGATAAAGGAAAATGTTGAAACTGCTGTAATTGATGCAGAAGAAGAAATTCAAAAAACTCCATCAGCATTTGATCGTACTATTGAACCAGTACAAGGAGAATCTCCTAAATTAAATATTCCAAATTCCTGGAATACAACACTGTCCAACGGAATTAGAGTGTATGGTATAGAGCACAATGAACTACCTCTGGTGAACTTTAGTTTGGTAATAGAAGGAGGACAACTATTAGATTCTTTTGATAAAGTTGGGGTTGCTAACCTTATGACGGATATCATGATGGAAGGGACAGCGACTAAAACTCCAGAGCAATTAGAAGAAGAAATAGAACTACTAGGAGCTTCAATTAATATGTATACGACCAGAGAAGCAATTATTATTCAAGGTAACACGCTGGTGCGTAATTTTGAGAAAACTGTAGACCTGGTTGAAGAAATTCTAATGGAACCAAGATGGGATGAAGAAGAGTTTGGTAGAATTAAAACAAAGACCATTAATGAAATAAAAAGGTCCGATGCTAATCCTAATGTAGTTGCAAGAAATGTATATAATAAAGTGCTTTATGGCGAAGAGCACATGTTTGCTTATCCAACTGTAGGGACTATAGAATCAGTAGTAGCGATTACCATCAATGATCTCAAGAAATTTTATGAAAATAATTTTTCTCCTTCTATAAGTAAGTTTCAGGTGGTAGGTGATCTTGATAAAGACAAAGTACTAGCCGTATTAAAAGATTTAGAACGTGCCTGGGCTAGTAAAGAAGTTACTATTCCTGAATATAAAATCGTAAACAATAGAGATAAGTCATCCTTATATTTTGTAGATATTCCAAATGCGAAGCAATCGGTAATAAATATAGGAAATATTGCTATTTCCAGAACTCACGAAGATTACTTTCCGGCTACTGTTATGAATTATAAACTGGGGGGATCCTTTTCTGGGAACTTGAATCTAATTCTTAGAGAAGAAAAAGGGTATACATACGGTGCAAGATCTGGATTTAGTGATTTTAAAATACCAGGAACATTTACAGCTTCGTCTAGTGTTAGAACCAATACTACGTTCGAATCTGTCAAAATCTTCAAAGATGAAATCACAAAATATCAAGAGGGTATTTCTGAAGAGGATTTAGAGTTTACCAAAAATGCATTAATAAAATCTAATGCACGTAAATTTGAAACTCAAGGGGCATTATTATGGATGCTTCATGAAATCAACAAATATGATTTGGATCCTAACTTTATTGCCGATCAGGAGGATATAATCCGTAATATGACTTTAGAGCAACATAAAGCGCTTGCTAACCGATATCTCGATGCGTCTAAAATGGCTTATTTGGTCGTTGGTGATGCGGCGACTCAGTTTGAGCAGTTCAAGAATGCAGGGTTTGATGAAGTATTAATGTTGAATAAAGAAGCTAATGAAGTTAAATTTTCAGAAGTAAAAATGTAGTAAAAAGAAAAAGTCAAGAAGAGTTCTTTAATTAGGGTATGAAAAATTCATGCCCTTTTTAATTATAAAAACGGGAAAACTGTGTACTCATTCAAATTTTATGAACTATTTCCTGTTCTTATTAACAATTCATCTACTGTCCTATTAGAAATCAATATTTTTAGGAATACACATATATTCTTATGAAAAAATGGCTTTCTAGTATTGGTCCTGGCACACTAGTTACTGCAGCATTTATAGGTCCGGGTACAGTAACTGTATGCACTTTGGCGGGAGTGCAATTCGGTTTTACACTGTTATGGGCATTGGCACTATCAATTATTGCTTGTATGGTTTTGCAAGAAATGTCAGCACGTCTAGGAGTCGTAACTCAAAATGGATTAAGTGAGGTGTTGACCTCTCAATTTGAAAATAAAATAGTTCGGTTTGTTCTTGTTGCACTAGTTATATCGGCAATTTTTATTGGAAATGCTGCCTATGAGGCAGGTAACATAAGTGGAGGAGTACTTGGATTATCAACCATCATTGATACTCCAAATGTAAACGTAGGGGGGCTTACGATTAATTATGTAAGTGTAATTATTGGCTTTTTCGCTTTTCTTATTTTGTACATGGGTAGTTATAAAATATTAGAACGTAGTCTGGTTCTAATTGTCTTATGTATGAGTATTGCTTTTATAGTAACGGCAATAGTTACCAAACCTGATCTAGCTATGGTGATTAAAGGTTTTGTTCCTCATATTGAATCAGATAAACTTTTTATGGTTATTGGATTAATAGGAACTACCGTTGTTCCTTATAATTTATTTCTTCATGCTTCTTTGGTAAAAGAAAAGTGGAATACCCCAGAAGAATTGCCTTTGGCTCAGAGAGATACTATCATTGCTATAGCAATAGGAGGGCTGATGTCTATGGCTATTATTATCGCAGGAGCAGCTATACAGAATATCGAAGTAAACAGTGCGGCAGACCTGGCAAAAAGTTTGGAACCTGTTTTCGGTGCAGGAGCAAAATATGTGCTCTCTCTAGGGCTTTTTGCTGCCGGTATTACATCTGCAATTACCGCACCATTAGCAACTGCTTATGTGGTAAAAGGATGCATGGGATGGCAAGGAGGCTTAAAAAGTAAAAAATTCAGGGCAGTGTGGATGTTTATTCTTTTACTCGGAGTAGTATTCTCCTCACTAGGCATAAAACCAATAGAGATCATTCAATTTGCTCAAGTTGCCAATGGACTTTTATTACCAATTATTGCCGGCTTTCTTTTATGGGTGATGAACAAGAAGAAATTATTAGGCAGATATACCAATTCACGTATCCAAAATGTCATAGGAATTATAATACTCTTGGTCACAATTTTTCTTGGAGCCAGAAGTATTTGGAAAGTAATACTTAACTTGTAAGAATAAATCACATCATATGTAGGAATATGAATAAAATAATTCTTAATGCAGATGTTGGAGAAGAGGCAGGCTTCGATGCTCAAATTATGCCTTATATTTCCTGGTGTAATATTTCTTGCGGAAGCCATGCAGGAAATGAACAAGTAATCCAAGATACGATCAATTTGGCCCTTAAGTACAAAGTAAAGATAGGAGCACATCCTTCGTATCCCGATAGAGAAAACTTTGGAAGGCTTAGTGTAAAAATGAAGTATGAAGATTTGGTAAAAACCATTACCGGTCAAATTCAATTAGTAAAATATTATACTGAAAAATTAGGAGGTAAATTACATCATGTTAAACCGCATGGAGCACTTTATAATGATGCGATTAAAAGTAAGGAGGTAGCTTTGGCAGTTATTGATGCTGTATTAAATGTCGATAAAAGTTTGTATATAGTCACGGCAAAAGACTCAATATTATCTTATCTTTGTGATGGCAGATTAGATGTGAAATATGAAGCTTTTGCCGATCGTAATTACAATGAAGATTTGACATTAGTTTCACGTTCCGAAAATGATGCCGTGATCACAGATCCGGAAGAGGTTTTTGATCATGTTTTTAAGATGCTTTCTGAAGGTAAAGTAAAAATAAAAAAAGGGAAGGAGCTCACGATTGTTTTTGATACAATTTGTGTGCATGGGGATAATCCAAAATCTGTTGCTATTTTACGGTATTTGGATCAAAAATTTTCTGATTTAAATTTGAATTTTAAGTAGTTTTATGAAGTACAAGTTAAAATACAAAAGGTACTCAGAAAATGCAATTTTGATCGAATGGCCATCAAAAATAGATGAAAATATATTGCAGGATTTACTTTTTTATAAAAAAATTATCGAAAATGAATGTATTAAAGAAATTGTTGAAATAATTACTGCATATAACTCGATATTAATTTATTATGGATCTACTATAGAAAACGTCTATGAGACCGTTTCGGTATTAAAATCACTCTATTCTAATAGTTTTGAATCAAAAGAAATAAAAAGTAGACTGTGGAAAATTCCCGTTTGTTATTCTCCTACTCTTGCGCCTGATTTGGAGTTATTCTCAAAAGCAAAATCACTTACTGTAGATGAGGTAATTTCCTTACACACTGTTGCGATATATAAAGTATATTTTTTGGGTTTTTTACCAGGGTTTTGTTATCTAGGTGGTTTAGATGATAGATTATGTTTACCTAGAAAAAGCACTCCGTCTTTAGAAGTTAAAAAAGGCTCTGTTGCTATCGGTGGAAATCAAACAGGAATATATCCTTTAGACAGCCCAGGCGGATGGCATGTAATTGGTAAATGTCCACTCAATTTTTTTGACTCAAATCTTAATATTCCTTGTCATGTTATGCCTAATGACAGCGTGCAATTTATGTCGATAACAGAGAAAGAATATAACGATATAAGTGCTGCTGTTTTAAACACAGGTTATTTTCCAGAACCTATGTATTTATAATGGGGAAAGTAAAAATTATAGCATCAGGTTTGTTTTCAACAATTCAGGATGAAGGACGTTTTGGTTTCGCAGAATACGGAGTTCCTTTTAGCGGGGCAATGGATCAAAATTCTTATTATTTATCAAATGCACTTTTAGGAAACCATCAGAATGACGCGTGCATCGAATGGGTTTTTCAACCTCCTGTTTTACAATTTGATGAACCCACAATTATATGTGTTACAGGAGCTGCTACAGATTGTTTTTTGAATAGTGAAAAAGTTTTGATGAATCGTCAGATTAGAGTAAATGCTATGGATGTTTTAACAATAAAATTTTGTAAGAATTCAAAATACGGATATGTAGGAATCAAACATGGGTTTCAATCAGAAATTGTGCTGAATAGTCGATCTTTCTTTAAAGAGGTTACGCCCAAAGATGTATTAAAGAAAGATGATGAAATCAACTATACAACGGTTAACATATTTACCGAGCAGTTTTCTACTGTATCTTCTCATTCACCTTTTCAAGGTACTAAAAAACTAGTAGTATACAAAGGTCCCGAATTTGACCAGTTGGATCATAAACAAAGAGATCTGCTATTCAATTCATATTTTACCATATCGGGTGCCAGCAATCGTATGGCTATTCAATTAGAAGAGGTATTACCAAACAGTCTTCCTTCTATGTTAACTTCTCCGGTGCTCCCAGGTACGGTTCAGTTAACTCCTTCGGGTAAACTTATTGTATTAATGCGAGATTGTCAAACCACAGGTGGATACCCTAGGATTTTGCAATTAAGTAAAGAGTCAATTAATACCATAGCTCAAAAGAGAGTTCAGGAAAAATTTCAATTCAGATTAAGTGATGATTTTGAAGAATAGTCGTAAGAAAAATAATACAAAAATTCGACCAGGGGGAAAACCCCCATGTGTTACAGGGGGAAAATCCCCTTTTGTTAATTTTTTCAAAAATTTGGGATAATATTCAAATCGTTGATAATCAATTAATTAAATATACGGTTTTGCCGTAAAATGGAATCGAAAAGGGTCTTCATATTTGTGTAGCACCTTGTTTTTTGGTAATATTAGCGCTAGTTAACGTAAAAAAGTAAAATGTTATGGGAAAAAAACGAC
Source organism: Aquimarina celericrescens (assembly GCF_042682765.1). Lineage (NCBI taxonomy): Bacteria > Pseudomonadati > Bacteroidota > Flavobacteriia > Flavobacteriales > Flavobacteriaceae > Aquimarina > Aquimarina celericrescens. The sequence goes on along the minus strand of NZ_JBHUHY010000016.1, from coordinate 234,580 downwards.
CCAAAAAATGTATTAGTAAAGAGGAGGCAAAAGAATTACAGAAGTCATGGTGTGATACCCGTACTCCTGAAATTGATAAATGTATTGGCTTTGAGGATACGAGAGAGTTTTGGTGGAGTGTAGAGGAACTGCAGGAATATCTGAAATATGTAAAAAAACAGTCCAGAAAACAAGGTATCGATAATCCTGGAATACGAATTTATTTTGGAGCATATCCAAAAGAAAAATGTAAAATGAACAGAGGGTATTCTACATTATTTTTAGCACCCACAGGAGCTCCCGCCGGAGGTTTGGGTAAAGATGGCGATAGTGCTCCTAATAATTATGATATCGAGCCTTATAATAGAGGTGGAAGTGGTAAACCTCCACATATTTATTAATGTATTATCAGCTTATAATTAATTTTTTTGAGATTGTGGCAGCAGTGTCTGGAACAATTTTCTTAATCAAATGCCGAGGTAGTAATCATTCTCGGTATTTGGTTTATTTTCTTTGGTTTACAGTTTTTTTTGAATTAATTTTTGCTTGGCTTCCTTATGGTGTAGAGATTTACGAATCTCTCGCTTTTCTAAGAAATAGTATTTTTGAAGAAAATATCTGGATTTATAACCTCTACGATATCGTAAGCTTCTCATTTTATATGATATTTTTTATTTCTTTTATAGAAAGGCAGAAAATAAGGAAGATGGCCATGATTGCTGTGTCTTCTTTCGTTATTTATTTAATTTTGAGCCTTATTTTTTTTGTGGATTTTTCAACAGAAGTTTCTTCTATAAATTTTTCTTTAGGTTCTTTGATTCTTCTAATAATTATAGCAAGTTTCTTTTTTCAAATGTTGCAAAGTGAAAAAATTTTAAACTTCTATAAAATAATTCCATTCTACATTGGTATCGGTGCTTTAATTTTTCATTTGAGTGTAGCTCCCATTCTTATTTACTCAAAATATTACAGTAATGCGAAAAGTCCTGAGTTTGTAAAGGTTTATGACCTTATTCTTACTACTGCTAATATTTTTATGTATACTTGCTATACAATAGGTTTTATTATATGCTTGAAAAAGAAGAAATCTTATTAGTTATCTATTTTGTAGTTATTATTTTGCTGTTTTTGATTTTCGGTATCATTTTTTTTATGGCCTTTCAACGTCGAAAAAACAAATTACTTCTCGAAAAACTTAAAGCAGAACAGCGCTTTGAGGATGAAATATTCAAATCCCGTATCGAAATACAAGAACAAACTCTTAAAAACGTGAGTTGGGAGTTACATGATAATATTGGGCAACTATTGTCTACTGCCGTAATGCAAATTAACATTATGGGCACTACAATCGATGACACCGCATCAGAATCCTTGCAGGACGTTCGTAAATTGGTAGGAGATAGTCTTCAGGAAATTCGTAATTTATCCAAAACTTTAAATAATGAAGTAATTCATAATATAGGTCTGGAGAAATCAATACAGGTAGAGTTAGAAAGATTTGAAAAACTACGTTTTTTAAAAACAGAACTTTCTATTACCGGAGAAGAATTTTATATCGATCCAAAAGATGAGATTATTTTGTATCGTATTATTCAGGAATTTTTCTCTAATACCATAAAGCATGCAGAGGCATCTCATCTTCATGTAGCACTAGTATATGCTCCTGATAGGTTGAATATAAAAGTAGAGGACGACGGTGTTGGATTTGATATGAAATCGGTACAGGCCAATTCAGGATTGTTGAATATGAAAAGTCGTGCTGCATTGGTAAAGGCGGGTTTTGATTACCAATCAGCTCCCGGAAAAGGAGTTTCGATAGTATTATCTTATCCGGTAAAAAATAAAGTTTGATTATAAAGGGTACATGATGAAGAAAAAGACTATTGTTATTGTTGATGACCATCTGCTATTTGCGCAATCACTAGAAAGCTTAATTTCTAAACTCGAGGAGTACGAAGTTCTGGCTATTTTAAAAAATGGAAAAGAGCTTACGCAATATTATATGCATAAGCGGAGGGTGCCGGACCTCATTCTATTAGATGTAAAAATGCCTGTGATGGATGGGATACAAACGATGCAATGGCTCAAAGAGCATCGGCCAGAGCAAAAGGTATTGGCGTTAACTATGGAAGATGACGAGGATACCATCATCAAAATGCTTAGAGGGGGTGCAAAGGGATATTTACTTAAAGATATCCATCCTGAAAATTTTGAATTTGCCATGAAAATGGTCATCGAGCAGGGGTTTTATTACTCGGGCAAAATAGAAAGTGCATTACGTCATGCAGAAGATGGACAGCCCAAGCGAAATCTTCATGAAAAACTAACAGAGAGGGAGTGGAAGTTCCTAAAGTATGCATGTACAGAACTTACCTATAAAGATATTGCAGGAGAAATGGGACTAAGTCCAAAGACGATAGAAAATTATCGAGAGGCGGTTTTTAAAAAACTGGAAGTAAAAACAAGAGTAGGGTTGGTTATCCATTGTATGAGGCACAACCTTATTAAAATTGATTGAAGCCCTATTTTGAAAAGCTAGAATAGCGCATTCAAAATAGTTGGTTGAAATCATCCTGCCGAAGGGCAGGATCTACTTATTATGCGAAAAGTTTTTAATAATAACTGAAGCAAATGAATAATTTTTTCTATATTCGAATTCACAAATGAATACGACAAATACAAATATCATAAATGTCATTAATATTGCAGTGATTATTTCACTTCAATAAAGGGATATTTTTGATCACAAAAGATAAAAGGTCCCTTTGTAGAAACAAAGGGACCTTTTATTGTTAGACTAAAAAATGAATAGATTAAAAAACATAATTATCAATGTCATTAGTATTGTGGTGATTAGCTCACCATAAAGAAGGGATATTGATGTAATCTTTATAAATGAATCCCTTCAAGTTTTTGAAGGGATTTTTTTTACAAAAAAATGAATGTTTTAGAAAAATTAACAAATAGTGATTGTAAATAGAATGATTGTAAGTGTCTGTAAATCAATAATTAAAATTTTTTAAAGTGGTATTGGATGTTGTAAGGAGGTTGAATAATATTCAAACTTTTAAACATAACAAAATAATTTTATCCTAGACTATGATTTTTAATTGTTGATATCCCAAAAAAATAGTTAAAATTTTAAATAATTATGAATTCGTTTTTGTTCAATAACAAAAAGTAAACTACCCCGGGGCAAGCCCATGAGGCATCGGTTGGAAATTAATTTTGATTTCACGGCAAGCCACGGAGCATTTAAATCTCGATTATCGAGTAAAAATGAGTTCAATAAAAATATATATTCAGAACGAATGAGTATAAATAAATACAGTAAACAAGTTACTCAAGATGATACGCAACCGGCAGCTCAGGCAATGTTACACGCCATTGGGCTTACCGATGAAGATTTCAACAAACCCCTAGTAGGAATTGCCAGTACAGGCTATGAGGGCAATCCTTGTAATATGCACCTTAACGATTTGGCAAAATTGGTAAAAAAAGGAACTCAAGAAGAGGAAGTAGTCGGATTGATTTTTAATACAATAGGAGTAAGTGATGGGATTTCGATGGGTACTCCGGGAATGCGTTTTTCGCTCCCGTCTAGAGATGTGATCGCCGATTCTATGGAAACTGTAGTGCAAGCCATGTCGTATGACGGAATGGTAACGGTGGTTGGCTGTGACAAAAATATGCCAGGTGCTTTGATGGCAATGCTGCGATTAAATCGTCCTTCTATTTTAGTGTATGGTGGTACCATCGCTTCTGGATGTCATGAAGGAAAAAAATTGGACGTCGTTTCAGCTTTTGAAGCCTGGGGTGAAAAAGTGGCGGGTACAATTACTCAAAAGGAATATAAAAGTGTTATAGAAAAAGCGTGTCCGGGTGCTGGTGCATGTGGTGGAATGTATACTGCAAATACGATGGCTTCTGCTATCGAGGCTTTAGGGATGGCGTTACCTTATAACTCTTCAAATCCTGCAATAAGTAAAAATAAGGAAGAAGAAAGTATAGCGGCAGGTCGAGCCATGCGGTTACTTTTAGAAAGAGATATTAAACCTAAAGATATTGTTACCAAAAAATCTTTAGAAAATGCAATACGATTGGTTACCGTTCTTGGAGGGTCTACCAATGCGGTATTACACTTCCTGGCAATTGCCAGAGCAGCAGATGTAGAATTTACATTGGCAGATTTTCAAAGAATTAGTGATGAAACTCCTTTTCTTGCTGATCTAAAGCCTAGCGGAAAATACTTGATGGAAGATGTACACGAAGTGGGAGGAATTCCTGCGGTATTGAAATATTTATTAAAGAAGGGCCTGCTTCATGGAGATTGTTTAACCGTTACCGGAAAAACATTGGCAGAAAATCTATTAGATGTCCCAGATCTTACTGAAGGTCAGGACGTCATAAAACCTCTCGAGAATCCTATTAAAAAGACAGGTCATTTGAGAATACTATTCGGAAACTTGGCCAAAGAGGGTTGCGTTGCAAAAATAACGGGTAAAGAAGGATTGCGTTTTCAAGGAAAAGCAAAAGTGTTTGATGGCGAGTATGCAGCAAATGATGGTATTAAAGATGGGAAAGTGCAAAAGGGAGACGTGGTCGTCATACGATATGAGGGGCCTAAGGGTGGTCCGGGAATGCCAGAAATGCTCAAGCCTACTGCTGCGATTATGGGAGCTGGTTTAGGAAAAGATGTCGCTCTGATAACCGATGGAAGGTTTTCTGGAGGAACACACGGATTTGTAGTTGGACACATTACGCCAGAAGCTCAAGAAGGTGGATTGATTGGCCTCGTAGAAGATGGAGATATGATTACTATCGATGCAGAAACAAATTCTATTACAGTAACTATTGATGAGGAGGAAATTGAGAGAAGAAAAACCAAATGGGTACAACCAAAACTAAAATTTAGTAGAGGAGTATTATATAAATATGCCAAGACAGTATCATCAGCATCAGAAGGATGTGTAACCGATGAATTTTAATAGAACTTCAATGCTTAGCATTGATTTCAACGATTGTCATTCCTGCAAGATGCATCGAGCTTGTCGAAATGTAGGCAGGAATCTAATAAAATCTAGCATCTAATTTTTAGATGTCTGAATTTCTAAAAAAAGCGTATGGAAACACAAACGCAAACGATAAAAAAAGAAACAAAAGCAGTGACAAAAAAAATCACCGGAGCAGAAGCTGTAATCCGATGCCTTTTGGCAGAGGGTGTAGACCTGGTTTATGGATATCCTGGAGGTGCCATTATGCCGGTGTATGATGAGTTGTATAAATTTAGGGATCAATTGCATCACGTACTCACTCGACATGAGCAAGGTGCTACGCATGCGGCTCAGGGATACGCACGTACAAGCGGTAAAGTTGGTGTTGCAATAGCGACTTCGGGTCCTGGAGCTACTAATTTCGTAACCGGGATTGCAGATGCTCAAATCGATTCTACACCCATGGTTTGTATAACAGGTCAGGTTGGCTCACATTTGTTAGGTTCTGATGCATTTCAGGAAACTGATATTATTGGGATCTCAACGCCAATCACGAAGTGGAATCATCAGGTTACCAAAGCGGAAGATATCCCCACCATATTGGCTAAAGCATTTTATATAGCACGTTCTGGGCGCCCGGGCCCCGTTTTAATAGATATTACCAAAGATGCGCAGTTTGGAGAACTAGATTTTAAGTATTCAACATGTAAAGGTATAAGAAGTTATGTACCAGTGCCAGAAACTGATCCAAAAAGTTTAGAAGAAGCTGCAGTATTGATCAACAAAGCTAAAAAACCTATGATTGTTTTTGGACAGGGAGTAATTTTAGGTGAAGCAGAAGAAGAATTGAAACGCTTTGTAGAAAAGTCCGGAATTCCAGCCGCATGGACAATACTTGGGCTTTCGGCCTTGCCAACCTCGCACCCACTTAATGTGGGGATGGTGGGGATGCATGGTAACTATGGTCCAAATATGTTAACAAACAAATGTGATCTGCTATTAGCCATAGGAATGCGGTTTGATGATCGCGTTACTGGAAATTTACAAACCTATGCAAAGCAAGCAAAAATTGTTCATTTTGAAATCGATCCTGCAGAGGTGAATAAGAATGTTAAGGCAGATGTGGCGGTAATGGGCAATGTCAAGAATACACTTAATCAGATACTACCTTTAGTGAAATCTGATGCTTATGAAGTATGGGTGCAAGAATTCAAAGATCATGATGAAATAGAATTTGATAAAGTAATCAAAGAAGAATTACATCCTACCAAAGAAGGTTTGTCTATGGGAGAAGTTCTTAGAGGTATTAATGAAGAAACGAAGGGAGATGCAGTAATTGTGTCTGATGTGGGGCAACATCAAATGATTGCCTGTCGATATGCAGAATTTACCAAATCAAAAAGTAACGTCACTTCTGGTGGTCTGGGAACGATGGGATTTGCACTGCCAGCCGCTATTGGTGCCAAAATGGGAGCTCCAGAGCGTGAAGTGGTTGCCATCATTGGCGATGGTGGATACCAAATGACTATACAGGAATTGGGAACCATATTTCAGACTAGAGTCCCTGTGAAAATTGTGGTGCTTAACAATGATTTTTTAGGAATGGTACGCCAATGGCAACAGTTATTTTTTGATAAACGTTATGCTTCTACAGAAATGGTGAATCCTGATTTTGTGACCATCGCAAAAGGATACCACATACAAGCAAAAAGAGTAGCTAAACGAGAGGATTTGCAAGACGCAATAGCAGAAATGATAGCTTCCAAAGAACCTTATTTTTTAGAAGTATGTGTTGAAAAAGAAAATAATGTATTCCCCATGATACCAACAGGTGCATCGGTTTCAGATATAAGACTTGAATAATAAAAATTTGTCATTCCGGCGTAGGCTGGAATCCATATAATTTAAAATAATGGAAAAAGAGAATTTCACAATATCGGTATACACCGAAAATAATATAGGATTGCTTAACAGAATATCTGCAATTTTTTTAAAGCGTCATATTAATCTGGATAGTATGACGGCTTCTCAGTCTGAAATCAAAGATGTTTTTCGATTTACAATCGCTGTGAAAGTAACAGAAGAACAAGTAAAGAAGATTGTGGGACAAATTGAAAAACAGATAGAGGTGATCAGGGCTTTTTATCACAAGGAAGAAGATATTATTTACCAGGAAACTGCATTGTTCAAAGTAGCCTCAAAATTACTTTTCGAAGAGCGTCAAATTCAAAATGTTATAAAGAATAGCAACGCAAATATAGTTACCGTTACTCCAGAGTTTTTTGTGTTAGAAAAAACGGGAAGGCGAAGAGAGGTTGATGCTTTATATCATAAGTTAGAACCCTATGGATTAATGCAATTTACCAGATCAGGTCGGATAGCAGTTACTAAAGAAAAGATGCACATATCCACAATTCTTGAAAAATTTGCAATAGAAACCGTGTAAGGCCTGCCTGACGGTAGGCAGGGATAGCAGCGGCATCCTTTTATTTTTGACCCCTGAGGTTCTCCGAAGGGGTCAAAAATAAAAGATAAAGTGTATAGCCCGACCCTGAGGTGTCACACTGAGCTTGTCGAAGTGCAGTCGAAGGGAACACCAAAAATAAACAACCAAAAATCAAAATTAAATCAGATTTCCAATCGGAAATAGTAACAAATTAAAAAAGGAAATGGCAAATTATTTTAATACGCTATCATTAAGAGATAAATTAACGCAATTAGGAAAATGTAGATTCATGAATGCCGAGGAATTTTCGGCAGGTGTTGACGCCTTAAAAGGGAAAAAAATTGTGATTGTAGGATGTGGTGCTCAGGGCCTTAATCAAGGATTAAATATGAGAGATTCTGGACTTGATATCTCATATGCTTTACGTGATGCAGCTATAAACGAAAAAAGACAATCCTATAAAAATGCTACCGATAATGGTTTTAACGTAGGTACTTATGAAGAATTGATTCCTGATGCCGATGTAGTGATTAATCTTACACCCGATAAGCAACATACTCAGGTAGTCAATACAGTAATGCCATTGATGAAAAAAGGTGCTACATTATCTTATTCTCATGGATTCAATATTGTAGAAGAAGGAATGCAGGTGAGAGATGATCTTACGGTAATCATGGTTGCTCCTAAATGTCCGGGATCTGAAGTGAGAGAAGAGTATAAGAGGGGGTTTGGAGTACCTACTTTAATCGCAGTACATCCTGAAAACGATCCTCAGGGACATGGATTAGATCAAGCCAAAGCTTATGCTGTGGCAACAGGTGGTAATAGAGCAGGGGTGTTAGAGTCTTCTTTTGTAGCCGAAGTAAAGTCTGATCTCATGGGAGAGCAAACCATACTCTGTGGTTTGCTGCAAACAGGATCTATTTTATGTTTTGATAAAATGATTGAAAAAGGAATTGACGCCGGATATGCTTCAAAATTGATCCAATACGGTTGGGAAACCATTACCGAAGGGATGAAGTACGGGGGAATCACTAATATGATGGATCGTTTATCGAATCCTTCAAAAATAAAAGCTTATGAGCTATCTGAAGAGTTAAAAAATATCATGCGGCCATTATTTCAGAAACATATGGATGATATTATGACCGGTCACTTTTCCAGAACAATGATGGAAGATTGGGCCAATGACGATAAAAACCTATTGTCATGGAGGGCTGCTACCGGCGAAACCGCATTTGAAAAAACTCCTGCGGGTGACGTTGCAATTTCAGAACAGGAGTTTTATGATCATGGTGTTTTGATGGTGGCTTTGGTTAGAGCTGGGGTGGAACTGGCTTTTGAAGCAATGACAGAATCAGGAATTATTGAAGAATCAGCATATTATGAGTCATTACACGAGACACCACTTATTGCGAATACTATTGCACGCAAAAAGTTGTTTGAAATGAATCGCGTGATTTCTGATACTGCAGAATATGGCTGTTATTTATTCGATCATGCTTGTAAACCTTTATTGGCAGATTTTATGAAAAAAATGGATACCGATGTTATTGGAAAAGCTTTTGATCAAGGAAAAGATAATGGGGTTGATAATGCAAAATTGATTGAAGTAAATGCTGCATTTAGAAATCATCCTATAGAAACGGTGGGAGCAAGGTTAAGGGCTTCGATGACGGCGATGACACCCATAGTTTAATCCACATCTTGGAGTTTAATTCTCCGGGCTTGCCCCGAAATCAAAAAAAGGTGTTTCAGCTGGATGCCTTATGGGATTGCCCCGGGGTAGTTGACTTTGAGAAATATAAAAACCAACTAAATTTTGTTAAGCCGGATCTGTTAAAGTTTTGAGATGTGTATTGTGTGAGCTTTGATAGATCCAGGCTAACAAAGAATTAATAAATACGATAATGGAATTATGAGTACCGCTACGACCACCTATTTTCCTGAATTAGAAGATATTCAGAAAGCGGCTTCTGCTATAAAAGAAGTTGCTATGGTAACTCCATTGATGAATAGCATCCGGTATTCTAGAAGATATGATGCCAATATCTTACTCAAAAGAGAGGATCTTCAGCGTGTTCGTTCATACAAAATACGTGGTGCTTTTAATAAGATAAGTTCACTATCCAATGAGGAATTAAAAAAAGGGGTAGTTTGTGCCAGTGCAGGTAATCATGCGCAGGGCGTGGCTTTTGCCTGTAATCATTTGGGCATTAAGGGTACAATTTACATGCCTTCGGTGACTCCTAAACAAAAAGTGGCTCAAACGCAAATGTTTGGAGGGGATCACGTTCATATCGTTTTAGAGGGAGATACTTTTGATGATTCTTCAAGAGCAGCAATGAAAATGTGTGAGTCTGAAGGAAAAACATTTGTTCACCCTTTTGAAGACCCTAAAACCATAGAAGGTCAGGGCACAATCGGTCTTGAAATATTCAAACAGGCAGACATCCCTATTGATTATGTTTTTGTAGCGATCGGTGGTGGTGGTTTAGCTTCTGGATTGTGTGGTGCTTTAAAAGCTTTATCGCCTAAAACTAAAATTATTGGTATTGAACCTGAAGGAGCTCCTTCTATGCTTACTTCTATTAAAAAAAATAAAAACACCGAAATTTTTGATATTGATAAATTTATCGATGGGGCCGCTGTGCAAAAAGTAGGGGATCTCAATTTTGAAATTTGCAAAGAATATTTATCAGATATGTATACTGTTCCCGAAGGACTAGTGTGTCAGACAATACTTGATTTGTATAATAGAGATGCCATAGTAGTAGAGCCGGCGGGAGCTTTAACCCTGGCTGCTTTAGAGTTTTATAAGGAAAAGATCAAAGGGAAAAATGTAGTTTGCATAGTAAGTGGTAGTAATAACGATATCACTCGTACTGCAGAGATCAAAGAGAGAGCTTTGTTGTATGCAGATTTGAAACATTATTTCATCGTTCGTTTTCCGCAACGGGCAGGGGCACTAAAGCAATTTGTGGGAGAAGTATTAGGCCCTAATGACGATATCACTCATTTTGAATACTCTAAAAAGTCAAGTAGAGAAAATGGCCCTGCAGTAGTTGGTATAGAATTGAAAGATAAAAAAGACCTCGAGCCTTTAATCTCAAGAATGAAAGCACTTAATTTCTTCGGTGACTATCTTAATGATAAACCAGATTTGTTTCAGTTTTTGGTGTAACTACATAGACGAAGTTTAAATAGTTTTGTCAGCACTTATTGATTAATATGGATCTCCTACCCCTTAAGGGTCTCTTTTTTAATTAGTTAAATATCAATCAATTACGGTTTAACCATAATTTTTTTACATAAAAATTTGTTAATTAATGTTTTTTATCGATATATTCGTACACTTTAACGATAAAACCTAAAATCTATTATGAAAAAATTATTACTTTTTACTGCTGTGGCTTTATTAGGATTAACGGCTACAAACGCCCAGGTTAAACTTGGTTTTGGTGTTGGTTATGCAGTACCATCAGGAGATGTTGCTGACTTTACAGACGGTGGTATTTCTGCGCATTTTGAACTTGGATACGGCGTTACAGAGAATATTGATGTCTCTTTCCTTTATACAGGAGATTTCCTGGTTGGAGCAGATCTTGACGAAGCTGGAGTTAGCGGATCGATAGGAAACGTTGCTGTAGGTACTTATATGGTAAACGGACGCTATTATTTTACAGAATCAGGATTTAGACCTTACGGGAGTCTTGGTTTAGGTCTTGCATCGATAGGAGCTATTGAAGTAGATGGTTCTTCAGCAGAGCTGGCGGCAAGCACATCTAACTTTGCATTTCGTCCTGCTTTAGGATTTAAGTATGGAGTTCTTAATATGAATGCTGCATATTTAAGTGCAGGTAAAACGGGTGAGGCTTCTGTAAATGATATTTCATTTAATATTGGATTGTTATTTACTTTCGGAGGAAAGTAATAGAAACTGTAAATGATATTTTAAAGAAGGCGGTCTAAATAGATCGTCTTTTTTGTTTAGTGTTATAAAGCGAATATATAAATGAATAAATAGTTTATAGTCTTGAAGCTTCGATTAAAACATAAGAAACCTCTAGAGGCATTTTTTAAGGGCTTTTCTGTAATGCTTAAGAGATTGATTACTAGAGATTAATAAATCAATCAAGTAAGAATTGCATATGTTTATCTTAAGTACCAAATCAGGGATGTTTTAATTTTTGGTCTGATAGTTGATAAGTAAGGTATTCAACATAAATTTAAATTCAATTATGAAAAAAGTTTTATTTTTTGCTGCAATAGCAGTATTAGGTTTTACAAGTGCCGAGGCACAAGTTAAATTAGGTTTTGGTGTTGGTTATGCTATACCGTCTGGAGACGTTGCCGACTTTACCGACGGTGGTCTCTCTGCACATTTCGAACTTGGATATGGCGTTACAGAGAACATCGATGTTTCTTTATTATATACCGGAGATTTCCTTATAGGATCAGAACTTACTGCAGGAAATGGACAAGCAAGTGTATCTGTAGGAAATGTTGCTGTAGCCACTTATATGGTAAACGGGCGCTATTATTTTACAGAATCAGGATTTAGACCTTATGGTAGTCTTGGTTTAGGTCTCGCATCGATTGGTGCTATCGAAGTAGATGGATCTTCGGCTGAGCTATCAGCAAGTACATCAAACTTTGCATTTCGTCCTGCTTTAGGATTTAAGTACGGGGTGCTTAATATGAATGCTGCGTATTTAAGCGCAGGTAAAACGGGAGAGGCTTCTGTAAATGATATTTCATTTAATATCGGATTGTTATTTACTTTTGGAGGACAGTAGTAGAAATTGTAAGTAATATTTCAAGAAAGGCGATCTACCCAGATCGCCTTTCTTATTTGTGTCCAGATTTTTAATACTCAGTTTGTCTTACAATTCGTTCCAACTTTTCGTAATGCTCATAAAGAACATGGTTTGGATTGCTAGGATTGTAAAGAATACTAATTCTCTCATAAACAATTGCTGGAGTTTCCCTTAAGAAATGATCTTCCTCAACGTTATAAGAATTCTCTATATTTGTTTTTTGCTCGAAATTATCATCATCGAAATACTCGTAAATAATTTTTTTTAATAGTACCACATCGTTTTCTTCCACTACAAATTGTCCGTACATGCTATTGCACAGTAAAAAACATAGAAGTAAGCCCCAAATTCTCATATTTTTTCTATTTCCTATAAAATTAACTGCTTCATGAATGTAAAAATGAAAACAGTTTGTTAAAAAGAAGCTATTAAAATCAATTGTTTGGAAGAATATTTCGGTACTTTAAAGTATTTATTCGCTTTTTAAAGATATAATGAGTTCTTAACAAGATTTAATTATGTTTTGTGGTACTTTTTTGATGAAAAGTGTATTGAAAAGTATTACAAAAACTATGTTAAAGTCCTAAAAATGATTTTTAACCCGATTGACCCAGAAAAGTGCTCTTTAGAGTATTTTCCTCTTTTCTTTGAATTCAATAAGAATTTATCATTTAATTTAGAAAAAAGAAACAATCTGAAAAAAAACAAGAAATTCCACCTTTAGATGATGGAACCGATTATTTTTTTACGTATTATTGTACTATCTAGTTAACGAAAGGGGCTACGGCCGACGATTTAGAGTTACTATTATGAAAACGGCAAATTTTATTTATTCAGAAGTTAGAGTTCAATCTTTGAACAAACCAAGTAACGTAGTTATACCAGCACGTCGTTTTCGTCGCCCCTAGGGGGTCTAATTTTCTTTTGAAGTAGGTGCGTCCTACTTCCCCGAGAGACATATTCCATTTTCGATGTAAATAAATTTTAATAATAGGGCTAATAGCTTTTGTATAATCATTTACAACACTCGAGTCTTTTTTCGGAATCCAATCATAAATTTTAATAATTAAACTATTTGATAAACGGAAACACGTTTATGAAACAGGTAGATATCATCATAGCCGACGAAAGTCACTTTAAGTACTCGCAAGAGATATGTGACGTTATATCAGACTCTGCCAAAGTCAGAGGAACAGGTATTGCAAGACGTACTCCAGAATATATCCATGCCAAAATGGAGAACAAAAATGCAATCATCGCCTTGTCTGGTGATCGATTTGCGGGATTTTGTTATATAGAGGTATGGGGTCACGAGAAATATGTAGCACATTCTGGATTGATAGTGCATCCCGATTTTAGAAATCAAGGTTTAGCAAAAAAGATTAAAGAGTTCACTTTTAATTACTCCTTGAAAAAGTATCCAGCGTCAAAGGTGTTTGGTATTACAACGGGATTGGCAGTAATGAAAATTAACTCGGATCTTGGATACAAACCTGTTACCTTTTCAGAACTCACCGATGATCCTAAATTCTGGGCTGGTTGTAAAACATGTACAAATTTTGATATTCTAACAGCGAAAGAATATAAAATGTGTCTTTGTACAGGGATGCTGTATGATCCCACAAAAAAATTAAAGAAAAAGGAAAAGTGGTTCAATAAGAAAATATTAAAAAGATTAAAGAATATTAAGCAGACAATGATCACGAGCAATAAACAATTGTTATTATGGAAAAAGTAGTATTGGCATATAGTGGAGGTTTAGATACTTCATACTGTGTAAAATACCTCATTCATGAAATGAATCTGGAAGTTCATACCATATTGGTAAATACCGGTGGATTTTCTGTAAAAGAATTAGAAGAAACAGAAAAGAGAGCTTATGAATTAGGGAGTGCAGATCACGTCAATAAAACTATATTAGATGAGTTTTATCAAAAGGCAATCAAGTACTTGATCTTTGGTAATGTACTAAAAAATAATACATATCCTCTTTCAGTAAGTGCAGAGCGAATTTTTCAGGCTATCGAGGTGATTAACTATGCCAAGAAAGTAGGGGCAAAATACATTGCACACGGTAGTACAGGAGCAGGTAATGATCAAATCAGATTTGATGTGATTTTTCAAACATTAGCCCCAGAGATTGAGATTATCACACCGATTAGAGATCTTAAACTTTCCCGCCAGGCAGAAGTGGAATACCTAGAAAATCACGGTGTGCATTATAGTTGGGAAAAAGCTCAATATTCGATCAACAAAGGAATTTGGGGAACAAGTGTCGGCGGTAAAGAAACCTTGACTTCCCATGATTCATTGCCAGAAGAAGCATATCCTAGTCAACTTCAAAATGAAAAAGAAGAGACTATCAAACTCAATTTTGAAAAAGGGGAATTGATAGGAGTAAACGGAGTTATAGAAAATCCCGTAAAAAATATTCAAAAACTGGAAGAACTAGCAAGTGCATTTGCCATTGGCCGAGATATTCATGTAGGGGATACCATTATAGGAATTAAAGGAAGAGTAGGATTTGAAGCGGCTGCACCCATAGTTATTATTAAAGCACATCACTTATTAGAAAAGCATGTTTTAACTAAATGGCAACAGTACTGGAAAGAGCAATTGGCCAATTGGTATGGCATGTTGTTGCACGAAGGTAATTATTTGGATCCGGTAATGAGAAATATTGAGGTTTTTATGGAGGACTCTCAAAAATCGGTAACAGGATCAGTAAAAGTTAAGTTAAAGCCATATCATTTTACTCTGGAAGGTATAGAGTCTGATTTTGATATGATGAAATCTGATTTTGGACAATATGGGGAGATGAACAACTCATGGACAGCCGATGATGCGAAAGGTTTTATTAAAATTTATGGAAATGCCAATAAAATTTATCACAATGTAAATTCAACTGAATCATGATAAAAGTAGGAATCATAGGAGGATCAGGATATACGGCAGGAGAGTTGTTAAGGTTACTTATTCACCATCCAAAAGTAGATCTAGATTTTGTTTACAGTACGACGAATGCTGGTATATCAATTCACAAACAACATCCAGATATGATAGGAGAAATCGATTTGAAATTTACCGATATGATAAATCCCAATGTGGATGTAGTGTTTTTGTGTTTGGGTCATGGAAAATCAAAGTCTTTCTTAAAAACTTATGATTTTTCTGAAAAAACTAAAGTAATAGATCTGGGAAATGATTTCAGATTGAAAAATGATCAAAGGTATTTGAATCGAGATTTTATTTATGGTCTGCCAGAATTACAAAAAGAAAGTATAAAATCTGCTCAAAACATCGCAAACCCAGGATGTTTTGCTACTGCAATTCAATTAGGATTGTTACCATTAGTTTCAGTTGGTAAACTTGTCGACACTGTTCATGTAAATGCAACAACAGGTAGTACTGGTGCAGGAGTGATGCCTGGTGCAACGACCCACTTCAGTTGGAGGGATAATAATTTTTCAAGTTATAAGATGTTTACCCATCAACATTTAGGAGAGATTGAACAAAGTATAACAGAATTACAAAGTGATTTCGAAACTACTATTTTCTTCATTCCAAATAGAGGGAATTTCAGTAAAGGAATCTATGCAACCATATATACGAAGTATGATGATGATGAACAGAAGGCTGTTGAATTATACAAAAAATTTTATAAGGATGCTGAGTTTACCGTAATCTCTGATGAGGAAATTCATCTGAAACAAGTTATAAATACCAACAAGTGTATCCTTCATATCTGTAAAAAGAAAGGAATGCTAATCATAACATCGATACTTGATAATTTGATCAAAGGAGCTTCCGGACAGGCAATTCACAATATGAATTTGATGTTCGGATTAGAAGAAAAAACAGGATTAGAATTAAAAGCAAGTGCTTTTTAACATTGATGTCACACTGAGCTTGTCGAAGTGTACCTCAAAAATACAAATATTGTGGGTCTTCGACAGGCCCAGACTGACAAAATAGAAGACAAAATGAACAAAATAACAATCATAGGAGGAGGGAACTTAGGTAAATCGATTATTTATGGTCTGGCAAATAGTGATTTGTTTGAAGCGAAAAATATCACAGTAGTTGATAAGTCAAAGCATAATCTAGAAGAGGTAGCAGAAAAATTTGGTGTTTCGACATCGCAAGATATAGTAACCTCGATAAAACAAGTAAAATGGGTTATCCTTTGTGTACAACCAAGACAACTAAATGCTGTTTTACAAGAAATTACAGATATCGTTACTAACGATCAGATATTAATTTCTACAGTAACAGGCACGTCAATGGCAGAGATCAATGAGGTGGTACCAAATAATACCGTAATACGAGTAATGCCCAATACTGGCGCGGCTAAAAGGCTGTCTATGACTTGTATTTCGGCAAGTGAGGATGCGAGAGAAGAACTCGATTTTGTAGAAAAAATGTTTAATACCATCGGAAAAACTCTGGTTATTGAAGAGCGATTAATGCAAGCTGCTACAGTTTTAGGGGCCAGTGGAATCGCATTTTTTTTAAGATTTCTAAGAGCGATGATTCAAGGTGGCATACAAATGGGATTTCATCCACATGAAGCTCAAATTATAGCTGTGCAAACTGCTATTGGAGCAGCAACATTGGTTGCAGAAAATGATACTCATCCTGAGCGTGAGATAGATAAAGTGACCACACCGCAAGGATGTACTATAGAAGGCTTGAATGAAATGGAACATCAAGGGCTAAGTTCTTCGGTAATAAAAGGAGTAATGGCGTCTTATGAAAAAATAAACACTATAAAATAGATCCCTCTACCTCTGGGAGAGGATTGGGGTGAGGGCTTTTTAGTCAGAATTTTAATTATAAATATTATGAAATTATTTGATGTATATCCATTATATAAGGTAGAGCCCGTAAAGGCTTACGGTAGCACTGTGATTGATAAAAACGGAACAGAATACCTGGACTTATACGGCGGTCATGCGGTGATTTCGATTGGTCATTCACATCCTCATTATGTTAAAAGGTTAAAAGAACAAGTAGATAAAATAGGGTTTTATTCTAATGCGGTTCAAAATAGTTTGCAAAATCAATTGGCCCAAAAGCTTGGGGAACTCTCAGGATACAATGATTATCAATTGTTTTTATGCAATTCAGGAGCTGAAGCCAATGAGAATGCATTAAAGCTAGCTTCATTTTATACAGAAAAATCAAGAATTATTGCGTTCAATAATGCCTTTCATGGTAGAACCTCTGCAGCAGTAGCAGTTACAGATAATCCAAGAATCAATGCACCACTCAACAAGCAGCAAAATGTAACCTTTTTACCACTAAACCAGATAGAGTTAGTAAAAGCAGAATTGGCAAAAGAAGATGTATGTGCTTTGATTATAGAACCTATCCAGGGTGTGGGCGGATTAGATGAAGGTACAACAGCCTTTTTTCAAGAAGTAGAGCAGCTATGTCAGGAATTTAAAGCGGTTTTGATTTTGGATGAAGTCCAATCAGGATACGGAAGAACAGGGAAATTCTTTGCACATCAATATCATGGCATCACCCCCGATATTATTGCTATAGCAAAAGGTATGGGTAACGGCTTCCCGGTAGGAGGCATTATGATTGCTCCACACATAGAACCAAGCTACGGATTGTTGGGAACTACCTTTGGTGGAAATCATCTGGCATGTGCAGCAGCATTATCAGTACTGGAAGTCATTAAAACTGAAAACTTGATCGATAATGCAAGGTTAACAGGGGATTACTTTTTATCGCAGATCTATGGTCTTTCCGGACTGAAAAAAATAAAAGGAAGAGGGCTAATGCTCGGTTTAGAATTTGATTTTGAAGTAGCCGAATTAAGAAGGAAGCTCATTTGTGATCAACATATTTTTACAGGAGGCGCTATGAATAAAAAACTGCTCAGGATACTTCCACCACTTACTATAGGAAAGAAGGAAATAGATCAATTTATAAAAGCATTGCAAAGTGTCTTAAAGAGCCAAAAAGTAGGATTATGAGTATACAATTGAGTTTAGAACAGAGAAATTCAGTACTGCACAACATGGCTACTCTTGTACATCAAAAGAGCGAGTTGATCATCAATGCTAACCAGAAAGACCTTGACGCATACTCGGGTAATGACAAGGCGATGTACGATCGGTTAGAAGTAGATCAAAACAAGATTAAAGGAATGATCTCTTCACTTCAGCAACTAACAGAACTGGATGATCCGGTTGGAGTAGAAAGATTTAGGTTTGTACATGATAACGGAATGAAAGTGACTAATAAAACTGCATCTTTTGGCACCATATTGATTATTTATGAGTCCAGGCCAGATGTTACCATAGAGGCAACAGGAATAGCTTTTAAATCTGGAAATAAGATTTTACTTAAAGGAGGTAAAGAATCTATCCATTCTAATTTGGAAATCGTCAAGCTTTGGCATCAGGCACTTTCTGAAAATAATATAACTACCAATTGGGTACAATACTTGAACTATAATAGGACAGAGACTCAGGCATTTCTCGAAAAACCAACTCAAAAAGTAGATTTGATAGTGCCGCGAGGAGGAGAGAAATTAATTGATTTTGTAAAAACCCATGCTACGTGCCCTGTAATCGTTAGCGGAAGAGGAAACAACTTTGTATATGTTCATAAAGAAGCTGATAGAGGTTTGGCATTGGATAATATCATTAACGGAAAAACAGATAAAATCTCTGCTTGTAATGCGATAGATAAGGTGTTGATTGACAAAAACCTTCCCAATAAAGAGGATTTTGTGAGAAACTTGATCACCACCCTTAAAAATTATAACGTAGAGATCCTCGGTGATGAATCATTGTCAAAGTATGAGGAAGTAAAACAAATCAAAGCTGATTCTGTTTGGTACGAAGAATTTTTAGATTATAAAATTGTATTGGGGGAAACCGAAAGTAATGTTGATGCAATTACAAAAATTAATCAGTACAGTGGAGGACATTCTGCAGCAATTATTACAAGAAACAAAAAGGAGGCTGAATCGTTCATGTCATCAGTAGACTGTGCAGCAGTGTATCACAATGCATCTACCAGGTTTACAGATGGATTTCAGCTTGGATTAGGAGGAGAGTTAGCAATAAGCACAGATAAATTGCACCAGAGAGGTCCAATAGGACTACAACATTTGGTGACTAATAAATGGTATATACATGGCGACGGGCAAATCAGATAAAAAAAGGATTGTTCTAAAGATAGGATCTAACACCCTGACAAAGGGAACCGACCAGATCTCTAGAGGTAAGATCGAAGATATTGGTAGGCAAATAGTGGCACTACAGGATATTTATGAATTTGTAATTGTAAGTTCAGGAGCCATAGCTGTGGCAAAGCAGTTTGTTAATTTAGAAAGTACTGGAAAAGAAATTAATGTAAAGCAGGCACTCGCATCTATTGGTCAGCCTCATTTGATGAGAATATTTCAAGAAAGCTTCAGAGATCTAGGTTTATTAACCTCACAGTGTTTACTCTCATATTCTGATTTTGAAAGAGAGCAATCTAAAAAGAATATCGTAAATACTATTAATGTGCTGGTTGCCAATAATTACATACCCATTATAAACGAAAATGATACGGTGGCTATAGACGAAATTCAATTTGGGGATAATGATAAGTTAGCTGGCCTAACAGCAGCATTATTACATGTAGATTTACTAGTAATTGCTACAAATACAGATGGAATTTGTACCAAAGAATCTGTAGAGAATGATACATATCAGACTATTCAGGAAGTAGCAGATATTGAATCGCTTGAAAATGAAGTAGCACCTTTAATTTCTTCTCATGGTACGGGCGGAATGAAATCAAAGATTGAAGCAGCTCAAATAGCACAAAAGGAAGCAATAGAGACTTGGATTGTAAACGGGCTTACAGATAATTTTTTAATAAAAGCAATTGAAAATAAAATTTCATTTACAAGAATTTGCAGAGAAAATAAAAAAGAGAAAATAAACTTAAAATGAAGAATTATTTTTCCATAAAAGATATAGATTCTATAGAAAACTGGGTTAATGAGGCAATTGAATTGAAGAAAAATCCATTAGCAAATAAAACACTGGGTACAGATAAAACAATTGGACTTCTTTTTTTTAACCCTAGCCTTCGTACACGTTTAAGCACCCAGAAAGCAGCTACGAATCTTGGAATGAATGTGATTGTCATGAATTTTACAGGCGAAGGATGGTCACTAGAATATGATGATGGTGCAGTCATGGACCAGGGAACCTCAGAGCATGTAAAAGAAGCGGCTCAGGTCGTTTCTCAATACTGCGATGTATTGGCAATTCGTGCTTTTGCAAAATTAAAAAACAGAGAAGACGATTATAACGAAAAAGTGTTACAAAGCTTCATAAAGTATGCTACTATACCGGTTATTAATATGGAAAGCGCTACAGGCCATCCTTTGCAGGCATTAACCGATGCCATAACAATTATCGAACATAAAAAGAAAAATAAACCAAAGGTTGTATTATCATGGGCACCGCATCCTAAAGCTTTACCCCAGGCCGTTGCTAATTCTTTTGTAGAGATGATGCAACGTATGGAAGCAGATTTCGTAATTACTCACCCTGTCGGATATGAGTTAGCCAGCGAAATTACGAAAGGGGTATCTATTGATTACAACCAGAAAAATGCATTTAAAGACGCGGATTTTATATACGTAAAAAATTGGAGTTCCTATGAAGATTACGGTAAAGTGAGTGAGGATAAAAGTTGGAAGATTACTGAAGAAAAAATGAAGCAAACCAATAATGCAAAGTTTATGCATTGTTTGCCGGTTAGAAGAAATGTTGTTGTTGATGATGCAGTACTTGATAAGGAAAACTCAATAGTTATAGAGCAAGCAAATAATAGAACATATGCTGCCCAGCTAGTATTAAAGAAAATATTGGAAAGTAAATAAGTGATTTAAAACTACTATACCAAAGTTCCCTATCCTTGTTGAGAAGGCTAGGGTGAGGTGTAATTTAGAAAGAAATGAAACAACAACAAATATTAGTAGCCAAAATTGGTGAGGACCGAACGTTAAGAAAATGTCTCGCAGACATTTTTAGTGAATGGGCCAGCTGGCGGGTTGGCATTATGAATTTATAGTTCAGTTTTATGAAGAAAAGGAAATTATTAGTAGCCAAAATAGGAGGAAATATAATAGAAAATCAAGATTCTTTAAATTCTTTCTTATCTGATTTCGCTAAAATTAAACAACCAAAAATTCTGGTGCATGGCGGAGGGAAATCTGCTACAAATCTCGCTATGAGGTTGGGGGTAAGGACAGAAATGATCGATGGACGAAGAATAACTTCAGTAGAGAATCTTGAAATAGTAGTAAAGACTTATGCCGGGTTGTTGAATAAAAAAATAGTAGCGAGTTTACAAAAACACAATTGTAATGCCTTAGGTCTTACGGGATCAGATGCTAATGTGATTTTGGCAGAAAAAAGACCAGTACAGTTTATTGACTATGGATATGTAGGTGACGTGATCAATGTAAATGCTGATACCATAAAAGAGTTTTTGGAGTTGGGAATAACCCCGGTGTTTTGTGCAGTAACTCATGATGGTAACGGACAATTATTGAACACCAATGCAGATACTATAGCTTCTGAAATTGCCTCAGCAATGGGAGACCATTATGAAGTTTCTCTATTCTATTGTTTTGAACTTAAAGGAGTTTTAGAAGACATAGGTGATAAAGACTCTGTAATAGAACACATTAATTTAGAAAAATATAACAAATTGATTGAGGCCAAAATAATCGCAGACGGCATGCTTCCGAAGCTCCAGAATTGTTTTGACGCACTACAAAAAAAAGTAAGTGAAGTACATATCGCAAATGCAGAATTTATTAAAGATCAAACAACCAAACATACGACGTTGAGTTTATAAAAATGATAGAACAACTTACAAATAAAGCTATTGAGCTTTTACAACAACTGATTGAGACACCATCTTTTTCAACAGAAGAGGATAAAACGGCACAGCTGATCGAGAATTGGTTTAAGCAATACGCAATTCCTTTTGAGAGGGAGAATAATAATATATGGGCCTACAACAAACATTTTCATGAATCCAAACCCACTATTTTATTAAATTCTCATCACGATACCGTAAAACCAAACGGCAATTACACGAATGATCCTTTTAAAGCTTTTGTACAAGATGGTAAATTATTTGGTTTGGGAAGTAATGATGCAGGAGGCTGCTTAGTTTCACTCATGGCAACATTTACCCATTTTTATCATCAAGAAGACTTAAAGTACAATTTTGTAATTGTTGCTTCAGCAGAAGAAGAAAATAGTGGTCCATTAGGATTAAAAAGTGTATTAAAATATTTTGAAAATGTCGAATTTGCAATTGTAGGTGAGCCTACTTTAATGCAATTAGCCGTGGCAGAAAAAGGACTCTTAGTATTAGACGTTTCAATAAATGGAACGTCAAGTCATGCTGCACACCCAAATGACGATAATTCTATATATAATGCACTAGAGGTTATAGAATGGTTTAAAAATTATCAATTTAAAAAAGAATCAGACACTCTAGGTGAGGTAAAAATGACGATAACCCAGGTGAATGCAGGAAATCAGCATAATGTAGTCCCTTCACATTGTGATCTGGTCGTGGATATAAGGGTCAATGATAAATATAAAAATGAAGAGGTATTAGAAATTGTAAAGAAAGCAATGCCCAAAAATGTTAATGTAAAACCAAGATCCTTGGATTTAGGCTCTTCTTCAATTCCGGTAGAACATCCAATTGTAAAATCAGGAGTCGCCCTGGGGAGAACCACTTACGGCTCACCAACATTATCTGATCAATCGGTTTTAAGTTGCCCATCTTTAAAACTTGGACCTGGAGATTCTACCAGATCACACTCGGCAAATGAGTTTATTTATATAAATGAGATTAAAGAAGGAATAGTATTGTATATAAAGATTTTAGAAGGAATAGTTTGAAGTATAAATAGATAATAAATAATAAGATAATGAAACTTTGGGATAAAGGTTTACCAACCGATCAAAAGATAGACATGTTTACCGTAGGTAAAGACAGGCAATTGGATTTGGTACTTGCTAAGTACGATGTGAAAGCGACATTAGCGCATGCATTAATGCTACATAAAATAAACCTTCTTTCTAATGAAGATATATCAAGTATTAAGAAAGAATTGAGCAACTTGAAGAACGAAATTGAAAATAGCACCTTTATCATTGAAGATAAGTTTGAAGATGTCCATTCTAAAATCGAATTTGAGTTGACTAAAAGAATTGGGGATGCAGGCAAACGTATTCATACGGCTAGATCGCGCAATGACCAGGTGCTAGTCGCGATGCATTTGTATTTGAAAGACGAATTGTCCCAGATTAAATCCTTAGTTAAAGATTTGTCAAAAGATTTATTGATTTCAGCAGAGAAATATAAGAATATTTTGTTACCAGGCTATACACATTTGCAAATTGCAATGCCATCATCTTTTGGTTTGTGGTTTTCAGCCTATGCAGAAAGCTTCGTAGATGATTTATATTTTGTGAATGCAGCTTTAGAAGTTGTAGATCAGAATCCATTGGGCAGTGCAGCAGGATATGGTAGTTCTTTTCCGATAGATCGAGAATTTACTACAAAAGAATTAGGTTTCAAAACCTTAAAATATAATGTAGTTGCAGCACAAATGAGTCGGGGGAAATCTGAAAAATCTACTGCTTTTGCAATGAGTAGTGTTGCTGGTACACTCTCAAAGTTGGCCATGGATGTTTGTTTGTATATGAGTCAGAATTTTGACTTTATGAGTATTCCGTCAGAGTTTACCACGGGATCGAGTATTATGCCGCATAAAAAGAATCCGGATGTTTTCGAATTAATTAGAGCAAAATGTAATAAGATTCAAGCACTACCATATGAACTTACTTTATTGACCAACAATTTGCCAAGCGGTTATCATAGAGATTTACAATTACTTAAAGAAGGTATCGTACCTGCTATCCAGGATTTGAAAGCGTCTTTAGAAATGGCAATGTATGCGCTAAAAAATGTTACAGTAAACAAAAATATTTTAGAAGATGAAAAGTATGATTATTTGTTTAGTGTAGACACATTGAACACTTTGGTGATGAATGGGATGTCGTTTAGAGATGCTTATTTGAAAATTGGGAAAGATATAGAAAGTTCAAATTATAAGCCCGAAAAAAATACTAGGCACAGTCACCTGGGTAGCATTAATAATTTATGTCTTGAAAATATAGAAGAAAAGCTGAAGCAAGTTTAATGAGACTTTGCTTTCAGGAGCGAAAGCGAATTGAAAGTAAATAGCCGAATTAAATCCCGAACTCGTTTCGGGATCAGTCAAAAAGAAGCTGAAAATTTAAAAATATCAAAAAGAAGCTGAAGCAAGTTTAATTGAGTGTAAGTTGAGTTAGTTTAATTTTTTGGCTTCAGCCTAGACCCTCAGCGGAGTTGTTAACCGCTGGGGGTTGTTTTTTTTACGATAAGAAACTCACATTATTTAGAATTATTATGGCAAACTGGAAACCCTCTCAGAAAACCTGGCAGGTACTTCTGTACAACTGGAATGCCCTCTGGATTTCGGTGAGCATAAACGGTTGCACCTGAATGCTGTTTACAGTCCCGATATATATTTTTAGTACAATTGAAGTAGCCTAAGGTATTTTGGAGGAAGGTTACCTTATTTTTTTAATCTTGGATTATGCATTAAAATTTCGTTATGAAGCTTTGAGATATAATAAATAGGATGTTTTTTTATTCTAAGAAATTTTTCGAGGCTCTGCCCTGGAGTTTCAGGTTTACCTTTCCTTTGGAGAGGTCAGAACTGCCATTTTTGGCAGTTCTGGGTGAGGAAAAATAAAAGTTCAAAATAGTTCACCAAGAGGTTAGCAATAACGCTAAAGCTATTTACACATAAAAACCTATATTTATCATAAAGAATCACAAAAATGAAAATCACCTGTTTCGGAGAAGTACTTTGGGATATATTTCCAGAACATAAAAAAATAGGAGGAGCACCACTTAATGTGGCTTTACGACTCAAAAGTATAGGGGTTGATTCTTCAATTATTACTAAAATCGGAAACGATGATTTGGGCAACGATATCAAAGCCTATGTAGAGGATAGAGAGTTACCTACGCATACCTTTCAGGTAGATAAGAAGTATAAAACCGGAGAAGTTCTGGTAACACTGGATCATGAAAATACCGCTACTTATGAAATAAGCGGACCCGTCGCCTGGGATTTTATAGAGTATTCCGAAAAGATCTCAAATGAAGTGCAACAGTCTGATGCCATAATTTATGGAAGTTTAGCAAGTAGACATGAAGTTTCCAGAAATACATTGCTCAAATTATTAGATAGCGCCAGGTTTAAAATATTAGATATAAATCTTAGACCGCCGCATTATAATGCAACGCTTCTTTTAGAATTAATGCAAAAAGCAGATTTTATAAAACTAAATGATGAAGAGTTAGAGGAAATTTGTACTCATTTTGATATCGCTAAAAATGTGCTCGAAGACCAGGTTAAAGCAATCTCTGAATATACAGATACAAATCAAATTTGTATTACTAAAGGTAGAAAGGGAGCCACTTTATTTTATAACAATACTTTTTACTACAATTTGGGGTATGAAGTAAAAGTTGTGGATACTGTAGGAGCAGGCGATTCTTTTTTAGCCACCTTGATTTCAGAATTGCTTAGTGGAAGGAATTCGCAAGACGCACTTGACTATGCCTGCGTCATCGGGGCAATGGTAGCAGGTAGTGAAGGCGCTAACCCGACATTTACTCAAGAGGAGGTCACAAAATTCATAGAAGATCAATGAAAATCAAAAAGGTATTGATAAAGATTGAGTTATAAGCTATTGTAGTATATTTATTACAATCACACAACCATTTTTGATATGGCAGCAAAGAAAATTAGTCGTAGACAGGCATTAAAGAATGTATCTATAGGAATAGGAGCAATTAGTATGACTGGATCTGTTTTGGCCAGTAATATTAGAAATGAAGAAAAAAGCCCGGGCAATAAACAAGCAGTTACTTTAAAAGGTAATATCAATCATTCTGCATGTAGATGGTGCTATCAAAAAATTCCATTGCAAGAATTTGCTCGAAAAGGAAAAGAGATAGGGTTGAAAGCAATAGATCTATTAAAACCAGAGGAGTGGAAAATTGTTCAGGATTCAGGTTTGAAGTGTTCATTGGCTACCGATTCCTTTGCCAGTATCTCCCATGGATTTAATGACCCTAAGAATCATCAAAAATTGCAGCAACAGTATCTTGAACTTATTTCCAAAGCTTCACATGTCGGGATAAAGCAAGTTATTGTATTCTCTGGGAATCGTAATGGTATGTCAGATGAAGAAGGATGGGAGCAATGTGCAAAAGGATTGGATCCATTAGTAAAACATGCAGAGAAAAACGATGTCACTCTAATTATGGAATTGCTAAATAGTAAAGTCGATCATAAGGATTATCAATGTGATCACACTCCTTGGGGTGTGGCTTTAGTCGATAAGATTGGATCTCCAAATTTTAGACTACTGTATGATATCTACCATATGCAGATTATGGAAGGAGATATTATCGCTACCATTAGAAAGTATAAGGATTACTTTGCACATTACCATACTGGAGGTGTTCCCGGGAGAAATGAAATAAATGACAATCAGGAGCTCAATTATCCTGCAATTATGAAGGCAATTGTTGATACAGGTTTCAAAGGGTATGTGGCTCAGGAATTTATCCCAACTTATGATAATAAACTAAAAGCTTTACAAGAGGGTATCACGATCTGTGATATTTAATAATTTAAGGAACTAGTTTTTTAAGATCATCAACTACATTGATATTATGTCTTAGACTTGCATATAGAATAAAAAGTACAAAAATTGCAACCGTAAAACCAAAAAGAGTACCATTCTTACTGGTGCTCGAGAATCTTTTTGAAGTTTTTAAGTACGCTTGGGAGAGTTTCTTAGTGTATTTGGTTACCAAGGCAAATGCAGGAGCGAATATGAGTACCACAATAGCCATGTCAATGATCACCAAAAGATATCCATCTTGTTCAATATGTTTTTTGACATATTTTATAATGTGTTCATTAATTAAAGCTGCACAAAGAACAGCAACTGCATAAATAGCGTATTGGGTCAGTTTTTTATTATTCATCGGGTCGTAATCTATTTTTTTAAAGCGGAAAAGCTACTAAAACTATCGGGTTATATCAAGATTTCATGACAAGAAAACGTCTTGGACAGTATTTTTAGTATAGCTCAAAACCAATGAATACAATAAATTTTTAAGAATTTACTTGTTATTTATTCATAAAAAATAATATTTACTTAAAAATTTTATTGCTAAATTAATATATTTATGCTAAATAAATATATATGGAAATTAAAACATGCCCTAATTGCGGTTCAGCTAAATATATAAAGAGTGGAATAGTGAATAACAGACAGCGATTTAAGTGTAAATCGTGCAGTTATTTTTTTTCTGTAAATAAGATTGGAAAAAAAATTGACGATTACTATGTTAATAAAGCGTTACAGTTATACTTAGAAGGGTTAACGTATCGAGAAATAGAACGAATTTTGGGCATTTCTCATGTAAGTATTATGAATTGGGTAAAAAAATACAACATAAAAAGACCTTATAACGCCAATTATCATCCTACTTACAAAATTTTAAGCGCTTCAGAATTATCTAATTATTTTCAAAATGTTAACAATTTGTCAGGAGCAGGTGTTGTGGTTACTGAGCTTGGAGATAAGTTTATGCTCATAAAATGGGAACGTTTTAGAGATTAGATATATTAAATTAACAAATAAGTATATTAGTTTTTTGTTAACTCATACTTTTTAAGAGATTAGTAGTGCACACAGTATCAAATTAATACTAATCTTAATTTTTTAAAACTCTATGAGAAAACAACTAATTCTACTGTTTGGTTTAACTTTTTTTACCTTACAGTTTACGTATTCACAAGGATCACCAGATTATACTGGTGGACTAAAAGTGAAACTCAACGAAGAGGGATCAAAATACTTTAGGATCATTTCATGGGCACAATTCTGGGCACGATATCAGGATGAGGTACCAGACGATGTTAGTAATACCAGTATGAGCATTCGAAGAGCTCGAATTCTTACATATGCACAGATCAACAAGGATTTCTTAATTCTTACACATTTCGGATTAAACAGTTTGAACGGAAATAACCAAAGTCCTCTGGGATTTGGCGAGGAGTCTCAATTGTTCTTTCACGATGTTTGGGTACAATATAGTATTGGCAAAAACCATGTGGTTGGAGGCGGCCTCCATTACTGGAACGGGATCTCTCGTCTTAATAACCAAAGCACACTTAACATCATGACTTTAGATAATAATCGCCAGTCCTGGGCAACTATTGGACTGTCAGACCAGTTTGCCCGTCATATAGGAATTTTTGCCAAAGGAGCCTTTGGTAAATTACAATATCGTGTTTCGGTGAACGAATCTGGGACTAACAACCTTCAGGAAACCGTCGCCGCACCTATAGCTGGTGAATCTGCTGTTTACGCAGGTAGAAGATTATTAGGATCCAAAGATGCTGGAAAAAACTTTGCAGGATATTTTGATTATAATTTCCTCGACCAGGAATCTAACTTTTTGCCATATAAAGTAGGATCATACATAGGTGGTAAGAAGATTTTTAATGTAGGTGCTGGATTCTTCTTTCATCCAAACGGGAGTGTAATCGCTAACTCAACCGGAGAACTAGAAGGCGAAGACGTGGCAATATTTGCTGTCGATGCTTTCTACGATGCTCCTTTAGGTGAAAACGGCTCTGCTATTACGGCGTATGCTACCTATCAAAATAATGACTACGGAGAAAATTTTACCTTAGGACAGACCTACGAGACCGGTTCTATGATTTATGGTCATGTAGGATATGTGATTCCAAATGACAACAAGAAAACTAAGTTTCAACCTTATGCGTCCTTTAACACCAGATCGATTGATGCAATAGATGATAATGCTACGACCTTTGGAGTTGGAGCGAATGCATATTTCAGCGGGCACAATTCTAAAATAACATTAGAATATTTGAATACAAAATATGGGGATAACGATGCACAAAGCTTTCTTACTCTTCAAGCAATGATTTACTTATAAAATTAAACTTATGACAGATAAACAAAAAGCAGTCGCTTACTGGAAAGAAAACCTTAAGTATCTGGTAATTCTATTAACAATTTGGTTCCTGGTTTCTTATGGAGCAGGAATATTGTTTAAAGATGCATTAAATAATATTCGATTAGGAGGATTCAAATTAGGGTTCTGGTTTGCTCAACAAGGTTCTATTTATGTTTTTGTAATACTCATTTTTGTGTATGTACGATTGATGAATAAACTGGATAAAAAATATGGTTACGATGAGTAATCTTAATACTAACCAAAAAAATATATTATTATGAGCGTTCAAGTATGGACATGGATTTTAGTAGGGATTACGTTTACCCTTTATTTTGGGATAGCCATATGGGCTAGAGCAGGTTCTACAAAAGAATTTTATGTAGCCGGCGGTGGAGTTTCTCCATTGGCAAACGGTATGGCTACAGCAGCCGATTGGATGAGTGCTGCATCATTTATCTCAATGGCGGGTTTAATCTCGTTTATGGGATATGATGGTTCTGTATTTTTGATGGGATGGACCGGAGGATACGTTTTGTTAGCACTTTTGCTGGCTCCTTATCTTAGAAAGTTCGGAAAGTTTACTGTGCCTGACTTTATTGGAGACCGATACTATTCGAACACAGCCCGAACAGTCGCAGTTATTTGTGCGTTGATCGTTTCATTTACCTATGTAGCAGGTCAAATGAGAGGCGTAGGAATCGTATTTTCCCAATTCTTGCAAGTTGATATTACCCTTGGAGTGATCATTGGAATGGCAGTAGTATTGGTTTTTGCCTTTTTAGGAGGAATGAAAGGAATCACGTATACGCAGGTTGCTCAGTATTGTGTTTTGATCTTTGCCTTTATGGTTCCGGCATTTTTTATTTCAATGCAAATGACTGGTAATATCATTCCACAAATAGGAATGGGGGGTACTGTTGAAGATGGAACTTATTTGTTGGAAAAGTTGGATACATTACACACTCAACTTGGATTTAATGAATATACAGATGGATCAAAATCAACCTGGGATGTTTTTGCAATTACATTAGCTCTTATGGTGGGTACAGCTGGATTACCTCACGTGATTGTACGTTTTTTTACGGTGCCTAAAGTAAAAGATGCCCGTAAATCTGCTGGTTTGGCACTCTTGTTTATTGCAATACTGTATACTACAGCACCGGCAATCGCAGTTTTTGCAAGAACAAATTTGATTGAAACGGTTAGCAATACTGAATATGAAGCGGTACCAGAATGGTTTAAGAATTGGGAAAATACAGGGTTAATCGCCTGGTATGATAAAAATGGTGATGGTAAAATTCAATATGTAAATGGTAGTGCCACAGACGGAAAACCAAAATATACCGGAGAACGAGGGCAATACAATGAACGTTTGGTTTCTAACGCCAACGACTCTGCAAATGAGTTATACGTAGATAGAGATATTATGGTACTTGCCAATCCCGAAATCGCCAATTTACCAAATTGGGTAATTGCCTTGGTGGCGGCTGGAGGTTTGGCTGCTGCCTTATCAACTGCTGCAGGATTATTGCTGGTAATTTCAACCTCTATTTCTCATGACTTGATCAAAAAACAAATCAAACCCGATATTTCAGAAAAAGGAGAGCTTTGGGCTGCCAGAATCAGTATTTTGTTTGCGATTATTATTGCAGGACTGTTCGGTATCTATCCGCCTGGTTTTGTAGCTGCGGTCGTCGCATTGGCTTTTGGATTGGCTGCTGCATCTTTCTTCCCAGCAATTATCCTTGGTATTTTTGATAAAAGAATGAACAGGCAAGGAGCAGTTTGGGGAATGATCGTAGGAATTACCCTCATGTTATTTTACATGATTAGATACAAAACAGGATTAATAGGGGTGATGGAACCAAGACCGAAAGAAGAATGGTGGTTTGGCACATCTCCTGAAGGCTTTGGTACGATTGCCATGATAGTTAATGTTGTTGTTTCTGTTGTAATATCACGCATGACAGCTGCACCACCAGAAGAAGTGCAAGATATTGTAGAACACATTAGAATACCGAGTGGAGCGGGAGAAGCATCTTCACACTGATTTTTAATTTAGAAGAATACGGTGTTATACCATAGTATAGCACCGTTTTTTTCCTAACTTTATAAGGTTAATTGTTCTAAAATGAAAAAAAGACATCAACAGAAGCTTATTGTTCTTTCCCTGGTGTTGTTTTTACTATGGAATGTCCCATTGGTATTGATTTTTGATCATTCTGGCGAAATTTTTGGGTTTCCGATGATCTATTTCTTTATTTTCCTGGTTTGGATATTGGCTATAATCATCTCATTTTTCATATTACGTAGGCACTATGAATAATTATCTTTTGATATCTGTCATTATTGTCTATTTGGCTTTTTTATTTTTGATTGCCTTTTGGGCAGAAAAAAACTCAAAAAGCAAATGGGTTAATAACCCTTATATATATGTTTTATCTTTAGCGGTATACTGTTCTGCCTGGACATATTATGGTAGTGTGGGTATAGCTTCTCAATCCGGTATCAGTTTTTTGACCATTTATTTGGGACCCGTAATCTCATTACCACTATGGATATTGGTAATGCGCAAGATCATTCGCATTTCAAAACAACATAAAATATCCAGTATTGCCGATTTTATATCCTTACGCTATGGAAACAATCGATTTCTAGGAGCTCTTGTCACAGTAATTTGTGTGTTTGCTATTGTGCCTTATATTTCTTTACAATTAAAAGCTATTTCGGAAACCTTTGAGATTATTACTGATGAAACTAGTTATGTTTCAACTACAATATTAGATGATTCCACTTTCTATATTGCGGTACTTCTTGCAATTTTTGTGGCCTTTTTTGGGACACAGGCAACAGATGCGTCACAACGAAGAAAGGGGATTATGACAACCGTTGCAGTAGAGTCGATACTTAAATTGGTATTTTTCTTGGTCGCAGGTGTTTATGTGACCTTCTTCTTGTTTGACGGAACTTCAGATATTTATCAGCAGGCTTCGCAACTTGACAACTTTAAACAAATCACTTCATTCAACGGATTAGAATCAGGTTTTAACTGGATGTTTACCATAATGCTTTCATTTTTTGCCATTTTTTTACTGCCCAGGCAATTTCATGTTGCAGTAGTAGAAAACGATAGAGAACGATATCTCAAAAAGGCGATTTGGATGTTTCCATTATATTTACTCTTATTCAATGTA
The DNA here is from genome assembly GCF_042682765.1 of Aquimarina celericrescens. NCBI lineage: Bacteria > Pseudomonadati > Bacteroidota > Flavobacteriia > Flavobacteriales > Flavobacteriaceae > Aquimarina > Aquimarina celericrescens. Next base: position 201,954 of record NZ_JBHUHY010000016.1, on the reverse strand, counting down.
TTTGTAATTTTTATTGCCTGGGGCGGAAATCTTTCTTTTCAAGGCGATGTAAATCAAGATTATTATACACTTCTTTTGCCATTACAGAATAACAACATTGTACTAGCAATGACAGTATTTCTAGGAGGCTTTTCGGCCGTGATTTCTATGGTGGTGGTGTCTACATTGGCTTTATCGACCATGGTCAGCAATAATCTGGTAATACCTTATGGATTTTTAGATAAATTCATTCAGGGAAATCCTGAAAAGAACACCAATTATATTAAGAACATTAGAAGAATATCAATTTTTTCTTTAATTATCATTGCGTACTTCTTTTATGTAAACTTCTCTTACGAATTGTCATTATATTCAATAGGATTAATATCGTTTGTCATCATTGCACAGCTTGCCCCTTCCTTCTTTATAGGACTTTTCTGGAATCGTGGTTCAGCCAAAGCAGTAAAAACTGGAATGATTGTAGGAGTTTTGATTGTCGTGTATACCCTAATTCTTCCGTTTGTTTTAAATGTCCTAAGAGGGAATAACTCGTTTGTTGAACAGGGCTTATTTGGAATCGAGTTGTTAAAACCCTATGCGTTCTTGGGGATCGATTTTCTTAGTCCAGAGGCACATTCCTTTTTTTGGAGTATGTTTTTAAATACCAGTAGCTTTCTTACTATATCCTTACTTTCTAAGGGGAATTATAGAGAACGTAATTATGCCGAAATGTTTATAAATAGTAGTAATTATGCTAACCTACAAGATGGAGCATTTATCTGGAAAGGCGAAGCTTATGTTTCTGATATACGTAGTGTGCTGAATCGTTTTTTAGGCGAAAAACGAACAGAAAGAGCATTAAATCTTTTCAACATGAAGTATGGTATTTCTAAGGAAGAAGAGATGGCCGATGCCAGGCTTATTAATTTTTCTGAAAAATTACTTACGGGTAGTATCGGTAGTGCTTCGGCTAGAATTTTAATTGGTAGTGTAGCCAAAGAAGAACCGGTAAGTCTTCTTGAAGTATTAAAGATATTGGAAGAATCAAAAGAAACTATTGCCATAAATAAGGCATTAAAAGAGAAATCAGAAGAACTTACCCAACTCACAGAAAAATTAAAAACTGCCAATACTGAATTGTTAGAACAGGATCGAATAAAAGATGAATTTTTGGACACCGTGGCCCATGAACTAAAAACACCAATTACTTCCATAAAAGCAGCATCAGAAGTGCTTACTGATGGAGATGAAATGCCTCCTGAACTCAAAACCAAGTTTCTTGATAATATTGTAAATGATTCTGATCGCCTGGCAAGATTAATTCATAATATCCTGGATCTCGAAAAGCTTTCGGGTGGTCATGATCAATTAGAAATTCGAACTAACCAGATAAATAAAACTATAGATAAAGCTATCGATGGGATTTCACAGATGGCTAACCATAAAAAAGTAACAATTGTTCATCAAAACGGCATAGCTATTTTTGCTAATTATGACGAGGACAGAATGCTTCAGGTACTTACCAATCTGTTATCAAATGCCCTTAAGTTTTCTGATCCCCACAAAGGGGCAATAACTGTACTCGCTCATCAAAAACAGGAAGTCGTAGAGGTGGTTGTCGAGGATAACGGAAAAGGAATTCCGGCAGAAGATGCAAACTACATTTTTGATAAGTTTTATCAGGCGAAACATCAAAATATAAAAAAGCCACAGGGTAGTGGTTTGGGGTTAGCAATAAGTAAGAAGATCATAGAGAGTCATCATGGAAAAATTTGGATTGATAAGAAATACAAAAAGGGAGCACGCTTCTTGTTTACCATACCAAAGTAATAGCCTCAATCAAGAAAAACTAATGTATGAAATAAGCCATAACAATAAGGTTGATACCCACCGATATGATTATATGGCGATTCCATCTGACCGCTAAAAAACAGAAATATAAACAGATGAAAAAGATATTAATCGTAGACGATGAACCTAACATAGTAATGTCACTCGAATATACCTTCAAAAAAAAGAACTTCGAAGTATATATCGCTCGAGATGGCGGAGAGGCTCTGCATATAGCAAAGGAGAAGATTCCGGACATAGTGTTGTTAGATATCATGATGCCCAATGTAGATGGTTATGAAACCCTAAAGAAAATTAAAAGCAATAAAAGCCTGAAAGGCATAAAAGTAGTTTTCCTTACAGCTAAAAATAAAGCTTCAGATATCGAAAAAGGATTGCAAATGGGTGCAGACAAATATATAACCAAACCTTTTTCTGTAAAGAAATTGGTTTTAGAAATAAACGAATTATTAAACTAACTTTTTGATGTTGTGTGCAATCGACATTTGTTTAAACTAAATAAGTAACACATGAAATTAAGATTGAATCCCTTAGCCTCAGATATTGTAATTAGCATTTATGTAGTTATATCGCTATACTTAAGATTTAGCCTTGAAAATCAAACACCTATAAGTCCTTTAAATTCTGTTGTTATAGGACTGTGCTTTGTAACCATCCTTTGGGTTTTAATTAAATTAAAGGTGCTGAACCCCAATTGGTTTGGTCTTTTTAAAGGAAAAAAACACAAGAATTAAAAAAAATAGAATTAAAAATATATTAAATACACCAACAATGAGTAATTATCACATAAAACATCTTGAAGAATACTATCAGGTATACAGAAAATCAGTAAGAGATCCAGAAACGTTTTGGGCAGAGGTAGCCGAAGAACACTTTATGTGGCGTAAAAAATGGGACAACGTATTAAGCTGGGACTTTACAAAGCCAGAGATAAAATGGTTTGAAGGTGCACAATTAAATATCACAGAAAACTGTATAGACAGGCACTTGAGTAACAGGGGGCATAAGACAGCGATTCTTTTTGAGCCTAATGACCCCAAAGAAGATGCTCAACATATTACCTATAAACAATTACATGAGCGTGTTTGTAAGTTCGCTAATGTACTTAAAGAACAAGGGGTAAAAAAGGGAGATCGAGTTTGTATTTACCTTCCTATGATTCCAGAATTGGCCATTTCGGTATTGGCCTGTGCAAGGATAGGAGCAGTACACTCCGTAGTTTTTGCTGGTTTTTCGGCTAAAGCATTGTCAACAAGAATTAATGACTGTGATGCAAAAATGGTAATCACCTCAGATGGGTCATATCGCGGAGCCAAGACTATCGATTTGAAAGGTATCGTCGATGAAGCATTAGAAGATTGCCCGGGCATCAAATCAGTGCTGGTTGCTAAACGAATAGGATCTGATATTCATATGAAAAAAGGCCGAGATCACTGGTTGCAGCCACTACTTGATGAAGCATATAAAGATTGTGTTCCCGAAGTAATGGATGCAGAGGACCCTTTGTTTATTTTATATACCTCTGGTTCGACTGGGATGCCAAAAGGAATGTTACACACTACAGCAGGTTATATGGTGTATACTGCCTATACGTTCAAGAATGTATTTCAGTATCAGGAGAATGATATCTATTGGTGTACCGCCGATATCGGCTGGATCACAGGACATTCTTATATCGTTTATGGTCCCTTGGCAAATGGGGCAACTACGGTAATGTTTGAAGGAGTACCTTCATATCCTGATTTTGGACGTTTCTGGGATATTGTGCAAAAGCACAAGATCACTCAATTTTATACCGCACCAACTGCCATTAGGGCATTGGCAAAAGAAAACCTGGATTATGTGACCGATCATGATCTATCTAGTCTTAAAGTATTAGGCACCGTAGGAGAACCTATTAATGAAGAAGCCTGGCACTGGTATAATGATCATGTAGGGGATAAAAAATCACCTATTGTAGATACCTGGTGGCAAACTGAAACTGGCGGAATCATGATTTCACCCATACCTTATTCTACACCTACCAAACCCACCTATGCAACCTTGCCTATGCCAGGAATTCAACCTGCTTTAATGGATGAAAACGGACAAGAAATCAAAGGAAATCAGGTCGATGGACGTTTGTGTATTAAATTCCCCTGGCCATCGATGGCTAGAACCATCTGGGGCAATCATCAACGATATAAGGATACCTACTTTTCGGCTTTCGAAAACAAATACTTTACTGGCGATGGTGCCTTGCGTGATGAAGTAGGATATTATAGAATTACAGGTAGGGTAGACGATGTGATTATTGTTTCTGGTCATAATTTGGGGACAGCACCAATCGAAGATGCAATTAATGAGCATCCTGCCGTAGCAGAATCGGCAATTGTTGGTTTTCCCCATGATATTAAAGGAAATGCATTGTATGGATATATCATTCTAAAAGAAACTGGTGAGTATCGTGATCGTAATAACCTGAGCAAAGAGGTCAACCAGCAAATTACAGAACGTATAGGGCCCATCGCAAAGCTCGATAAAATTCAGTTTGTACCCGGGTTACCTAAAACAAGAAGTGGTAAGATTATGAGAAGGATTCTTCGTAAGATAGCTTCCAAAGATACCAGCAATCTTGGAGACACCAGTACACTTCTCAATCCTGAAGTGGTACAGCAGATCATAGATGAGGCGTTATAATCCTAAATGGTATGCAAATTAATGATATCAATAGCTTTCTGGGATACTATTCTAAAATAAAGAATAGAACCAGGAAGCTTTTTGAGTATATCCCGGAAGATAAGATGGAATGGACATATCAAGAAGGGAAATTTACCATTGGTGATATCATACGACATCTAGCGAATATAGAACGTTATATGTATGCCGAAACGGTTCAATCCAAACCGAGCCTCTATAAAGGTTGCGGAGTCGAATATGCCAAAGGATTTCAGGAAGTAACAGCTTATTATAACCGAATGCATAATGAATCCATGAAAATATTTGCAGAAGTATCACCAGAAGATCTTCACAAAAAATGCAAGATCCCCGGGGGAATAGAAATTACCATCTGGAAATGGTTACGAGCCATGGTAGAACATGAAGTACATCACAGAGGGCAACTGTATTTGTACCTGAGCATATTAAATGTAAAAACTCCACCAATTTTTGGATTAACTTCTGAAGAGGTGGTAGCAAATAGTGATTAAACCCATTATCTTTACAACGTTGAATTGTAAGGAGTGCTGCATGAAAGTAACGTTAAAAGATCGCATAGATTTCTCGATTAGATCGATTAAGAAGCATTCGGGAATTCTGGCTATACTATTACTATTTATCTCTATTGGTAGCTTTCTCATCTATATTGGTACAAGAACCGAAGATTATATTTTCTTTTATGCTTTTGGCGGGCTCATGGCAGGAATGTCTCTTTTTGCTTTTTGGTATACGATGCCCTCTAGTTTTTTGTACTATTACGAACAGGAAATGACCAAAAAGTATGGCAGTTATGCAATTGCCAAAATCACACACAAAGAAATTGAAGATCGTTCGTATCAAGAAAAGGTAGGTAATCGCATCGATCATATAGAAGAGCTTCATTATATCATATCCTATACTTTTGAATATAGAAATATTATGTATAACAACAGTTTTTATGTGGCGGGCGAAGCATGTTTTAATGGGTTAACTATTGGATCCACGATACCTATCAAATTTTTACGCACTAACCCAAAAAAATCATCAGTGAGAAGATTGAAACTTAGCAAGGAGCTTGGTCTTGAAAAGAAATTATGTGAATGATGATCATCTTAAAACAGCAAAGTAATCATGGTTACTATAAGAATAGTAGTAAATTTTAAATATGCACTCAAAGGTAAGTTCTATCAATTCTTTAAGAAATCGATGTATTTATATTTGGCGGCCTCTTTACTAATTGGGTATGCCAATCCATTAGAGAATCAAGGTATTTTCATTTCGGGGATGATCTATTTTTTGATACTATGCAGCATTGTGTTTTTCCTGTATATATTGATGGCTTTCATCATGCCACCTATCATTGGCTTCGATGCAGATGTCACCTTTACCGAAAATGAAATCATTTTGAAGCATAGAAATAAAAACGATATCGAAAAACGAGATTGGACCACTATTAAAAAGATCGATGAAAGTAAAACGATGTTCTACCTGCATGTAGATCGGCGTGCTTTGGCCGCCAGATCCGGGGCTAATCTCTTCTATATCCCAAAAGATAAGCTATCCAAAGAAGCTCTGGAATTATTTAAAGAAAAGAAAAAAGCTTTATAGGTCAGTATAACTATATTCGTAATGCTGCCTATCATGGTCACTGCCCTATTATACACAGTTCCGTCATTACGAGAAGGCATAACAAACATACCGTCACTACGAGGAGGTACGACTAAGTAGTCTGCTGACTATGAAACTATACTTCTCATTATAGCAAAAAGATTGGTTCATTCTACTTTCCTAATGCCAAGCATGTTCGCAATTACGAACATACCGTCACTACGAGGAGGTACGACAAAGTAGTCTTTCAGCTATGAAAAAACTACGCCACTCCCAATAAAAAGATTGCTTCTTCGCTTAAGGCGAATCGCAATGACGAACACCCCGTCACTACGAGGAGGTACGACGAAGTAGTCTGTTTACTATAAAACGATACTTCTCATTATAGCAAAAAGATTGCTTCATTCTACTTTCCTAACGTCAAGAAGATTCGCAATGACAAGCACCCCGTCACTACGAGGAGGTACGACTAAGTAGTCTTTTCTATACGCTCTACACGCTCGTAACACCAAAAAATACAAACCCATTGTGGAAATCCGTAAAGAACTATAAAAGTTATTATCGAATTTTGTAGAAAGAGGTATTGGTAAATTTTTACAAACGTCTTTAAGTATTTTTATAATGGAAATAATAGCAATTGCTATACTTAAAATATGTTTACTTTTATATATACACAATTGTTAGCAAGCATTTGATGAAGATAGTAAACACAAATAATTTGAAAGTTGAGCAATTAGGTGAAAACAAATATCTGACCTGGACTTCTACTATCTATATTTTATTTGTCCCGAAAGTTATTTTTGAGTTGGATGATAACGGAAAAGTGAAAAACACCGATGTTATTGGATTCGCTAGATCTTTGTTGTTAAACTATGCATTTATAATTGGTATATTTTTAATTTATCTATACTTTAAAAATCTGAGCCTTTCTCGAATAACTGACTTTGCGCCTTTTCTCTTCGGAATATTATTATTTCTAATTTTAATAAATTTTATAGTTATTGGAACAACAAAAAGAATTGTAAAAAAGCAAATTAAATAAAAACGACTTGCTAACAATGAACTAAGCTAAAATCCATTGCTTGATATGGTTTTAAAACAAAAGTTTATGTAAATTTTATAATGGCTGATTCCTACTCGGAAATTTCCGTTGGAAATTTACTCCCAACGAAATCATAGCCAGAAACGTTGTGTGTGATCCAAAAAAATCCTTGATTTGATTAAAAAAATAGACATTTTCACTCTAACTATTACTATTTCAACAATTCTCTTTTCTTGCAATAAAGGAATTAAAGTTAATGATGAATTTACTATTGAATATATGGAAATGTTTTCATCAATTTCGTTACGAAATGAGATGCAGGGATTTGTACCAAATGTAACCGAGGCATATTGGAATAAGGATTCTTTAGTTGTATCTGGAAATACAGGATGTTTTCTAATAATATTTAAAAAAACGGAATACAATGATGAAATGGAAAAAATAGATTGTAATGATCTCAAGAAGAAGCTAAAAACAGAACCTACAAAAAAATTCTTCTCAAAATGAAAAGAAAGTATTTTCTATTATTTATTGCTTTTATAATTAGTTGGACTTATTCAGTGCTTATTTTTTATCCTCAACCTGGCCGGTTTGATTGGTTAGGAACTACCATCTTAACATTACTATATGGTTTCTCTTGGATTATCCCAATGACATTCTTTGCATTAGGAATCTTTAAAAAAGGAAATAGAATTCGAAAGATTATAGCAAGTAAGTATTTCACAATCGGACTTATATTAATACTAGGAACTTTTCTGTACATATCTTGGAATACCAAATTTTCAAATGACTTAATTTTTATTGGTTTTTGGACTTTAACAACTTTGCTGTGGTGGAACACTTATCTGAACTTAAAAATATTACAAGGAATTTAAAAATAGACGTTTCAAGAAATAGAATAAAACTACACACAACAATTTGTATATTGTATATGTCGCCTTCAGCAAGCAAACGTACCATACAAGAGCCGTTAGCAACTATTGCAAAAAATGAAGTAACAAGATTCAAATTTGTTCGTCTTGTTAATAAAGAAACTCAATGAAGATTAAGAAATTTTATAAACTAATACTTGCAATTTGGGCATTCGCTCTATTTGGTTGTAAACAAGACAAACAATATTTAAACCCAATTTCTGAAGATGTAGTTATCGAAAACACAGAAGACAATATAAGTCTTTCGGGGACATTATCCTTACCGAGTGAAAAAGGTATCTTTCCAGCTGTAATTCTAATAAGTGGAAATGGAGAGCATAAGAAAGATGCTGAATTCGGTACTCACAAACCATTTTTGGATATTTCAAATTATTTGACTAAAAACAGAATCGCTGTATTACGCTACGATAAGAGAGGTGTTGGACAATCAACTGGAGATTATGATTCGGCGAATTCATTTGATTTTGCTTCCGATGTTAAATCTGCTTTAGATTATTTATTAACAAGAGATGAAATCAACAAACAACAAATTGGATTGATTGGTCATAGTGAGGGAGGTTTAATAGCACCAATAGTTGCCTCTAATTCTTCCAATGTAGCATTTATAATTTCATTAGCGGGACCAAGTCTCTCAGGCGATAAAATTCTTCTATCCCAACAAAAAGCAATAGCCTCTTCGAAAGGTGTAAGTCCGTCTGAAATAGAAAAATCTCAAAAAATAAATAGAGAGGCTTTTGAAATTGTTAAAAAATATAGAGATAAGGATACTCTAAATAGAAAAATGACGGAATACATTGAAAGAATATCTTTAAACGATCCAGATAAACCTGAGAATATGACATATGAAGAATATGTAGATGCACAGGTAAACGGAATTTTAAGACCTTGGATGGAAAACTTTTTAAGGTATGAACCTTCCAATATTATCAAAGATGTAAAATGCCCTGTTTTTGCTATCAACGGCTCTAAAGATTTGCAAGTTTTAGCAAGTCAAAATTTACCAGAATGGAAAAGAATTTTAGAAAATTCGGGAAACGAGAATATAACGATTAGAGAGTTTCCGAATTTAAACCACTTATTTCAAAATAGCGAAACAGGATTACCCGAAGAATACAAGAATCTTGATGAATCTTTTTCGAATAAAGTGATGGAAGAAATGTCAATTTGGATAAAGAAACAAATAAAATAATAGTTGCTAACACCAGTAACCCTTGCACAAGTCCTTAAAAAGTAACTATTGCATTCCACATCTTCAATGTAAGCGATGATTTATGTTGGTGATATTGTAATACTTTAAGGATATAAAGTTGTTCTAAACAGCTTATTTAAGGCCTTAAAGAGGATTTTAATAGTAAAATATATGTAAATATCACCCCAGTTTTGACTTTGCATAGTATTCCCAGTAAATTTTAAAATTTTCCCAGCGGGTAAGCAATGGCAGATAAATACGCATACTTGTTTGCCCGATCTCTAAAGCAAAATCAACACAAATATGCATACGCACCCTGGGGTCATTTATTTAGATATAGAAATTCTCATCTGGCTTAAATTTTTGGATGTATTGGGTATATTTAACAGCAGCTTTAAAAGGAAAATATGTAGGTGTCGAAGAACTAGTAAATGGTATTTGGAAAGTTTATTATGGAAATGTATTTTTAGGATACTTTGATGAAAAACAATGAAGAAACAAACAATAATCTACAAGGTTAGAAACTAATTTAGTGTAAAGTCTAATCTTTAACTTGTGTAGACCATGTATCTTAACGAACACCTAAAAAATATAGAAATGAAAAAATCAATTATCGGATTAGTTTTAGTTATCGCTTGCTCGAGCCTATCCTTCTCACAGAATTCTAACGCTAAAGATGAGATTAAAACTCTTTCCAAGAATAAATGGACATGGATGGCGGACAAAAATGTGGAAGAACTAGCCAGACTTTTTGATGACAGGTCTAAATTCGTCCATATGAGCGGGACTTGGAACAAAGACAGGGAACTCGAAATAATTAAAACTGGTAGTATTTGGTACAAGCAAGCCGATGTTCATGATGTTGCTGTAGAAATTTTTGATAATACCGCGGTACTATGGAACCGAATAACCTTGGTTGCACATGTAAGAGGGAACGACGTATCCAATGAATTTACGGTAACCGAAATCTATAAAAAGGGAGAAGCAGGATGGAAATTGTTGGACTTGACATTCAGTAAGGTTAGGGATACCCATGAAATTGAGCATTAGTCGGCCGATTAATGCAATGCTAAAAAAGGCAGCAGACAACAAAACCATAAACAATACGGGCTTCGGGCTTAATCGAAAGGTTTTTGTGTTTTTATGTTATCCGCAAAATCTTCGGGATTTTGCTTTAGACAAGAAAAGAAAAAACAAAAAGATTTTGCTATGTGCGTGGCGGTAAGTAATTGCTAGTTTGCTCCCGTACTGTTCATAGCTAGTTAGCAAAAATTAAATTCACGAAATGCTGTAACCTAATTTATTTATTAATCGTCCTAAGCATATAAATCAAATATATATTATGAAAAGACGAGTACTTTTATTTTTTGCACTATTCTATGTTATAGTATCAACCGCTCAACACAATACTTCAGTAACCACTCCAGATCACAATACAATAAACGAATGGTTATTGAATAATAATGTTCCAGCTATTGCTATTGCCACAATTGAAAACGGAAAATTAAATCATCTACTTTCATACGGAAATACTCAAGGTGGATTACCTGCTAAATCGAACACTATATTTGATGTTGCTTCACTTACAAAAACCGTAACAACATTACTGACTCTAAAACTAGTTGGTAATGGTTCTTGGGATTTGGACAATCCTTTGTTTAATTACTGGATAGACCCAGATGTGAAAAATGATTCCCTACATAAAAAGATAACAACACGACATGTTTTAAGCCATAGGACAGGTTTTGCCAACTGGAGATGGATGCACCAAACTAAAAAATTAACTTTTGAGTTCGAACCCGGTTCTAAATTTCAATACTCTGGAGAAGGTTTTGAATATTTGAGAAAAGCTTTAGAGAATAGGTTTGACATACCCTTTGAAGAACTTGCCGATTCGTTGGTTTTCAAGCCAAACAAAATGAACGACAGTTATCTAGTTTGGAATGAACATATAGATAGTGTCAGGTTCGCAGGTGCTCACGACAAATCTGGAAATGCATATGATTATGTTAAATCTTTTAAAGTAAATGCAGCCGATAATTTATTAACTACAATTGAAGATTTTGGAAATCTTGGAGTAAATATTATTAATCGCCAATACCTTGATCAAAATGTATATGATGAAATGATAAGTCAACAATCCATAGTTCGTGAAGGAATAAATTTTGGATTGGGTTGGATTGTTTTCAATGACTTACCTAATAATGAGTATGCGTTGTTTAATGCGGGAAGTGATATAGGTGTAAACGCCTTGATAGTTCTCTTGCCTAAATCTAAAAGAGGACTTATCGTGATTACAAATGGAGATAATGGAAGAGCACTTGCTATGAAAACTATCGGAGAAACTTTGGGAGAAGCTGGAAAGGAAATCCTGGGCAGATTCTAAAACTTTTGCTAACTATGGTAACCGTTGCACAATCCTCTAAAAAGAACAATATTGATTAGAAAATCGATGATCTAAGCCCTGCTTTCTATGAACAATATTATACTATCTTACGAATGTAATTATGCTCTAAATTGCTTATTTGATGCCTTAAAAGGTGTTTTAATATTAAAATTTATGCAAATTGTACCGCAGTCTGACTTTGCACAGTATTGATGGTAAATTTTAAAAATTTTTCCAGCTGGTAAGCAATGGCAGATAAATACGTACACTCGTTTGCCCGATCTCTAAAACGCAATCAAGACAAATATGCATACGCATCCTGGCCGTTTATTTAGATGTAGTATAAGAGTAATGGTAGAGAGATACAAATGTTTTAAGTATTTTTATAATGGAAATTATAGCAATTGCTGTATTTAAAATATGTTTACTTTTATACATATGCAGTTGTTACCAACAATTAAAAGGAAAACAAAAACCATGAATCGAATTAAAATAATCATACTAACAATTTTGGCAATTGCATTAACAAGTGCGTTTACTGTAACTATTGATCTAGAAACAAAGTCCTTACTGAATGAAAAAGTTGAGCTGAAGATTCCAAAGGATTTCGATATTATGTCGGAAGAATTGATGAAATTAAAATATCCGTCAGATAGAAGACCAACTTTAGTGTATTCTAACGAATCGGGTGGAATTAATATCGCTTTGAATCTGACTCAAAATCAGGCAAGTCAACAAATGATTCCTGCCTACCAGGACAATTTCGTTCAGACTTTTAAAAATCTTTATCCTTCTGCTGAGTGGAAAGACAATGGGATTAAAATGATTAATGGTAAGAAAGTTGGTTATCTTGAATTAGTGACCCCTGCAATAGACACCGAGATTTACAATTTACTGTTCTTTACTGACTTAGACGGTAAATTGCTTCTTTGCACTTTCAATTGCACTAAGAAAAGCATTGACAAATGGACACCTATTGCCAAGGAAATTATGAACTCTCTAAAAATAAAATAACTGGTGCCAACACCGCATATAGCTTATAGCGGGGGGATGGCTGCCAGCAAGGTTCTCGCTTTATTAACCAACGTTGTTTTTGGTAGACAGAAAAGTGCTTGGAAATCGCCACAAGCCGTATGCAAAGCATTAGCCTCAATTTGACCAAAAATGAGAAATCTAATTTTAATATTTTGTATTTGCTTCTGCTTCCAAAGTCAAGGACAGGAAAAAACAATCGATACGATAAATGTAGTGTTGCTCGGAACTTTTCATTACGGAACGACAACCGACGCTAGTAGAACTGATTTTCCAGACTTGTTTAGCGATAAAAGGCAAATTGAACTCGAGGAGTTAACTAACCAACTTGCTAATCTTGACTTTGATAAGGTTTTTATTGAACGACAAGAAAAATATCAGAGAAAATATGATAGCCTTTACAATCTCTATCTTTCTCAAAAATTAAAAGATACAACGATTATTCGGCCAGAAGAAATTCAAATTGGCTTTAGGTTAGCTAAAAAATTGGGACTCAACAAAGTATTTTGTGTTGATGTTAAGCAATCCCTGCCGTATCATAAAATAAAGGAATTCGAGAAAAATTTTGCTAACGAGGAAGAATCATCATTTTTTAAAAATTCTATTTATCCATTTAAAGACAAAAGCCAAAAACTTGATTTGTCAAATCAAAGTTTATCTGAATACTATTTGAAAATGAATAATGATTTTCATAAAAAATATAGATTTTACGATTATTTTCATTATTCAATGTCTTATCAATCGGAAAATGATTTCACTGGAGCTGAATTTACTAGTGTTTGGCATGAAAGAAATTTGAAAATTTACAGTAAAATCTTGAATCACCTAAGTGAAGAAGATAAAACCATTTTTGTTTTGTTTGGAAGCTCTCATACCGACATTCTTGAACAATTCTTTAAATTAAATCCTCACTTCAAAATAATCAAATTAAACGAAATAATAACCGAATAAAAACTGTGGCTAACCTTGACTATAAATAATTGCTTGTTCTCGACTACTTCTGAAAATTCCAACTGAATTTTCAGTTTGATGTGCACTTACAAACATAATTAAGGAGAATCAAGAAACAAGTCTCTAGCAATCAAAAAATATAATCAAGCGTTAGATATAGCTAAAGATTATTTTGATTATAATCGTACATTTATTCATGATATAGGAAATAAATTAAAAAAATAACAAACTACAACAGACGTTATGTACAATTACGAAAACAATAAAACTCTATAACAAATGGATAAACTTACCATAGTAGGTACTTTTACTTTTGTTATTCTGTTTTTCTCCGTACTATTTTCCTTTTTTCTACTAACCGTAAAACCTAAAAACAAAATAGGAAATAAATTATTGGCCATATATTTTATTGCATTTGCAATACATATTAGTGTTTTCTTCTATTCTCAATATATAGAACTTCCATCGGTAATTGAAATGTTACGAGATCAAATTATTGATTTATCTAGTCCGCTACTTTTCTTGTATTTATTAGCTAATATATATTCAGATTTTAAATTTCGCTTGATACACCTCTTACATGTACTTCCTTTAATTATTGGCATTTTAATATTTACTCCTCGATTTTATGGAGTTAGTGAAAGCGATAGGATTCTTTTTACTGAAAATTTCAACTCGCAAATTGAAGTAAAAATCAGCTATGTAGTTAGCACACTTATTAGCTTATTTTACTTGATTTTAATGTTTAGTGAATTAAAAAAATACAAAACACTACTTATAGAAAATTATTCAAATACATCTTCTTTTAACTATAAATGGCTATATCAATTAACCTTGGTCGTTTCATTTATTTTTGCATTTTCTCAATGTAAACAAGTGTATAAATTTATAGGTAGCGATGTAGATACCTTAAATTTAATGCGCCTGTTACTTATCATAGTTCTATTAGGCTTTCTACTTTGGATTGTATTGAAAAGTATGTATCAGCCTGAATTATTTAAAGCGATCGATTCCAGACACCTTTTAATCACTGAAGAACTAAAGAAAAAGGATGTAGTTACAGAGATAGATAACGTTGTAAAGTCACAAATTAAAAGCTTAGAGCGTTTCATGGAAGAGAAAGAACCCTTTCTCGATGCTTCATTAACTATTCAGAAATTAGCTTTTCAATTTGGAATACCTTCGCGAGAATTATCTATTTTAATAAATCATCATTTAAATCAGCATTTTTTCGATTTCATAACAACGTATCGTATAAAAAAAGCGATAACTTTAATAGAAAACCCTTCAAATAAAAACCTTACTGTTTTAGAAATTTTGTACGATGTTGGCTTTAATTCTAAATCTCCTTTCAATAAAGCTTTTAAAAAACATACAGGATTAACACCAACTGAGTATCGCAAACATCTTCACAAAAAAGATCTTAACATAAAGTAGTACGTCCTCTAAAAAAGTAATACGCATTTATAGGATAAAAAAGCGTACAACTTTATTTAGTTGTACGTCTTATTAACTACTTCTTTTCACTTTTGCTTTGAATTTAAAACAAAACAAAAATGAAAACTCTTTTTTTATCCATCGTTACTATGTTAACCTCTTCTAATTTTTTTGCGCAAAATCAATCGCAAGATATCAATGCTCAAAACGCAGAAATATTACTAAATGAATATCTAATTAAAAATGATCCTGGAATTGCTGTTTCTGTTGTTAAAGATGGAAATGTCATCTATAAGAAAAATAAGGGGTATTCGAATTTAGAACATAGGGTTCCCATAACAGATTCTACAAAATTTGTTGTAGGTTCCATATCAAAACAATTTACAGCATTCTCAATCTTATTATTAGAAGAGGAAGGAAAACTTTCTATAGATGATGATATTACGAAATATTTGCCTGAACTCAACGGTTTACCCTATAACATAACCATTAAGCATTTTATGAACCACACCAGCGGGTTTAGAGATAATACAGATTTGAATAGTCTTAAAGGTAGAACAGATTTGGACCGTACAAGTCAAACACAAATGGTAAACCTATTATTAAGACAAAAAGGATTAAATTTCGTACCAGGCTCTAGGTTTCAGTATTGTAATTCGGGTTATGTTCTATTGGCAGAAATTGTGAAACGTGTTTCTGGGATAACATTTGCTGAGTTTGTTCGCAAAAGGATTTTTGAGCCTCTTGATATGAAAAATAGCCTGTTTTTAGACGACCCTGGTTTAGTGGTAAAAAACAAGGCGCTTTCTTATGGTAAACAGAATGACAAGTATTATTACATCCCACTTAATAGGTCTATAGTTGGGTCTACAGGACTTTATACTACCGTTAACGATTTGTCTCATTGGGCCAATAATTTTGACAATTTGACTATTGGAAGTACAAACATACTTAAGAAAATGGAAACCAAAAGTCGTTTAAATAATGGCGAAATTATTCCGTATGCATTAGGTCAAGAATTAAAAGTTTACAAAGGTCTGGATGTTATTTTTCACGGAGGAGGTGATGCTGGTTACAGATCGTATTTATTAAGAGTACCAGAACATCAACTTAATATTTCAGTTTCTGGTAATTTTGAATCATTCAATCCTTTAAATATTTCTTATGGTTTGGTTGATATATTTTTATCCGATTACATTAAAAAACCTATTAAAAAAGAACTCCCAAATTACACAAATAAGAAATTAAAAAAGTTCGAAGGCGAATATCAAGTTTTCCCGGGTTTGTATATAACTATTTTTGCTGAACAAGACGCTCTTTTC
Organism: Aquimarina celericrescens; assembly: GCF_042682765.1. Lineage (NCBI taxonomy): Bacteria > Pseudomonadati > Bacteroidota > Flavobacteriia > Flavobacteriales > Flavobacteriaceae > Aquimarina > Aquimarina celericrescens. The sequence goes on along the minus strand of NZ_JBHUHY010000016.1, from coordinate 185,549 downwards.
TTTAAGAGTTATGGTTATGAAGATAAATTAAAATTACCTGTTTTGGGAGAAAATGAATTTGAGTTCCCAGCCAGAGCACATAGCAAGTTCAAGTTTGTAAAAAATGGTCTTAATTGGCATTTTTCAGACTTTTATTATCCTGCAAAAAAAGTAACTCTAAATCCACCACAATATGCTGATATAGATTTAAAAGAACTAAAAGGAATATATAAAAGTGATGAAGTTCAAACTTCCTATGAATTTATAATACAGGATAATAAACTAATAGGTATTCATAATTTTAATGGCGATGTAGAATTAAAGCCAATAGACAAAGATAGCTTCATAACTGATTTATCATATATTGGTCGTATAGAATTTACGAGAGATAGTAAAGGAAACATTGATGGTTGTAAAATATCTGGACAAAATTCTTACGATGTGTTTTTTTATAAAAGTGAATAAAATAACAGTACAAAACAATGGTAACTGTTGCGCGAGCCTGTTAAAAGAACAATATTGATTAGAAAATCGATGATTTAAGCCCTGCTTTCTATGAGCAATATTATATTATCTTGAGTGTATAACTATGTTCTAAACGACTTATTTGATGCCTTAGAATGGGTTTTAATAATAAAATATATGCAAATAGCAACCCAGTCTGACTTTTTACAGTATTCCTAATAATTTTTAAAAATTTTTCCAGCTGGTAAGCAATGGCAGATAAATACGTACACTCGTTTGTCCGATCTCTAAAGCACAGTCAACACAAATGTGCATACACATCCTGGGGTCTTTTATTTAGATGTAGAAATTCTCAATCTGGCTTACCAATTTTTAGATGTATTATAGGAGCGATGAAAGAGAGATACAAATGTTTTAAGTATTTTTATAATGGAAATAATAGCAATTGCTAAACTTAAAATATGTTTACTTTTACACATATACAATTGTTAGGATTTATAAATATTAAAATAAATGACAATCCCGAGATTTCTGTATCACTACTATGAACTTGAAAAAGGATCATTCCAGAATATTACTGAACTTGGATTTGACAATGCTATAAAAATCCAAAATCAAATATCTGAGGGATGGAATAGTCAAAGACCCAATAATTACATTGAATTAAGATTTGCTTTGGAAAAGCGAATTAAGGAACAGTTTACTTTAATGGGAGGAAAACCTAATCGAAATGACCCTTTTTACTTCACATTAGGAGAATGTGAATGGGCTAAATCTTGGTATGTTAACCCAAGTTTTATAAAAATACCTTTGTCTGACTTTCATACTGAACACATCAGCTTTACATATCCCGATAGTATGATTTCTTTTCAATTTTATGATGAACCTAAACTTAATACTTATCGAAAAGAATGTAATGGAAAGGTTTTTTTATTAAATGAATTGGATAACTTGATAAATGAATATGGTTTACCTTCAAAACAGCTATGGGAATCTGAAGAAAAAATGAAGTATGATCGATATATCGAGGTACAAATATGGGATGATTCAATAATTAAAGATTATAAAAACAAATCCTAACATCATATATAAAATCAAAGCAAAGTTTAAGGCTAGATCAGAAGATAATTTCCTTTTTGCAATGGCGCTAGATACCCAGTCAAGCTGAGTACAAGCTTTTATAAATTAAACCTGCCTACCTGGCGGATGGCAGGCAGGCAAGAAATAAAAATGCACACCTGCCTGCCGTCCGAAGGTAGGCAGGGATAAATCAAATGGTTCAGGTGTGTTTGCCTTGCTCCAACTCATATATTTAACGTTAGCAAACATAGCACAAACCCTTAAAAATTAATTCAGTACCTTGTAGAATGAAATATTCTATAAGTACTTTGCTAAGTCTAGGGGCTATTGTCATTTTTTTAATTTCTTCATGTAAAAACAACAAGCCAAATGCAGATTTATCATCATTAAATCTACTGAGAGGTGAACTCCAATTGTGTGGTAATGGTGAGTTTGGAGATGTCAACTTTTCAGAGTCCTGTAGTTATGAAACAAGAGAAACATTCAACCTTGCTATTTCTTTGCTTCATTCCTTTGAATATATTGAAGCTGAAAAAGCATTTGCAAAAGTAATAGATAAAGACCCTGAATGTGCCATGGCATATTGGGGTGTAGCAATGAGTATTTATCACGGGTTATGGGCACCACCTGAGAAATCCGTTTTAGAAAAAGGAGTAAAACTTATTGCAATAGCTGAAAAACTGCCCAAATCAAAAAAATCGAAACAATATTTAGACGCCATAGGTGCTTTCTATAAGAACTGGGAATCAGCTGATGACCAAAGTCGAAAGCTTGCTTATGCCCAAAAAATGAAAGACATGTATGAAGAAAATAGCGAGGATACCGAAGTAGCCGTATTCTATGCTTTGGCCCTTCGAGCATCAGCAGTAGCCTCAGACAAAACCTATTCAAAACAACGTGAGGCTGGACAAATTTTAGAGGATTTGTTCAGAAAAGAACCGAACCATCCGGGCATTGCACACTATATCATTCATTCCTACGATTATCCAGAATTAGCCAAGCTGGGACTGAACACAGCTAGACGCTATGCAGATATTGCTCCAAATTCTGCACACGCCCAACATATGCCGTCACATATATTTACACGTTTGGGACTTTGGGACGAATCAATTGGCACTAATCTTAATTCTGCTGAATCAGCAATTTGTTATGCAGAAAGCGTTTCACCTGGAGCACATTGGGACGAAGAAGTACACGCCATGGGATATTTAGTTTATGCCTATCTGCAAACAGGAAATAATAAACTCGCTTATCAACAATACGAGTACCTTAAATCTTTTAAAGAAATCTTTCCGCCTAACTTTAAAATTGCTTACACTGCAGCAGCTATTCCTGCACGTATAGCCGTGGAAAACAAAAATTGGGAAGAGGCAGGAACTTTAGAGTTACCTCGAATTGCGGGATTAGAGTGGCAGAAATTCCCTTGGCAAAAATCATTACTACATTTTGCAAGAGCATTGGGCAACATTCATACAAATAATCTAGAATTTGTACATAAAGACCTTAATTTCCTACGTTCTTTTGAGAAAGAGCTGATCATAGTAGACGACACCTATAAAGCCAATCAGGTAGCTATCCAAATTAAAACAATAGAAGCATGGATTAAATTAAAAAAAGGGAATAACGAAGAAGCCATCACTTTAATGACTACCGCAGCTGAAATGGAAAGTTTAACCTCCAAACATCCTGTAACTCCAGGTGAAATTTTACCAGCAGATGAACTTTTGGCAGATATGCTTTTAGCCTTAAATAAACCGCAGGAAGCATTAGCAGCCTATGAGCTAAACCTCGTAAGACGTCCAAACAGATTCAACGGTCTATATGGAGCGGCCATTGCAGCAAAACAATCTGGTAATATGAAAAAATCAGCTATTTATTTTGAAGCACTGCTAAAACTAACTGAGAAAATAGACAGCGATAGAAAAGAAATCAAAGTGGCCAAAGCATTTCTAGAACAGAATACCATTTAATATGAGCTTAGGTAAACCCTATGGTAGTATTCTCATTGTCTTCGTTATTTGTTACTCAATATCTTGTCATAGAACAACGAAAAATGAATTGCCAGTTTATAATCCTTCAGATTTTAATCCAAAATTAGTAGATATAAGCTTACAAAAAACAAGTAAAAACCATACTGTATTAGATTTTGAATTGATAAATCAAAACGGAAAAATTGTAACTCAAAAAGATTATCATAATAAAATTTATATAGTCGATTTCTTTTTCACTCGTTGTCCAAGTATTTGCCCTATAATGACTACTAATATGGGTGAACTTCAGAAAATATTCTTAGATAATGATAACATTATGTTTTTATCATTGTCAGTCACACCTGATATTGATAGTATTGCTGTGTTAAGAAAGTATGCCACCGACAAGGGAGTAATAGATACTAAATGGAATATTACAACTGGAAATAAAAAGCATATTTATGAATTAGCGAGAAAAAGTTATTTTGCAGTTGTAGAAAAAGGTGATGGCGGGCTACAAGACTTTATTCATACTCCCAACTTTATATTAGTGGATAAGAAAAAACAGATACGAGGAATTTATGATGGCACGGATAAGGATGAAATTTTTCGAATTATAAATGATATTAGGACTTTAACAACTGATATTGAGAAAAAATAAGTGTCTACTACTGGGGTACAACAAGGCTAAAAATGCATTAAAACATATTTCAAATTAGACGTTAACTTTAGTAACTCAAAATATGAAATAACTTATTTATATGTATTTAATTAGTCTATTTTGTATAAGTTGCTATAAGCAAAAAAAGAAATCTATTGAGATACAAACTCAAAAAGAAAATGAAATAGAATGCACCGAAAATGGTTGTAGCGGTACATACACTGGTGCCGAATTTATAAATGGTAATGATATTGCTCATCAATTTTCAAATAAAATGAGTCAAGCTGTAGGAAATAAATTAAAAGAGCTTTATCACGACAATAAATATAAAAAAGTAGATTTTTCCTCGATTAAAATGACAACGAAAGCGATGGGAAGTGGAAAAGTAATTTATTACCTTTTTATACCGTTCTCTTCTGTTGAGTCAAAATGTGATGGGTATACATCCTTTGATCACGTTGGAGGTTGGAATCATACACCAGCACTAAACAGACGAAAAAAAGAACTTGAATCAGTAACTATGGAAGGGCATAATTTAGATATTAGTGAAATTAAAAAAACACCAGAAGGGTTACAGGAATATTGGATTCAATTGAAAAATAAAAAAACTCAATCAGATTGTGAATAAAAAAACTACAGTTAATCAAAGTAACCGTTACACAAGCCTCTAAAAAGGGTAAGATTAGGTAGGAAATCGATGATCTAACACCCTTCGTTTATTTGCAATATTGTAGTATCCTAAATATATAACTATGTTCTAAACTGCTTGTTTGAAGCCTTAGAAAAGGTTTTAATGATAAAATACACGAAACCTGGCACTCCTGCCTGACCTTGCGATGTGTTTCTGGTAAATTTCAAACATATGCTAAGCCGGTAAGCAATAGCAGACAGATTGATCTGGACTTATTTGCCTTGTTCCGATTCCTATATTTGGCGTTGTGTTCATAGTAATCTCATGGCGCACATAAAAATTAACTACCATACTTGTCACACATCAGAACTTTCATTGTTTCATGATAAATACCTCTTAAAGGAGATATAAAATGAAACTATATGAACAAATTTATTAAAGGAATTACATATTCCTACTATAGGAACATTGGCTGGCAAGACCGAACTATTCGAACCACTGTGGGAATTCTTGCTGTTGTTGGAGCGATTTACTTTTTCAAAACTAATGCATCGGTGTCTATTGTATTAGTTGTTTTTGCAATCGCCCAATTTGGAACAGTCCTATCTGCACGTTGCATTATGTGCTACTTCGCAGGAAAGTGCACAATAGACAGCAAAGAAAAAAAGGCACTTCAAGCCAAAGCCATTCCTTATGAAAACCCAAAAAACTAAAAACATGAAAAAAACTATCGAAACATCTCACAAATTGAATGCAAACCCTGAAAAGGTTTGGACGATAATAAGTAAAGCCTCAGGTGTAAATGAATGGCTACCGATAATTACTTCTTGTAGTTTTGAAGGAAACAAAAGGATTTGTACTACTGAACAAGGCGATTTGAAAGAAACTATTTTAATAATTGACAATGCCAATAAAATATTTCAATACGCGATAGACGAACAGCCCTTGCTACCAATTCACAACGTTGTAGGAACGATGAAAGTACTTACAAAAAATGGTGGTACAGAACTAATTTAGAATATTGATTTTGATATTGAAGACGAAAGTCAATTCCCAATGGTAGCACAAGCTATTAAGGATTTGTATCAAGCAGGTGCCAATGGACTTGAAACCATATCAAAATGAAAAAAGTAATCTTTCTAATTATAGCATCAATTGCACTTTTGAATAGTAATAATCTCAAAGCTCAGCATAAAATGGAACAAAATGATTTTGTCAAAACGTTTGTTTTAGATCACAAAACCTACCAAATGGATATTCAGTCGGCAGGTATCGCAACAATTCCAAATGCAACCCTATCTGATAAAGGTGCTTTACACATTGAGTACGCATATAATTCTGAAGGTGAAAAAAGAAATGGAGAAATGACACTTATGCTTAACCTTAAAAGTGAAAGGTATGAAGGTGGTTGGAAAACAGTGGCAGATAGTGGAAATATTTACCAAGGCGATCTTTATTTTAAGTTTGAAAAAGATGGTCAGGCAAATGGCTTTTATCAATTTGGTGGAATTAACTATAAAATAACGATATTTAAGTTATGAGAACTGTAAATCCATTCGGCCAGAACAATTATTCAGACCAAAAAGATTTGGAACTGATTCATTTGGCCGTAAATGGCAATCGAAATAGTTTGAGTAAACTGATTGAAAATCACCAACAATATATTTTCAATATTGCCTTAAAAATGGTGAATAATATTGCTGATGCAGAGGATATTACGCAGGAAATACTAATAAAATTGGTGACTAACCTTTCTCAATACGATAGCACAAAAGGAAGATTTAGGACGTGGCTTTATAGAATTACGTTCAACCATTTTCTTAACATCAAAAAACAGAAATACGAAACCTTGGTAACCAGTTTCGATGTATTTTTCGATTATATAAGAGAAACACCAGAAATCCAACTGACACAGGCAGAAGAAAAAGAAATGCAACAAGAGATCGAAGAAAGTAAAGTTTCATGTATGGCAGGAATGTTAATGTGTCTTGATAGAGAGCAAAGGCTCATTTATATTGTAGGTGAACTTTTTGAAATAGACCATAATTTAGGTAGTGAAATCTTCAATATAAGTCCGGCAAACTTTAGAAAAAAGTTATCCAGAGCAAGAAATGATCTTTATCAATGGATGCACAATAAATGTGGACTGGTAAACACAAATAATCCCTGTCGATGCCCTAAAAAAACCAAAGGATTTATTGCAAATGGTTGGGTAAATCCTGAGGACTTAAAATGGCAGAGTAATTATCAGAAAAGGATCATAGATTTTTCAGAAAGAAATTTGGAAGAAACATTAATGACTATTGATGATATCTATGCCAAACTATACAAAGAACATCCATTTAAAATTTCACAGAAAACGGAAAATATTGTGGAAAAAATAATCAATAACAACAATCTCAAGAACACATTTAATTTAGAAGAGTAAGTAGGAATTTTTGTAATAGATTAAAATTATGGTAAAGCAGATGAAAACATCATTTGTACTAAATGCAACAAGAAAACAGGATTGACACCTTCAAAATATAGAATAGAGTCAGAATAATGACTGGGGCTAACTTACGATGACCTTTACACAAGTCCTTAAAAAGCGACTCAGGATTCTATATCTTCGATGTAAGCGATGATTTGTATGTGTCATATTATAATATTTTAAGAATATAAAGTCGTTCTAAACCGCTTATTTAAGGGCTTAGAAAGGATTTCAATGATAAAATACATAAAAGTAACACCCCTGCTTGACTTTGTATAGTGTTTCTGGTAAATTTCAAGTACTTTTTTAGATTGGATTCAATAGCAGATAGGTGCATACACTTGTATGCCTGATCTTTAATGGGCAATCAACACAAACAAGCTTGCTAGTCCCGAGGTAGTTTACTTGGACTACGGAAATTCTCAATCTAGGTTTCGATTTTTTGAGTAGTATAATAGGAGCAATGGTTAACAGATACAAATGTTTTTAAGTATTTTTATGTAATGGGAATAATAGCAATTGCTATTATACAATTGTTGTGTGTCATTAAACAGAGATATGAAATTTTGGAAAAATAATAAGGAATCAAAATCTGAAATAGAACTGAAAGAACTAAACCCGCAAGAGTTAAGTGAAATTGAAGTTTCGTACCTAAAAGGTAATTCCAGAATTACGGATTACTATGACATTCTGACTATTAAATACTCAGGCAAATACGGAATTGGTTCAGCAGGAAATAGTGATGCTCAATACATGTATGCGAAAGGTGAATATGGTTTGAACTGTTATGAACCCATGGGAGCCATTCTTGACTTGTCGAACCTTGAATATGAATGGGGAGACATGATGGATTTAGTATTCAATGTTGGTTCAAATCAATATGTTGATGCCGAATTTCCCATTGCATTGATCATCGGAGAGAAATGTGCTGAAGCGATTGGAACCTTAATTCATGGGATTAATAGTAAAGAATCCGCAACTACCGAAGAATGGATTTTTGACGATTTTGAAATGGCGTGGAAATTTGTGGAAGAGAAAATAGAAAAACGAACACACAACAACGTATAAGAGGCATTAAAACAATCGCTTATACGAACCGTTGTAAACAATTAAAACCAAAGTGTTAAACATGAAATTCAATCTATTTATTGGTTTAATTCTAATCAGTTTATCAATCTTTGCCCAAAAGAACATTACCATAGGGCATACTTCAACAATATACTCACAAATTCTAGATGAAGATCGATTATTGGAGATTTATCTACCTAAGAGTTACGAGACGTCTAATAAGAATTACCCCGTACTATATTTACTAGATAGTTTTTTAAATTTTCGGCATGCAGTAGCCTCAGCTGAATTTCTTAATTTTGACCAGCGTATTCCAGAAATAATTATTGTGGGGATAAGAAATACACATCGTATTCGTGACCTTACTCCCGAATCTTCTAATCTCGACCCAAAAGAACGGGAAAGATTGGGTAATGTGGGTGGTGCCGACAACTTTATTGCCTTTCTTGAAAAGGAATTAATACCCCATATAGAAAAAAATTATAGAGCAGCTCCATACAAAATAATTTCTGGACATTCATTAGGTGGGCTTTTTAATGTTTATACTTTCTTAAAACATCCTGAATTGTTTAACGCTTATATAACCATAAGCCCAAGTTTATGGTATCCAATTGATAATATTTATCAAGGACTTGACACGATATTTCCTGACCCTACTAAAATGAAACAAACCTTTTACATGACTCTTGCTAGCGAAATTGGAGGCAACATGCGAGGTAATATTATTAAATTAAGTGGTGACTTTGAAAACTACATTAATACTCATAAGGACACAAGTCTTCGGTTTAAATATAACCATATGCCTGAAGAATCACATCTTTCTGTGGGTTTGCCTTCTGTGTTTTTTGGTTTACGTTACATATTTGAGCCTATAAAATTTAAAAGGTTTAAAACTAAAGCAGCAATTATGGCACAAGGTGGTCCAAAAAAAGCCATTGACAATATCATCACCTATTTCAATAAAGCTTCCAAAACGTATGGGTTTGAAATTTCCAATGAAAGTGCATTAATAGATTTGGGTTATGATTTATTAAAAATAGAGGACCTAAAATCTTACGCCGTTGATGTTTTTAAAGTTAACCTAAAAGCACATCCCGATTCTTATGATGCTTATTCTTTATTAGGTATGGCTTACGAAAGTCTTGACGAATTACAAAAAGCAAAGGACAATTACGAAATATCTTTAAATATGGTTAAGAAAACTGGGAACTTTGAATGGGAGACTTACAAAGCCGACTTAGATAACATAGAAAAGAAAATAAAAGCAAAGACCGACAAAAAGCATTGAAAAACTGTTTACAACACAATATAACAATATATGGTTGCTCTTCGGGACAACAACGTTTGTTATATTTACCGTTGTGTGTTATACAATAAAAATAATAAATGAGAAAAGTTTTGAAAACAGGACGTATTATATTTTTTGGACTTACAATTTGTCTTATTGCTCTTTTCATAATATTTTATATTTATAGTCCTGGAAAGCCACAATCTTTTTTAGATGAAAATGGAAATCCAATAGAAAACAGCATCTCAATCATTGAAAAAATAAGCATTGGAGATGTAAGCCAACATCTAATTATACGAGGAGTAGACACCAGAAATCCTGTACTTTTGTTTATTCATGGAGGTCCTGGATTCCCTGAATTTACAATTTTTAAAGAGAGCAATACCAATCTTGAAAAAGAATTTGTTGTTGTTTACTGGGAACAACGAGGAGCTGGTAAATCGATGTCAAATAACATTCCTGACTCCAGTATGAATCTTGAACAGTTTATCCAAGATACTTCGGACGTTAGTGAATATATCAAAAAACGCTTCAATCGTCAAAAAATACATTTAATGGGGCACTCATGGGGTTCTTTAGTCGGTATACTAACGGCCCATAGGTATCCACAGCATTTTAATTCATATGTAGGAATTGGACAAATAGTAAAACAATACGAAGGGGAGCAAATATCTCTTGATTGGATAAAGAATGAAGCCCGAAAAAGAAAGGATAATAGGGCTTTAAAGAAAATTGTGAAAATTGATATTCCCGATTCTCTGGCAGATGGCAAAATTTGGCTAGATTATCTAATGAGACAAAGAGCTTATGTCCAAAAGTATGGTGGAGGTATGGACCGGGAAAAAACTAATATTTGGACCTACACGGTAAAATTAATCACTAAAACAAAAGAATACACGCTAAAAGAGAAGTTAAATTTTATAAAAGGGAATCCTTATTCTGTTAAAAGATTGTGGCCAGATGTTGTACAAACAAATCTCTTCAACGAAATAGATAGTATTGCAATTCCTATTTATTTTATGCACGGAGTACATGATTATCAAGTTCCCTACTCCCTTGCAAAAAAATTTTATACCAAAGTAAATGCACCAAAGAAAACCTTTATTTCATTTAACAATTCTGCACACGCCCCTTTCTTAGATGAAACTGAAAAGTTCAACGCAACAATTATAGAAAAAATCTTAAGATAATAAGTATAAAAACCACGAACGCACAACATTATATCTTTAAAAATCATCATATCCGAATATACGGTTAAAAAATGCCTTCAGGAGGAGGTGCAATTACTAGAAATTAACGTTATAATATTGTAAAACAATTCAAATACTGGGAATGCTTCTTGTTAAAAGCATGACATTCATAATCACAAAAGAGAACACACCTTTTTCTTAGCTCTTAACAGACCTGATCATTCTTGATGATTTTGAAAACTCAATGATCAATAATAAATGAGTTTAAGGGAAGTGGAGAATAAGTTTTGGCTCTTGCTTCTTGTGCGGGTCAGGCTTTTGTTTTAAGGAATAATCATAATCAACGAAATATACTTTTTTTGTATTTGTCCTATTAATGGTGTTCTGTGGTAAGTCATAAATATTATCTATTTATCTATAATTTTATTTAAGCTTTTGCCTTCATATCTACAAAAAATAACCTCTACTTTTAATGCTGATACCTAAAACCATATTATTAATTTAAACACAAATCAATGAAAAAGTCACTCTTAACAGTTGTATCTTTCCTAATACTTCTTGTAGTAGGATGTCAACAAAACGAATCAAGCGGGGATGTTTCCGAAAAGGGGAAATGTCCTTTCGGTTTTACCTCTGAGGGACCATCGGGAGGTCTTAATGTGAGCAATGATGCTAAAACCAATAGAGATTGGTGGCCTAATCAGTTAGACTTAAGTGTACTTAGACAACATTCAGCTAAGTCGGATCCCATGGGTGAAGATTTTAATTATGCAAAAGAGTTTAGTAGTCTGGATTATGAAGCTTTAAAAAAAGATTTAACCGAGTTAATGACCGATTCTAAAGATTGGTGGCCAGCTGATTATGGTCATTACGGTGGACTTTTTATTCGTATGGCATGGCATAGTGCGGGTACTTATAGAACAGGAGATGGGCGAGGGGGCTCACGTGAAGGGCAACAACGTTTTGCACCACTTAATAGCTGGCCGGATAATGCTAATCTTGATAAGGCAAGAAGACTGCTTTGGCCCATTAAACAAAAATACGGAAGTAAAATCTCATGGGCAGATTTAATGATACTCACTGGTAATGTTGCGTTCGAATCGATGGGTTTCAAGACTCTTGGTTTTGCAGGAGGTAGAGAGGATGTCTGGGAACCCGCAAGCAGTGTATATTGGGGTAAAGAATCTAAAATGCTTGATGATGAACGATATTCAGGAGATCGTGAGTTGGAAAAACCCCTGGCAGCCGTACAAATGGGACTTATATATGTGAATCCTGAAGGACCAAACGGAAATCCGGACCCTGTTGCCGCGGCAATCGATATAAGAGAAACGTTTGGACGCATGGGTATGAACGATGAAGAAACAGTAGCGCTTATAGCAGGCGGGCATACGCTGGGTAAAACTCATGGTGCAGCCCCTGGTTCACACCTGGGCGCTTCACCAGAAGCTGCTGACATAGAAGAGCAAGGATTTGGTTGGAAAAGTGATTATGGTACAGGAAAAGGAAAAGATGCAATCACCTCTGGATTAGAAGTTATCTGGACGGCCACTCCCACACGATGGAATAATACCTTTTTTTCCAATTTGTTTAATAATGAGTGGGAGTTAACAAAAAGTCCCGGTGGAGCGCATCAATGGGTAGCAAAAGATTCAGAAGAGATATTTCCAGATGCTTTTGATTCAGAAAAGAGACATAAACCCACCATGTTAACTACCGATCTTTCGCTAAGATTTGATCCAGTTTATGAAAAAATTTCAAGAAACTTCTTAGAAAATCCAGACGCTTTTAATAAGGCATTTGCACGCGCATGGTTTAAATTAACGCATAGGGATATGGGACCGAAGACTGCATATTTAGGACCAGAAATCCCCAAGGACGAGTTTATCTGGCAGGACCCAATTCCCGCACTTGATCACAACTTAGTCAATGCAAAGGATATTACTGATCTGAAATCGAGCATTTTAAGTTCAGATCTAACGATAAGCGAATTGGTGTCTACCGCATGGGCTTCTGCATCTACTTTCCGTAACTCGGATAGACGTGGTGGTGCCAATGGGGCACGTATTCGATTAGAGCCTCAAAGAAACTGGGAGGTCAATAATCCCGAACAACTGAATAAAGTACTGACAACTTTAGAAAGAATACAAGATGATTTCAATGCAAAAGGCAAAAAAATATCTATGGCCGATTTGATTGTTTTGGGAGGATCGGCTGCTATAGAGGAAGCAGCTAAAAAAGCTGGTTTTTCTATTGAAGTACCTTTTACTCCAGGACGAATGGATGCGCTGCAGGAACAAACAGATGTGAATTCTATGACTTTATTAGAACCTATGGCCGACGGATTTAGAAATTATTTAAAAACGAAGTATACCTTAACTACAGAAGAATTACTTGTAGATAAAGCACAATTGTTAACATTAACTGTTCCCGAAATGACAGTTCTTGTTGGTGGTATGCGTGTGCTAAATACAAATTTTGATAATTCAAGACATGGTGTTTTTACAAAAAAACCAGGGGCGTTAACCAATGATTTCTTTGTGAATCTTTTGGATATGAGCACAGAGTGGAAAGCGGTTTCTGAAGCAAAAGAAACGTATGAAGGAAGAGACCGAACAACCAATGAATTAAAATGGACGGCAACTCGTGCCGATCTTATATTTGGTTCGAACTCTGAATTAAGAGCATTGGCTGAAGTCTATGCAAGTAATGACGCTAAAGAGAAGTTTATAAAAGATTTTGTTGCAGCCTGGAACAAAGTCATGCAACTTGATCGTTTTGACCTTAAAGTAAGCCAGCAGTTGGCGCAATTGTAAAGGAAAAAATTGGGTAATGAAACGTTTTAAAGAGCTTATCACTTTTAATAACGTTACTTTGGTAAGGTATGACGAAGCAGTCTTTTCATATCAGGAAGATTGCTTCATCATCCTTCCATATCGCCAAGCAAGTTTGCACTGACGATCTCTATCTACAAAGGAATATTCCCATGTTTACGTTTAGGTTGATCTACCACTTTATTTTCAAGCATACTAAAAGCCTTTAAAAGCTTACGTCTTGTATTTTCGGGTAAGATGACTTCATCTATAAATCCACGTTGCGCGGCACGATAGGGATTGGCAAATTTGTTGGCATACTCTGCTTCTTTTTCGGCTAGTTTGGCTGCGGGATCATCTGCAGCTTGTATTTCTTTCCTAAAGATAATCTCACTCGCTCCCTTGGCGCCCATTACTGCAATTTCAGCAGTGGGCCAGGCATAATTAAGATCGGCCCCAATATGTTTTGAATTCATTACATCATAAGCACCCCCATAGGCTTTACGAGTGATCACGGTAACTTTGGGCACAGTAGCTTCGCTAAGCGCATATAATAATTTGGCACCGTGAACGATAATACCATTCCACTCCTGATCAGTTCCGGGTAAGAAACCGGGAACATCTACTAACACTAACAACGGGATATTAAAGCAATCGCAAAAACGAGTAAATCGGGCGGCTTTTTTAGAACTATTTACATCCAACACTCCTGCCAGAAACATAGGTTGATTGGCAACGATTCCAATACTTCTTCCACCAAGACGTGCAAAACCTACGATAATATTCTCTGCATAATCCTTATGGATCTCATAGAACGAATCCTCATCAATAATGCCACCAATCACCTCATGCATATCATAAGGTTTATTTGGATTGTCAGGAATAATATTAGAGAGTTGTTCCCGTACTTCTTCATCTATCGAATAGGGCAACTTGTTTGGATATTCGGCATTGCTTTGCGGTAGATAACTTAAAAGTTTCTTTACATCTTCAAGACATTCAATATCATTACTAGAAGTCACATGGGCTACTCCGGATTTAGTAGAGTGCGTGCTTGCTCCACCCAATTCTTCAGAGGTTACTTCTTCATTGGTTACGGTTTTAACTACGTTGGGTCCGGTAACAAACATATAACTGGTTTCTTCAACCATCAATGTAAAATCGGTCATAGCTGGAGAGTATACCGCACCACCGGCACAGGGCCCCATAATCGCAGATATCTGGGGAATAACTCCAGAGGCCTGCACATTTCTATGAAAAATATCGGCATAGCCACCCAAAGAACGAACACCTTCTTGTATTCTTGCGCCACCAGAATCATTAAGACCAATAACAGGAGCTCCAATTTTAACGGCCATGTCCATGATCTTGCAAATCTTTTCAGCATGAGTTTCAGATAGCGCACCTCCAAACACTGTAAAATCCTGGGCATAAATATAGACTAACCTGCCTTCGATGGTTCCGTAACCTGTAACAACTCCATCTCCATAATAGATTTCTTTATCCATTTCAAAATCTGTGGTTCGATGGGTAACAAGAATTCCTATCTCTTCAAAAGAACCTTCATCCAATAAATAAGCTACACGCTCACGGGCTGTTAGTTTTTTCTTTTCATGTTGTTTTGCAATTCGATGTTCACCACCACCTAACTTTGCCTGATCTATTTTTTCTTGTAATGTTTTTATTTGTGAATCCATTTAATTGTTAGTTTATTGTTCCTCAATCACCTACTATCCAAATATCTATTATCCACTGCCCACCTTTTAAAGTCTACAGCCTACTACCTAAAGCCTTCAAATCGGCAGTCTTAATTTTTTTTGATCTTTTTGGTATTGTTTTAAGGCGATTAGTGCAGCAATTCTTGCCTCTTCTGCAGTTGCAGCTTGTATTTTTTCTGCAGAATAGTATTTCTTTACAAAATGTGTATCAAAGTTTCCTGATCTGAAAGCCTCATGCTCACACACAAATTTTCCGAAGGGTAGGGTAGTCTGCACCCCTTCAACTTGATATTCACCAATGGCTTTAATCATTAATTGAATAGCTTCTTCTCGGGTTTTACCATAGGTGATGAGCTTGGCAAGCATAGGATCATAATAAATTGGGATATCCATACCTTCTTCAAAACCATTGTCGACACGAATTCCTTTTCCGACAGGTATTTGATAAGTATCTAAATGCCCAACACTTGGTAAAAAGTCATTTAGAGGATCTTCAGCATACACCCGAAGTTCTAATGCGTGACCGTTGATCTTCAAGTCTTCTTGTTGTATGGGTAACACTTCTCCTCTTGCTACTCTGATTTGAAGTTCAACCAGGTCTACTCCAGAAATAAGTTCGGTTACGGGATGTTCTACCTGCAAACGAGTATTCATTTCAAGAAAATAGAAATTATGATTTTCGTCTAACAAAAATTCAACGGTTCCTGCACCTATGTAGTCACAGGCTTTGGCTACTTTAATAGCCGCTTGACCCATTTCCTCTCGCAACTTGGGAGTTAATACTGCCGAAGGTGCTTCTTCAACTACCTTTTGATGACGGCGCTGTACACTACATTCTCTTTCAAAAAGGTGAATGGTATTTCCGTGGCTGTCTGCCATAACTTGTATTTCTATATGACGTGGTGAGCCTACATATTTTTCTATAAACACAGAACCATCACCAAAGGCCGAGATTGCTTCACTTATAGCACGTTGCATTTGTGATTCCAGATCTTCTTCTTTTTCTACGACACGCATGCCTTTACCACCGCCACCTGCAGAGGCTTTAATCAAGATAGGGAATCCAATATCTCTCGCAATGGTTTTGGCTTTATCTACATCGGTAATCGCTTTGTCGATACCAGGCACCATGGGAATATCATACGCTTTTACAGCATCTTTGGCGGCAAGTTTGCTACCCATCACTTTAATAGCCTTAGATTTTGGCCCTATAAATATGAGATCATTTTTTTCTACAGCCTCGGCAAAATCGGCATTCTCACTTAAAAATCCATATCCCGGGTGGATAGCGTCTACATTCAATCTTTTAGCAACTTCAATAATTTTTGAACCTAACAAATAGGATTGACTAGAGGGTGCTTCACCGATACATACTGCTTCATCTGCAAATTTTACATGAGGAGCATTTCTGTCAACAGTAGAATAGACCGCCACTGTTTTTATACCCATTTTTTGTGCGGTGGTCATTACTCGTATAGCAATTTCACCTCTGTTGGCAACTAATATTTTTTTCATAGTATATTCTATTAGAACTGTTTGTCCTATTTAATATCCCTAATGGGCTTATGCGAATTCAATTAACATTTGTCCTTTATCTAAGGCATCACCTTTGCTAGCTGTAATAGATTTGATGACTCCATCTCTTGGCGAAAGGATAACATTTTCCATTTTCATGGCTTCGAGGATCAATATTGGATCATTCTCTTTCACCTCTTGATCCACTTCTACATGAATGTCTAGCAATAAACCTGGCATTGGAGCCTTGATCGCATTTACTTGTTTTGAAGACCCAACAGAAAATCCCATTGCGGCGATTTGCATATCAAGCTCGTTGGCAATGGTGACCTGGTAGCTATTACCGTTTACTTTGACAGTATATTTCTTGGTATTGAAATTAGTTTCAACTATTTCAGCATGGTATGATTTTTCCTCTAGAAGCGTATGATATCGATTTTCTGAAGTCTGCAATGCGTCAATTTTTGAAACATCTTCGTCGGTAAGATCAAACTCAAGAGCCCCATTTACCCGAAACTTATATTTCTTGCTCATCCTATTATTGGTTTACATGATAAAAATATGTGTTAAAGAGAATAATTTCTTGGGGTAAATGCAAATTAATTATGAGTTCGTTGACAGTTTTATAATAATCCTCTTCGATTTGGATTATAAAACAAGCTTTTTAAGGTTGTTTTTCTTGTTGCTGAAAGTTGTGCCAAGATTTTTAAAAAAACAATTCCTGTAATGAAAGCATCGCCAGAAGCCGTATGTCGATCATGTTTCTTAATATCAAATAGGGTGCACAACTCATCCAAAGCATATAATTTGTCTTTTGAAGTGCAAAGCGTTGTTTTCTTGAATAGTGTACCTGTGTCTAATACTTTATTTTTTAGTTTTGGTAAGTTTTGTCTTGCCAAACATTCGTTAATCATTGTAACATCAAAAGCTGCATGATGTGCAACCAGAATAGCGTTTTTTATATAATCCAAAAATTGCGCTAAGGCTTCTTTTTCTTCAGATTTTATGATATTGCCTTCTTTTAGAATCCCATGAATGGCTACTGTTTTTGAATTGAACAGGTCTTGTTTGAGGTATATTTCCAGACTATCGGCTACATCCATCGTATTCCCCGTCACCGCAATAGCGCCAATCGATAAAATCCGATCTTTTTTTATATCGAGACCAGTAGTTTCGGTATCAAAGACGACAAAACGAGCGGTATTTAGGTCATGTTCTTCTTTGTTCTTGAAATGTTCTTGATATTGCTTCCAAAAATCAGGATAGTTTTTTTGCTTGAACCAGGTAAACATATTTATAGTAGTTGTGATAAGTTGAAACGTACCTGTATTAATTCCTGTATGTTTTTTATAGGTTTAAAACATCCTTTAAGTTTAAGTCGATCTGTTTTATTTAAGGTTTTAAGATCAATAAACCTTCCTGAATTACCATGTCGTAATCCTTGCTGAGTTCTAAACTGAAGTAATATGTTAAAAGCATCTATGCATGAAACATATAGATCTTTGTTTTGAGGCTCGACTTCGGCTAATTTTTCGTATCGTAAAACCGTATTATTAAAATCTTTAATGTTATGAGAAAGAATCAGTAAACGTGCCGCATCTACCAGGGGCATGAGTGCCCGAGCTTTGATATCAAATTGGTCTTTGTGTTCTCCGCTGTGCTCTACCAAAAACTGTCTAAAAAAGCTAAGTGGAGGAGGATTCTTTAACGCATTTAATCCCAAGAAATTTAGAAAGATCTC
This sequence comes from Aquimarina celericrescens, assembly GCF_042682765.1. NCBI lineage: Bacteria > Pseudomonadati > Bacteroidota > Flavobacteriia > Flavobacteriales > Flavobacteriaceae > Aquimarina > Aquimarina celericrescens. The sequence continues at coordinate 166,957 of NZ_JBHUHY010000016.1, read as the reverse complement.
ATAGGTATTGATAGCGTCAAAAATACTTTCAGACATTTCATTTACTAATTCTTTATTGCCAAATACCAGATTATAATCAAAAAAAATAGTACACAACATTATTTTATCGGCATCGGGTTTCGTAATCCATTTATTAAACTGCTCTTTCCATTCGTCTAGTGACAAACACCATTGCGGATTGCTAGCCATCATCTTTGCAGGGCAAAATTCGAAACCAATGGTATTCAGTTTATGAGTAACTTTATCAGAAAGTGAAAGAAAGTAATTTTTTGTTTGAAAGTACTTCTCTTCGGGTACATTTTCAAATACTAATGCGTTATCCTGATCTGTAAGTAGTAATTGTTCTCTTCTGCCTTGACTTCCTAAGGCTAACCAACTATACTCTGTTGGTGGAGGGGTATCCATTTCTTCTATGGATAATGTTATAGCTTTTTGTGTAATAGTAGTATTAATTGCCGAAATGACTTTAGCAATAAAAAAGATCGGGACATTTTGTGTAATATAGCCTTCAAGTAGTTGTTGCGCTTTATCACGAATATATTTAAGATCTTTGGCGGTCTTAGAGCGTTTTACCTCCTTAATGAGAACGGAAGGATTGTTACCATGGATTACCACGATATCATGTTCAGATAGAATACCTACAAGTTTGGCGTCCAGGGTTCCGTTCTCGGTAATACATAAATGAGATATGCTATGCTGCAGCATGGCTATTTGTGCTTCGGCAACAGTAATATTTTTTGGGTATGTAATTACCGGCGCAGACATGATGTTTTTTACTGTATCTTCAATAGGAAATTGTCCTGTCGCAATTTTATTTCGTAAATCTTTATCGGTAATAATCCCTAAGGGTTTTTCTTCTTTGGTAATAACAATAGAACCAATACGATTTGAACTCATAGTCTGTGCGGCTTCTTTAATAGAGGTATTTAAAGTACAAGTGATGGGATTCTTCGAATATTGAGCAGACTGTACCTCGGTTAAGTTAGAAGTGCTTTTCTGAAGATCTTCTGTTTGCGTAAATAAAGAGTCTTTACTTTCACCAGAATAGGGATTTCGTATGTTAGCGACAAAGCTTGCCAATAAGTACTTATTGGCCTGAGCATTGGTATGAATTACTTTTTCGAGTAACTCTGACGATATGCTGTACAAAATACTTTCCTCGATAGCCTTGGCACTTAAAATATAATTATCTTTTCTGATCAAAGCTCGTAGACCAAAAATATCCCCTTCATCGCACTCGTCCACCAGGGTATGATCTTCTTCTCTAAAAATACCTACAGCACCATCTTTTACCACATAAAAATGATCATGAATCTTTTCGTCAGTTTTAAAGATATATTGATCTTTTTGTAAATACACTACTTTAACATTTTTTGATATTGTGTAGAGTTCTTCTTTCTGAAGAACATCAAAAGGAGGGAAGTCTTTTAGGAAATCAAAAATTCTTTCGGCAATAGTATTCTTCATGGTACTAATTTAGATAAAAGTCGATATGAACAGAATGAGATTTGTCATTTTTTTAATTCGAATTATCCATTAGAAAATCTCTTACAGCTTGAAATTACTCTATATTTACCAGTATTTAATAGGTATTTACGTTTTAATGTCATTTTTAGAAGGATATGGTATTGGCTTAGGAATGATTATATTCATTGGTCCTGTATTCTTTTTATTATTGAATAGCAGTCTTCAATATGGAAAAAAAGCAGGACTAGCGGTAGCTTTGGGTATCATTTTCAGTGATTTTATTTGTGTAGGCCTATGTTATTATGGGCTCTCTTCTTTTATTAATATCGAAAAAAATGAATTTTTGATTGGGAGTATCGGTAGTGTAATTGTTTTCGGTTTAGGAGTAAATTATTTGATTAAAAAAATCATAATAACTACAAATATTTCGATCAACACCAGAAACCTTCGAACTTTTTTTTTAAAAGGATTCAGTGTTAATTTTTTTAATCCATTTGTATTTGCGGTTTGGATAGGGGTTTATAACTATGGTAAGCATAAATATTCCAGTACTGAATCTTTATTAGTCTTTATTTTTGCTGTATTGATGGGTATATTTACTACAGATGTATTAAAGGTATTTTTGTCTGAAAAATTAAAGAAATTCATTTCCCCAAAACGCCTGATTCTATTCTTTAGAATAACCGGAATCCTTTTGATTGTACTGGCTTTCAAGCTATTATATCTTGTTTGGCACTATTGATAAAACCGATTTTACTTATATTTGGTATAACAACCTTTAATACTAATCAATATGGAATTTAATTTTTTGATTACTGCCCTTGCGGCATTGGTCCCTATGATTTTGGGATTTATTTGGTATAACCCTAAAGTTTTTGGAACCGCATGGATGAATGCATGCGGATTTACAGCAGAAGATTTAAAAGGAGGCAATATGGCCTTGATCTTTATCCTAAGTTATATTTTTAGTTTCTTTTTGGCAGCTATGCTCACGGGAATGGTGATACATCAATATGGTTTTTTTTCTAGTATTATGGCAGATCCGGCCTGGAATGAAGTAGGTTCTGAAACCTATGAGTTTTCTCAGCAATACATGGAAACTTATGGACAAAATCATAGAAGTTTTGGTCATGGCGTATTGCATGGAGTAGTGGTGGGCTTATTCTTTGTGCTTCCTGTATTGGGTACGAATGCTCTTTTTGAAAGAAAAGGCTTTAAATATATTGCAGTAAATGTTGGATATTGGACTGTATGCCTGGCATTAATGGGTGGAGTTATATGCCATTTTGTATAATGGTAAAGGGGATAAAATATTAGGCAAAGCTGAATTCTAAGGTAACAAAGGAAGAATTCAGCTTTGTTATGATTTATTTCCAAGCACTCTGTTGAACAGTTTTTTTAATAGTGGAGAGGCATCATCCATATCCCGTTCACGTTCTTTTGCCGTTAGTTCTCCATTGTTATCATAATATAACTCATAACTAAACACAAAGCGATTTGCCTCAGGACCTATACCTAATAATCCAAAGCGAAGATCATTAAAAAAAATTTTATTATTAGTTTTTTCGATAGTATACCAGCCTTCTGTTAATTTTATTAGTCGAGGAATAAGGGGATCTTCTTTCATACCGGCTAATAAATGATGATTTTTAGGAAATTCAGAAAAGTCAATATGATCATCTTCATCTAATAGTGAGTAGTATCCTATTAAGAAAGAATCTTGAGTTTCAATATTGGCTGTCCATAAAACACTATTTAATGGTGTAGGACGAGTTTGTATTTCATTGTATTGTATATGTTGATTCTCTAAACTAGTCGAAAAATTTGCTTTTGCACTTTGTTGTAGCATCAAGGTGATTAAGAGATAAGAGCTACTTACATATAATCCATAGCTATTATATCTTTTTCTTTTTGGATGCGTTCGCTTGTAAAACATGGCTATAATTACAAATACTAAAAAAGGGACTGTATATAATGGATCTACTACAAAAATATTATTAATGGCTATTTTATAGTCTAATGGCCAGAATAGCTGGGTTCCCCAGGTTGTGAATGCGTCTAAAACAGGATGCGTGAAAAGCCCCAGAAACATCAACTTGGTCCAGTCTTTCCAATCTGCTTCTTTGTTTTTATATAATTTTGAAATCAACCAACCCAATAGTGGTGCAGCCAAAATGCTAAACAGAATAGAATGTGAAAATCCTCGATGTAATTCATTTGCCGTCACTGTATCTACAAAAAGTTTTGATACTACATCAAGATCCGGAATGGTTCCAGCTACTGCTCCCCATAGCATAGCTTTGTTACCTACTTTTTTTCCGAGAACGGCTTCTCCAACGGCAGCTCCTAATACAATTTGGGTTAACGAATCCATATCACTAATCTAATTGAAGTTTGAAAGGGTTTCTAACTTCATATTCACTTGGAGAAATTAATTCTACCAATGGTTTTAGAAGTGTGTTAGAAATAGAATTTCCATGACGAACATATAGTTTCATTTCTACTGGTTTGGCACCAACACTACTTTTAATAATTTCTGCAGTTCTTCCCAATCTAAGTGCTTTTACTTTTTTGGTAATGGCTAGGTCAACATAATCATATAGCATTTTTTGATAAATAGCATGTTTTTTGTTAAAACTATAATCAATACCAATGTGATTTGCCTCTATGGCATCGCTTAGCATAAAAGATGAAGTAAACCCTACCAACCTCTTATCAATGAAATATCCCTTAAAAATAAATAATTCACCTAGTTTTTGTTTTAGATGCCTAAAAGTAGAAGCATTTAATTTTCCAATCTTAAAATCTGCTTTTTCAATGACCGATAAATAGAGTTTGTTGATTTCTTCTTGATATGTTTTAATATCCTCAGGGGTAAAATCCTGTACTATAATCTTTTCAGATTTTTGAAACACTTTTTTAGCTCGAGTTCTAAATTTTGTACGCATACTTGCCAGATAATCCTCAAAAGTATCCCAGCTAGCATGAATGGGTAGCACCATATTAACATCGATTTTAAACTCCTTAAAATCATATTCCTTTATATAATCACTAGTTTCAAAAGATTCTGGCCAAAATTCTTTAAGTAATATAAAAGATGGTTTGTTAGAATTTTCAGATTTTCTAATTTGGAGCAAAGCATTCGATAAATTTTCAAACGCCTGCTTAGCATCTAGACGTTTAGCATCATATATAAAGCCATGCTCTCCACAAGAAAAGATATTTCCACACACCAATGCTTTAACTTCAAGGTTTTTGAGCAACGTATTTTTTATGGTATCATTGATTTTACAAGGGAATTCCTGAATTTCTAACTCTGCAGGATTAAATTTTATGAGCTGTGCAATGGCTAATGCTACCGGAACCTCCTTATCATAAAACAAGATATATTTAGATTTTATAGCCTCGGAAATAGTATTCTCCAAAGCTTTTAGGTAATCGAGTGATAAAAAAATTAAATTATTCCGATTTACCCTATTCCAATCCTTTACAGGAATATCATTGGTATGATTGAAATATGCATATCGCAAAGATTTGGTTTTACACCTATTTTTTATTTTTTCAAGCATTGATCCCTTTCAGACTATTCAAGTAGTATATAAGTCGTCTGTTTATCCCCAAAGTTACATTTATTTTTGATTGTTATCAGATTGACCAACTGAATAAGTCAGGTATGATCGAATAAAGTACTCAATTTTCCATCCTTAAGCGGGTCACAGTATCGATGAAATAGTATTAATTTTTTTGGAATTTTTAAGTATGTCATAAAACTTTGAATATTATTGATAATAATTAAAGCCAAAATCATTAGTTTCTTATGCTAATGATTTTGGCTTTTAGCGATCCTTTTTGGACTTATTTGAAAGAGATCCAAAGTAGGTCTTTCCATTTTTTGTATTCTTTGGTCACTAACAAAATATTCACTGTTAAATATCCTCCAGTTGTTATCAGCTCTCCAATTTCATCAGATTCTAAAAATAAATGAAACAGGAAAATATGCAGCGTTATGGGCAACAAAAATAATGCACCTATCAGGCTAGTGCCTTGTATCACCAGTAGTAAACCAAATAGTAATTCGCATATTCCTAAAATTTGCCAAAAATAACCGGTCTGTTTCATTCCGTTGATATACAAAATCTTTTGTAAGGTATTTTCTTGATCAGGTTCCTGAAATTTTGAAGCTTTTTGTATGACTTCATTTGGAGTTGGATTTGGCTTCTGAAACTTTTGAATGCCACCATAGATCATCATTCCTCCCAAACCTAAACGAAGAATAATAAAGAAGATGCTTATAATTTTATTCATAGTTCTAAATTTTTGTCTCCTTCATTAGGGTTATAGACATAGTTAAATGTATAATATCTTCCTTCGTTTAAGGTCGGGTCAGGAGAAGTTGGAGCGTCTTTATAATAACTAAGGATTTCTAATTTGGCGTATCTATTATTTCTAGTTCTAAACACTAAAATTTTACCAGCAATTGGGGACACTATATTGGTCTGAAAATTATAATTGTACCATCCATTTCCACTTCCTGTAGGTATGGCAAAAGCTCCATCAGAGTCCTGAAGGAACTCTGATGTTTCAGGCACTTCTTTAACGTCATTAAAAGTATCGGTCATAAGCAAGGCAGCTACATTCCCGTTTCGTAGGGGTTCATCTTTGGTTCCGGTAACAGATCCGCCATTAATAGCAATAGTAGTTCCTCTAAAAGCAATATCCCATTCCGTTTCGCTGGTGGTAATTTGCCCTGTAGAGAAGTCGAACTTGGTAAATGTGCCGCCCACAGGTTGTCCCTGACCGCCAGTTTGTGGCGCATGAAGATTACTAAATCTTTGAGACACTACAGGATCGGTAACCGTTGCCGAATCATCATCGCTACTGCATGCTGTAGCGAATAGCATAATAAGTAATAAAATAATGGGTTTGAAGGTTTTCATATTGATTGTGATTTATAATTAAAATTGAATATTTATTTTTCCATAGACTTGTCTTCCTGCAAGATTTGGGATGTTTTGTATATCGGTATAGTCAAAAAGGTTATTCACCCCAGTCTGAAGCGTATAACGATCGTAAAAAGTTTTTGTAAGGGTTACATTGGTTACTGCATATCCTTGAACAAAGGGGTCATAAATATCAAGTATGTCATTTCCTCCTTCAGTATTATTTAGGAGGCCATATTTGCTTCTATAATTTATGCGTAAACTCATATTTGCATTCAAGTCAGGAATGTCACAAAATAACTTGAAGTTAATGGTGTGTCTGGATCGGTTTAATAATCCAAAATAATCCGATTTTTGTAATCTTAAGGTTTCTAAGGTCTCAGGGTTACGGGCAAAGAACTCTCCTTTTTCTAATCTGTCTAATACATCTTTATCCCTGGCGTACAATAATTGATAACCACCTTGAATATTGATATGTTTAGTGAGTTTATATTGAGTATTAATTTCTAGTCCAGTAGTAAAAACGGTGTTGAAATTAGTATAACTAAAAACATTTTGGCCATTTGTTTTTCTTGCAATGACCCGGGTGTCGATGAGGTTTTCAATTTCGTTTCTGAAGTAATTTGTTTCCAAAAGGAATTTTTTATCCTTGTACGTAAAACCAAAATTGAAACCAATAGAATTTTCGGGTTTTAAGGGATCAGTAAGGTCATTAGGATCAACGACTATATCAGCAATTTGATCAAGATTTACTAATTCCTGAAGTTTGGCAACTGTGACATTATATCCAAGAACGGTATATCCAACGGCAGAGTTTGTAAAATCGAAGTACAGTTGTCTGAAATCGGGTGCTTTATAGCCATATCCAGTAGATGTTTTTATAGAAAGGTTTGTAGTAAGATCATATTTAAAGGAGACTTTGGGACTGAATTGAGATTGATACTCGCTATGATTGTCAAATCGTGCACCAATGATGATATTTAGATTGTTCAATGGATGAAAGTCATATTGTGCAAAGGCGTATTGAGCATTAAACTGTACTTCTTGATCAAAGAAAGTACGGTTTAATCGCTCATTATTCCATCCCATGCCAAGGGTAACGTCATTTTTTGGTTTGAAAGAATAGGTACCTCGAACTTCTGGACGAAAGAGATGTTGATCAAAACTACTTTGGGATAAAATAGTAATGTTAATGGGATCGGTTAATAGTTCTGAAGCTTTATAGTTGGTGTAATATAATTCGTATTGTATTTTTAGTGCTGATGAAGGTAAATGGTCGAGTCTGATTTGAGCGTTCATCTCATTAAGATCACTAGTGCCTTCAAAAGTAGTATCATCAAAAAACAAACTAAGATCCTGATCCTGAAAATAGTATCTACCCGATGCAAAAATGGAGAGGTTGTCACTGAACTCATACCAGACTTTCCCTTGAAACGTATAATTTTCGAAAGGATTTACTGTTTGTCCGGGAGTATCTGGCCTAAGATCATAACCCTCACTAAAAAGTCGATTAACAAAAAAGTTATACCTCAACTTATTTATTCGTTGTTTCATGGTAAGATTGCTGTCTTGTGTATTAAAGGAAGCGATTCTATGAGAAATGTTACCTTGAAAATCTTCATTGGGTGATTCAGTAATGATATTAATGATTCCACCTAGGGCTTCAGATCCAAAAAGGCTTGAAGAAGGGCCTTTAACCACTTCAATCTGTTTAATATTACCTACAGAGAGCCTGCTTAAATCAAGATTTCCTGCACTTCGACCTATAAGCGGTACTCCATCGATTAAAATCATAATGTAATCTGAACTAATACCCTGCATTTGGATTCCCTCAAAACCACTTTCATCAGAAGTGGTAATAATACCGGTTTGCTCGTTTAAAATTTCATTTAGTCGAATAGTGCCAGTATTTATGATTTGTTTTTTAGCTATTAAACTAACTGGAAGTGGAAGAGAAGACAACTGTCTTTCGGTACGTGTTGCACTAATTATTACTTCTTCCAGTTGTTGAGATGGTATAGAGTCTAAAGCTTTTTTAGCTATCATTTCTTGACCGTAAAATTTTGATTGTAAGAGTAGTGAGATAAATAAAGCCCTAATCATATTATTTATATTAATTCTAAATAATCGTGTGTGCCGACAAATATATAAATCTTATTTTTATTAAATCTAAATAAATTTAATTATTTTTGAACCAATTTTTAACCTATAAATCATCTTAAAAATGAAAATGAAAAACTTTAGTATTCTTCTTTTAGTGCTTGCTTCATCGGCCATAAATGCCCAAGGAGATAAGAAGCAAAAGGACATCAAAGCGATTAAATCTATGTGTGGTTGTTATGAAGTGACCTTTAAATATTCTGAAACTTTTTCTCCAAAAGAGGGATATGAAAAATCAAAGGATTATGTCTCGGGCGGTCTCGAATGGGCAGAATTAATTGTTGACGAGGACGATAAATTATCGATTCAACATTTATTAATTGTAAGAGATTCTATGATTGTAAAACATTGGCGGCAAGATTGGTTATATGAAAATACAGATGTACATCATTATTTTAAAGACAATTTATGGAAACATACTTCTCTTAAACGGGAACAGGTAAAGGGACAATGGACACAAAAAGTATACCAGGTAGACGATAGTCCAAGATATTCGGGATCAGCGACTTGGGTGCACGTTGATGGTCGTCACTATTGGGAGAATAAAACCGATGCTCCATTACCAAGGCGTGAGTATACCAAGCGCAATGATTACAATGTGATGGTACGCGGTAATAAGCAAGAAATCACCAATTATGGATGGGTACATGAACAGGATAATGATAAAGTGATTAGAAAAGACGGACAAGAAGATGTTTTATTGGCAAAAGAAAAGGGATATAATATTTATACCAAAGTCGAAGATGAGAAATGTACGTTAGCCAAAACCTGGTGGAAAGAAAATCAAAAGTTTTGGGCTGCTGTACGTAGTGAGTGGGACGAAATTTATGATAGAAATACTGATCTTTCTCTTAAAAAATCGGTGAACGATAAACGCTTATATGAATTTTTATTTGGAATGGATGCGAAAACAAAACAAAAAGACATAGCCGAGGTCGTAGAGAAATTCTTACAAGAATAAGGGATATTACTTCTTTTTCTTAAAAAGAAACCCTAACGGAAAGACCATAAAAATAAAAAGGTACCACCCGGTGATTAATCCGATTATGGTGATTGCAGCTGCAATCACCATAATCCAAATATTTTTTTGAGACCATTCCATTTATAACTCCCTCACCCAAATATTACGATACTGTACTAAATTACCGTGATCTTGTAGTTTAATTGGCCCTTTACCATGGGCAGGATTTTTAGGAGGGCCAATATACTCGGTAGTACCTAGAATTTCAACATGGTCTTGTACCAGCACTCCATTATGAATAACAGTAAAAGTTCCAGATTTAGTTTTATTGCCCTCTCCATCAAACTCTGGTTGATGAAAAATAATATCATATGTTTGCCATTGATCAGGAGCTTTGGTAGCATTAGCTAACGGAATGTGCTGTTTGTAAATTGAGGTAGCTTGCCCGTTTGCATACGTTCTATTCTGATAACTATCCAGAATTTGCACTTCGTATTTGTTTTGAAAGAAAACTCCGCTATTTCCTCGACCCTGTCCTTCACCTTGTATAATATCGGGGGCACTCCATTCCAGATGTAATTGAATACTACCAAAATTCTGCTTCGTTTGGATATCTCCGGATCCTGGCTTCACTGTCATTGTTTTATCAGGATGTACTGTCCAGCTAGCAGGGGATATGCTGTCCTTAGCAGAAACCCATGCTTTTAAGTCAGTACCATCAAATAGTACAATTGCATCAGAAGGTACATTGTTATTATTAAATGAGATTACCTTTGGTTCTGGTTCCCAAACTTCAGTTGCTGTTGGATCTGTAATCTCTTTTTCTGATTGTATATCTTTTGTAACCTCTTCTTTTTCAACTTTAGTGATTTCAATTTTTTGTTTACATGAAAAAGTGATCATGATTAGACAAAAAAGATAATTTAATTTCTTCATTCTGATTATTGGTTTTAGTTAGTTACAGTCCTAAAATTTTCTTTAGTTGTTCTTTATCAATATCTGCTCCGGCAAAATCATCAAAAGCTTTTTCTGTAGCCTCTATAATATGATTTTTTATAAATGGGGCACCTTCTTTAGCTCCTTGTTCGGGTGATTTTATACAACATTCCCATTCCATCACCGCCCATATATCGCAACCGTACTGGGTAAGTTTAGAAAATATGGTTTTGAAATCTACTTGCCCATCGCCCGGAGAACGATATCTTCCGGCTCTATCGATCCAATCACTATATCCTCCAAAAGCTCCTTTTTTTCCTGTAGGATTAAATTCAGAATCCTTCACATGAAAAGCTTTAATAAACTCGTGATAGTGATCAATATATTCGATGTAATCTAATTGCTGCAGCACAAAATGGCTCGGATCATATAAGATGTTTACTCGTTTATGATTATTAGTGGCTTCCAAAAAACGTTCAAAAGTAACACCATCATGAAGATCTTCCCCCGGATGAATTTCATAGCATACATCGACTCCATGAGTATCAAAATGATTAAGAATAGGCAACCATCGTTTAGCGAGTTCTTCAAACCCCATTTTTACTAAACCTGTCGGTCTCTGTGGCCATGGGTGCATCGTATGCCAAAGTAAAGCTCCTGAAAATGTTGCATGAACGTTAATTCCTAACCTTTGACTGGCCTTGGCAGCATTCATTACTTGTTGCACCGCCCATTCTGTTCGCCTTTTTGGATTATTTTTACAATCATCTGGCGCAAAATTATCGAACATTGTATCATAAGCAGGATGCACAGCGACTAATTGTCCCTGCAAATGTGTTGATAATTCGGTTATTTCTAATCCGTAATCGGCAATTTTACCTTTTAATTCGTCACAATACGTTTGACTTTCGGCAGCTTTGTCCAGGTTTATTAATCTTGTTTCCCAGGTAGGAATTTGAATACCTTTATAACCCAAGTCAGATGCCCATTTGCATAATCCATCTAAAGAATTAAATGGAGCTTTATCATCCATAAATTGAGCTAGAAATACGGCAGGGCCTTTGATTGTTTTCATGCAATTAGTTTTTTTATAGCTTGAAGTCCCTTCTCCTGGGGAGAAGGTTAGGATGAGGAGATTTTCTTAGAACACCCTCACCTTAATCCTCTCCCTCAAGGGAGAGGAAACCTTTGGTACTTTATTATTAAATTTTTATCCAAGTAGCGTTGTTTTTACTGCTTTCTACAGCCGCATAAATAAATTTCATTCCTCTAACACCATCTTTTATTGTTGGGAAATCGGCCGAAGTTGAAGGGCTTTTTCCAGCTTTTATTTGATTCACTTCTTTTGCAAAGCTTCTATATATCGTCGCAAAAGCTTCAAGATATCCTTCCGGGTGGCCAGCAGGAATTCTCGTATACTCTGAAGCTTCAGGATATCCACCGTTTCCTCCGGGAGTAAATATTTGTTTGGGCTTGTCGAGCCAACGAACTACCAATTCATTAGGATTTTCTTGATACCATGCTACACTTCCTTTAGTTCCATATATTCTAATACCTAAATTATTTTCCTCACCGGTTGCAATTTGTGAGAATGTCATGGTTCCCTTGGCACCGTTCTCAAAACGAAGTAAAACATTGCCATCGTCGTCAAGTATTCTTCCTTCTCCAAATGCAGTAACATCTGCCGCCAATTCTTCAATCCGGAGTCCAGTAATGTATTCAGCCAAATTTTCTGCATGGGTTCCTATATCTCCTAATGCGCCACCAATTCCGGATTTTTTTGGATCAACGCGCCATGCGGCCTGTTTCTGGCCGGTTTTTTCAAGCGAAGTGGCTAACCAACCTTGCAAATACTGTACATTGATCTTGCGAATAGTTCCTAAATCTCCTTTCGCAATCATGGCCTTTGCCTGTTTTACCATGGGGTATCCAGTATAGTTGTGCGTTAATGCAAAAACTTTTCCCGTAGATCGCACTATTTTTTCCAGTGCTATGGCTTCATCCAAAGTTAATGTGACCGGTTTGTCACAAATTACATGAAATCCTTGTTCGAGAGCCATTTTCGCGGGAGGAAAATGCATGTGGTTAGGGGTTACAATCGCAACAAAATCCATACGTTCTGCTTCGGGTAGTTGTGCTTCTGCTTTGATCATTTGTTCAAAGCTACCATACGCTCTGTTTTTTGGGATACCCAACGCTTCCGCGGAAGCGATACTTTTTTCTTCACTACTTGAAAATGCACCACATACCAAATCGATCATTCCATCGATACTGGCAGCTTTTCTATGTACGTCTCCGATGAAAGAACCAATTCCTCCACCGACCATTCCCATTTTCAGTCGGGTCATATTTTCATTTTTTATATTCTATTTTTTCATTTTTGAAGAAAATTGCAAAAAGTAGTAGTACTACTGCTGCAAAAATTGCAGGAAAAATCCAGATATGATTCCAATCGTGTTGTCCTTCTGAAATCAAATTCGCATCTGTTATTTTACCGGCAACATAAAAACCGATTAACATCCCTAGTCCATAAGTAGCTAAAGTTATTAATCCTTGTGCGGCACTTTTAAATTTTTCTCCTGCTTTGCTATCGGTATATATTTGCCCTGACACAAAAAAGAAATCATAGCAAATACCATGTAATGCAATCCCGATAATCAACATGAAAGCTAATTCGCCCGAATTTCCATAAGCAAATAGCAAATATCGTAGTGTCCAGGCAAGCATACCTACTAAAAGAGTTTTTTTGAAACCAAACTTTTTAAAGAAAAAGGGGAGGAGCAACATAAAAATCACTTCGGAAGCTTGGCCAATAGTCATCTTCGCAGCCGGATTAGACACTCCAATTTCACCTAAAAATTGACCTGCATGTTGATAATAAAAAGCTAAGGGAATACATATTAATATGGAAGCAAGGAAAAAGAACAAAAAGTTTCTATCCTTTAAAAGCTTTAATGCATCTAACCCCAAAATATCAGAAATACTAATCTTTTGATCTCTACTGACCTTTGGGGGTGTTTTAGGTAATGTAAAACTAAAAACCCCAAGTACTAGTGATGCTACAGATGTCATTAAAAAAGTATTTTTTAGCATTCCGCTGGCAACTCCTGCTTCAGAATCCCAATGAAAAGCATAACTTATCACCAAACCAGCTACGATCCAGCCAATGGTACCAAATACACGTACAAATGAAAATTGTTTAGCAGGGTCATTCATTTGATTAAATGATACAGAGTTTACTAAGGCTAATGTTGGCATATAAGCAATCATGTAGCCTAATACATAAGGATAGAATATCCCAAAGTCGGTAGCATTTGCCATTTGGTACATTAAAAATGCTCCGATGAGATGTAATATACCTAATATTCGTTCTGCATTAAAAAAGCGGTCGGCTATGAGTCCGATAATAAAAGGTGCGATAATCGCTCCCCATGATTGGGTAGAGTAGGCCATAGCAGTTTCACCCCCGGTAGTTTTTAAGGTATTTGGTAGATATATGCCCAAAGTTACAAACCAACCTCCCCAAATGAAAAATTCTAAAAACATCATTAAGGACAATTGTACCTGAGTTGTGGTTTTCATAAAAGGATATGGGTTAGTTAAGTTGTTTTGCTGCATTTAATAATAAATCACGAGTAGCTTTAATACCTTCAATTTCATTGAGTTGTTTTCCTTCGTACTCTACACCAATAAAACCATGATACCCTGATTTTTTAATGATTTCCAGCATTTTTCTATAGTCAATAGTAGTCTCATTTCCTTCTGCGTCAAAATCATAAGATTTTGCACTTACGGCTTTAGCATAAGGCATCATTTCTTCTACACCTTGATATTTTGGGTATTCTTTAATACATTTTCCACCCCAACGAGCACCTCCTTCTCTTTCTAGGCAGAAATTTCCAAAATCTGGGAGTGTACCACAATTTGGTTGATTTACCTTTTGCATAACTGCTATTAATAAGGAAGCATTTGAAGAAAGATATCCATGATTTTCTACTATAATATTTACATTCTTGGGAGCAGCATACTCTGATAGCTTGCTTAAACCATCAACCGATGCATCAACCCATAGTTTCTGATCATTTGTACCGAAGAGATTAACACGTATCGAGTGACATCCTAAAAATTGAGCGGCATCGACCCATTTTTTATGATTTTCTACTGCTTGATTTCGTTTTTTTTCATCTGTGACAGCCAGATCACCTTCGCCGTCCACCATAATAATTAGGTTTTGAATATTATGTTCTTGACTTTTTGCTTTTAAAGACTCCAGAAGTACCTGCATAGCTTTTTTTGGATCTGGATCCTTTTCTAATTCTTTTTTATAGAGATGATTAACATATTCGACACCTTCAAAACCAAGTTCTTTGGCTTTTTGAGCAAAGTCCATGGGGTTCATTTCGCCAGAAAGTATAGCTTGATGAAGCGACCACTGAGCTAGTGAAAGTTTGAAAAATGGTTTGGTTTCTTTTTCATTGGTTTCCACAGTTGATTCTTCTTTTTCAATTTCTGATTTTTCAGCAGTATTATTTTTACAGGAACTTAAGAAAAGAGCGATAATAAGACCTGATATGATGATTTTTCGCATGATTTAAATTATAAGTTTATAGTGACCAGGCTTTTCCGCCAGTTAGTTTTTCCAGAGAATCGCATCCAATTTGTTCACCAGGTACGGGAGCATAGGCCAATACGTTTTCTCCGATTTCTTCACTGGTTTTAAACCCCCAAATAGATAAATCTCTTACCGCACTCAGAAATGAAAAAATACTAACTTCATTAGATAAACTTTCGAAATCTTTCAGGCTTTTAATTTGCGCTACTTCTCTATTATAGGTTTCTTGTTGTTCTTTCGTAGATTTAAGATATTTTGATAACAAGGCATCATATTCTTCGATCTTTATTTTTTTAACAGGCCTGTCTTCGTTTACACCTAGTTCTTCTAGAACAAGACCTGCTGATCTTTTGAACATTGCTGCTTCTTCTTTTTTGGCAACCTCATTCATATATTTATCGATAAACATCGGTACATTAAGAGATTTTGCACCAGGAATATCAGTTTCAGGAATTATTAGGTCAACAAGTTGGTCTAATATTTTTGCTTCATCTTCTGAAAGTAATTGAGGAACCCAATCTAGTTTTATTTCGCTCGTACAACTCTGTAGTACGCTTAGAATAGTTGGGGTTGCAGCTATATATCCGACTGATAATCCGATATTTTTTAGGGCTTGTCGTCTGTTTATCATAGGTATGGGATTAGGCGTTTGTTTGAATTTGTTTGGCAGCATGTTCTGCAGCTCTGGCAGTAAATGCCATATACGTGAGAGATGGATTTACACAACTTGCAGAAGTCATAAAAGAACCATCGGTCACATAAACATTGGGTACTGCATGAATCTGATTGTTTTCATTTAAGACAGATGTTTTGGGATCTTTACCCATTCGGGCCGTTCCCATTTCATGAATACCCAGTCCAGGAGCGCCGATGTCATCCCAGGGTTCAATATCTTTAAAACCAGATTTTTTAAGCATTTCCATGGCTTGAGTAACCATATCTTTGCGCATGGCGAGTTCATTTTCTTTAAATTCTGCATCAAAAGTTATCGTTGGTAATCCCCACTCGTCTAGTTTCTCATAATCCAATGTCATCTTGTTTTCATGATAGGGTAAACATTCACCAAAGCCCATTAGTCCTATTCTCCATTTCCCCGGTTTTAAAATACTCTCTTTTAGTGCTGCCCCATACCCTAATTCTGCAATGGTTTCTCTCCAGTCGCTTCGAGAAGCTCCTCCTTGATACCCGTATCCTCGTTTAAACGTTTTTTGATCGGTTTCACCACCAATATTTCTGAAACGGGGAATGTATAAACCATTAGGCCTTCGTCCTTTATAATATTTATCTTCAAAACCATCAAAAGTGGCAATAGCACCGGCTTTAAAATGATGATCCATGATATTATGACCTAATTCATTGCTGTCATTCCCCATTCCGTTTGGAAAACGGTCTGATTTTGATTGCATCAGGATACTTGCCGAGGCAATAGCAGAGGCACATAGAAAAATAACCTTAGCAGTGAACTCGAACGTTTCTTTGGTTTCGGCATCAATTACTTTTACACCAGTAGCTTTGCCTGTTTTATCATCATAAATTACCTGATGAACAATAGAGTTGGGACGTAGTGTCATGTTACCCGTTCGTTCTGCAGCAGGCAAGGTCGAGGAGTTACTACTAAAGTAAGCACCAAAAGGACAGCCTCGCATACAGCGATTTCGATACTGGCAATTCATACGGCCTTCGAAAGTTTTTGTACCGGTAATGTGTGCTGTTCTTCCAATGGTTAGTAATCGATCTTCATAATTTTCTGCAATATTTGATTTTAAATGCTCCTCTACACAATTAAGCTCCATGGGTGGCAGAAATTGTCCGTCGGGTAGTTGTTCCAGTCCTAATTTTTCACCACTAACTCCAATAAAATCTTCGACTTTATCGTACCAGGGGACGATGTCATTATAACGCACCGGCCAGTCTACAGCAATTCCTTCTTTTTTATTTGCTTCAAAATCGATATCACTTAATCGATAACTTTGACGCCCCCACATTAATGATCTTCCCCCGACGTGATATCCTCTAATCCAGTCAAAACGTTTCGTTTCATTATAGGGGTGCTTAAGGTCATTTACAAAAAAGTGACGATGTTCTTTGGCGGTTACATATCCGGTACGATGTTGTTTTTCTTGTTCGGCCACTTCTTCTCTGGTAGGTTGACCTTTGAACTCAGCATCCCAGGGGTCATCATTCATAGTTGTGTAGTCTTCGATATGGCGTACCATTCGTCCACGTTCTAAAACTAGTGTTTTCAACCCTTTTTCACAAAGTTCTTTGGCAGCCCAGCCGCCACTTATTCCTGTTCCTACGACTATAGCATCGTATTGCGGTTCTTTTTTCATGTATTTTTATCGATTTTTGAGTGATTTCTATTATTCTAAGGTTCTGAACCATTCTACCATTGCCCGTGCTTCTTCTTCAGGTATATTTTGATTGATCATGATGGTGTTATTGTATTTTTTTAGCAAAGCCTTGGCAACAGGGTCTTTCTCCAGCATCTCAGCAGGGTTCATAATCATATTCATCACCCATTCTGGACTTCGCTTTTCGTAAATCCCGACCATTGGTGGTCCAATAAATCTTTGTTTTACCTTATGACAAGCTGTACATTTAGACTTAAATAACTCAGCCCCTTTCTTTGCCAGATTTTGATCAATCTCACTTTCAAAAGTA
The DNA here is from genome assembly GCF_042682765.1 of Aquimarina celericrescens. Lineage (NCBI taxonomy): Bacteria > Pseudomonadati > Bacteroidota > Flavobacteriia > Flavobacteriales > Flavobacteriaceae > Aquimarina > Aquimarina celericrescens. The sequence continues at coordinate 149,217 of NZ_JBHUHY010000016.1, read as the reverse complement.
ATTGAAGTTATGGGGCCTATACCTTTATTGTCCAGCATAACAGGTACTGTAGAATCTTCTTTTGTTGATATTGGTTTTTCCTTCTTTTTACCAATGGATATAGATTCATTGTTTGATTTTTTTTGTTCTGCACAATTACTAAATAGTACAGAGCACATAAGGACTAAACAAATAGAGATTGTTTTCATGTAAGATGGTTTGTTTTAACATTTTACCGTACTAATAATTATCTGAAAATAAACATAGTGTGGCTCTATGATTAAATTCGGGTACTCTCTGACTTTTAAGTTAAGCCATAAGCCATTTAACAATGACTTTATAAATGTGAAATGTTAGCTTTTGAATAATAACAGTTAAATATAAGAAGTTTATTTTTGTTTTAACAAAACAATTAACTATTCCTTAAATAAAATAGGTTGCGTATTCAAGATGTAATAACACATTAAGAACTCGTTTTTTTGAAAATATCCTATATATACAACCCTATTTGCATAAAAACTGATATTCATTATTATGCAAATAGGGTTTTTTTGAAGATTTTATAAATATTATGCAGATTTATAGAGTTTCATTTTCCGTTTTTGAAGTTGATCCTTTAAATCGTCAATTGTGTTACTTATAGCATTTTCGAAGTTTTTTTCGTCTGATGAAGCATACAAACGTGGTCCGGGAGCACTTAGTCGTATCCCGCATATATGACCTTTTTCATTATTTTTATTTTCCTTTTTGAAGAATACGTCTCCGCGTATCACGAATGGATATTGATCAAAGATTTTTTTCATTTTTTTGATTGTAAATGACTCTAATCGGTCGCTTGCTGTTACATTGGTGTATTCGAAAATGGTTTTCATACGTTTGTTTTTTATGGTTATTTTTCCAATTTCTAGTTTTAAATAAATTTGAATTATCTAATTCAGAAACGCTACTTTTCCTGTTTCTATATGGTATAAGATAACTACTATTTTTAGTACAAATCACAAGTAAAGAATTTTTTGACCGCAGTATCTAAGTATACATTATTTAGTTCAAACTCTATCTTTACATGTGGTTTGATTTGAATTGATAGAATTTATAAATGCTGTAAGGTGCTAATCAATCCTTTTAGTCGTTTTTCAGTTTTACGTTTTTTATTGGTGATAGATTTCATGATTTCCATAAGTTTGGGATCTTTATTTTTCTTGTATATTTCATTGATTTTAAGAACCAGCTCTTTAGCTTCTCTAGAAGCAGAAACTCTATCGCTAGTACTCATGTGTGATATTTTCTTTCTTTGAAATTTTTTGGCTTGTTCTATTAATAATTCCATAATTAAAAATTTTAGATTAACACTTGTATTTACTCATCGGTTTCGATCAATAATGGGGTTTTACCATCGGTGATGATCACTTTGCTATTTTGAGATTTTGATAATTCATTAAATGCCTCTATGCTTCTTATTTTGATGATCTCTTCGGTTAACCCTTCGGCTAATATTTTTTGAGCATCCCGTTCTCCTTCTGCATCAATTATTTTCCTATCGGCCTCTAATCTTGCCTGTTGGATAACAAATTCCATTCGCATTGCATCTTGTTCTGCCTGTAATTTTCGTTCTATAGAATTGGCCAGACCCCTAGGTAATTGAATACTTTTCATTAAAACTGCAATTAACTCGATGCCATCTGCTTGTTTTTCGAGGTTTTCTTTCATTTTCATTTTGATCTCTTCTTCTATTTTGGCCCGCATTCCTGAGTGCATGTCTTTGGCAAAAAATTGTGCGCATACGTCTGAAGATGCAGATCTAAAAACGCTAGTGATGATTGACTCATATCCTTGACCTAAATTTTCTAGCACAGAGGGGATTTTATCTAGTTGTAAGCGATATAAAATTGAAATTTCTGAGTTAACGCTTAACCCTTCCTTACTTGGTAAACTCAATATAAGCTTAATGTTATTGGTCTGTGTGGATTCTTTTATGACCTTACTCGTAAAAGGGTTATAAAATATAGTGCCTTGTGTAGAGACCTTATCCGAAAACTTACCGAGTGTTTGTCTAACACCTGCTTCTCCTGGTCTAATGACAGCACAGTTTGTACATAGGATAAGTACTCCAATTAATAAGAAAATTTTTGTTTTCATTTATGTGTGATTTAAGTTGAACTATTGCTTTTTTTATAAATTTATTAAAGAATATTCATATATTTTTATTTATCTTTATTATGATTTACATAAATAAATATTATGCATTATACTTTACATCAACTACAGATCTTTTTAAAGATAGCAGAGAAACAAAGCATTACGAAGGCTTCTGAAGAACTACATCTCACACAACCGGCAGTATCGATACAATTGAGAAACTTTCAGGGTCAATTTCCAATTCCTCTTACAGAGGTAATCGGTAGAAAATTATACATCACAGATTTTGGGAAGGAAATTGCTGTTGCTGCAGAAAGGATTTTAGAAGAAGTAAAGGAGATCAATTATAAAACCATGGCTTATCAGGGGCAATTGTCTGGAGTACTGAAGATTTCTGTAGTTTCTACAGGGAAATATGTTATGCCCTATTTTTTATCTGATTTCATCAAAAAACATGAGGGAATCGATTTAATCCTTGATGTAACCAATAAAGCCAAAGTTATACAAAGCCTTGAAAAAAACAATGTGGATTTTTCTCTAGTATCTGTGTTGCCCACCAATTTACAAATTGAAAAGACCGAATTAATGGAAAATCAATTATATCTTGTAGGCAATACAAAGGAAAAGTTTAAAAAGAAGATGTATGATAAATCTATATTCACAAAATTGCCATTAATTTACCGCGAACCTGGGTCGGGTACAAGACATACTATGGAAAAGTTTATCGAAAAGAATAGTCTACCCGTAAGAAAGAAAATGGAGCTTACTTCTAACGAAGCTGTAAAACAAGCTGTCCTGGCTGGACTGGGATACTCCATTATGCCATTGATTGGGATACGAAATGAATTGAGTGCTGGTCGTTTGCAAATTATCCCAGTTAAAGGATTTCCTATAAAATCAAATTGGAATCTTATTTGGTTAAAGAATAAAAAGTTTTCTCTTGCTGCAAATGCATTTTTAGAGTATCTAGAGGTAGAAAAAGAAACGATTATGAAAAACAACTTTGAAGGCTACGAACAAAATTAATCAACGTGGCCTTTATTTAATTTCTTTAGTTCTTTCTCTGTGGCATGTAGTAGTTTTTTAAGTCTTCTTTTTTTAATTAAGCATGTAGAATCATATAAATCATTTTTTGTTCTATATAATAAAGATTCACAATAATTAATTCTGTTGAAGACCGGAAGTTTCGAAATAACGATCCTATACAAGTAATCACATTTGATTAAAGAGTTTGGGGTATTCTTTTTGAAGAGAGGCATTTCAGTTGGGGTTTGGGCCGATTATTCATAAACATTGTGTAATGTATGTCTGTACATCACACAATGTTTATCTTCAAATTTCATACCTAAGAGTACTTTTATAATTTAAAATTTATATAAATTTTTAGGACTTCTCTGTATACCAGTTTTCATTATTATGAATAGTGAAAATTATTTGTCGATTATATTGCTACATTAAAACATTTGTATGAGATAGAGGTAAAAAGGCATTCCAAGGGTTATATTAAATGGAAATGTTATAGCTAATGCCATGGGTAAATACAATCCGGGATTTGCTTTTGGAGCAGCTATTCTCATAGCTGCCGGAACTGCAATATAAGAAGCACTGGCCGCTAAGATGGCAAAAAGAAAACGGTTTCCCACATTATCTGTAAAAGTCGAACTTAGAAAAGAAACTATAGAACCATTGACCAAAGGAATAATTATAGCAAATATTAAGGCAAACCATCCTTTCTTGAGAAAAGCAGAAAGTTTTTTACCACTAGTAATTCCCATGTCTAATAAAAATACAGCGAGAAATCCTTTAAAAATATCAGTTGTAAAAGGTTTGATGCCTTCAGCTTGTTGTTCACTGGCCATAAAACCTATTATAAGACTTCCTAAAATCAGTAAGACGCTACCATTAGTTAAAGAATGTTTCACGACTTTGCTCATGGGTATCTTATCATTTTTGTCTTTATTATAGATAGACATTAGAAGTACTCCTACCATAATAGAAGGAGCTTCCATCAATGCCATGACTGCCACCATATGTCCACCAAATTCTATTTGTTCGATTTCCAGAAAAGAAATTGCAGTAACAAAAGTAACTGCACTTACAGATCCGTAGGCCGCCGCTATTGCTCCGGCGTTATAGACGCTGAATTTTCTTCGTAATATAAAGTAAGAATAAATCGGAACTACTAATGCTAACAGAATACCAAATAACAGTGACCATATAATTTCAAGGTCTAAGTCACTATGAGATAATTCTTGTCCTCCTTTGAAACCAATTGATAAAAGAAGATATAGTGATATGAATTTGGAGGAGTTAGGGGGTATTTCTAAATCACTTTTAAATCTTACCGAAACGATTCCTAAAAAGAAAAAAAGGAGAGCAGGATTAGTAAGATTGTCAATCAATAAATGTAAATCCATATATTGCTTTAAGGGTACGTAATCAAAAATTTATGACTGTCGATTAATGAAATAATTAATCGTTTTTGATTAATTCAATCTCGACAGATCCGTTTATTTTTAATTGATATCCTTCATTTCTGGCATTTACAATCAATGCTTTTGTTTCTTCTTCTGCCCTTTTTAATTGTTCTATACGGTCGTCAAGATGTACGGTATTATCATCACAATATTGTTCTAGAGCACTTAGTCTTTGAAGCTTGTGAAAGTTTATTTTTTTACTGATCATTGAAATTAAGATGTCAGCAGCTTCAGAAGGTGTAAATGTTCCTTCGATAAGTTTAACGTGTTGTTGTGTTTTAGTCATTACTTCCATTTTAATAATTATTTAAAGTTTGATTCGTTTAAAATTTTCAATCCTAAAATACAAGCCAAAATAAAGGCAGATACTATTAGTTTGTCCATAAATAAATGATTGTTTAAATAGGACAATATTAGAAAAGTACTTACAATACCTATTCCGACAATAGCAGAAAAAGTTGTCTTGGAGTTAGTTCTCTTATTCTTCTTGATAATGGATCTGTACAATTTCATCTTTTATTATTTTCGACAAAATTGAGAAGAGTTTTTTATATATTTTCATTTATATAAATTATATAAATCATTAAATTAATTTATATTTAGTATGATTTTGCAAATTGATTTATTGACTAAATACACAAAACCTGAGATGTTATAGGGTCTTAAAAAAAGGAATACGTTCATTACCTTTAAATAAAAATTACTTGAAGTTTATTTTAATATGGGTAAATATGAGATCTTTATATTTTAGAGGAATGAATAAAAAGTTTAACAAAACTTTACAAGTATTTCTGTGTGATGTTTTGCAAAAGTGATATGGTCATTTTTAGCTTATCTATAATACTAGCCTTTCTTTTTTTAAAATTAATAATTTGATAATGAGATAATTAATAGATTCTGTAAGTTTTCTCATTATAGAATATAGTATGGGTATACAGGTTTTTACGATAACTATGACAATATGGTTATTTGGTATAATTTTTCTACTTTTAGTCCTAATCCAAACTAATACGCTTGTTAAATTGATTTCTACTACCTGCATAGAATTGTTTGTAGTATTTATAAATACTTCGTAGCGGACTATTTCGGATAAAAAACAAACAAATAAATTTTCATTCAATCAAAAATGAGGCTTATATGAAACGAAGAGACTTTGTTAAGTATGCAGGATTAGGATCAGGTGCATTGATGATGCCATCCTTATTACTAGGAAATGACATTCCTGTAGAGGCGTTACTCCATCCAGGAATGGATGTAGCGATCAAAAAAAGTTTAGCGGATATGGCATTAAATACCGCAAAAAATTTAGGAGCATCATATGCTGATGCCAGAATTGGCAGATATTTAAATCAGTATGTATTTACAAGAGAAGATAAGGTGCAAAATGTTGTAAACACCGAATCTTTTGGTATAGGAATTAGAGTCATTGCTAATGGTACATGGGGTTTTGCGTCCACAAATAATGTTACCGAAAAGGGTATTAAAAAAGCAACCGAGCAAGCTGTAGCCATAGCAAAGGCTAATTCAAAAATTCAAAAAGTTCCAGTAAAATTAGCTCCTGTGCAATCATATGGAGAAGTAACCTGGAAAACCCCTATCAAGAAAGATTTTAAAGAAGTACCGGTTTCAGAGAAAGTCGATTTATTACTTTCTGCTAATGCTGCTGCGTTGAAGAGTGGAGCAAATTTTGTGAATTCGGCATTGTTCATGGTGAATGAGCAAAAGTATTTTGCTTCAACAGAAGGGTCATATATAGATCAAGATGTTCATCGTATCTGGCCGACTTTTACAGTTACCGCTATTGATAGAGCTTCAAATAAATTTAAGTCTCGTCAGGCTATGAGTGCACCTATGGGAATGGGATATGAATATATGGATGGATTAGCGTCAGAGAAGCTACAAGGACCTGAAGGACTAAATCTATATAGAAACAGTTATGATATGGTAGAAGATGCTACCGTAGCTGCAAAACAGGCTAAGGAGCGACTTACTGCTAAATCAGTAGAGGCCGGTAAATACGATCTTGTTCTCGAACCTAATCATTTAGGATTGACTATTCATGAATCTGTAGGACATCCATTAGAATTAGATAGAGTACTGGGTTATGAGGCCAATTATGCAGGTACTAGTTTTGCAACGTTAGACAAGTGGAAATCTAAAAATTTCAAATATGGAAGTGATATCGTAAATCTGGTTGCAGATAAAACCCAAATTGGATCTTTAGGAGCAGTAGGTTATGATGATGAAGGAGTAAAAACCAAACAATGGGATTTAGTTCGTAACGGAATCTTAACGAATTATCAAGCCATTCGCGATCAAGTGCATATGATTGATCAAAATGAATCTCATGGATGTTGTTATTCTCAAAGCTGGAACGATGTACAGTTTCAGCGTATGCCTAATGTTTCTTTAGAGCCAGGCAAAGAGAAATATTCTATTAATGATATGATTAAAGATGTAGAAAAAGGAATTTATATTGCCGGTAGAGGTTCTTATTCTATTGATCAACAACGATACAACTTTCAGTTTGGAGGAACCGTGTTTTATGAGATAAAGGATGGCAAGATTGTAGGAATGCTAGATGATGTTGCTTATCAATCCAACACTCAGGAATTTTGGAATTCGTGCACAAAGATTTGTGATGAGAGTGATTACAGGCTTTTCGGATCATTCTTCGATGGAAAAGGACAGCCTTCTCAGATAAGTGCTGTATCTCACGGAAGTTCTACGACCAGGTTTAATAACGTAAACGTGATCAACACAGGTAGAGCTATTTAAAATACTGTTTCACTACAAAATATTAAAAATATCATGGCAATATATTCAAAAGAAGAAGCAAGACAAATCATGGAAAAGGCATTAAGCTTTTCTACAGCAGATGCTTGTGAAGTTAATTTGAGTGGAAGTGAAAGCGGTAATATCCGCTATGCAAGAAATACAGTGTCTACCGCAGGACACAGATCTAATCAAACTTTGGTGGTACAATCAAATTTTGGAAAAAAATCAGGTACCGCTACTATCGATGAGTTTGATGACGAATCTTTAAAGAAAGTAGTTAAGCGATCAGAAGAGCTGGCAAAACTCTCTCCAGAGAATCCTGAGTTTATGGCTCCTTTAGGTCCGCAAAAGTATGATGAATCTATTACCTTCAACAAAAGTACAGCTGAGATTACTCCGGAGTATCGTGCGAATGTAGCCAGTAATAGTATAGAACCAGCTGCAGCCAAAGATATTACTGCAGCAGGATTTTTTGATGACTCTTCGGGATTTAGTGCTATGCTAAATTCTAACGGACTTTTTGCATATAATAGATCTACAGATATGAATTTTACCGTCACTATGAGAAGTAACGATGGTACTGGTTCTGGATGGGTTTCAAGAGACTTCAATGACGTTAGCAAGTTTGATGCCGCTGAAGCTTCAAAAGTAGCAATAGATAAGGCTATACTATCTAAAGAAGCCAAGGCAATAGAACCTGGTAAATATACTGTAATCTTAGAACCAGCAGCCTCTGTTGGACTATTGGGCAATATGGCTCGTGCATTTAATGCTCGTACTGCAGATGAAGGGCGAAGTTTTATGTCTAAAGAAGGAGGAGGAACCAAGATGGGAGAAAAGATTGTTGACGAACGTGTGAATATCTGGTCAGATCCTTTACATCCAGAAGTTCCCACAGGTACATGGAACGGTCAAGGGCAGCCTCTCAAAAAAACCACTTGGATAGAGAATGGAAAGGTTAAAAACCTTGCTTATAGTCGCTATTGGGCAGATCAAAAAGGTGTAGATCCTGTGCCTTTCCCTAACGGATTCATAATGCAGGGAGGAGATGCTTCTCTTGAAGATCTTATTAAGGATACCAAAAAAGGAATTCTGGTTACCAGGTTATGGTATATCAGAACTGTAGATCCTCAAACACTTCTGTATACAGGTCTTACAAGGGATGGGACCTTTTATATCGAAAATGGGAAAATTAAACATCCTGTAAAAAACTTTAGATTTAATGAAAGTCCGATTATTATGCTTAATAATCTGGAAACTCTTGGTAAACAAGTAAGAATTAACGGTAATCTAGTACCTTATATGAAGGTAAGAGATTTTACATTTACCAGTTTATCTGATGCGGTATAATTAAGAAAATTGATAACAATTACTGGTTATATTTGATACTTCATATAACCAGTATTTTTCCTTGGAAGTTCGGATGAATTTTAGTGTCGCTTCAAGAAAGAAACATATAATTTAAGGGAATATAAAACGAATTCATTGGCAAACAAATTCTTCTTTACAAGGTTACAATATGAGTCAGGGGATTGGGATGTGGATCAAAGAATGCCTTCTAATCTTTTAAATTCTCTCGTTGAGTATACCACACTTGAAGTAGATACACAGGAAAAAATTATTCCTTTAAGCAGTGATGATATCTTTAAAAGCCCTTTTTGTTATATATCGGGCCATAAATTAGTACAGTTTACCAGAAAAGAAAGAGAGAATTTTAAAAAATATGTTAAGAATGGAGGTTTCGTCTTTGCCGATGATTGCAATCACGACATTGACGGTCTGTTTTCTAAATCATTTGAACGCCAAATGGAAGAGATTTTTGGTCCTGGTGAACTAAAAAAGATTCCAAATAATCATGAGATTTATAACATCTTTTTTGAATTTGAAAATGGTCCGCCTACAACATCACAAGAGCTTAATGGGTGGGGAGACGATATCGTACATGATTACTTGAAAGCGATCGAAATTAATGGTAGAATTGGAGTTCTTTTCAGCAATAAAGATTATGGTTGTGAGTGGGATTATGATTTTAGAAACAAACGATGGTATAAAATTGACAACACCCGCTTTGGGGTAAATATAGTGATGTATGCATTGACATCATAAAAATAGAACTATGAATAAAGACTTAGCAAGTATAGAAAAGGAGATAAATATACTTACTGAAAAACTAGTAACCTTAAAGAAAGAAATAGGAAAGGTAATTATAGGGCAAGAAGAGACTGTAGAGCAATTGCTTATTACATTTCTTGCAGGAGGACATGCACTTTTGGAAGGTGTTCCCGGACTAGCAAAAACTCTAATGATTCGAACACTGGCTCAAGCTATTGATCTAAAATTTAAAAGGATACAGTTTACCCCGGATCTAATGCCTTCAGATATTATTGGAACCGAAATATTAGAAGAGGATCATAGTACCGGTAAAAAGTTTTTTAAATTTAATAAAGGCCCAATCTTTGCCAATATCATTTTAGCAGACGAAATCAATCGAACACCTCCTAAAACTCAGGCAGCTTTACTAGAGGCGATGCAGGAATTTGAAGTTACTTATTCAGGTAAAACTTATACCCTGGACAGGCCATTTTTTATTCTGGCAACTCAAAACCCCATTGAGCAGTCAGGAACCTTTATTCTTCCTGAAGCACAACAAGATCGATTTCTATTGTACATCAAGATTGGATACCCAACAGAATCTGAAGAAACAACGGTTTTAAAAAATACGACGGGAACGAAACAGACAATGTTATTTAAAGTGATTAGCGAAGAGGATATACTACGTTTACAAGATTTGGTAAGAGAAGTACCAATTAGTGATGATCTGATCTCATTGGTGAGTAAATTGATCAGAGCTACACGTCCCGAAACTACTTCAGATTCTTATGTAAAAGAATGGGTGAGTTGGGGAGCAGGACCAAGGGCAGGGCAAGCCATGATATTGACAGCCAAGGCTAGAGCCCTAATTAAAGGGCGTTTATCTGTAACTCCAGAAGATATAAAACATGTAGCACTTCCTGTATTGCGACATAGAATTATTGTGAACTTTAGAGCAGAATCTGAAGGTATTACCGCTGATAATGTGACATGTCAGCTTATAAAGACACTATTTTAATAAGGTTTTATTTTAAATAAGTGAAACGAGAAGAGTATCATCAGTTACTTAAACCAGAGCTAATCAAAACCGTATCGGGGTTGGCGCTCATAGCTCGTGTGATAGTAGATGGATATTTATCAGGACTACAGCATAGTAATAATGTGGGATCAGGTATGGAGTTTAATCAATACCGTAACTACGAGCCTGGTGATGACTTGCGTCTATTAGATTGGAAAATGTTAGCCAGATCTGGAAGGTATTATATTAAGCAATCAGAAATAGAAACTAACATTGCGGTAAAATTTATATTGGATTCCAGCAAATCTATGCTTCATACAGAGGAAAACTTATCTAAGATGGATTTTGCCAGGGTTTTAATTGCTTCTTTAGCATATTTATCTAAAAATCAAGGAGATGCGGTGGGGCTTTTTGCACTCAACGATCAACAGTTATATAACATGTATCCGAAGGTACAAAAACAGCACTATAATAGGTTATTAGAAGGTCTTATTGATATTGAAAACAAAGGAAAATGGCCTGTCAATCCTGAAACGTCTAAGCATCTTTATGATCGAAGCCATAAAGAATTGATTTTTTTTGTCACCGATTTATATGAACAGGATGAAGAGATTATCTCTTTTGTTAAGCGATTAAAAACACCTAGAAATGAAGTTGTCGTGTTACACCTTATGGGTAAAAATGAATTGGATTTTAATTATGAGGGAACCGTAACTTTTGAAGATTTAGAAACCGGAGCTAGACTTCAGGTAGATGCAAAAGCAGCAAAAAAAGAATATCTTTTTGCCCTAGAAGAAATGATGAAAAAGGCTAAAAATACTTTATTGGCTAATGATATAGGATATCACCTATTCAGACTAGATGAAAATATAGGAGCAGCTTTACAATTCTTTCTTAAAAAACGAAATAAACTCATTTAATATGTTTTTTCTTAATCCGACATACTTATGGGCAATGCTTGGGTTAATCGTGCCCGTAGCAATACATCTCTGGAGTAAGAAAGAGGGTAGAACAATTAAGGTCGGAAGCACCAAACTGTTTAACGAAACAGATTCTCAAAAATCCAGAACTATTCAGCTTAATGAATGGTTCTTATTGCTTTTAAGAATGTTACTTATCGGTATGCTTGTCATTATCATTGCGGCACCAAGAATAAAGAAGAAAGTAGATGCGATTCCGATTACATATATAGTTGAACCCGCTTTATTAAATAATGAAAGGATACGCACTATTATAGATACGCTTGAAAAAGGACCTTCATTAAGACTTCTACAAGTTGATTTACCAGAGTTAGAAGAAGAAGATTTAGATAAAGACAACCATCATAAGTTATCATATTATTGGCAGCTAATTCAAGAAATGGAAGCATTGAACACCGATAGTATTGTGGTTTTCACCAATGGATTTCTTTCTGGGCTACGGGGTTCGAGGCCTAAAATGAGCAAAAAGATTTCTTGGGTGGCCATAAATCCAGGAAATAAAGTAAGAAAAGAACTAAAGGCCATACGAAAAGAAAATGGAGTAACCTTACTTTCTCTATCAAGTGATCAGCAACATGTAACTTTTAAAAAAGAAGTAATCGCTGTAAATAATAATGGTTATACACTTAACTCAACTAAGGACAGTTTGCTTTTCGATGTAGATGAAAAACAAGAAAGATTGGCTATTACTTTAGAAAAGCCGGTTAATATACTTTTGAACTATCAGGAAAGTTTGTCTAATGAGGCGACATATATTAATACAGCATTGAATGTCATATCAAAATTTCTCAAAACCCCTATTGCAGTGCAAAGAGCAAAGAGTATGGATACGGTAGATATCGAACGTTTCGATATGGTGGTTTGGTTAAGCACAGATTCAATTCCGCAGACTTCGGCAAAGGTATTAGCCTATCAACCAGACGAGCTAGCTTCTCGAATAATAGAGCCAGGATCTACAAAAAGAGTTTTTTATATTACAAAATCACTTACTTCAGAAAATATTATAGAAGAACATTTTTCTGAACAACTTTTGAGAATATTAGATTTTCATAACGATATAGAGGAAGAAATTATAAAATACGATAAACGAATTGTTGCCTTAGAAGAATTACTTCCTGTACATATTAAACCTAAGGTTGATACAAGGAATTTTTCTATTTTGGATATTTCTAAATGGTTGTGGGGTTTATTGGCCATATTATTGATGATAGAACGCATTACTGCAAAATTGAGAAATCAATGAGTGCACCAGGAAACAAAATAGTAACTCGATTCAAGAGGCATTGGCAATTAAAACTTTGGATAGAAGTGATAATGTATGCCCTGGGACTTACGATTTTTACTTATTTTGTATTTCAAATAATTCTATTTTCAGTAGTTGTTTTTGTAGTAGCTGCAGGAATAATGGCTCTCATTATTAAGCCTTATGCTCTTAATCTGCAAAAAGTAAGTACATACATTGACCAACATCTACACGATGCAGAATATAGCACAGGCCTTTTATTAATTCCGGAAGAGAATTTATCTGATATAGCAAAACTTCAACAGCATAAGATAATCACAGAGTTGAATGCAAGGCTGAAAACTTTAAAGCCTCCCGGTCATTCGATCAGAGGAGTAGTGGTTATGGGATTATTTGTGGTCATTGGATTTGTTATAAGTCAATTTGATCTAATGAGGCCTTCTCAAAAGATTCAGCAATCAAATATGCCATCAGAACAGATAGTTTTTGTGCCTACAGACTCAACTCAGGTAAAAACCAAACCTCCCAAAGTAGAAAGTCAGCACGTAACAATTCAATATCCTAAATATACCAACACACCTTCTTTTCAAACTTCAGAAATGAATATAAAAGTGTTGGAAGGGTCAGAGTTATCTTGGCATATAAAATTCGATTCAGCTATCGAAAGTGTAACTATGGAAAGTATGGGGAATCATTATCCTATGCAACCGGTTGATAGTGCGTATGTAAGTACCTCAAAAGCAAAATCTACAGGTTTTTATAATTTCAAATTTATTAATAGTGACGGCGCTTCGTATGTATCGCAATTGTATTCAATTGAAGTGATCAAAGATCAGATTCCTATAGTGGAGGTTAAAGATATTAAACAGTTTACTTCTTTTTCTTTCAAGGACAGTAAAAATCTAGCTTTTAACGCTTCAATTACCGATGATTTTGGGGTGGCAAGTGCCTATATTATTGCTACAGTAAGTAAAGGCTCAGGCGAGTCAGTAAAATTTAGGGAAGAAAAGTTAAATTTTGATACCGGAGTAGTTGTAGGAGGCAAAAGACAAAACCTTTCAAAAACGATTAACCTGGATCAGATGAAAATGGAACCCGGTGATGAATTGTATTTTTATATTGAAGTTCTTGATCAAAAAAGACCCAAACCAAACAAGTCAAGAAGCGAAACTTTTTTTGCAGTAGTCAAAGACACAGTTTCAGATCAGTTTGCAGTAGAAGGGACTATGGGAGTAGACTTAATGCCGGATTATTTTAGAAGTCAGCGTCAATTGATTATTGATACCGAAAAATTGTTGAAAGATAAGCCCAAACTTTTATCTCAGGAATTCAAGTTTAAAAGTAATGAGTTAGGTTTTGATCAAAAGGTGTTACGTATTAAATACGCCGAATTCATGGGTGACGAATCAGAATTTGGCCCGGCTCAACAAGAAAGTGAAGGAACACATGAAGAAGGAGAACAACATGATAGTGAAGATCCCTTGGCAGAATATACTCATAAACATGATACAGAAAATGAGCATAATCTGGTAGCCGAAGAAGGGGAGGGCGGGGAGAAGGAAGATCCCTTACATGAATATTTACATAATCATGACGACCCTGAAGAATCTACACTCTTTACCCAGTCATTAAAAAGTAAATTACGGCAAGCTTTAAATCAAATGTGGGATTCAGAATTATATTTAAGACTTTATCAACCCGAAAAATCCTTGACTTATCAGTACAAAGCTCTTAAACTTATTCAGGAAATTAAAAACAGCGCACGCATTTATGTACATCGTATTGGTTTTGATCCTCCACCTATTAAAGAAAACAAAAGACTTACAGGTAAGATTAAAAAGGTAAAAAATTTTAGGAAAGAGGAGGAGTTAGCCCAACCTGCATTATATCCATTCATAAGACAGGCAACTTTGCGACTGGAACAATTAGTAGCGAACAAACAAATCCTTTCAGAAAGTGACAGAAATCTTTTTGAACAAGCCAGAAATGAATTAGCTATAAAGGCTATTGAAGCCCCGGGAAAGTATCTCAAAACATTACAACAATTAAAACAGATTACAGAGATAAAAGAAATACCTAGCTCGACTTTAATAGAAGTACAAAAAGAATTATTTGCTGTACTTCCTGAAGCCAATCCCAATCCCATTAAAAAAGAGAAAGTGGCAAGTGAGATTAATGAATTATTACTAAAAGAGCTCGAGATTCATGATTGAAACCTTAACTTTTTTAAATAATCACATGTTCTGGCTGATCAGTATAGGTGGGTTTATACTTTTCGCAATATTTATATGGAAGGAATTCCATCAATTTGGTACACGCAAATTTTGGGTTAAAGTGATTGTATCTTTTTTGGCTATTGTTTCACTAGTGTTAATAGCATTACGCCCTGCGATTTCTGTTCGTAAAGGAACTGCAAATATCGCACTACTCACCAAGGGATATGATTATCATCAACTAGATAGTCTTCGAAAAGTTCATAAAAAATTAAAACTGATTACATATAAAGCCAGCGATCCCATTTTTGATAATCAGACCGCGATCGATTCAGTTTTTTTATTAGGATATGGTATAGAACCTTTCGACTTTTGGCAGTTAGATGAAAGGAATGTAAAATATTTGGCTAAACGTGAGCCTTCCGGTATTACCAGGTTTACATATAATTTTAAAAATAAGATTGGTCAAGATGTAGTTTTTAAAGGACTTTATAATAAACCAGAAAAAGACAAAAAACTTATCCTTCAGGGGCCTGGCGGATTAGCAATAGATTCTGTCATTTTAAATGCTGCAGACGAGTACAAATTTCAGCTACAAGTCAAACCAAATGTCAAGGGTAAATATCTTTTTTCGCTTGTAGAGAAAGATTCTTTGGGTACAGTAGTATCTCGTGATCCAGTTCCAATATTAGTAGAAAACCCAATGCCTTTGAAAATATTAATAGTTAACGGATTTCCAACTTTTGAAACTAAATACCTTAAAAATTACTTAGCAGAAAAAGGGCATCAAGTAGCAGTGAAAACTCAAATTACCAAGGGGCGGTACAAGTTTGAATATTTTAATATAGAAAAATTACCAATTAGAGCTCTTTCCAGAAAAAATCTGAAACCTTTTGACCTTGTAATTATTGATGCTACTTCATTCCAAAACTTAGGAAAAAAATCACTTACCGCTATAGAAAATTGTGTAAGAGAGAATGGATTAGGTGTTTTTATTCAACCTAATGGCCAATTTTATATATCCTCAATAAAAATTACATCTTTCAATTTTGTTTCTGATAAAAAGGCAGAAGTTATCTTCAAAGAAATACCAAAATCTAAAACATCTAAGTATGCTTATGTGTTTAAGAATGAATTTCCGATACAGTCTATTCATAATGATCGTCAAAACAATATCATCTCTGCTTACAAACGTGTCGGTAAAGGTAGAATTGGATCGACAGTACTAGAAAATACGTATGAATTGTTGTTGAAAGGAGAAACAACAGCTTACCAACAAATATGGTCAGATATTATTGGTAAGGTGAGTGGGAGAGAAGTTTCTTCCATTCAGTGGGAGTCAAATACAATAATTACATATAAAGATCATCCTTTTGAGTTCAACCTACGAACTTCGATAGAGAAACCAGAAATAGAAGCAAATGAAACTTACAGGGTTTCATTACAGCAGCATATAGATGTTAACAATCTATGGAGAGGAATCACGTATCCGTATAATTTTGGATGGAACACGCTTTCTGTAAGACAAGATACTACAGTCGTTTTCAATTATTTTGTTACTGATACTATACATTGGCAATCATTAGCAGAGTATAAAAAAGTGAGAGAAAATAAAAGGCAATTTGATAAATTGTATGAGAAAACCAGACATAAAACATATCCGTCAAAACCTGTTAACCTCACTTTATTTTTTATAACATTTTTATTATGTATGGGATACTTATGGTTAGAACCTAAAATAGCAAGCAACTAAAAGTGATCATTTCCAACAAATTGTACTTATATCTCGTACTAAAAAAGGATCTTAATATATAAGGGGAAGGATATTTTAATGGTTTTTTATGATTAAAAATATGATGTAAGTCATTTATAACCTTAACTTTGCATTCTCAAAAAAAAGTAAGTTAGTGATAAAAGAAATAATTATTGCCATTCTTTGGAGTATCTCTCCCTTTGGAGAAGCCAAGGTTGGAATCCCTTATGGAATGTTTAATGGTGTAAACATCTACTTAGTATTTGTTGTCTGTTTTATTGCTAATTTATTGGTCTTTCCTTTAATGATTTTCTTCTTAGAAAAAATTAACACCTATTTATTAAGGTGGAATTTCTATAAGAAATCTGCCATTTTTGTCGCCAGAAGAGCCAAGACAGGTTCTGGAGATAAGATTAAGAAATACGGTTTTTGGGGACTTTTGCTTTTTGTGATGATTCCGCTTCCAGGAACTGGTGTATATGCAGGAAGCATAGCAACGTATTTATTTAAGATTAAAAGGAGAAAGGCTTTTATCGCTAATACTGTGGGGATATTCTTATCTTCGGTTATAGTTTGGTCTACTACTTTGCTTACTATGCAAGGGGTTTCTTGATACAGCTGTTCAAAAATACAATAAACAAAAGAATACCATGCAAACTTCTGTTTATTTGGCTTGGATCAATCAAAATTTACTTGATTAATTGAAGAGATGAGCTTTCCGTTTTCTGTCATCCCTTCTATAAATAGTTTTACACCCTTTAATCCATAGTAAGGAAAAGTAATAGTAACTTCTTTGTTATTACTAAAGGAAAGCTTGGGTTCCCAATGAATATGCCCATAATTAAGAAAAGATTTGTTCACAAAAGTTCCAAATTTTGGATTGTAATAATCGACGGGTCTTTCAAATCCTTCACTAGCCATTTTTTTAACTAGTCTTTTTTTGGTTTCTAAGAAATCCTCACCGTATTTTCTATAGATATAAACTGTTCCTCCACCACTTCCATGCGTTCCAAAATTCTCATAATAAATCTCATCGATACTGTCAAGAGGATAATCGGTGAGGTTGTTATCAACTCGAAAATCATCCAGAATAATAATGGGAGGATCATCGACCCTAGTTTTTGGTAATATCCAGAAGGAACTGTTTGCCGAATTTGATCTAACCTTAAAACCAAGACGTTTTATTAGATTAGACAATTTTCTATGTTTCTTTATATCAGTTTCATTAATTTTTTTTCCTTCAATAGTACCACCAATTAATTTTTTGTTTTTTGTAAGTTCAGGCACTATTTTTTTTTGAATAATAACACTATCAAGATTTATAGTGTTTTCGGTTCTAATTATTTCATCATTACTATTAAGTTTTTTCGGTTTTACGAAGGTTGTGATATCGAGATTTAAGTCAGAAGATGAAATGGAGTCTTGTTCAATTTTAGGGAAAAAGTCTAATAGGATATTAGGGTTTTTTTTTAAAGCTTTTCCATTAGTAATACCAATATTTAATGTTTCTCCTTTAAGAATATATTTGTTGCTAAACTCGAATTTTTTATTTTCTGCAAGATTAGCATTTAATAAGCTGCCCAAGCTGGGTTGAAACATAATTACTTGATCTTTTTTGTTTTCAGCCGGAGTAAGCACTTGGCCTTTGATAGTAATACCTCTTTGAAAATCAAATTTTCTATTTGGAGTCTCTTCAAATATATTTTTCCATTCATATCGGCTCCAGCCAAGTGTAAGAAATAACAAATCCAAATTATTCAATGTAGATCGATTAATGTTATGAAAAAAAGACGAAGAGTTGGTCACTTTATTCTTGAAATAAGGTTGTAAAAGAAACGAGGAAATAATTGATTTTTCAGGATTGGCCAAGGTTTCTTCTGGGAGCACAGACACACTCAAAGATCCCGACTTTATATTTTGATGGTTAAGACTAATTCTAACTTTTACAGAATCGTTTGTTTTGTCAAGGACTTCTGTATTAGGCTCTATTTTTAGAAAATCCAAGTTACGTTCATTAAAAATTAGTCTTTCAAGTAAAGGGTTTAATTGGTTGTCGAAAAGGGTCATAATATTTGTACCTGTAAGTAGTTTTTTTTTAGAGAACGAAATAGTTTTTTCGGTTTTATCAAACACAAATTCATGGGCTTTGATCATTCCGTCTCTATGTATTGCCAGATAAAAATTATTACCCTGTATTTTTGAAAAAGTTCTTGAATTGGTTCGTAAGGCTACAAAAACCTTATCCTCAAATAAGTTATTTATCGATATAGTTATTCCTGTTTCCTTAGGTTCGGGGAGTATTTTTGTAATGCTATCTCCATTGACAAGTTCGATCTTTAAATAGTAGCGCTGATTTTTACTTGGACGTATAGAAAATTTTCCGATACCATCATTATTACATTTAATATTCTTGAGTATAACTTCATTATTTTCAGTAACGATGAAACCACGTCTTATAATTTTTCTTGTGTCATCTGGGCTTTCAATTCTAAAACCAACGGTATTCAAAACTTCTGAAACCAAATTTCCTCCTTCGGGTAAAATATGCAGTGCATATTTTTTTTTAGCATTTTGTGTGGTGATGATTGTATCATTAAGAACATAAATTTTTTGGAAGAAAGCATTATCTTCTTTAAAATTTTTCATCCAATTGGTGTATAATTTTACGATAAATTCTCCCGAACCAAAACTTGGATCCAAGGATAACGTCCCAAATGCTACGCCATTGTCGACGTAGAATAACTTTTTGGTCAGAAGCTTTCCATTACTATTATAAATACCACAATAAAGATTAGTAGTTTTCAAAAAGGGAAGCCCTGTTTTTGTATGGTATACATATCCTGTAAACCAAATATTTTCTCCTTTAAAAAAAATGTTCTTATTGAGATGTAAAAAAACGCTTTCTCTGGGTAGTTCAAAGTAATCCTTATATGTTTTTGTTACTGTAGAAGAAACATCTTGAGCAGACGCAGGAAATATAAAAGTCAAATGAAGAATAAAAATTAAGCACGTTGCTCTCATATAGGCATAATTCAAAACTTAAATTTACGAAACTTTAGGGCTATAATATGAATTGATAACGGGGGGTGACTTTTTTTGTGCTGTTTTTATTACTTGTTTATTATTAATTAACATTTACAGCAATGAATAGCAATCTAGATGTGATAAAGTTCTGTGTTCAATATATTAAAATACTTCAGGATGTTCAAAAACTGATAAAAATCAGTAATAAACAGTAAAAAAAATATTAAAATTGATTTTTAAATTTGGTGTATGGAAATCTCAAAAGATATCGTGTTACGGCCAAGGTTTTTTCAGGACTTGAACATTCCGTCAGAAAAAGTACTAGAAGCTTTTGAAAGTAAGGGTGAAACCTGTAAAAATTTTAAAGTAAGTCGCATAGATCATCATGTTTTTATACGAATTCCAAAGAAAGAACAACACTTTTGGTCACCACAACTTCATCTGGAGATTTATGACGTTAAAGGTAATAAACCGAAGCTTAAGGGGCTTTTTGGGCCCAGTCCAACAGTTTGGACGTTTTTCATGTTCTTACATTTTATGGTCGCAATAGTATTCATTGGAGCAGGAATTTGGATGTACGTAAATATGAGTTTAGGTGAGCCCTATATCTATCCAATTATAGCAATGGTTTTTCTTTTTATCACTTGGTTTGTTCTTTATTTTGCAGGTCGCTTAGGAAGAGATGCAGGAAAAAAAGAAATGCTCTCGTTATATGAATTTATGAGAGAGACCTTGAATTCGATTAAGTAGTCTTATCTTACCGATGACCTGCCGATATATTGTATATCAAATCTTCATCGATACATGACTTTTAAATGAGATACGCTCATAACAGAAGCCTTTATGAACTCCTGGCATGTTTTTTGTCTTTATATAATCTGACGAATTAAGTGATATTTGATGTATTATCGATTACTATTTTGAGAAAGAATGCCCCAGAAAGGGACTTTAAAATATTAAATTTTAAAACAATGATAAATCAGAACAAACAAAGCTTTGAAAATAATTTATGAAGTTATAATTTTGAATCCCTAAAATAACCTATTATTATGCGTGGAATAAATGTTAAGAATGCAAAAAAGTCATTATTGATACTTGTAAATTTATGCTTTTTCGTAAGTATGCAAGCACAAAATGACCAAATCTCTCTTCAATCTATAAGTGAACAAGAATTTGCCGTCAACAGTATTAATGGAATTCCTTTTACAGTGGTTTTAGAAGACAGTAACAGTGATGGGCAATATCATTTACCAAGTGGTGGAAGCGTTACCTTTAAAGTTGCAGACATGATCGGTAAAAGAAGTACTCTCAGAATTGTTTTTGAAGAAGAGATGTACCACTCTCTAGAAGATAAACTTATCGAACAATACGATTCTGATGTGCAGTGGATTACTAATTTTTTAGAAATAAAGGAAAAAGATCGTAAAATGTTTCCAACACGACCGGTCTTTACAGATGCAGGTTTAGAAAAATTAAAATCCAAAGTATTCGAATATGCCACTACCGATAGAAAAGAGGATTACTTTAACCAATGGATCGAAAAAATAAACTACTCTGTTGGTGCAGTGGATTTTTTCAGGAAGTTGTACGCTGCTTCTAATGGTGAAGATAATGAACATCGCCATAATTTTTTACCCATTAACATACACGAAGAACTTCAAAAATATAGATAGATAGTCTCTCAAATACAAAAATTGTTAAAAGGGTTGTTTTTACGACCCTTTTTTCATGGTTTAAATTTAGTTGTACTTCAAAATCATTCAGAACCTGTATTTTTTCATACAATAAAAAATCACATTCATAGGGCTATCTATGAGAAGTTCATAATTGCTCTAAACCAATTTTTAATACTCTACATCCATTTTTACGTAACGCATAGGAGTTTTGTAAGTCAAATATCTTCATATTGCCATAGTATTTCTTGTTATCTTTAGACTAGATACGCAAAAGACTCAGTAAATTTATATGAAAGAAGTAGCATATCGCATTGCACATACCCCATTTATCGCCCAAGCAGTAGCTAATACCTTTGGGATATCTATAGAAAATTCTATTTACGATCTTCAGCATGAATTGATAGGAAGTGTAGAGTTTTATCAGCTCAATACAGGATTATCAATACAGATTAGTAAATTTCAACCTAAACTACCTATTAGAGTATCAAGGACTGGAACAGTAGATGATCGATTGTTAGTCTTGGATTTTCATATTACCGGTAACGCAACTTTAAATGTCGCCAACAACTCTGATTCTTCTCAAACTAATAACGGACTAATTCATGGGGCTTATTTTGCATCTTCAGAAGTGCAATCATTTGCTTCATTTTCTCCAGGATTTTACAATGAACAATTCCATATTATCATCGATAAAAAATGGTTAGAAGATTTCTTTTCATCTGATATTGAAGAGATTTTACATAAAATTATAACCGCAGAGCCATTTTTTATGTATGAGCATTTAAACAGTGAACTAATGACTTTGCTCGTTACAATTTTTAATTCAAATAGAAATGCGAGTTTTAGACAAAGCTATCTGTATGGAAAGACTATTGAGTTGCTATCACTTTTCTTTAATCAACTTAAAAATAGAGAAGAAAATTTGGGCTATACTGCATCCAACTATACAGATATTTCTAACTTGTTCGAATTAATGCAATTTGTTGATCATCATCTCGATAGTGATTTGAGCGTTCAAAGATTAGCTAATGAAATTGGATATAGTGAAAGTAAATTACAAAAGCTTTGTAAAGCAGTTTACGGAAAAAGTGTGTCTAAACAAATTACAGAACGGCGTATGAATAAAGCTTTAGAACTACTGGGAAGTCGAAAGTATACTATTGCCGAAGTAGGGTATAAAATGGGATATCAGAATATGAGTCATTTTTCAAATGCATTTAGGAAAATCCATGGGTTTCTTCCTTCTCAGTATTTGAAATAATTGAAACGGAGTATTAATTTGTCCAAATCGGGTATAAGATGTGGATATTTCATTGTTTTTTTGGTCATAAAGTAATCATGAAAAAAATCATTTTTTTATTCTTATTAGCAGTAAGTATTTGTAGTTATGCGCAAGATGTACCTATGGTAGAAATATCCTTTTTAGGAACATTTCACTTTGATCAGGTGCATAATCCCGAAAATTCAAATACCAATTTCTTCGAAAAGGATCGTCAATCTGATATACAAAAGATACTTTCTAGACTCAAATTATATCAACCAGACCGAATATATATTGAAAGAGAGCCTAAATTTCAAAATTCGATAGATAGCATTTATCAGTTATATAAAGTCGATAAACTACAATTAAGAGACCTTAGAAATGGTTCTGGCGAGGTATATCAATTGGCCTTTCAACTCGCTAAAGAATTGGATCTACCAGCTCCATTATGTGTAAATTATTATGCAAGTACTTCACAAAGTCTTTTGAGTTCTGGAAAAAACATAGAGAAATATCAAATGGCTTTACAAGATTTTCAGCAACTTGGAAGAAGTACAGAGCGAGATTTTATACAAGGAAAAGCCTCTTTACTAGAAACTTTACTACTCATGAATACACCGGAGAATTTAGCTAAATCGTACAGGCTATTATTCAATATTCCTGCTTATGTTAAAAATGGCGAATTTGTGAACTATGATAAAGTAGATTCAACTTCGATTGATAAAAATTATATAGGGGCAGAGTTTATCTCCCTGCTTTATGAACGTAACCTAAAAATTTATTCCAATATTCTAAATACTCAACAGGATAATGGTGGAAAAAGAATTTTAATGATAACAGGTCAAACCCATGTAGGGGTACTTCAAGAACTCTTGTATAATAATACAGATTTTAAGGTGATACCAATTCATACATATTTAAAAAACTAGATTTTGAGGATATATTTGACTTTTACTTTACTTACTTGCGTTATCCTTTCTTCAATTGCTCAAGAACAACTATTAGAGAAACTCTCTGAGTCTTTCTTTAAGGATTCTACCAATTATGGATTAGCAGTAGGAATTGTACATAACGATTCTGTGAAGGACTTTTATTATGGGGGCAAGTACTATCCAAACAATCTGGATATCGATGATCGAACTATTTTTGAGATAGGTTCTGTTTCCAAAACTTTTACATCGTATATATTGGCTTCTATGCAGGTTAAAGGAATAATACATAAAGATGATCATCTCACCGATTACATGTTTTCGAGTCTTGAGAACAAAAAAGTTTTTGAACCTGTTTTGTTAAAAAATTTAGCCACTCATACCTCTGGAATTCCGTTAACAGGTACCGATGACTGGCAGGTTTTACAAAAGGACCAACGTTTTAATCCAGAAAGTCAGTTTGATTTACTTACAAAAGAATTTATTTATGAAAAACTCGCTAAGATGGATAGTTTAAACAATTTCGGCACCTACAGATATTCTAATGTCGGACTATCAATACTTTCATTTGTTTTGCAAAAGAAAACCAGTTTATCTTACCAAGAATTATTACAAAAATTGATTTCCGATCCATTGCAATTAAAAGATCTTTATCTGGAGGTACCCCAGGATAAAGTACATCGAATTGCTATGCCACACCAAAAAGAGTTGCAAGTTCCTCTAATTGAATTAAGCGATACCAAGGCTGCAGGAGGTGTTAAGACGACCATGCCAGATATGTTAGTTTATCTCAACAGTTTGGCTAATCCAAAAACTAAAGCTCAAAAACAAATTCAGCAGCTGCTTTTCGAACCTCAATTCACAGATAATAACCTAAAACATCTTGGACTGAGCTGGGGCATATACAAATTAGCTGGAGAGCAGGTATATTTTCATAACGGAGGCACTTATGGTAGCGGAAGTATCGCTATAATATGTCCTTCAAAAAAACTAGCAATAGCTCTTTTTGCAAATAGTCAGGTTACCAGTGAAGTGCAGAGTTATGGTATTAAAATTATAGAAGAAATCATCTCTGGCAATAATTAGATAAAAATAAATTACTGTAACAGCGTAATTTTTATTTCATCTTTAAAACAAAATGACAATGAAAATTAGAATATCTATTTTATTTCATATCCTGATCACATTATTGTTCGTTGGGTGTCAAAAAGAAACTTCTAATCCCTTGTATGGCTCATGGAAATCAGTCGGGTACGGAAAATATTTAGTGTTGGATTCTATAAATTATGCTTTTTATGACCATACAGACATATCTTGCCTACCAGCCCAAAAAGGTGATATTTCTCTATTTGATAAAAGAATGCATCTTCAAAATGACACCTTAATTATTACCAAGGGAACTGGTTTATATTCATATACCAGAGTGAAACAATTGCCTGAGCTATGTTTTCAGAAACTTTCAGAAGACAAGAGAAATGATCCAGAGTACAATTTTGAAGTATTTGTAAATACTATTAGGAATCATTACGCCTACTTCGAGCTTAATAAAATTGAATGGGACAGCCTATATACAAGAACAAAACGAAACGTATCTACACAGACCACAGCAGTAGAATTATATATGATATTTGAAGAACTTATCGTTGCATTAAATGATAATCATGGTTACGTCGAACCTACCGATGAGGTGTATCAAGAGGCAGAGAAGTTAGACGCGCACTCGCGAGAAACGGATACGGTACCAGAGTATGGAGATTTCCAAATAGCGCAAATGGTGGCTGATGTATATTTGGAAGAAAATATGACGAAGGATAGCGGGCTAGTGAGTTGGGGTAGGACATGTGATAATATCGGGTACATTCAATTGAAAGCCATGTGGTTGTTTGCAGATTTGCAACTGTCAAAAGAAGAAATTGAAGAAAAAGGATATGTTGATGCTTATGTAGACACTTTTACCAAAATGAATGAAGGAGAATATATTAAAAAGGAACGTGCAGGAGTGGCTAAAGTAATGGATCAGGTAATCCATGATTTGTGGGATACAGACGTAATAATTTTGGACATACGATTTAATGGTGGGGGTCAGGATGCTGTAGCCTTAGAAGTAATGAAAAGATTTAATAACAAGAAAAGGTTAATTGCCACCAAAAAAACAAGAGCTGGAAAAGGATATACACAACCTATTCCAATTTACCTTGAAGCTTCAAGTCGACCTTACCTAAAACCTGTATATCTTCTCACTTCTCAACAAACGGGAAGTGCTGCAGAAATGGCAACGATGGCTACCTTAGAACTAAAACATATAAAAAGAATAGGCTCACATACACAAGGGGCTACTTCTGATGCTTTAGAAAAACGTTTGCCTAACGGATGGTATTTTACTACATCAAACGAAGTATATTTAGATGCTAGGGGAAAATGCTACGAAAACATAGGACTGCCGGTAGATTATGATCTTCATTATCCTGATGATCGACAAACATTCTTTAGAGATGTAGCTAATGATCTGGAAGGAGACCAAACGAAGGTGTTCAAAGGAATTGAAGTGCTGAATGCTAAATAATGTATAGTCTCAATCAAAAAACGTAAACTTGATATTATGTTTAAAATACCACAATTACCAGTTTGTATGATTTGTATGTTCATCATTTTGAATGGGTGTAACTCTAATAAAAAGAATGATAAAGACAGTCAAAATTTGGAAAAATTTGGTCAGGAATTGATCGAGCTTAAGGAGTACTTTAAAATTCCGGGGATGGCAGTTCTTGTTAAGAAAGATGGTCAAATTATCTATGAGGAGTACTTGGGTAAAAGTGATATCAAAAATACTGTACCTGTTGATGCTAGTACGGTTTTTCCTATCGCATCATTAACAAAAGTATTTACAGGAATTGCTATGATGAAGCATGTAGAAGAAGGAAAACTATCGTTAGACGAACCTTTATCCAAGTATTTTCCTGATCTTCAATTCGATGATTCGATCAATTTAGCACATGTTCTATCTCATACCTCTCAAGGCAGACCTGGGGAAAACTTTTATTATAGCACGCGTTTTGGGATATTAACCAAGGTTATAGAAAAAGCTTCATCAATTTCGTTTAAACAGTATATTGAGGAAAAAATTATAAACAAACTCTCCTTAAAGCATACTTTCCTGTTGCAGGACTCTACACAATTAAAGGGAATAAAAATTGCAAAACCGTATCTTTTGGAAGAAGGTATTCAAGATGGGTTTATAGATTATGGTTTTTCTGCCGCAGCTGGAATTGTTTCTACAGCCAGGGATCTTTCTAAACTAGATAGTGCGTTAGACAACAATACCCTTATCTCTAAGGCTTCAAAAAACAAGATGTTCACATCTTTCAAACCTGATTTGCCTTATGGTTACGGAATTTTTAGTCAAGATTTTGAAAATAAAAAGTTCATATGGACTTATGGCCAATATGATTGCTATTCATCGCTCTATCTTAAAATACCAGAAGATAATCTTACGCTAATTTATTGGCCAATAATAATTTGATGAGTGATCCTGCAAGGCTGATTTACGGTAACATTTCTTCCTCATTATTTGCGATAAGTTTTCTTAAAAATACAGTACTCGGCTATGACAATTTATTTTTATTTGAAAGTGAAGAAACCCTTCAGCAAGACGCAAAGATTTCAACCTTTAAAAGAGAAAAAATGTTAGCACAAGCACTAGCTGCTTCTTTTATGTCCCGTTTTGACTTAAAAGAAATGGAAAGCAGCAAAAGATTACTAAAAAAAGTGTTTAAAGATTATCCGAATTATCAAGAATATGGAGACCTTTCTTTACTGCATAACCTGATGTTCTTAAAAGAAGTTGCTTTCCATAGAGAAATAGGTGAGTTCAATGATTTTGATGTGCAAATCGAAATCATTGGTAAAAATTTACTACAAACAGATCCTGATAATCCGTATGCTAACTATTATTTGGGAAGTTTTTATAATAAATCGGGGAGTATAGAACAAGCGAAGAAGTATTTTGAAAGAATTGTAAATGCCAAGAACTTCTCTCCAAATTGGTATACAAAAGAGGCAGAGTTATGGTTAAAAAGTAACAAGTAAAAATCAATAATGTTCTAGAGTACAATGATTAGTTCGAATCAAAATGGTTTTATCGTAGGAGATAATCGGGTGAAAAGTGTCGAATTTAAAAAGAGGATTACCAATTAATAATAGAAGATCTTTAACACCCTAAATGGATATTATTTCAAACCTTATTCGTTGCCCAAAATGAAGCCATTTAAAGATCAGTTTAATGGTTATGTCACTGTAAAACAGATAGTTACTGCATGTCTGTAAGTACAGAATTGATAGCCTTGCGCTGGCCATATAGAGGCATTAACCTATTAGCTGATCAAACAGGAAGAGACATGAAAAATACTGCGCCAGACAGTATATCATTATGAAGTTGCCTAACTCAAAACTTATTTGTTACACCTCCTTGTAAGAATTGGAAATAGGTGATCATGTTAAATTATAAGAATTAAAATCCTTACAATAATTAAAAAATGCAAAGGCCTAAGTTTGAAGACATCATATCAGGAGCCGAATTCAATAATTGGTATTGGTTGAAGGAAGAAATGGTTGATATCTGTAAACGCTCAAATTTACCTGTTAGTGGTAGTAAATTTCAATTGAGAGATCGAATTATGTATGCTCTGGACAATGATGGAAAACTAAAACCTGAAAAGAAAACAGCTAAACCAAAATCCAAGTTCAATTGGGTAAAAGCAGAATTAACGTTAGATACCATTATTACCGATAATGTCTCTTTTGGTCCTAATTTCAGAAAATTTATGAAAAGTCAGATTGGTAATAAATTTTTCTGCCATAGTGATTTTATGGATTGGGTTAAAGGGAATATAGGTAAGACTCTAGAAGATGCAGTGTATCAATGGGAAGAATTAGAAAAAAGAAAAGATCCCAATTTTAAGAGAGAAATTGCCAGTAATAATATGTTCAATCAGTATATAAGAGATTTCTTAGATGACAATAAAGGGGGATCATTTCAAACTGCTAAAAGGTTTTGGGACATAAAAAAGCAATATCCTGCAAAAAATGGTTTCGTGATCTACGAAAAATCTGATCTGGAGTTAGCCATAGAAGTTGATAAAGAATGATAGGTCAATAGAATTCATAGTTGATTTCAATAAGCTTGCTATTCCAAAGAATTCTTATGTAGTATCATTTTTATAGTACAGCTTTTTATGGATTCTTCAAATTATTCCCTTGATATTTGTTAAATCTGTTATTTTTTGTGTTAATTTAAAATTTAGCGAACGTTCGCTTTTTTTTGAAAAATTATTTTATTAATATTATGGTATATAATGAGTTAGCCATGAAAAATATTGATGAAATCACAAAAAAAATTGAATACTCAGGTAATGTTTCGAACTTTTATCCTGAGATTCTAACCCAAAGTGCCCTTACATTTCTCGTAACCCTTCATGAGAAATTTGAAAGTAAAAGATTTGAATTATTAGAAAGTAGAAAAGCAGCCCAGCTTACATTTGATGATGGTGCTTTTCCTACTTTCCCAGAAGAAACTGTATCTATTAGGGAAGGAGAGTGGCAGGCAGCTCCAACCCCGGCTGATTTGCAGGATAGGCGTGTAGAAATAACCGGTCCAGTAGATAGAAAAATGGTGATTAACGCACTCAATTCTGGAGCTAAGACCTTTATGGCTGATTTTGAAGATAGTAATTCACCTACCTGGGATAATACTATTCAGGGACAGCAAAACTTGATTGATGCCAATAATAAAACCATCACCCTCGAGGATAAACAACGCGGGAAATCCTATAAGTTGAATAAAGAAACCGCAGTTTTACTAGTTCGTCCCAGGGGATTACATCTTAATGAGCGTCATATCTTGATTAACGGCAAAGAAGCGTCAGGAAGTTTGGTGGATTTTGGTTTGTATGTTTTTCATAATACCCAAGTACTCCTAGGCAATGGTACAGCTCCTTATTTTTATCTACCTAAATTAGAACACTATCTGGAAGCACGCTGGTGGGATGAAGTTTTTACTTTTGCAGAGCAGTATCTCGATGTCGCTCATGGAACTTTCAAAGCCACCATTCTAATTGAAACGATTACTGCCAGTTTTCAACTTGATGAGTTTATTTATGAACTCAAGGATCATATTGTTGGGCTTAATTGCGGTCGGTGGGATTATATTTTTTCCTATATCAAAAAATTTAGAAATCACCGGGGGTTTGTCGTCCCAAATCGTGATCAGGTAACTATGGCAACACCTTTTATGGCGGCCTACTCTACATTAGTAATCCAGCGCTGTCATAAACGTGGCATTCATGCTATGGGTGGAATGGCTGCGCAAATTCCTATTAAAAATGATCCTGAAGCAAATGCTGCAGCATTGGAAAAAGTAAGAAAAGACAAAGAACATGAGGCCAAAAGTGGTCATGATGGTACCTGGGTAGCACATCCTGCATTGGTTGAGGTAGCTATGAAAGAATTTGACACCTACATGCCCACACCTAACCAGAAACATGTGTTGCGGGATGATATTTCTATTTCCAAGGCTGATTTGGTAGAAATCCCGAAAGGTACAATTACAGAAGCAGGTATAAGAAAGAACATAAATGTAGGGATTCTATATATAGAAGCATGGCTTCGGGGCAATGGTGCTGTAGCACTGTATAATTTAATGGAAGATGCTGCAACCGCTGAAATTTCAAGAACTCAAGTTTGGCACTGGTTAAAAATAAATGCTACACTTGAAGATGGAAGAAGTCTTGATAAAAAATTGTATCAGGAAATTTTTGAAGATGAGGTAAACAAAATAAAGCGGGAAGTAGGGACAGAAAAACTCGCAGAAACTAAGTTTCAGTTAGCATTTGATTTATTTAATGAGTTGGTGATTAGTGAAGATTTTGAAGAGTTTCTCACACTACCAGCTTATCAATATATTTAAAATAAAAAATCCCACGAATGCGACAACACTCCTATGGGATTTAGTATCAAAATTAAAACACAAAATTATGAAAAATGAACAAATTAGGATGAAAGATTCCATTGAAGCCGTGAAGTCTTATTTTGGATCACCCCGTTTTAAAGGTATTAAAAGGCTTTATGCTGCCAGGCAAGTAGCAGAGCAACAAGGAACCATTACTAATGACTACTCCATAGCAAAGAATGCAGCGGTAGGTTTCTTTAACAGGCTTAGAGAGCATTACGCGAACAAAACGCAGATTACCACTTTTGGTCCGTATACGGCCAGCCAGGCGGTAATGATGAAACGTTCTGGTATTGAAGGTATTTATCTGGGGGGCTGGGCTACTTCTGCTAAAGGCTCAATGGATGAGGATCCGGGAGCAGATTTGGCAAGTTATCCGCTAAGTCAGGTACCTAATGAGGCAGCTGGCATTGTAAGGGCATTGGTAACGGCAGATAGAAATCAAGCTTTTCAGCGATTCAAAATGACAGAAAAGGAGCGTACAACACAAAAAGAGTTTGACTTCAGGCCGTTTATCATTGCAGATGCAGATACGGGCCATGGTGGGGATGCACATGTAAGAAATTTGATCAGGCGTTTTGTAGAAGCAGGCGTAACAGGGTATCATATCGAGGATCAAAAGCCAGGTACAAAAAAATGCGGACACCAGGGCGGTAAGGTATTGGTGCCTTGCGACGAGCAAATCAAAAGGTTGAACGCTGCTCGTTTTCAATTGGATATCATGCGGGTTCCCGGTATTATTGTTGCAAGAACCGATGCAGAAGCTGCTTCACTACTAGAGAGCATCTCTGATGAACGAGATCACCCATTTGTGCTTGGTGCTACTAAGACAACAGGTGTTCCTTCTTATAAAATAACATTCCTGGCATTACAAAAATACTTGCATGATCTGGGAGCAGAGGACATTAAAGGACATTTGTTATATAATATTTCTGTTGCAGACATAGAGAGGGCTACACAGTGGTTAGAGTCTACTGATATTGTTGAAGTGATAGAAGAGTATAAAACAAAATTATTAAGTGAATCCGCTTCAGAATTTGAACCTGCCTATGATACAGTTCTAGGTCATTTTGCTAAAATATGGGAGTCTTCTGCTGGGATTCAAACCCTAGGTATGGCAGTGGCCAATCTAATCGATTTAGGAGTTGAAGAAGGTTCAAAATTTGAAATGACCAAAGACGAATGGTTTAAATTTTCAGGTACTGCTTCCTTTTTACAAATGTATCAAAAGGCCCAGGAATTAGGATTAGATGTGTCATGGGATTGTGAAATGGCTCGTACACCAGAGGGATATTACCAGGCTAAAGGAGGGATTCCTTTTGCTGTTGCTCGTTCGTTAGCGGTGGCACCCTATGCAGATATTTTGTGGATGGAAACAAAAACAGCAGATTTGGCAGATGCTAAAAAGTTTGCCGATGCTATTCATGAAGTATTTCCAGATAAAATGTTGGCTTATAATTTGTCACCTTCTTTTAATTGGGATACCACAGGAATGACAGAAGAGGAAATGGCTAATTTCCCTGCGGAATTAGGTAAAATGGGATTTGTTTTCAATTTTATTACTTATGGAGGACATCAAATAGACGGTTTGGCAGCAGATGAGTTTGCGAATTCATTAATGACAGAAGGAATGGTAGCTTTGGCAAAAGTACAACGTAAATTCAGATTACTGGATTCGCCATATAAAACACCACAGACTCATGTAGGAGGCCCTCGTTTGGATAGTGCACTGGCGGCTTCTTCGGGTAGAACAGCAACAACAAAAGCTATGGGTAAAGGTTCAACACAGTTCCAGCATTTAACCCATACAGAACTTCCTACCAAAGTATTATCAGCCTGGATTGCAGAGTGGAAAGCATATTATAAGATTACCAACGATTTCGAGGTACAATTGAAGCCTCATATTCCTGCTTCAACTATTATGGAGTTGTCTTTAATTGCAGATAAAGAAAAGGTAGCCAATGTAGTGTTTACTTCGGTAACAGATCGAAACCAGAAGTATATACTCTCTGTACGGGATCAGAATATTTTCAAAACGTCACTCAGAAAAAAACGTTTAATGACGTTGTTACATATTTTTTTAATTAACAGATATAAATCCAACGTAGTTCATTATTTAACACCTACCGATGATAATATCCAACAATGTGAAGGTATGAAACGACTTGGGATCTATACAGATGTAAAAAATGAAATAGGACAAATCATAGTTGCTGAAATTGCTGATAAAAAGGTAAAATCGTTCTTAGAAGATATCGAATCCATTTTGAGACTCATTAGAAAAGAAAGTTTGGATCCTATTGGAACATAATTTAGGTTACATCCTAATGGCTATAGAGGGCTTTATTGCATAGATAGTTGACTTCAATAAATTTTCAATTCTTTTTTGGAAATGAATACTTGTATTATCCCAGCATAGATTTACGGGATCAGTACTCAGCAGTTACCCGGCTGTGCTGATCCTGTTTTTAAAACTTTTGGAAATAAAAAATCTTTTTTGAAGTGAGGATAATTTAAGATTTTCAAATTATGCCCAAATAATATGATCATTATCTTTTAAGTTATTAAAAAAAACAAAAACAAAAACAAAAACTAATCGAATAATCTCCAACGAATACTAGAATAATAATGCCTAAGCTTTAACATGTATTTTGTAGAGAAGCTTCTACTATATTGTAAAGTATAATTTTTCGTTACATACAGTACATGAATATATATATTCCTTATAAAGTACTTTGTAGATGGTCTTGTTTTCTTTAAGAGTAATCTGCCAAAGAAAGGAAAAACTACTTCCCGATACAATAAGTAGCAAACCCTTGTGGATAAAGAGGTAAAGGAGTTGGGTGTGAAATGGAGGTGCTAGATTTTCTTTTCTTTTGGTAAGGTTTTATTTGACTTAACCTCAATTAATAAAATGATATTTTGTATTTCTTTTATCTCCAGTCTTAGAAAGAATACGTTCCGAAACAATTCAATTTAAATCTCTACTTGCTGTTGCCTGAGAGATATTTTTAAAGTTTTTTAAATATTCTTTTCTTCCGAAATCCTCTTTTTTCATTTTATCTCTAAAAATAGAAATTCGATCATCTTTGGTAACAGATTTATTTTGAGATGGTAATACTCTTTTTAAAGCTTCAAGAATGATAGCCAGCATGAATTCTATAAATGGGGTTGAGTTTCCAGATTTATCGGATATGGCTAATACGTTATAGTATTCTTCTTGTTTATTTTTGATTAGCGTTTCTGCAGGGAGATATTCAAGTGCAGGATATTGTTGTATCAATATTAAAGTTTGCCATAATCTACCCATTCTACCATTTCCATCAATAAAAGGGTGAATGAATTCTAACTCGTAGTGAAATACGCAGCTTTTTATAAGTATGAGATCATTTTCGTTTTTGATATAATCAAATAGATCGCCCAGTAAACCTTTTACCATATTTCCTCCTGGAGCAATATGAGCAACTTCTGATCCCTTTACAATACCTAAGTTTTTTGTTCTAAGTTTTCCAGCTGTATCAATTAATCCATTCACTAAACACCTATGTGCTTTACATAGATCATTTAGTTTATGTGGATTAAGTTCTTGTAATAGTTCATAAACTTTTATAGCATTCTGTATTTCTAAAATATCTTTTTGAGGAGCTAGGACTCTTTTATTATCTAATAGAGCAGTAATCTGCTCTTCTGTAAGAGTATTTCCTTCTATCTCGAGTGACGCCAGATGATATGTCTTACTATGAAATTTGTAATCAATTTCTATTTTTCAACTTCCATTTTTTAATTATTTCTTTCTCCTGATCTAATGAATAACATTTTACCCTACCATCAGGCTGTTCACCAAATTTGATATCATTTTTCGGATATCTATGTTTATAACCCTCTATCTGATCTTTTATCATATCTACCAAAGGTCTATGCACAAAACCAGCTTCGATTGCCTTTTGTACATTAAAATAATACGACCCTTCCGGATGAGGTTTCCAAAAAGGAACGATTTTATAGGGAATAAGTCCATTTTCTATTAAGAATTCACCATCAATCCAATGCATTCTTGTTGGTTTTTGAGTAGCATGTATTAAACTTGACACATAATCTTTAAAGGGTGTTGGTTGAAAAGCAATATTAAACTCCCCAAAAGTTTTCTTGTTAGAACAATGGAGAATGAAACTCACCATACTTCGTACATCAACTGCTTGGATATGATGATTTTTTACATCAGGCAGTAAAATTTCCCCTCCTCTGTAGAAGCGTATCGGCCAAAATGGCTCGTCAATTATATTGTTAGGGTCAACACTTCTGTAATCTCTCATCCCGTGAGATCTATATATCGTATAATTATCTATTCGTGTTCTTATAATTTCTTCTGCAAACGTTTTACGAAGCGCGTAACGATGCTCCATTCCTTCAGCTATAGATTTAGGGAGTTCAGGCAAAGGATTTAAAGGCTCGTCTTCCTTTATGAATTTTTTGTCCCATTTATCGTAAACAGAAACACTCGAGATATAGTGGTAATGACCAATACTATCTTTAAACTCCTCTAAAAAATCTGAAACAGCCTTTGGTGATTTTTGCCACGTATCTATTACCACATCCCAGAATTTATCTTTGTATTTTTTATCAATTTCTTTCAAACCAGCCTTATTTTCTTTTTCGCGATCACAAATTATTAAGGGTAAGTTTTCAAAAAGATGCGTATTTGTTTTATTTCTGTTTAACAAGGTGACTTCGTAACCACCATCTAAAAATGATTTGACAATAGTAGGGCCGATAAAACCTCTACCACCAAGAATCAATACTTTTTTATCATTACTAATTTTAGGTTGTTCTGAAAAACTTAAAGCTGTTAATGGATTTAAGATTGTAAGAGCCGCAGTAGTGCCAATAGTTTTTATAAATTGTCTTTTGTTCATAAGTAATTAGTTTTTTATTCTTTTTACATCATTGGTGTTTAGTATCCATTAGTACTATTTTTATTTTTAAATAAGATTCGGGTAAACCAAATAAAAACGATCAAAGCCCATAAACCTAAGAATGGACCCAAGTCTATAAGATCAGCTTCTGCTGGTGCTGTAGGGAAAGTTACCATATTTAAGGTCAAAAGACTCGCTGAAATCAGGCAACCAGTCCATCCCAATAGCTTATTAAAATAAGAACTTTTCGCAATGTTAATTCCGAAAAGGAACCAAGATATACTAATGAAAATATCGAAAGTAACATCCAATCCTGCTTGCACTCTGTTTGCACCTTTGAAAGATGCTTTTAACAATGATTTTGCTTCTTCAGAATGTGTTGCTTCCATTGCAGTGGTATGCCATATAAAATTTGCTTGTTGAACCACAATAAATGAACAAGCAATTGCCGCTCCAATGATTCCAAATAAATAAGCTATTTCAAGTGTTGACGTGTGATACTCTTTTTTTAAAAAACTATAAAGTCCCATAAAAGCAATAATCCAAAATAATGGAAAAGTGAACCCTAACAATCTACTTAGGTAATCCGGAATAAACGGTAGGACCGCTAGTAAGTAAAATATAATGGAGAGAATTCCAGCTATTGCTCCGATTTTTTCTAAATGATGAATGGTATTCTTCTTTGATTTCATGACTTTTTTGACTATTTGGTCATCCAAATTATTAAACATATCACGAGTTACCTCTCCATGTAAATAAAGAAGCCTCCTGAAGCAAACTGTCCATTCCTAACCCTAATTATTAATTGATTTTTTCCTTGCTTTAGAGAAATTCTTTTCTTCCTGCCTTTATGTTCAGGATTTTTGTAGAAATCGTACCAGGCATTCCAGTCATTGTCTTTCGAAACATAGCCATCTCGGTAAACTCTTCCTGCGTCTTTTCCATTTAAATATAGGGCCAACTCATCTGTAGTTGTAAAGTGCAATGTCACCGTTTTATCTTCTTCGGCAATTAACAACGTACGAAAATAGGCAACCGTGTTTTCTCCTTGATATTCAGTGATTCTACCTGTGATTAACGCACCTCTTGCATCCGTTTCAAAATTTTCCCACATACTTTTTTTTTCATCTATCTCCATTGAAACATCATTGTAATTTGCAGTTTGTTCAATTGCTGAATAGGGCTTTGTTAAAGGTCCAAATACTTCCCATTTTGTGATTAACGAATCTGGTTCGTACTTAATAGTTGGAATATTTTCGCCTTTATAATTAAGCTGTTTAATTGAGGTTACTTTAATATCGTCAATCCAGACAGCTCCACCTGTAACTCTGGGTTGAAATCCTATTTTACCAGATTTTAGCTCAAAGTGGTCGAAGGTTATTTTAGGTCTCTGCATGTCATTAACGTATAAATGGCAGGTTTCATTGACAACTTCCATTTTAAACGAGTGCCACGTCCCAATTTTAATAGCCTGATCTTCTGCTAGATTAGTTTTGTACTCTTCGTATAAAAGTCGAGAAACATTACCATCTCTACATGGATTTGCTCTTATATAACTTCCATTTCCTTTAACATACAACAGACCAAAGTCTTCTCTTTGGGTTGTTTTTTGATAATTGTAAATGAATCCTAAATAATTATGCTCATCTGTTGGAAACAACATTTTGCCTTCTACTCTTATAGAACCCCATTGATCAGAATTTTTGATTAACGCCGAAACATTACTATTAGGTCTTAATATTAGCGCCTTTCCTTGTTTGGGGTTTTGAGAATCGAGTATTTCCAACGATGCGGTATTATTTAATTCCCATCCAGAAAGATTTCCTTCAAAATTATCCTCAAATAATATTTGAGCAGCGCAAACTATTGGTAAAAATGAAGCTATTACAAAGTTTTTGGCTTTTAGCATCGTTATGTCTTTTTATACTAACATTAATCTTAACAAGGCTGAATTCAGGCTAACGAAGTTTACATGAAACGTAGCATCTCTGTAGGGTCTTCTATACATTGTTAGTACTTCGTTTTCAACTTCTTTATTTTTAAATTTCTAAACTCACCTTTAGAATTATAACCTGTCCAGAGTCCTATTCTGTTAGAGATTTGTTTTGTTAATCGTTCAATCGAGAGTAATTCTACCT
Source organism: Aquimarina celericrescens (assembly GCF_042682765.1). NCBI lineage: Bacteria > Pseudomonadati > Bacteroidota > Flavobacteriia > Flavobacteriales > Flavobacteriaceae > Aquimarina > Aquimarina celericrescens. Next base: position 111,605 of record NZ_JBHUHY010000016.1, on the reverse strand, counting down.
TAGTTTCTTGGTCATAAACGAATACTTTTTTACCATCAATTTTCACTCTTACTTTAAACCATTCATCTGGCGATGGTTGGCGTGGGTATTCACTCTCAAATTGCCCTTTATAGTTGGTTCTCAAAAATCGCCATTCAAATTCTGGTTTAGAGATATACTGGACGGAATGTTCTCTTCTTACTTTCTCATTAGATTGAAAGTTGAAAGGTCTAAAATAAACCGCTTCGTATATAGAATCGTTTTGAATGTTAAATGCAATACCCACAAAGCTTTTTTGTGGATTATTCTCTCCTTTTAACTCTACTTCAATAATACCTTCATCGAATTTCAAATCTTTGATTATTGCGATTCCATCTCCTATTTTGTTATTTAATATCAGAGTGTTGACGTCCCTATTAACCGACACAATATCCCGATTTCTAACATCTAAATTAGCATTGGTTAACGGTATTATTTTACTTGAACATCCCATTAGGATTAGAACTATAAAATTTGTTATAAATCTCAAAATTTCTTTTTTCATCTTATCTTTGTTTAATCGATGAGGGTTTAATTTCAGGCTTATTCAGTATATATGTCGAAATATCTATTTTTGGATATCAGCCTAGAAATATCTTATGTAATATTATGCTTAACCGTTTCATTCTTTTTAATTTTTAAAAATGTATACTCTTTATTATTCTATTCCGTTTTGCTACTCGAGAATCATAAAAAGGTCAATGAAACCTTAGTTGTATTGAGTAATAATGTTTAATGGTAAGACATAATAGTTTTATAATTTTTGTTAGGTTATTAGGGCATTGATAAAACATTTATTTGATAGAATGAAATTGCACGAAAAGCATTAATACTAAAATTCAAATGAGTATCAATCTGATTCAAAAACATTCAATCTTAGAAAACATCAGGTTTTCAATTACTTATGGATAGAACGAGAGAGAACATAAATCGACTATTGAAAATTATCGAGAATCAAATCGGTAGAGGTAATGGCAATACTTGGAATGGATATGATTTTGAGTGGCTGAGTGATGCTATTCAAGAAAAGACTGGGGAAAAAATTAGTTCACTAACCTTAAAACGGCTATGGGGAAAGGTTAATTATGATTCTAAACCCAGTATTAGCACCTTAAATATTTTAGCTCAATATGGGGGCTACAACGATTTTAGAGATTCCGTACTTCAGCAATTACAGAACTCTGAAAAAGAAGTTATGTCCGTCATATCAAACAAAAAAAGAACCATTGCACTTAGGAAAATTTTTCTCTCAGTGATATCCATATTAGCATTGAGCCAGGTTGTCTGGTTACTTTCTAAAAACGGATCATCTAAGAGAACGCTTGATGCAAAGGAATTTAATTTCTCTATTGATAAAGTTGGGAATAACCTCCCATCTTCAGTAGTGTTTAGATACGAAAGTAAAAACACCTCTTCTGAAGATGTCTTCCAGATTCAACAAAGCTGGAATACCAAAAGAAGGACTCAAGTAAACCAAAATGATTCAATCCATACCAGTATTTATTATTATCCTGGTTATTATGAAGCAAAACTAGTTGTAAATGATAAGGTAGTCAAAGAAAAACCTTTACTTATACCCTCCAAAGGTTGGATTGCAGCAATTGATAGGAAAACTATACCGCAATATCTTAACGATTCTGAATTCCGGTATAAGGATAGTTTAAGTATATCCAAAGACTTACTTAAAACTTATAACATAGTTCCAGAGACCGAAGAAGTTTGGACGGTATTTAGTTATGTTAAAGAGTTCGAAGGTTTATACGCAGATAATTTTAGTTTTAAAGCAAACCTGAAAAATGAATCCATAGGAGGAGTAAATATTTGTCAAAATACTGAATTACTAATATTATTGGAAGGTGATGCTATTATTATTCCATTTTCGTTGTTAGGTTGTATTGCTAATTTATATATGTACGTTCCTTCTGTAGAAATACGCGGAAAAAATAATGACTTATCAAATTTTGGAATAGACCTATCTAACTGGCAAACCGTTGAATTAATATCAAAAAACAATGTACTCTCTGTTCTAGTTAATAATCAAATTATTTATACTATACCAACAGAAGCATCTAATCCCATTTATGGGTTAAGAGTTCGTTTCCAAGGGGCAGGGAATATTGCTAACGCTGTTTTTAAAAATAATTTAAGTACCTACGAGCTAAAATAATATACTATAGCCTCTTTTATTAGAGAATATTTAGCAAAGCAAGAAGTACACTAAAATTGAGAAAAACTACTTCCCGATACAGAAATTAGCAAAGATATTCCCCAAAAGATCATCACTGGATATTTCACCAGTGATCTCACCAAAATGGTATAATGCCTGTCGAATATCAATAGCCATTAAATCTCCCGAAAGCCCGGTGTCTAGACCATATTGGACTTTTTGGATTTCTTCTAGAGCCTTTAATAACGCATCATAATGCCTGGTATTGGTAACAATAGTTTCATTGTTACGCAGGGCTCCTGTATTTACAAATTCCAAAAGTTTGTTTTGTAATTCTTCAACTCCCAAACCGGTTTTTGCAGAAAGTAGATGAATATTCTCGATTTCCAAAGTCAAATGATCAATTTGATCCTGTTGCAGTTTATCAGTCTTATTGGCAACAATAATCAACGGTTTTTGCGGGTATTTATTTTTTATTTTACCGATTTCAGTTTTTAGTACTTGCAAACTATTAGCTGTTAATTGTGAACTGTCAACCAAATAGATGACTACTTGCGCTTGTTCAATTTTTTCAAAAGTCTTCTGTATACCTATACTTTCAACTATATCTTTAGTATCTCGTATTCCAGCAGTATCAATAAACCTAAACCCTATTCCACCAATATTAATTTCATCTTCAATCGTATCTCGTGTGGTTCCGGCTATATCGGATACAATGGCTCTTTCTTCATTGAGAAGAGCGTTAAGTAATGTAGATTTACCAACATTAGGTTCGCCTACAATAGCGACCGGGATTCCATTCTTGATTACATTTCCAACGGCAAAAGAGTCGATCAAACGTTTTAAAACCTTGGTAATTCTATTGATTAATTCCTTAAACTGAGTGCGATCCGCGAACTCTACATCCTCTTCTGCAAAATCAAGCTCTAATTCAATTAATGAGGCAAAGTTAAGTAACTCGTCTCGTAGCATTTTTATTTCATTAGAAAACCCTCCGCGCATTTGCTGCATAGCAATTTGATGAGATGCTTCAGAATCTGAGGCTATCAAGTCGGCCACCGCTTCTGCCTGAGAAAGATCCAATTTTCCATTTAAGAAGGCGCGCAAAGTAAACTCACCAGCATCTGCCATTCTGCATCCTTTACGCAGTAAAAGTTGAATAATTTCTTGTTGAATATAAATAGAACCATGACAAGAAATTTCAATAGTAGGTTCGCCTGTATATGAATTATTTCCCTTAAAAATAGATATCAATACTTCATCCAACACTCGTTCTCCATCTACAATATGTCCAAGATGTATTGTATGACTTTTCTGTTTATCAAGCTCCTTTCCACTTACTGATCTAAATAAGGGAGAGCATATAGCAATCGCGTCTTTCCCGGAAACACGAATTACTGCTATGGCACCTGCTCCTGATGGAGTGGCTAATGCTACTATAGTATCTTGTGGGATCATAATTGTTCTTGCTAGGTGGTAAAAATAGAGATTAATATACTCACTTTAAATACACATTGTTAAACTTTTTTTGAAGAGTTGTTTTTCTTTTTTTATCTTGTACAGGGAAGAAGTTAAAACACTTCTATCGTAGCTACCTCTTTTACTAGTGGAAACAAGAATTAGGATAAAAATTGGAGTCCGAATTAAGCAAACTACTTAGTCACGGATGAATTGGGAGACAGTTTTGTTGTAATTATGAAATTACAGCAATTTTTTATGTATGTTAAATTTAATGTCTAACCAATAATAACTAATTCTTATTCGTATGAATTTACAAAACACAAACTCAACTTATTTTAAAAAACCGCTTGATTTGCGAAAATTAGGAGTCCTAATTAGCATGGTTTTCTTAATTTGTACTCATGTTGCTTTAGCTCAAAACGAGTTAAAAAGACATTATACAAAATATGATCTGAATTTAAAATCTGGAATACAAAAAAGTAATAGTTCACAGATTATTACCGAAACTATTTCTGAAAAAGATGCTACTTGGTTACGTTTATTTTTCAAAGATGTAAATCTTGGCCAAAGAAGTACGTTAACCATTACTTCAGCATTAGATGGAGCTACTCAAGTTCTAACTTCTCAAACTATTAAAAACTGGAATAATTCCAGTGCTTATTTTAATGGCGATAAAGTAATAATACAATTAACCATAGCCCCTGGAGAAAGCGCCATTGGGTTGAATATAAGAGAATTAGGCGTAGGTGAATTAGATCCTACGATAAAGTCACAATGCGGATCAAACGACGATAGAATAGATTCAAATGATGCTGCTATCGGTAGAATGGTTCCTATCGGTTGCACTGGTTGGATTATTACCAATGGTAAATTGGTAACTGCTGGACACTGCGTAGGTAGTAGTGCTCAGGTAATAGAATTTAATGTTCCGAAATCAAATCCTGATAGAAGTATTGTGCATCCGGGACCAGAGGACCAATACCCAATTGGTAATTTCGTTTCTCCATATCCAAGTAGCCCTAGTCAAGCCAATGATTGGGGAGTCTTTACCGCAAGTGCGAATTCGCAAACAGGTTTAACACCTATCGAGGCACAAGGTAAATCTTTTAATGTGGTACAAGATGCCCCTAGCGGTAATATCACCATTACTGGTTTTGGGACCGATACAGGGATTGATAATCAAACTCAACAAACGCATACAGGACCTTTATCTTCTGCAAATAATACTTTTGTAAGGTATAGAACAGATACTACCGGGGGTAACTCTGGAAGTCCAATTATAGATGCAGCGACAGGAAATGCAGTAGGAGTTCATGCGTATGGAGGCTGTTCTGGATCAGGAGGTTCAAATTCTGGAGAGCGAGCAACCATACCTGCCTTTTGGGATGCTATGGGGTTAGGCACGCCACCGCCTCCGCCAAGTGGAGATTGTACAGGTGATGTTGCTTCTTTTCCATTTAGTGAGAGTTTCGAATCAAGTTTTGGACAATGGTCACAAGCTACTACAGGTGATGATCTGGATTGGACAAGAAACACAGGGGGTACGCCTTCTAGTGGCACAGGTCCAAGTAGCGCTGGCGATGGGAACACATATATTTATGTAGAGGCTTCAGGTAACGGAACAGGTTATCCTAACAAAAGAGCGATTTTAAACTCTCCTTGCTTAAACTTTAGTAGCTTAACAGATCCAAACCTTACCTTCCAATATCATATGCTGGGAAGTGCGATCAACAGTTTAACGGTTGAAGCCAGCACCAATAATGATGGTAGCTGGACTAGTGTCTTCAGTAGAACTGGGGAGCAGGGGAGTGCCTGGAATGCTGCCGATGTTGATCTTTCTGCCTATGCAGGAGAAGCCAGTGTACAGTTACGCTTTAGTGTAGTTACCGGTAGTGGTACCAGTGGCTGGCAAAGTGATATTGCCCTTGATGATGTAAGCATTCAAAATGGTTCAGGAACTCCACCACCACCTACCTGTAGTGCATTGAATTTTAATGATTTTACGATTACTTCGTTCTCAAATCAGGATGCAGCAGGAAACTTCTCTGTAGGCAGTGGAGGTGCATCTCTGGCACTAAGCAACAATACCTGGAAGTATATTGGTCTTACCTACAATGTAACGGCTAATACTGTGATAGAGTTTGATTTTAGCAGTACAGGTCAGGGAGAAATCCATGCAGTTGGATTTGAGGATGATAATGCCTTAACACCAACGAGATATTTTAAAGTCCATGGTACACAAAATTATGGGGTTACCAATTACGATAACTACGCTGGGGGTACGACAAAATATGTGATCCCTGTAGGAAGTTTCTATACAGGAGCTATGGATCGATTGGTGTTCATCAATGACAATGACGCTGGTTCTGGAAACAATTCAACCTTCTCTAACGTGAAGATCTATGAAGGTTCTTGTGGTCAATCTGTACTTACAGAGAGTATGGTCAGTGAGAGAGCATCCGTAGTTCCGACACTGGGGACCGACAATGAGTATAGTGCTCTTAGTTCAAAAATATCTCCTAATCCGGCGAGAGAAAGTTTCTCTATCCGCATCAACAACAATATTGAAGGAGAAATAAATGCAGTAGTCTACACGATTTTAGGAAGGAGAAAGGCGTTAATTAAGCTTTCTTCTGGTGATAATACTATTCTTACTCGTAATTTTGGTTTAGGTACAGGGATTTATCTGATTAAAATCGAAAATAGAGGAAACGTATTAAGTACTCAGAAACTGATTATAAACTAAAGCATTTTTTAAAAGACATTAAATTAATGAAAAGCATCTCGATATCATGTTGGGGTGCTTTTTTATTTATGGAAGCTAATTTTTAGGAATATTCCTTGTAACGAACTGCAATTGTTTTCGTCATATATGCATATATTGCTAAAAATATTAGCAAAATCATCAATCAATCAAAATTATAGAAATCATGAGAAAGGACAGATCACTATTAGTCATCACACATTTATCGCAATTGTTGGATATTATAACTGGATTTGGGGGATTTATAGTACCCTTAATTTTATGGTTAACTCAGAGAGAAAGAGTGCTGGCAATGGATGAACACGGTAAATCAATTATGAATTTTCAGATGAGTATGTTTATCTATGCGATGATTTGTATTCCGTTGATATTATTATTCGGATTAGGCGTATTGGGATTAATTATTATTGCGATATTATGTTTTGTGTTTCCTATTCTTAATGCCATAAAGGCGAGTAATGGAGAGCATCCTTCATATCCTTTGTCGTTACAAATAATTAAATAATTTAAAAAGCGGGAGGTTTCATGAAATCTCCCGCTTCATTGGTCAACATTATTTAAGTTCTAATGTTGGTTAAGTCTAAAATCTGGATAAGCGTCCATACCATGCTCATGACTATCCAGTCCATCAATCTCTTCTTTTTCAGAAACTCTGATTCCGATGGTTTTCTTTAGTGCAAAGATGATAATGAAAGCGGTGGTTACACAAAATCCGCCAACAATGAGTACACTAAGTCCTTGTACTAAAAACTGGTCAAATCCAGCTTTGGATCCAAAGATGCCAACGGCCAACGTTCCCCATATACCACATATTAAGTGTACAGCAATGGCGCCAACGGGATCATCTAGTTTCAATTTGTCTATTAATGCTACGCCAAGCACAATTATTATACCTGCTAACAGTCCTATTATAACGGCTTCATTTGGAGACATTAAGTCTGCTCCGGCAGTAATACCTACAAGTCCTCCTAAAATTCCGTTTAAGAACATCGTTAGGTCGTAGTTTTTATATAAAATTGTAGAAAGCACAAATGCTCCTATGCCTCCTGCTGCAGCTGCAAGACATGTAGTCACCAATACGAGAGAAGTTCCTGCTGGGTCTGCAGAAAGTACAGACCCTCCATTAAATCCGAACCACCCTAACCAAAGAATAAGTACTCCCGCTGCTGCTACTGGAATGTTGTGTCCTGGTAGTGCTTGTGGCTTTCCATCTGAACTAAATTTTCCAATTCTTGATCCTAAAAGAGCGACAGCTATCAAGGCAGCCCAGCCTCCTACAGAATGTACCAAGGTTGAACCGGCAAAGTCATAAAACCCTTCAGCTTCTCCTATAGACAGTGAGGATAGAAAACCACTTCCCCATTGCCATGAACCTACGATTGGATATACAAGGCCTACATAAATCACGGTAAAGATCATAAACGCACCAAGTTTGATACGCTCTGCTACAGCTCCTGATACAATAGTCGCCGCAGTAGCAGCGAACATTCCCTGGAACAAGAAGTCGGTCCACCAGGTATATCCTCCATCTGCATACTCAGGAGTCATTCCATTCTCTGGTGCAGCAATACCAAATCCTGCAAATTTTAAGAATCCGAAGTCCCCGTCTTCAAATCCTGGATACATTAGGTTAAATCCACCAATATAGTACATCAGTAGCCCTACACAGATGATAAAAACGTTTTTAAATAATATGTTGATTGTATTTTTTTGACGAGTTAATCCAATTTCTAAAAAAGAAAATCCTAAGTGCATGAAAAATACAAGTGCAGTGCACAACATCATCCATACATTATTTGTAGTTAAAAGTTCCATTGCTTAATTACTATTAAAATTATTTTTTGTTTTCAAGTTGATTATTTGTTATCTCAATGAATAAAGAAGATTTAGGTGAGAGTTTCTCCTCCTTTTTCTCCTGTGCGTATGCGATAAGCTTCTTGTATGTCGGAAACAAAGATTTTTCCATCTCCTACTTCTCCAGTTTTTCCGGCTTCCAAAATTGCAGCAATAGCGACCTCGACAAAATCATCATTCACCACTATAGATAAGTAACGCCTTTGAATATCTGTGGTGCTGTAAGAAATACCCCGGTATACACTCCCTTTTTGCTCATGTCCAACACCAGTTACATCCCAGTATGAGAAAAACATTACGCCTTTACCATGTAAAGCTTCCTTTACGGCACGGTACTTTGATCTCCTGATGACTGCTTCTATTTTTTTCATAAAGAATAAAAGTTAAAATTAATGTTAAATTCGATTCAAAAATATGTCAAATTGTATTTTACATCCAAATTTTATGGGGTTAACACGTAATTTTTATCATTTTTGAATATTTATCCCCTAAAAAATTAGGGGTACATATTTTTTAAACTAAAAAATGATGATTTGACATACAATAATTACGGACTTTTTAACGAAAACGTTGTAGTTGTAATTTATTGATAATAATAGTTATGAAATCTTGAAAATTTTATATTTAAAAGAGGTGTTTCTCCTCAAAACCCTATTAGGAAATTCGTAATTAGAAGTTGTTATTTTGTGATTATTTTATCCATTCAGGCCTTTTTTTAGAGAGCTCAGAAAAGTGATATAGAATGATTCCATTTTTTTTCTTCTTCCTTAATGATTTGTTAATTTCAATCTCTTGAAATCGTTTAAGTCGGAAAATATTATGAAGAAACAAGGAATGTATTTACCAGAATTCGAGCATGATGCATGTGGTGCCGGATTTATATGCAGTTTGGCAGGAAAAAAGTCGAATGACATTATTCATAAAGCACTAGAAATTCTTGAAAAACTAGAACATCGCGGTGCTGTAAGTGCAGATGGTAAAACAGGCGATGGTGCGGGGATACTAATTGACATACCTCATGATTTTTTTGTAGAACACTGTGATTTTGAACTACCAGAACCGGGTGAATATGCTGTAAGTAATGTCTTTTTGCCCAAAAAAGAAAATCAGAGACAGTTTTGTATAGATACATTCGAAAAGAATGTTGTTGAGCAAGGTCTAGTACTGTTAGGATGGCGAAATGTTCCTGTCGATCATATACATATAGGTGAAATAGCCGCTACAACAGAACCTTTTATTAAACAAATATTTATTGGTAAAGAAAATAAAGAGCAAAGCTACTTTGATTTTAACCTGAAGTTATTTACAGCAAGAAAAGTTACAGAGCATAGTATATATGGTTCTAAACTTTCTGAAAGCAAATTTTTCTATTTACCAAGTTTATCGACTAAGACATTAATATTTAAAGGACTCTTAATGCCAGAAGATATTAAATTGTATTATACCGATTTAATGGATCCCAAAGTAGTTACCAGATTAGCTCTGGTACATCAACGTTTTTCTACCAATACATTTCCTACCTGGGATTTAGCCCAACCTTTCCGATATATGTGTCATAATGGGGAGATTAATACCTTAAGAGGAAATGTTACCAGAATGCGCTCTAGAGAAGAATTATTGAAGAGTGATTGGTTTGGAGAAGATATCAAGAGAATACTTCCGGTAGTATTAAAAGGAAAATCAGATTCTGCTTCTATGGATATGGTGGTAGAATTATTATTAATGACAGGTAGATCACTTCCCGAAGTGATGATGATGATGGTGCCCGAGGCATGGGAAAAAAATCCTGAAATGTCTGAAGCGAAAAAAGCATTCTACGAGTATAATTCTTGTGCTATGGAACCATGGGATGGTCCTGCATCAATTCCATTTACTGATGGCAACTATATTGGTGCGGTATTAGATAGAAACGGACTACGACCATCAAGATATACAGTGACCAAGGATGGTTACGTGATAATGTCGTCAGAGACAGGAGTGGTTGATATAGTACCAGAAAATATTGAATATCACGGTAGACTAGAGCCAGGCAAGATGTTCCTGGTAAATATGGAAGAAGGAAGAATCATAAACGATGAGGAAATTAAAGAGGAAATTGCATCAAAACATCCTTATAGAGAATGGTTAGATAACAATCTCGTTCATTTAAAAAATATTCCTTACAATGATTGTCCATTATTTTTAGGAGAAGAAACGGTAGCTAAACGAAAGGAAGTATTCGGGTACACCCAGGAAGATATAGATACTATTATTTCGCCCATGGGTCAATCGGGAAAAGAGCCCATCGGTTCTATGGGATCAGACACTCCAATTGCGGTACTTTCAGAACGTCCTCAATTAATTTACAATTACTTCAAGCAATTATTTGCCCAGGTTACGAATCCACCACTAGATGGTATACGTGAAGAATTGATTTGTGATATTAGTCTTACCTTAGGTTCAGATCATAATATCTTCGATATTAATGAAAAACATTGTCAGAAATTAAAGATCCAAAATCCGGTGATCTCCAAAGAGGATCTGGATAAAATCAAAACCTATGCCGATAAAGGGTTTAAGTCGACTTCGGTGCCAATGTTATACAATGTAAATAGAGGACTGAACGGTCTGGAGGATGCTTTAGAAAAATTATTAAAGGAAGCTTCTGAAGCTATTGATGAAGGAACAAATATCATCATCCTTTCTGATAGAAATGTGAGCAAGCATAGGGCTCCTATCCCTGCTTTACTGGCATGTTCTTACGTAAATAGTGGTTTACAGAAATTAGGAAAACGCTCTAAAGTGAGTATTATAGTCGAATCTGCAGAGCCTAGAGAAGTGCACCACTTTGCTTTATTGTTTGGATATGGTGCCAGTGCTATCAACCCATATATGGTAAACGAAATTATTGGAGAACAAATCGAAGAAAATAATATCATTGATCTGACTTTTGAAGATGCCATATATAACTATAACAAAGCAGTTGGAAAAGGAGTGCTCAAAGTGATGAATAAGATTGGTATTTCTACCCTAAATTCATACAGAAGCTCACAACTTTTTGAGTGTATAGGAATTAACACCAAAGTTGTCGAGCAATATTTTCCAAATACTGCTACTCGTATTCAGGGTATAGGACTATATGAAATCGAAAAAGAGATTTCAAAACGACATAAGAAAGCGTATGCCGAAAGAGAGGTAGGTGCAAGTCTAGATCTTGAAATAGGAGGCCAATACAGGTGGAGGAGAAACGGAGAGAAACATCAATTTAATCCTTTATCTGTTGCAAAACTTCAAAAGTCTGTGCGTGATAATGATCCTAAGACCTATAAAGAATATGCCAAATTGATTAATGAACAGTCCAAGGCTTTAATGACCATTCGTGGATTGTTAGAATTTTCTAATTATGATCCAATCTCAATCGATGAGGTAGAGCCATGGACAGAGATCGTAAAACGCTTCAAAACAGGAGCTATGTCTTATGGATCAATTAGCAAAGAAGCTCATGAGAATTTGGCCATTGCTATGAATCGTATTGGCGGAAAAAGCAATTCTGGAGAAGGTGGAGAAAATCCACTTAGGTTTTACAAAGATGTAAATGGTGATTGGAAAAACAGTGCCATAAAGCAGGTAGCTTCAGGACGATTCGGAGTTTCTTCAAATTATCTTACGAATGCAGCAGAAATTCAGATAAAAATGGCTCAGGGTGCCAAGCCTGGGGAAGGTGGGCAATTACCAGGTCCAAAAGTAAATCCTGAGATAGCAAAAACACGTAATTCAACCCCTTATGTTGGATTAATTTCTCCACCACCACATCATGATATTTATTCCATCGAAGATTTATCACAATTAATTTACGATTTAAAATCTGCTAATAGAAACGCAAGAATTAATGTAAAACTGGTTTCTGAAGTAGGAGTAGGTACCGTCGCTGCGGGTGTTGCAAAAGCAAAAGCCGATGTGATTCTGATTTCAGGATTTGATGGAGGTACGGGTGCCTCGCCCTTAACATCCTTAAAACATGCAGGGTTGCCTTGGGAGCTTGGTATTGCTGAGGCACAACAAACACTGGTGGGCAATAACCTACGAAGTCGAGTAGTGGTAGAATGTGACGGCCAATTAAAAACGGGGCGAGATGTTGCTATAGCCTGTCTATTAGGAGCAGAGGAATTTGGATTTGCAACCGCACCATTAGTAGCATCAGGATGTATCATGATGCGTGTGTGTCATCTAAATACATGTCCGGTAGGAATCGCAACGCAAAACCCAGAATTGCGTAAAAAATTCAAGGGTAAGCCAGAACATGTAGTTAATTATATGTACTTCGTAGCTCAGGAATTGAGAGAGATTATGGCGCAACTTGGTTTCCGTACGGTCAACGAAATGGTGGGGCAAGTACATAAGTTAGATCATAATAAAGCCATTGAGCATTATAAGGCAGCTGGAGTGGATCTTTCACCCATCTTACATCAAATAGAAGTTCCGGAAGGAATTCAAGTATATAATACAGAAATTCAGGATCATGGCCTTAGTAAGTCTATCGATTTTGAAATTATTGAGCAAGCGCATCCGGCATTATTCCGTAAAGAGAAAACAACTTTAGATTTTGATATTACCAACACTGATAGGGCAGTAGGAGCTATCCTTAGTAACGAGATTTCTAAAATATATGGAGCACAGGGATTACCTGATAACACATTGAAATTGAACTTTACCGGCGCTGCGGGACAAAGCTTTGGGGCTTTTGCTACCAAAGGATTGACCATGGTAGTGAATGGTAATACAAACGATTATTTAGGCAAAGGGCTTTCTGGAGCAAAATTGATTATTAAAGTTCCAGATGAAGCCACAATTGTTCCTGAAGAAAATATTATTACAGGTAATGTGACGCTATATGGTGCAACAGATGGAGAAGTCTATATCAATGGTAAAGCTGGTGAGCGATTCTGTGTGCGCAATTCGGGTGCTCAAGCAGTAGTTGAAGGAATTGGAGATCACGGTTGTGAATACATGACCGGCGGTGTAGCCGTAATTCTTGGTGAAGTCGGAAGAAATTTTGGAGCCGGAATGTCTGGAGGTATAGCTTATATCTACGACAGCAAGAAAACATTTGAGGCACATTGCAATAAGGAGTCTTTAAATCTTGATCCTGTGGTTGAACAAAAAGATATTGATGAATTAAAGATATTGATAGAGAATCACTATAACGCTACCTTAAGTCCTCTGGCACAAAGGATCCTTGAAAATTGGGAACAAGAATTACCAAAATTCATCAAAATATTCCCCGAAGAATACAAGCAAGCTTTAAAAAGAATAGAAGAAGAGAAGGTAGAAGTTAGAGGTTAGAGGTTAGAAAATAGAGAGATTTTGATTTATCAGTTAGAGGCAGATTAATTATTTATTTTGAACTTTAGATAAGGTGAAGTTAAAAATTCTAATCATGATACAATAGATAATAAAAAACAAGTTTTATAAAATGAAGAGCTAATTCTAGAGAAAATCTGAAACTTAGATTCTTTGTTGCTAAGAGACTTAGAAACTTAAAAATAACATGGGAAAGATAACTGGATTTTTAGAATTTGAAAGAGAGACCGAACAGTACCAACCTGTTAAAGATCGTATAAAAGATTATAAAGAGTTTACAGTAGAAATGCCTGAAAAAAAACTCAAAAATCAGGGGGCAAGGTGTATGGATTGCGGAATACCATTTTGTCATAGTGGTTGTCCGCTTGGTAACCTGATCCCTGACTTTAATGATGCTGTGTATCGTGGCAAATGGGAAAAGGCAGCTAGTCTATTACATGCAACCAATAATTTTCCTGAATTCACAGGAAGATTATGCCCAGCACCTTGTGAAGAGGCTTGCGTACTTGGGATTAATGAAGACCCGGTAACCATCGAGAATATTGAAAAAAATATCGTTGAGCAAGCCTTTAAAAACGGTTGGGTAAAAGCAAATCCCCCAAAAGAAAGAACAGGAAAAACCGTAGCCATAATCGGCTCAGGACCTGCCGGGCTAGCTGCAGCCCAACAATTGAATCGTGCAGGGCATTTGGTAACCGTTTTTGAAAGAGATGAAAAAGTTGGAGGTTTGTTGCGTTATGGTATTCCTGATTTTAAGATGGAAAAACATGTGATCGATCGTCGCATTGCTGTTTTAGAAGAAGAAGGGATTTTATTTAAGACCAGTACTCATATTGGAAAAGATATCAAAGCAGATCAGATCAAAGCAGATTTCGATGCAGTTGTCTTATGTACAGGAGCCACAGTTCGACGTAATTTACCAGTAAGAGGTTCTGATCTTAAAGGTGTGGTACAAGCAATGGATTTTCTTCCACAAAACAATAGAAGAGTAGATGGGATCAAAGATTTAGGAGAAGAGATTCTGGCAACAGGAAAAGATGTGATTGTGATCGGAGGAGGAGATACGGGATCAGACTGCATTGGTACTTCAGTACGTCATGGTGCCAGTTCTGTAACTAATTTTGAAATTATGAATAAAGGAACCACAGCGCGTCCTACAAATCAACCTTGGCCATTTTGGCCGATGCGTTTGCGTACAAGCTCGTCGCATCAGGAAGGAGTAGAACGTAACTGGAGGATCTCTACCAAAGAATTTTTGGGAGATGAAAATGGAAATTTAAAAGGATTGATTACTTCAGAAGTAGAGTGGGTAAAAGAAAATGGTCGCTTTACCTTAAAGGAAATCGCCGGTACAGAAAAAGAATGGAAATGTGACCTTGCATTATTGGCCTTAGGGTTTACAGGATCAGAACCTACAATCGCAGAACAATTAGGGATCAATTTGGATGCCAGAACTAATATTGAAGCGAATGAAGATAATTATGCAACCAACATAAAAGGTGTTTTTGCTGCAGGTGACACCCGAAGAGGACAATCCTTAATTGTTTGGGCAATTGCAGAAGGGCGACAGGCGGCCCATCATGTAGATACCCATTTGATGGGAAATTCTAATCTTCCGCTTAAAGGTGATGGTGATTTGCCAAGAATCTAATTGCGTTTCTAATATTTTAATTACTAGTGTTAAAAAAGAGGTCTATAAAAGATCAAAAAACGTCATTACGATCTGCCTTTGGGCGGAGAAGTAATCTGTTGTTTATTAGTATTCAAATTTGACAGATTCCTTCTCTATGCTCGGAATGACGACCTTTTAGACCTCTTTCGTTTTTTGATTGACTAACTTTTAATTTAAAAATGGATCTTAATTCTTACAGCTTGATCTAATGAGATATTAGGATCTTGTTTCTTTAGCTTTTTTACAAATTCCGGAGTTACATTATGAATTTTTAGACTTTGTGCTTGGTCTGCAGTAATGTTTGGATATCCTAAATCTTCGAATTGCTTAATAAACGCTGGTGTAACATTATGTATTTTGAAAGAAATGATCTCATCTAATGGAATATCTCCATATTTGGTTTTCTTGAACTCTCTAATATACTCTGGTGTGACATTATGAATTTTTAGTGACATTAGATCATCGACAGAAATATTGTTGTATCCCAACATGATATAAGCCTTTGCGTTATCTGGAGATACGTTATGGATTTTTAAACCGACCGCATTGTCTAAAGAGATATTTTTATATCCTGCTTTCTTAAAAGAATTAATGAACTCTGGAGTTACATTATGGATTTTTAATGCTATTACTCTATCCAGTGGAATATTTTTGTAACCAGCGGCATTATATTTCTTAATAAATTCTGGCGTTACATTATGTATTTTTAAGGCGATAATATCATCAATGGGAACATTAGTATATCCCAGATCAGCAAAAGCTTTCATAAAATCACCAGGATCTTGTTGAGTATCCTGTTCTTTTTTACCCGAGTTATTTGTGGAACTAGAAGAATAACCTCTGGTTACTTTAGCTTGCTCAGGACTTACATTATGAATTTTAAGTTTAATAACATCTTGCAAAGAAAGAGTTGTTTGCCCTGATTTTAAATAAGATTGTATAAAATCAGTAGTGATATTGTGAATCTTTAATTTTTTAGCCTCGTTTAGGGTAATATTTGGATAGCCAATTTTCTTAAAGCTATCAATAAACTCCGGAGTTACATTGTGAATTTTTAATTCTTTAGCTTCTTTTAGTCCTATATTTTTATACCCGGCATCTTTATAGGTTTGAATGTACTTTGGAGTCACATTATGAATTTTTAGGTTTTTAGCTTCGTTCACAGATATATTCGAATAACCTTCTTTTTTAAAGGTATCTATAAACTCTGGTGTTACATTATGTATTTTTAATTTGATATATTCATCCAAAGACATACTGCCATACCCCTTGTTTTTATATGAATCTATAAACTCTGGTGTTACATTATGAATTCTGGCTTTGGTAATTTTTTTTAACGATGTTTTTGAAGAATTTACCTTGTTTATAAAAGAAATATAAGAAATGTCTACATCAAAAAGATTAAGTTTACTAACCTCTTCCATCGTGTAATTATTATATCCCAATTTGTCTAACTCTTTACGATACATTTTTAATTTTTCAAGAGGTAGAGATTTATGGATAATATCTTCAAAATCATCTTGATCTATATTGAGTTTTTCATTCTTGAGATAAGTGAGGTAAGTGGTATTGAAATCTGTTAAAAAACAATGCATTAAATCACTATTATCTGCCTGTAAGCTATATTTTTTTAAAGAATTTTTGAAATTCAAATTAGGCTCGAAAATGTATCTACCATCACCGATATTATTTTCAAATTCGCCAATAAAAGTTAGCGTACCTGCATCGCGCGTTATCGAAAATTTTTGTTTATCTCCATGCGGAAAATCTGAAAAAAATGAAGGTTCATAACATCGTGTTGTGGACCAGTAATTTCTTTTGAGCGGTTCAGCACTTCTGAACATAATACAAAGTTTACCTCCCCCAATCTCGGCATCCCAGACACCTTTGGTAAAGTCATTTTTGAATTTTGAAACAGTTTCTTTAGGTTCTGATTTCAAAACCATATCTAAAGCTTCATCATCATGATTAGTTAGTAACGATTCGTTTGGTTTTACCGGATTGAAAGAAAACACGGTAAGAGCCAGTAATGGAATAATGATTAGGTATTTCCATCCTGATTTTGCTGTCGATTTTTTAGAATTCATCATAAGTATTCGTTTTTTGAGAAATGATTGATTGTAACTTGTTGCCAAACCTGTAGGCATATTTGGAGTTGATACTTTTAGTAAATTCATTTGATAGACCTCTTTATCTTCACCAATGCTTAGCATATTATCATCAGTTAGATATTCAAGATTATTATCAATAGCTTTACGATATAACCATGCAAAGGGGTTAAACCATTGCAACATGACCAGAAACTCTACTAATAGCATGTCAAGGCTATGCTTACCTTTTATATGTAGTTGTTCATGTTTTAAAATTTGCAAATAGGTGTCAGGATTATACTGACTCGGGTTCATAAAAATTCGATTCCAAAACGAGTAGGGTGCATGGTTCTTATTAGTTTCAATTATTTTATAAGAATCAACCTCTATAGTAGGATATCTGATAATTCTATATAGTAAAACTCCCAATTGAATTAAAAAGTGAACCATAAATACTAATACTCCTAAAACATAGATGTATAGAACAATGGATTTCCAATCTAGGGCAATATTGGTTGAACTTGCAGTAGGGGCAGTATTTATAATTGATGTGTTTTCATTGATCATAGGTTCATCGACTATGTCAACTTTTGTAGATGGAGTTTCAGAAAAAAAAGTTGTGTTTTCAGAATTTACAACATTTTTGAATGATAAATATTCTGGAACCGATATCAGTGGTAGAGTAAACGACAGAAGGATCAATGATATTAATATCCATCGGTTTAAATGATAAAAGGTTTCTCTGGAAAGAAAAAATTGATAAATCAAATACGATAAACCTATTAATGCCGAGCTATATATGATATAGTCCATTATTTTTTGTTTTTGATAAGTTGAATGATTTCTTCTAGTTCTTCTGTTTTAATTTTCTCTTCTTTGGCAAAAAACTTAACCAAAGCCAAGGGGGAGTTATCAAAATAATTATTCATTACTTCTCCCAAAATTTGTTTTTGATATTCATCTTTTGACACTAATGGATAGTACTGAAAACTATTTCCATAAGCCACATGACTTATAAAACCTTTTTCCTCAAGAATTTTTACTATAGTTGCTGTAGTATTATAATGAGGTTTGGGATCTGATAGCTCCGCAATAATCTCTTTTATGAAAGCTTTTTCAAGTTTCCAAAGACTTTGCATAATTTGTTCTTCTCTTTTAGCTAGTTTTTGCATGCTATTAATTTTATAAAACAAACGTACTACTAATTTTTTAGTTTTACAACTAATTAATTAGTAGATAAACTAATGAATTAGTAATTTATAGTTCAATCTCTCATTATACTTGGGCTACAAGACTTGTTAAATAAATAATAAATTAATTTTGGATATTTGATTTTTTCGATTTGTAATCGATTTTCTATAAAAAAGGGGATGTCTAAAAAGTATCAGAAAACGTCATTACGATCCTCCTTTGGGCGGAGAAGTAACCTGTTTATTGGTGCTCAAATTTGACAGATTCCTTCGCTATGCTCGGAATGACGACTTTTTAGACATTCCCTTTTTTATCAGATCAAGATGATCGCATTTATATAGAAGCCACCAAAAGAATCATTTAAGATTCTCCTCTTGCAGGATATTCATTTTTCATTATATAGTCGATAGCATTTAATATCTCATCAAACTTTGGTCGTGCAAAAGGCATGGTCTGCACAGAAGAAAAATATAAAGTTTGATCTGGCCGTATCAGAAAAATTCCAGGTTCTGAAAAATGCTCAGGTTCTTTGTCGTCTTTTGCAGTGGATATATACAATCCCCATTCTCGTGCTTTTTCTATAGTCATTTCATAACCAATGGGTAGTGAAGGAACTTTCCATTTGTCTCCCGTAGTTTTGGCCTTTTCTTCTGTATCACAACTTACCGCTAGAACGTTTACTCCTTTTTTAACAAATAAATTTAATTTCGAAGCTAATTCTTCCAATTGTTTTTTACATATGGGGCAGTGTAATCCCCGGTAAAAAACAATCATTGTAAAATTTTCGGGGTTTTGATCCTCTATTTTCCAATGGGTATTATTAATCAAATCTACCTGAAGACTTGGTACTTTTTTTCTTGGTTTTAACATAGCTAATTTCTTTGTGATGAAAATATTATTTCAACAATAACTTGATTGACTTTATCACAAATTTTGATAACCCAAATCAAATTTATCGTTACAAATTTTTAGAAATATAAATTTTTGATTTTATCGTTAGAGTAAAAGAAAATACGGTATGCGATACGATTATTTTTCAGTTTTAAGTTCCTTAGCTTTTTTAAGAAAGTATTACCTAGCCGAAATACTTCGCAAAATAACTAACGAGATATTTTATTGATATAAAATTAAATAATTTACTATGAATTTCCGTATATCGACAATTTCTTTTCTTGTATGTATACTTATACAATCTTGTGCAACATTTCAACCTCAAATAAAAGACTCGGTTGACACCACTGGTGTTATAGATAAAGAGGTTTCTCATATTTTTTATGTTGTGGGAGGATATGGTAATCAAGAAAAAGACAATTTCACCGCAGCTTTAGATCAAAAATTGTCTGCCGAACTCAAGAAAGCCGGAAAAAACAGTACCCTCCTTTTCATGGGAGATAATATTTCTGATAAAGTAGGGCAGAAAGAAAAAGATTTCAAATTATTAGATAAGCAATTGTCTTTGGCCGAGGATTATAAAGGAGAGACGCTTTTTATTCATGGGGTAAATGAGTGGAAGGACGCCAATATTAATCAAATGGAGGAATATGAGGATTATGTAGAAAAGAGAAAGTCAATAGACTCAAAATTTCCTGAAAAAAATGGTTGCCCCATTGAGCATATCGTCGTTAATGAAAAATTGGATATCATTGTGGTCAATTCTTATTGGTTTATTGCTAATTGGGATCGGATCGAAGAAATCAACAAGAAGTGCACCAGTGTAAACACAAGAAGACGTTTCGCAGAAGAACTTGAGGGGTATATTAATGATGCACAAGGTAAAAATGTGTTGATCGTGATGCATCATCCAATTTTTAGTAATGGTACTTATGCTGGTCATGAAACTTTGAAAAGTCATTTATTACCGTTACCAGTAATAGGAACATTAACCGGTGAAGTTAAGGATTTGGCCAATTTAAATAGGGACCAATTAGATTTTCCGAGATATAGATATTTAAGAATATTGTTAAGTTCTGTTGCGCAAAAATCAGATCGAGTGACAATCGTTTCTGGTCATGAAGAAAGTTTACAATATCTCGAGGGAAAAGGTATACATCAGGTAATAAGTGGTTCATATGGGGGAGCAGAGGCCACAAATCGTTCTAAAGGATTCATTCATGCACCAGGCGGAAGTTTGTCTTACGAAGGAAAATATACACATGGAGCACCTGGTTTTGCCAAAATCACATATTACAAAGACGGATCTTCTGCAGTAGATTTCATAACTGAAGATGATGATAAAAACGAATCATTTAACGTGTTGTCACCTTTTAAAACCTATAAAGATTACGCATTTACAGCAGAGTCTCATCCCAAACAGAAAAAAGCGGTAATTATTAAAGATGAGGTAACATTAGATAAATCTGGATTCTATAAGCTCTTATGGGGAGACCGTTACCGCTCTTACTTTAATAAAGAAGTTACAGTTCCCGTAGCTCTCTTGGATACATTGTATGGCGGTTTAGAGGTAACCAAAAAAGGGGGAGGGCATCAATCTAATTCTCTTAGATTGGTAGATAGTCAAAATCGAGAGTATGCAATGCGTTCTCTTAAGAAAGAAGCCCTAAAGTTTTTAACACAAAAAGTAAGAGGAATTTCGTATGATACTCAAGATTATGAAAACACGCTAACTGAGGATCTTGTTTCAGATTTTTTTACTACTGCTCACCCTTTTATGCAAATGGTAATTAATGATATGGCTAAAGCTCTGGAGATTAACCATGCCGAAACCGAATTGTTTTACGTACCAAAGCAAGACCGCTTGGGAGAGTATAATGCTACTTTTGGAGATGAACTTTATTATATAGAACGCAGACCTTCTGATGAGCAAAAAAAATACAAAGGATATAGAAGAGCACTGCCCGATGTTGAAGGCGAAATAACAGATTTTGAAAGTACTACAGATGCTTTAGAAAAATTAAAGGAAGATGAATCTTACATTATGGATCAAGAGGCGTATATACGCGCCAGAATCTTTGACATGCTTATCGGTGATTGGGATCGCCATCAGGATCAATGGAGATGGATAGAGTATGAAAAAGACGAAGGAGACGATAAGATTTTTATTCCAGTAGCAAGAGACAGGGATAATACGTTCTCTAAGTTTGACGGTATTGCAATGCCCATGATTAAAATCTTCTCTCCGGCTACACGACCTTGGCAAACCTACGGCCCCGAAATCAAAAGTTTGAAATGGTTTAATGCAGAAGCGAATAATCTTGATCAAACACTTATCACCAAGTATGGAATAGATACTTGGGTAAAAGAAGCAAAGTACATTCAAGAAAATCTTACAGAAACTCAAATTGAAATAGCTTTTACCAATTTACCACCAGAAATTCAGGATAAAACAACCAACGAAATTAAAAATAGCCTAAAAGCACGACTAAAAGTTATTGATCAATATGCCAAAAAATATGCAACGTATTTAAATAAAACTCAGGTTGTATACGGGACGCACAAAGATGATTTATTCGAAATCACAAGAATGCCAAATGGTAAAACAAAGATTATAGGAAAAAGAAAATTGAGCGATGAAAAAAATAAAGTCTTTTATGAAAGAATTTTTGACAGCAAGGAAACTAAAAGAATTCTCGTTTACGGATTAAATGATGACGATACCTTCATAGTTAATGGAGACGGAGATGGATATAGTAAGGTAAAAATCGTCGGTGGGTATGGGAAGGATACTTACAAAATTGAAAATAGAAAAAAATTGAAAGTATATGACTGGAAATTCGAAGAATCTAAATTTGAAGAAAAAAAGCCCAGTCGACAGCTTACTAATTTATACGAGACAAATACCCTACACTGGAGGTATTTTCAGGAAGATTTCAATATAGTAATACCTACAATTGGATTGCGCAATGATGATGGTTTTTTCGTAGGATTGACAGATACGTATACTATTTATGGAATTCATGGTGATGGCAAAGATTTTAAACAACGACATACTTTTGGTGGAAATTATTATTTTACATTTCAAGGTTTTGATCTTAATTACCAGGGAGTTTTCGCTAATATTTTTCCCAATTGGAATTTAACGATCAATGGGTACTTCACTAACGAAGCATATGCTAATAACTTTTTTGGTTTCGGAAATGATACTGAGAACTTTGATGATGATTTGAGTCAGGATTTTAATAGAACTCAAATGCAACAAATTAAAATTGACGCAGGAGTTAGCTACAGGTCATTGTATGTAAAAGGACTTTTTGAGTCTTTTAACGTTGTCGAAGATGAAGATAGATTCGTATCAACCGGAGTCGTAAATCCCTTAGTTTTTGATTCTCAAAATTATGTAGGTGCCGAGGCAGGTATTTCTTTTGACAGTCAGAACGCACTTGATTTCCCTACAAAAGCTTTACTTTTTAACCTTTCCGGTGGGTACAAGCGAAATCTTGATATTCCCGACAATGAGTTTGGTTATATCACTTTCGCTTTAGGCGGAAGTCACCAGCTTATTTCTTCTGGTCACTTAGTGTTAGGGACTAAAGCCGAAGTAAAAGCAAATCTTGGAAATAACTTTTTTTATTATCATGCACCATCAATAGGAGGAGATAACGGACTAAGAGGTTTTAGAAATGAACGATTTACAGGAGAAAGTTACTTTTATCAAACAACTGATTTAAAGGCAAGGCTAAAACGATTTACCACCTCGGTATTTCCGGTTACTTTTGGTACCTATGGAGGTTTTGATTACGGAAGGGTCTGGATAGATAATGATGATTCTAATCAATGGCATACTTCGTACGGAGGTGGATTCTGGATTAGCGGGGCAGATACCTTTTCGTTTAGACTGGGAATGTTCTCTTCAGATGAAGGCGTTCAGGTACAGGGAGGCTTCGGGTTTGAGTTTTAGAAGGGTAGGTTATTCAAATCTATGTTTCCGCCAGAAAGAATGATACCTACTTTTTTGTCTTTAAAACGATCTTTTTCTCGAAGTAAAGCTGCAAACGGTACAGCGCATGAAGGTTCTATAATAATTTTCATGCGTTCCCAAATCAGTCGCATTGCAGATATGATTTCATTTTCTTCAACTCGAATGATTTCTGAAACATATTTTTGTATAATGGGAAAATTAACATCTCCCAACTGAGTTTTTAATCCATCTGCAATAGTGTTGATCGTGATATTGGTTTCGATTTTCCCACTTTGCAAAGAGCGGTAAGCATCATCAACTTCAAAAGGCTCCCCGCCAATAACCTTACAATCAGTACCATAGAAATGCGCAGCCAGAGCAGTACCTGCAATTAATCCACCACCACCTACCGGTGTAAAGATATAGTCTAAATCAGGATAATCTTCAAGAAGTTCGATCGCAGCCGTACCCTGACCTAAAATCACATCCAAATTATTTGATGGATGTAAAAAAGTAGCGCCCTTTTCTTCTTTAATTTTGGCCGCAGCACGTTCTCGTTCTTCTAGGGTAGGAGGACACTCAATAATTTCTCCTCCGTATCCTTTTACAGCATCTTTTTTAACTTGCGGTGCGTTTGAAGGCATTACAATATATGCTTTCACTCCCAAACTCTTTGCAGACAAGGATAAAGCTTGGGCAAAATTACCCGAAGAATGCGTAACTACGCCTCTTGATTTTTGAGCTTTTGACAATTTTGAAATAGCACTAGAGGCTCCGCGCATTTTAAAAGCACCCATTCTCTGAAAATTCTCACATTTAAAGAAAATTTTGGCTCCAGAGATCTCATTCAGTAAGGTTGAAGTTAATACGGGCGTCCTGTGAATATAGGGTTTGATACGATCATGACACGCTGCTAGGTCTTGTTTCGTCATTATCTAAAAATGATGTTTATAAATGATGTTTAAAAGTAAGACTTTACGAATAATAATAAAAACATAAATAAGTTTCAAATCGTAATTAAAACTTCTTCTTACTTATTGATCCAAGATGTATTTTTATATTCTTTAGTTTTCGATGCGGTTTCTCTATTTCTAACTCTCAAACGTGTTTCATCAACTTTTTTGTTCCTATACCCCAGTAAATGGAAAAATTGTTTAGTAAAAAAACGTGCAATCTTCAGGTCTACGGTTAACACATCTTTTTTGTCAGAACCCCATTGAACGCCAGGCAGTAGGGTTAAAATGTGGTCAAAACGTATCTTGCGTAACGCTGCAGATAAATTTAGAAATAGCTTTGGAGTTCTTTTTATGGTAAAAAAACCATCGTCTCCCAAATTTTGATAAAGAGGCATAAAAATCCTACCATCTCGTTGGGCCGTAATGAGTTTGCCATTACTTTTGGCTAACTCTTGTCCTTTTCTAATTTCCTGGAAATTAATAAATCCTGGTTCCATCTTAAATGTATCGCCATTAATGATTTCATGGCGATAATATATCTCATAAATATGTTTAAACTCCATCGAGTTATCGAATAATATGCTGTAATAATGAGGGTAATTAATCGAAGTTTTTGAAATACTTCCGGTAAAAACTAGGGTCAGATAGATAAAAGCAACATGATTTTGAACAGAGGCAGGGTCATCATGCTGACCGGCTTCAAAACCAAAAGCTACATAGCCTAGCTCATTAATATAGCTAAGTAATGGCCCTTCAAGATATTCTTCAATACCTAAAATTATAGGTACAGGATATTGATTGGTAAATTTCCGATTCAATAAACTATCATTTACGGTTAAAAAAGGGACGGTTTCACTTGAGGTGGTATGTAGATCCATAAAATAAAATGGACCACTTTCCTTTTGTACTATATCGCGTATGGTTCGATAGAGATCAATTTGTTGGGAGATGTCTTCATTTCGAATCTCAAGATGGTTGTTGAGTACCTTCTGCATATTCTCACTCGTCCATAGTCTGTTGAGATCTTGTTTATCGTAACGTTTATTACGTTCTAGTGCCCAAAGATTACCACTTAATGCGTATACATTTCCTGTAATGGAAATTTTCTTTTTTTGAAGCTCATCGAGAACTTGCTGGAGTGCGAATACACCAGAGGGTTCATTACCATGGATTCCTCCAATAAAAATAAGGGTAGGCCCAGACTGAGAACCTTTTAAATGTTTGATAATTCGTTTTATCTCCAAGGTTTGGTTCAATACTGTACTATGAATTTTTACCATTGTCAAATTCAATTACATCCTTGATTGTAATAATTCCCACAAGATCTTCCTTTTGTACAACCGGAAGACAACCTATTTCATTTTTTTTCATTATTCTGATAGCCTCTTTTATAGATGATTTTGGAGATATGGTTATCACTTCTTTTTCCATAATGTCAGAGACTGTACGTTCGTCCCCATTTGTTTTTAGATTTTGAATTTTCGTTGCATGAGTCCACGTAAGTAAACCACAAAGAGTACCCACCATACTTTCTACAGGGACATGGTGTATGTTTTTCCATTTCATGATGTTTGTAGCAAGAGTCGCAAGATCATGTTCACCTACTGTAAATAATTGAGTGGACATAATATGCCCTACCAGAGTGGCATCCTCACTTGTTTTTGGCAACTTCTCAAGCATTGGCCATTCATGTATTGGAGATCCATGCTGTTGATTGTCATACATGGTTTTTGTAAGAGCTCTTAAAGCACTATCGATCTTCATATTTTTTCTGAGAAGCCTATAGTTTTTGATATTCCATACCGAAGGTGTGATACCCTTAGCCCGACTTTCAATAACCGATAGTAATCTTTCCCTGTCCTCTTTATCTACGTTGGCTTTCTCTAATCCTGAATGTGCTATAGGTAAAAGCTCTTTGATAATCAAATCCTGGACCGAAATAGAGTTTCCCATCCATTGCAATATGGTATCCTTCCCCATGCGCGCAGCTTTAATAAAATTTGCTTTTACATCTCTAAAATCCATACAAGCGGGCATATTATCAAACTTTGTAGGGCGTCCTATCATTACTCCTGCCCAGAAGGCGAAATTAGCGATCTCATCCAATACTGTTGGTCCCGAAGGGATGTATCGATTTTCTATTCTCACATGAGGTTTTCCTCCTCCAACACCATAGCATGGCCTGTTCCATCGGTATACCGTACCATTATGCAAATTGAGAGCTTGTAGTTTAGGAATATTTCCCTTTTTTAATTCAGAAAGAGAATTAGCGGCAATATCACGGGATATCACTACTTTGTGCTCTGCTATATCATTTTTGAAAATTTGGGCTACTGATCCATAAGCCCAATGATCACTAAAACTTACTCTTGCCCTTCGATCTTTAAGGGCGTGAGATGCGCTGCGTATATCCAGGCTTTGTCTAAATAAGGCTATCCGGGTTTCACTCCATAGCTCTCTTCCAAACAGCAAAGGAGAATTAGTACATATTCCTAATATTGGTCCTGATATGGCTTGGGCCCAATTATAACTTGATATAAAATCTTGGGGAGGTACTTGCAGATGCATTTGAAAACTAGTATTGCAAGCTTCAAAAAGCACAGAATCATGATGTATGCTTAATTCATCTACTCCTCGTATATGAAGTTCGAAATCTGTACCTCTTTGCAACCTTAGAATAGCATTAAGAGCAGAATATCTGGGGTTTGGAGTCATATACTCTAGTTCTAAATGCCGTTTGCTTATTGTGGGTAAAATTCCTGTTAGCAAAATTTTAGTTTCGCTATCGATACCAGCTTCTTTTGCCTTATTTAGTAAACGATTTATTTCACTTTCTACTTGAGAAAAGCAATCTTTTTTTAATTCTAAGGGATCTAGATTAATCTCTAGATTAAATTTTGCTAACTCTGTTGTAAAATGGGAGTCATTAATAGTCTTTAACATTTCCATAGCATTATTAGCTGGTCTCCAGTTTCGATCAACCAAACAAAATTCCTGTTCAGCTCCAATACGAACGATGTCATCTTCTATCAGGTTTTGTTCTAGCATAATTTCTAATGCTTTTATATCGTCTAGCAGATGTTTTATAAACCCGGCTTTGTTTTTTTGATCTATACTACTATGTACATTGTGTTCTCCCATACAATTATGTTTTATGAAAATGCCGTTATGAACGATAAATTGGTCAAAAAGAGCTTTTTATACTGATTTTATTGCATAATAGCGCTAAAACTAAGTATTCGTAACATTATAAAATATGCTATTTGTCATAGTTATTGATTTTTTTATCGTTATCCTATAAAATTAGAAATGTTTAAAAGAATCTCTAGTTCCAGGGAAGTCTTTTTCGTTCTGACCAGTAATTTTCAGGATTGATACGAAAAGATTTCAGAAGTTCAATTTCTTCATCCTCAAGTTGAAATGTTAGCGTTTTTAGGTTGTCTATAATTTGTATTTTATCAGAAGCTCCGCTTAAAATTTTAAACGGTTCTACAGTATCAATACAAAAGCGCAAAGCAATAGCATCAATGCCAACATTGTATTTGTTAGCAAGTTGACCCATAAACGAATACAGTTTTTGATAATGTCGATATTTCTTATTAGGGAACAGCCTACCATTAGCCAGTGCTTCTTTAATAATTACTTTTTTAGCTTGATTTTTAAGCGTTTTTATCATTTCAAAAGTGTTTTGATCCTTAACGTTATAGGTTACTTGAAAAGCTTCAAATAAAGAATGACTTTCAACTTCTATATCAAGTGCTTTCTTAAGAACTTCTACCTGATTACTTCCGGTAGTCGTTATCCCTATATCTATGTTATATTCTTTCCTTAATTCTAACAATTTCTGAAGCACAGCTTCATTTTCTAATACCCCTGACTCAAAAGTAG
Organism: Aquimarina celericrescens; assembly: GCF_042682765.1. Lineage (NCBI taxonomy): Bacteria > Pseudomonadati > Bacteroidota > Flavobacteriia > Flavobacteriales > Flavobacteriaceae > Aquimarina > Aquimarina celericrescens. Next base: position 83,349 of record NZ_JBHUHY010000016.1, on the reverse strand, counting down.
CTGAATGAATTTGATAGATTGTAAGGTTAGAAAGGAGCTCCTTGGATTTTTGCCATTGTTCATTTAATTTAGAAAGGCTATGCTCTTTGACTTCGTGTTGTTTTGCTTCAAGATCAAAATTAGCAGTATAGGTATAGCCCCATTTGGTTGCGATCTGGATTGTGGGATCATTCTTAGTTTTCACCCAATCGATAAGTAATTCTTCTGCCAGACCATATCCAGGTGCCGTATCAAAATATCGAATACCTTGTTGGTATGCATATTCTAAAGTACTTCTGCCAAGTTGACGAAAATCTTCTAGAGAAATTTGATCACTTGCTTCTTGCCTTATGTTGATGTATTGTGGTCTACCAATGGCTGCAGTTCCCAAACCAATTATTGAATCATTTTTGCTCATTATACGTATTAAATGTCATCAAACCAAGCCAATGTCTTTGTCCATAGAGTATCTTCAAACTTTCGACTAAAAAAACCAAAATGACCAATTTTTCTGGTAGGTACAGATGATAATTTAATTATTTCAATTTGTTTTTCAGAAGCTTCAAATAAATTGTGAATTCTTCTAATTGCTGATTCTGTTCCTATGGGATCGTCTTCAATACCCAGAGTTAATAGTTTGGCAGCATAAGTATGATAAAAGAGCTGAACACCCTGAGCCTCGATCTGGGTTTTCATGTCTGTATACTTTCTTCGATTATGCCATTGATCGATTACTCCTTTGGGAATATCTTCTAACATTCTAAGTCTTTTTCCGGGGAAATAACCGTATAACCTGGTAATAGCGGGAAAAAGAATATGCCACATAAAATAAATTTTAGTTTTTTGATCTTTTGCCCAATCTTTATAGTATGCTGTTTGTGCACCGATATTAATAATACCACTAATTTGGATGTTATTCTCAGTCATTCCAATGATCGTACCCCCAATACTGTGACCGAGTGTTACAATTTTATGGTCAGGAAACTTATCTTTTGTAAAATCTAATACTGCAGAAAAATCTTTTTTTCCCCAGTCTGTAAAAGAAGCCTTAAAACCTCGTAGTTTTTTGGGTCTCGAAGATGCAATTCCCCTATAGTCGTAAGTGATCACATGATATCCATTCTGGGTCATGAAAGAGGCATAATGGTGGTATAATTTCTTGTCTACAGCTGTTGCTGAGTTGATTATCAACACCTTACTTTTATGAAGGTTACTTGATGTAGTATACAACTTCCCAGCAAGCTTATAGCCATCTTTTGCGGGAATCGAAATCATATCATAATTCTTGAGTCAATATAGCTGTAACAGTTTTGATACCATCAATATAATTACCAAGCCTGATATTTTCATTAGGACTGTGCTGATTATTATCTTTGTTTACGGTTGGTACAATAACAGCAGGAATATTCAAGGTATTCACAAAAGGTGAAATTGGTATGGAACCTCCTCCAGTTCTTATTTGTACTGGTGCACTACCAAAAGCCCTGTTCATAGCTTTTCGTAACCAACGTCCAATTTCTGTATCAAAATCTGTTCTAAAAGCATCATAAGCAATATTATAATTAAATCTAACAATTTTCGGATATTCCATTCGCTCTTTTTCAGTAGGAAGACTATCAACAATATGATATCCTTCTTTAATAATATGTTGCTTCACCAGGTCTACCATACGTTGAGCACTAGTTTCTTTAACTAATCGTATATTCATTTCGGCGATGGCGCTAGAAGGTATGATCGTTCGTGTTTCATTACCGGTCCATCCTGAACGAAGGCCTAAGATACCTAAAGACGGATACTGAATAGATTCTTGATAGGTTTCTGCAATATTATCTATTGAGGCGATTCCTAACTTGTTTCTGATTGTTTTTTCATCATCAGGCACTTCTCTTAAAATCTTTTTTATTTCGGGAGAGATCTCAATACCATCATACCATCCAGGAATAGCAACTCGTCCATCATCCTGCATCATAGAAGCCAATAATTGTGAAAGCTTAAGAGCAGGATTGGGAACATAATTTCCGTAATGACCGCTGTGTTGTGGTGCTCTGGGACCAAATACTTCTAGTGACAACCTTGTTATACCTCTGGCACCATAGGTTAATGTTGGTTGATTCGAAATATGTCGAGGGCCATCAAAAATAACCAACATGTCTGAAGCCAATTCTTCCTTATAATCGATCACAGCTTTTGGCAAACGAGGAGAGCTTATTTCTTCTTCAAAATCGAGGATCACTTTGATATTATAATTGGGTTCTTGTTTGAAATCGTTGATGATGTCCATTGCTTTTAAGAACATCATTACAGGACCCTTGGCATCTGAAGCCGATCTTGCAAAGATCCTCCAATCTGGATTAATGTCACCTTCCAATTTTGTAATAGGAATCGTATTCCATTTTTTAGCGGCATCAAGTTCTTTTAAAGTTGCTTTATATGGGTTTTCCTGAAACCATTTTGTGGTGTCTACCGGCTGGCCATCTACTTGCAAATAAACTAAAACGGTTTTTTTAGCATTTTTATAGTTTTTGTTGGCCAAAATCAATGGGATTCCACCTGTAGTTAACTTTTTAGTTATAAAACCACGATTAGCAAAAGCCGATTCACACCACTGTATATTCTTTTTAATATCATTAGGGAAGTGAGCGTCATTAGGTAAGCTTAACAAATTAATAAATTCATCAAACGATGACTTGGCATATCTAAGTGAGAGTTTATCAAGTTCATTATCCTGTATTTCTTGAGCATAGGAGTCGAGAAGGGTAAACAGTAAAATAAGTCCTATATAATATTTTTTCATGATGAAAAACATTTAGTTACGGTTGTAGATAAGGTAAATGTATGTAAAATATTAAAACTATCTTTTCTATTTTTTCAAAGTCTGATAATGAACTCATATCACTAGCGATTAAATTATAACAAAAAATCCAATCACATTATATGATTGGATTTTTTGCTATAATTTGAGAACCCGGTTTAATTATTGAGCATCACGGGCATCACCAACATAGTGACATGTTCACCTTCATCTAATCCATCTACCGGGGTAAGAATACCCGCTCTGTTTGGTAAAGACATTTCCAGTTGTACATCGTCTGCATTCAGGTTACTTAACATCTCGCTAAGGAAACGAGAGTTAAAGCCGATTTGCATATCATCACCCTGATAGTCACAAGTCAAACGCTCTTCAGCTTTGTTTGAATAATCAATATCTTCTGCAGAGATATTTAATTCAGCACCCGCAATTTTTAAGCGTATCTGATGCGTTGTTTTGTTAGAGAATATAGAAACCCTACGCACAGAGTTTAAGAATTGAGTACGTGCTATAGTTAATTTATTAGGATTTTCTTTCGGAATAACGGCTTCATAATTTGGATATTTACCATCAATAAGTCTACAAATCAACTGCGTTTCATCAAAAGAAAATTTAGCGTTAGATTCATTATATTCAATAACCACTTCGCTATCACTTCCTGCCAATATACCTTTAAGTAAATTCAATGGTTTTTTGGGCATAATAAACTCAGCAGACTGCGAAGCTTTAATATCTTCTCTTGTATATTTTACTAGTTTATGAGCATCTGTAGCAACAAAGGTTAATCCTTCTGTAGAAAACTGAAAAAACACACCACTCATTACAGGTCTAAGATCATCATTACCTGTTGCGAAAATGGTTTTTCCCACAGCGGTAGCTAATACATCACCAAGTAGTGTAGTCGAACTAGGATCTTCTAACTCTACAGCTTTCGGAAATTCTTCTCCATCAGCGTAAGCCAATGCATATTTACCATGATTAGAGCTAATTTCAATGGTGTTATTATCTGTAGCAACAAAAGTTAAGGGTTGCTCTGGAAAAGTTTTCAGTGTTTCTAATAATAATTTGGCAGGAACAGCAATGGTTCCCTGATCTGAAGATTCAACTTCTAATTTTGCAGACATCGTAGTCTCAAGATCTGAAGCAGAAACCGTTAGAGCGTTATTATCTAATTCGAATAAAAAATTATCTAAAATAGGTAGCGTATTACTATTACTGATTACTCCACCTAATACTTGTAGTTGTTTTAATAAATATGAACTTGATACTATAAATTTCATATAAGTGTGTGTGACTAATTATATTAAGTTTTACGCAAATATAATTGGAATCTGTAAGGATTATGGTATTCAAAAAACCATAGTTATTAACAAACCCAAAGGAGTTATTGACTATCCTGAAATATTGTAGGATTTAGGAATTAGGTTTTACCAATTATCATTCGGTATCATTATCCATAAGTTTATCTGTATAATGTGCTTTATGTTTAGGAGTATCAAAGCGTTTTTTATTATATTCCGATGATTCTCCTCTAGGAATTGAGAGACTTTTCCAGTCTGATCCAGCTATCATTTTTCCCAGAAGCACTATTTGCCCAACATGATAAGCATAGTGTGCCAGTTGTCTGTTAACTGCTTCAGTAATACTATGTTCTATATTTCTTATGTAAATGGGTTGATTGAAATTGTCATTATCTATACTTTCCAAGGCATCAAAAAGACATTGCCAACCTTCATTCCATTTCAATAAGAGTTCTTCTTTAGTTTCAATAGTACTCTCAAATTCTGCATCGCGTTCTCGCCAGTCTTTTTCGCCATCAGTCGTAAGAAAATTGGTCCATCTGGATTTCATGTTTCCCCAAAGATGTTTTATCAATATGGCAATGCTATTATTGTCTTCATTATACGGCCAGAACAGTTTCTCTTCTGGTAATTGATTTATTGTTTTTTCTCCCAGAGATTTATAGTATCTAAATTGTTTTTGTATTCCTTCGAGATAGATATCTGGATTCATTGTGTTCAGGTTTACTCTAAAGATACTTTTTTTAAAAGAATTATATCTAAGATAGTATTACTAAAATAATGTCTTTAGAATAGCATTTTTCGTTTACGTACCAATAACCAAATTACAACGGGCGCCCCGATTAAAGAAGTGATCGCGTTAATTGGCAATGTATATTCACTAGAGGGTAATTGAGCAATACTATCACAAATTAGCATAATTACGCTTCCTATAAGTATTACAGCAGGAATTAACGTTTTATGGTCAGAAGTATGAAACAATTGTCGTGTAAGATGAGGAACGGCAAGCCCAATAAAAGCGATAGGACCCGCAAAAGCAATGATGCTTCCAGAGAGTAAACCGGTTGCCAAAATAATAATAAAACGACTGGATTTTATATTTAACCCTAAGCTACGGGCATAGTTTTCTCCTAGTAATAATGTGTTTAGTGGTTTTATAGAAGCTATAGTAAGCAGTATGCCCAATACAAATACAGCAAAGAAGATGAGGACTTCATTCCAAGATAGATTTCCAAGACTTCCGAAACCCCAAAAAACATATCGCTGTAATTGATCTGCAGGAGCAAAGTAGGAGAGTACACTCACAATAGCTGCAGTAATACTACCAAACATGAGTCCAATAATTAGGATGGCCATAGTATCTCTTACCCTGGTGGATACGAGCATTACTGCAAAAAGTACCAGAATACTGCCGATACATGCTGCAATAACTAATCCCCATTTTGAGATTAAAAAGCCTGATAACGCTGTTCCAAAAAAGGCACTTCCTAAAATTAATAAAGCAACCCCAAGTGTTGCACCAGAACTGATCCCCAAGACAAAAGGTCCGGCTAGAGGGTTTCTGAATAAAGTTTGCATTAACAAACCAGAAATACCTAATCCGCTACCAACAATAATAGCAATTAACGCTTTTGGCAACCTATAATTTATAATAATATGTCTCCAGGATTCTTTTTCTACAGAGCCACCAACTAGACTACTCAATGTATCTAGCCATGGGATAATAACAGAGCCTAAGCTAATATTAGCAATAAAGCATATTAGCAAAAGCACAGCAATTCCTATAAAAACCTTTTTATATGATTGGTTTGGGGTCAATTAATTAAGTTTTTCAAAAAAATATAGTTCGTAATCGGTTAACAGCTCTGGATGGGCAATTTGGATAATATCTTTTAAAATTAAATCCGGGCGCATTGGCCCTAGTTCGTAATATATCAATCCTCCTTTTACACCCATTTTTAATGTTGAAGAATATACGGTTTTATTTTTAAACGCATCAAATAGAACGTACTGATGGTTTTTTTCTTTTAGCTCTGTTAGTGATTGAGAATTTCCAGAACCAATCCATAAATCGGCATTTTGGGCCTTTTCCAGCACACTTTCAAAACTTAATGCAATACTTCCTGTTTTTTGAGTATCTGCCCATAAATAGTTTGTATTAGCATCTTTTAAAAATTTCGCAACATAACTATTTCCACCAGGAACGTGCCATACATCTTTAAACATATTGCCAGATAACACCGTGGGTGAACGAGTAACATTTTGGGCCAGTGTAAGGGCCTCATTATAATCCTTTTTTATTTTATGAAATACTTTTTCGGCTTTGTTCTCTTTTCCGAAAAATGCTGCTATAAATTTAATCCATTCTGCTCTTCCCAGTGGATGCTCCTCCATCCATGAACCATTCATTACAACCGAAATACCTGTCTTTTGTATTAAATCGTATGCTTTTGTATCTCCGCTGGCAGAAAATCCAAGAATCATTTCGGGAGAAAGCTCAAGGACTATTTCTGTATTTAGATTGTATTCCTTACCTAGCTCTTTTATAGCGCCTTTATCTATCAAAGCACGGGTCTTTTCTGAAGAAATATAATCGGTATGTGGGAAACCTACTAGTTTATTTTCTAAATTTAGATATTCTAGCATGGGTATATCAGTAGTAGAGGTCACCACAACTCTTTCTATAGGAACTTCAACAAACACAGCTTTCTTTGACTTGAACGGTTTTTCAGTTCCTTTGGGATGTAAAATATATACTAATTCTTCTTTGGCGTCAGGCCAAGGCGTGGTAACTTTGATCTCTTTGTAAGTTCCATGATTTTTAATGGTAAATCCTTTGGCGTATTCAATTTGTTGAGGAGCAAAATACATGACAGTAAGCTGATCTGCTTCTTCATGTATCTTTTTACAGGAAGTATACATGAAAAATATAGACAATAATAGTAAAATGCTACGCATGAGATAGGATGTTTATGTAAAAATAATAAATCATGATACGTTCAAACCAGAGGTGATTTCAAATTGATTTTGACTGGTTTTTATGGTTATGATATGACCATAATCCAGCTTTATGTTAAACGAATTTTTGAGGGGAATATTTTTGATAGAGGATACTAATGATCGTATGGTTCCTGCATGAGATACAATTATATTCTTTTCTTTAGAATTATGATTTAATGAAGTGAAAAAATCCAATATACGTTGTTGCAGCATTACATAAGACTCACCATTCGGAACTTTAACATTAACAAAATCGATCATCCAGGGATCCAATTCTTTACTATGAATACAATCCCAGGAGCGTAATTCCCAATCTCCGAAGTTTAGTTCTTTTAAACGGTCATCAAAATGTATCTCTTTCTTAAATGTTTTTGCCAGTAGTTTACATCGCTGTAGTGGGCTGCTGTAAACCGTAGAGATTTCCTGAACTGGAATATTACTATGTATTTCCTGAACTTCAGTATGAAAGGAATCAGTAATGCCTATATCACTTTGGCCATAACAAATCCCTTTTTCAATATTGGGCGTCGTATGTCTTACCAGATATATTTCCATATCGCTATAATTGTAAGGTAAAATACCACTTCGCTAAGTTGTTGAACGGCTCCTGCACAATCCCCTGTTTGACCACCAATCCATTTTCTAAATTTGACCCCTAAAAACATTTTTGACAAGTACATTGGGATCAATGTAAGGAATATCCATGGATTTTTAAATAAAAACATCGGAGCAATTCCAAAAACACCGCTTATCATTAGCATCTTCACATTCATGCCCTTTGCAGCGGGTTTGGCCTTGCTATCATCAGTATCTCTTACGTAGGGGTGTGTAAATATTAAGGTGTTTGCAATAAACCTACTCAGGCTATGTCCCGAAATTATTACTAACGGAATATATAATATCTCAATCTCTCTTAGAGCGGTAAATTTAATAGCTAGAATTAGTAATAATCCGATAGTGCCGTAAGTACCGAGTCTTGAATCTTTCATGATGAAAAGAATCTTTTCTTTGGTCCATCCTCCACCAAAACCGTCACAAACATCTGCAAAACCATCTTCGTGAAACGCACCCGTAACATAAATAGTTGAAAATATAGAGAGTAATAATGCAATTTCAACCGAAAAAAGAAAAGAAGTCGTATAAAAAACACCACCACCAATGCTACCCACAATGATCCCTATTAAAGGAAAATACTTAGCACTTAGTTGCAAATAACCTGGATCATGATTTACCCATTTCGGACAAGGAATGCGGGTAAAAAACATAAGCGCTGTAAAGAAAATCTGAATTTCATTTTTCATTCTTGAATAGGCGTTAATTTATCATAGTTTAACTTCAATTAAAAATCTAAAACAAATTTGTTGTGTATATAACTCCAAACAGACTCATCACAAAAGATTTAAAAATCATTAATTATTAGGTGTATTTTCTAACAATTACTTTTTTTACTCACTACTCACTACTCACTACTCATTCACTACCAGAAACTCCAGCAGTTTCGAAACTAGCCATGTTATTTAAAAAAGCAACCGCAGATGCTATTAATGGAAAAGCAACCGCAGCACCGGTTCCTTCACCTAATCTCATACCAAGGTTGATTAGAGGTTCTTTTTTCAAATAGTCCAGCATTTTTTGATGTCCTTGCTCTCCCGACGTATGCGCAAATATGCAATAGTCAAGAACTTGCGGATGTGTGCAATGAGCCGCTAACAATGCGGCTGTAACAATAAAACCATCAATAATAATGGTCATTTTAAGCTCAGCAGCTTTCAAAATGGCACCATTGATCATAGCAATTTCAAAACCGCCATAATACATAAGTGCATCTGTATCTGTGGATAGAGTATACTTATCATACGCTTTAGACAAGATTTTTTGTTTTAATTTAATAGCTTCAGAATCCAGCCCTGTGCCAGCCCCAACGCATTCTTGAAGAGGTATTTTGGTATAATAAGACATTAACAGGGAGGCCGATGAGGTATTACCGATTCCCATTTCACCGAAACCGATTATATTGCAGCCTTCTTTATGAGTTTGATATACTATATCAGCACCCTTTTTTATAGCAGCGTTGTATTGCCGAGCGTTCATGGCTGGTTCAGACTCATAATTTTTAGTACCAAAAGCAATCTTGGCATTGATTAGTTCTGGTATTTCTCCAAAATCATGATTTACTCCGGCGTCAATAATTTTTAAATTGATATTATTTTGTTTGCAAAACACGTTTATAGCAGCCCCTCCATTTAAGAAATTATAAACCATTTGCGCTGTAACTTCTTGTGGATAAGGGTTAACTATACCTTTTTTGGCTATCCCATGATCTCCTGCAAAAACAAGTATGGTTGGATTAGAAAGTACCGGGCGTTCGGAATTTTGGATTTTACCTATCCGTAAAGCAACTTCTTCCAATGTTCCCAAGGCTCCAATGGGTTTGGTTTTGTTATTAATTTTATATCGAAGAGTTTCTTCAATACTGTTATCTGAAACGTATGCTATGTCAAAGTTCATGTTTCTTTTTAATTTTTAATCTCTAGAGGGATACCTGAGATCATTAGTATGGCTTTATCGGCATGTTTTGCAATATGCTGATTCATCCAACCTTGTAGTTCAGTAAATTTTCTGCCTACTTCGGTAGTGGCATGAACACCCATGCCTATTTCATTAGAAATGATAATAATAGTAGCTTCTCGCTTGAGAAGCTTAGTAAACTCGTCTTTTGCCAGCGCTAACGATTTTTCAATATCATTTTTGGTATCTACAAAATAGTTCGTGAGCCAAAGTGTTACACAATCTATGACCACAACACTTCCATCCTTAATGACTTTAGACAACTCTTTTTCTTCTTCGATAACGGTCCATCGTTGATCTCGATCAGCAATATGTCTCTCTATTCGTTTACGATGATTTTCATCCCAAATGCGAGATGTTGCAAGATAAAAAGGAGTGCTGGATAGTTCTAAAGCAAGGTTTTGAGCATAATTGCTTTTTCCAGAACGTTCTCCACCTGTAATATAATAAAGCATGACAGAGCTAGTTTTAAAGATGCCAAAGTTAATCGAATAGATTATATATGGGTTACTATAATATCAGATTCGTAAAAATATAATACATTCGCACTGAATTTTGGTTCTGAGACTCTAACCGTAGAGTTAAAGATTAAAAGGGAATCAGGTGATCTGTAAAAAAATGAAATTTCTAATTTCTGTTTTTATAACATTCCTGGGCTGTTCCCGCAACTGTAAGCTGTACCGAATCGCTATTGATATGTGAAAATATCAGTCCGTATTAGGTGCTCATTGTTAATTCTTTTGAAACCACTGTCTTCATATTATTTGGGATGGGAAGGTAAACAATGAGACGCGAGCCAGGAGACCTGCCTTTATTCGATAAAGTCAAACTTTCGGGATAAAGGTTTGGGTATGGGTAAACTACATACTTTTTTCCGGTAATTGTAAACAATTAAGTAATTAAAATGAACAAAGAAATGTTTTTTGGGGCAGCATTTTTGTTGCTGGGATACTCTGTTGTCTCTGGACAAGACACCCAGAAGAAAGAGAAAGTAAATGAATTAGAGGAAGTCGTTATTTCTGATTCTAAATTTAATTTAAAACGAGAACAAAGTGGTAAGGTAATCACCAAAATTAGCGAGACAGAGTTAGAACGTAGCCAGGGGCAGTCTGTTGCCACAGTTTTAAATCGTATTGCCGGTATCGAAATTAATGGGAATACGAGTGCTCCCGGTCAAACCCTTGGCTATTTTATTAGAGGAGGAAGAAACCGCCAGGTAGTCATAAGGATAGATGGTATCACAGTTAGTGATCCTTCAACCATAACAGGCGAATTCGACTTAAGATTATTATCCACGAACCAAATAAAAGAAATAGAAATCCTTAAAGGAGCTTCAAGTACATTATATGGATCAGGAGCTTCTACCGCGGTCATAAATATTACTACAAAGTCTGAAAGCAAAGAAAAGGTCTCAGCAAATTTTCAATCAAGCCTTGGGACTAATCAATCACAGGATAATCAGGATTATGATGTTAACGAGTTCGTCAATTTAGCTTCTGTGAGTGGAACTTTAGGTAAAATATCATACCTAACTAGCTTTAGCAATCAATTTTCTGATGGATTATCAGCTGCAGAGAAATTACCTGATGATTCTTCAGAAACCGTTTTTGAGGATGATGCGTATTCAAAATTTAATATTAATACTAAATTAGGATATCAAGTGAATGAAAAAATGAAACTTCAATTTTTTGGAAATCTGGATCAATTTAAGAACGAATTTGATGCAGGAGCAGGAGAGGATGGCAATAATGATGCTTTTAGTAGACAACTTAGAGGTGGAGCTTCGGTAACTTACGAGTATACCAATGGTAGTGTTGTTTTTACTAACAGCTATTCTTTGTTAGAAACAGAATTTTTGTCAAATACTTTTGCTTCCAAAAATAAAAGTAGATTTTATTCTTATGATTTTTACAATAAATATAGTTTTAATGACAAAATATTCACTGTTGTAGGAATAAACGGATCTAATAATGATTATGAAGGATTTAGTGCCGGGGCAAGAGGACAAGAATTTTTTAGAACCATTGATGATGATACGGCCGATTTTGATATTGTAGACCCCTATGCTAATATAGTATATGCTTCAGGTTTTGGTTTGAATCTAAATTTGGGAGCAAGACTCAATATACACAGTGAGTATGGAACTAATATCGTATATAGTATAAACCCTTCTTATACGTATAAATTTGGCGAGAATTACATCAAGGGGCTAGCTTCATATTCTACGGCATACATTACTCCTTCACTTTTTCAATTGTTTGCAGAAGGTTTTGGAAATCGGAAATTAGACCCCGAAGAGAATACTACTATAGAAGGGGGAATTGAATTTTCTTTAGTGAAAAAATTGCGAGTGAGTGCCGTATATTTTGTCCGTAATGAAGAAAATTTTGTTGATTTTGTAGATACAGGAAATTTTGTGTTTCAATATCAAAATATAAAAGAAGACTTTAGCACAAGCGGATTAGAATTTGAAATCAACTCTCGAGTATTGGACGATAAATTGTCTTTGGCTGCTAACTTTACGTATACCAATGTAGATGAAGACCTAGCCCAAATTAGGATTCCTGAAATTAAAATTAATGCCACTGTTGGATACCAGATAACCGATAAAACATTTTCGTCATTAAGCTATCAATTTAATGATGATAGAGAGGATAGTTTTTTTAATAATACAACATTCGAATCAGAATCTAAAACTTTGGATTCTTATAGTTTGCTGGACTTGTATATCAGCCATCAGCTCATGAGAAATTTAAAGATTTTTGGAGCATTGAATAATATCGCCAACGATGATTATCAAGAGATCTTTGGTTTTAGTAGCAGAGGTAGGAATGCTAGGATAGGGTTTAATTTGGAGTTTTAAACTCAAGTAGCAATAACAAAGAACTCCCAAACATTTTTTGGGAGTTCTTTGTGATTTATATGTTCGGGCTAAACGATTTATTTTAGAGTTAAACCTTTTAATGGCCGGTCTAAGTACATTTTTTGATATGATCTCCTATTCATTTTACTTTCTCCAACCATTTCAAATTTCATAAATCCTTCTTTACTTCTAACAGCGGGTATCGAATTATTCACAATGTACTCTAATGCTGCATTTAAAAATGGCTCAGAAGTTTCTCCAATAACTCCTAGGTTTTGAAAATCTTCATCAAATGGAACTAGCGGAGTAAACCCTGTTATGTAGTCTGTATTGCCATCTTTATTTGATACTTTGCTAACTAACGGTTGAAGTGCATACGTATGATTTTGATTTACACCCTCTCTACCTAAGTCTTCAGAATCATAAAGCGTTCTGGAAGCTTGATACTTCCCCCTTGTCTGAGCTCCGATATGAATTACATCTATATAAGAAGTAAGACCGTTAATAACTAACTCACTTGCCGACGCACTGCTTCTTGTCGCAAGAACATAAAGTTTTTGAAGTCCCAAAGAATTAATAGGTTCTTCAATATTGTTCTCAAAATCAACTATTACATTGTCCAAAAATCTGTCATTTAAAAATGAATCGGCATTAGATTGGTTGTTTACGATAGCTTGAACATCAGGATTATAAATGCTCTTTGCAAAAACTTCACCTGTATAACCGCCTGTAATCATACTCGCAAGTGCAGTAGCAGTATATACAGAACCACCTCCATTATAACGCAAATCAAGAATTAAATGAGAAATTTGATCATTTTTAAATGCGGCAAATGCATCATTAAGTTCTTTGTTGAAACCAAAGGTAAAACTGTTATAAAGCATGTATCCTACTTTTTCACCTTTATATTCTATAGTTTTCGACATGAATATGGGATTCTCAGTATATTCAGTTTTATTGAGCGTAAGTGTTTTTGCCGGAACGAGCGTATTATTTTCTATGGTATTAAAGCCTATGTCGTAACCATCTGTATTGAAAAGAAAATCTACGTAATTAGAAACCGTCAATTGAGTACCATTAATGGTTGTAAATATATCTCCTCTGATTACACCTTTGGCTTCCGCATCTGTCCCTGGTAATACATAGGTGACAAAACCAAATAAATCATTAGAATCACCTATTCGCCCTAGTTGAAACTCCATTCCATTGCTTTTACTTACTCCACTAAACTCTTGCTCCAAAGCAATGTAATCATTAACTACAAAACTAAATTGATCCTCTGGTAAACCTTGCAATGTTCTTTTGGTTAGCAATGCATCAAATAGATTTTCTGGAGCATCATAAGAATTTAAAAACCTTCTATAGGTATCAACATTATCTAATTTACTATCTTGAAGATCAGTGACATCAGGCTTGTATAAATACCAAAAATTCATAGCTTTCCAGACAAAATCATCGATTTCTTCATCGGGATTGTTTATCGTAACTGGTGTAGATCCGGGATCAGGAATTTGTATATCATCATCACTCGAGCATGCAACGATAAACAGAAATGAAAGTAACAGTATTCCTAACTTTAATATTTCCTTCTTCATAAAATTTGTTAAAATTTGTTAATTTTTTTCGCTAAAGTACAGATTTTTTTACGAAACTGAAAAATGTCCATATTTTCAATAAAGCAAAGAGTATTCTAATTTTTATGGATATACATTCTTTCATAATTTGGTAAATGCATCTTGCTACTTCCTATATTTTTCAAACTTTGTGTGTTATATTGAGCAAAACTACGAACACCAGAAATATGATCTAAAGCAGCTTTCAAAAGAGGTTCATCTGTATTTCCAAGAATTCCAAGGTTAGAAAAATCCTCTTCAACTAGTATCTCAGGGGCAAATCCGTTGAAATAATCAGTCACTCCGGCAGAATTAATAGATTTTAGGACCAAAGGCTGCATGGCATAGGTGTGTCCTGCAACTTCAGCTCCTTGTCTTGCATAATTTTCGGTATCATATAAGGTAATCGAAGCCTGAAATTTTCCTCGCGTAGTATCACCTACTTTTATGGTCTGTATATATGGGTTCAATCCATTAATCACAAGTTCACTTGCTGATGCAGAGCTTCCTGTTGTTAAAATATAAACGCGAGATAAATTAAGACTATTAACAGCGGCCCCTGTTCGAATCTGATTATCAAAAAGGTTGGTACTACCAAACTCTTCCTGGCGGTCAGCATTCCATTCTTCTGTTGTAAATACCTGTCCGTTAAATTGTCCCGTGATCATACTTGACAGGTCAATAGCACTGGTAACAGATCCACCCCCATTATATCTTAAATCCAAAACCAAATCAGTCACATTTTCTGATTGAAATTGTGCAAAAGCGGCATTAAGTTCTTCATCAAAATCAGCAGTAAAAGAATTGTACATTAGATACCCCACTGAATTACCACCAATATCGAAGGTCTTTACTATAAAAACTGGATTTTCTTTATATTGTACTTTAGTAAGTGAAATAGAAGTGCCGGTTGGAGTTACTTGGGTGCCATCAAAAGTTGCCAAACCAATAGTATAACTATCCGGTGCCAGTAGCTCGCTAAAATTCTGGTCGGTAATCTGGGTGCCGTCTATACTGTTAAAAATATCTCCTCGTTTTATTCCTTTTGCTTCAGCATCAGTCCCCGGTAAAATATAACGTACATACCCAAATACATTAGTTGGGTTATCTGGATAACGTACCAAACCAAACTCCATTCCATTGTTTCTTGTTATACCATCAAAAGCTTGTTCTAAGGCAACATAATCATCCACCAGAAAACTAAACTGATCTACATTAGATTGCAAATCATCAAAAATAGCTTCGGGAGAAGGATATCCTCTTAAGAAATCGGTATATTCCTGATCAGAAGAGAAACGATCATCTGCCAGATCGGCTACATCGGCTTTGTATAGATAAAAGACATTCATACCTTTCCAGATAAAATCATTAATATCTAGCGTAGTAGCAATCTGTGGTACATCATCATTATCATCAAAACATGCGGTTAATAGACTTCCAGATATCATCAACAGCAAGAAATGCTTCCAAAATTTCATATGATCTTTTTTATATGTAAGGCTTTAAATGTAATTACTTTATTATAATTTTAAAAAAGAATGTAACAAATTATAGGTATAGTCGTCTCCCTTATATAAAGCTGACAAGGTTTTATGCAACCAACCAAGAAAGAAATGAAAGAAAGAGCATTTATAACGCTTACCAATGGGTTTAAAGACAAACTGTTTAGGTTGGCAAAGCGCTTGTTGATAAGTAATGAGGAGGCAGAAGATGCTACTCAAGAGGTTTTACTTAAGCTTTGGAAGAATAAAACCAAAATGACTGAGTATAAGAATGTAGAAGCTTTTGCGATGACAATGACCAAAAATTATTGTTATGACAAGCTTAAAGCAAAAGAAACAGGAAATTTAAAGATCGTACATAGTAATTATAAAGATGAACGACCTTCATTACAAAGACAAGTAGAAGCAAAGGACAGTCTGGATTGGGTAGGTAAAATCATGAATGATCTGCCAGAGCAACAACGTATGATTATTCAACTTAGGGATATAGAACAATATGACAATGCAGAAATTGCAGACATGTTAGGGATTAACGAAGTTGCTGTAAGAGTTGCATTATCAAGAGGAAGAAAAAAAATTAGAGAAGAATTATTAAAAAAGCATAATTATGGAGTTGTCTAACATAGAAAAATTACTTGAAAAGTATTTCGAAGGCGAAACGACCATTTCTGAAGAAAAAAAGTTAAAGGTTTATTTTACCAGAGAAACTGTGCCGTCACATCTTGAGAGATACAAAGATCTGTTTCAGTATTTTTCTAAAGAAAGCAACATTACTGCTACCAAGGATCTAAAATTGAAGACAAGTAAAACATTCAGATATTCCTGGATTGGTCTTGCAGCATCAGTAGCGTTGATTGCCGGTATATTTTTAACAAAAACTACACCGTCTGACCCTGTTGATACTTACGAAGATCCCGAAATAGCATTACAAGAGACCAAAAAAATCCTCAATATGGTTTCGCAATATATGAATGAGGGAAAACAAGGGTTAGTGTACCTTAATGAATTTGAAAACACTAAAAATAAGTTTATAAAGTGAAAATTAATTAACGCTGATTATAGCGAGACTTAAAATTATGTAATTATGAAAAAGTTAGCAATTGTATTACTACTGGCTGTTTTACCATATGTGTCTAATGCGCAAAGTTATTTTGATAAATATGAAAACATGAATGATGTTACCTCTATGGTCATCACTAATAAAATGTTTAAGCTATTAAGCAAAATGGATTTTGAAAGTACTGATGCAGAAACACAAGAATATCTTAATCTGGTAGAAAATATTAATAATATAAAAGTATTTGTTACCGAAGATAAAGATGTGGCTCAAAAAATGAAAGGAGATGTTGATCAATATCTGAAAAAGTCATCTCTAGATGAATTAATGCGAATAAAAAGTGATGATGGTGAGAATATTAAGTTTTATGTAAAACCGGGAAAAGATGAGGATCATGTACAAGAGTTATTTATGTACCTGGTAGGGAATGATTCTAATGAAGGAAAACCTGAAACGGTAATACTTACTATAACAGGTAATATAGATTTAAAGCAAGTATCAAAACTGGCAAATGATCTTAATATCCCGGGAGGAAAAGAACTTAAAAACGTAAAGAAAAGAAATTAGTACCCACTTCAGGCGGGCAAGCATTTTATATTATAAAGAATCAAACTTCTTTTGGCCTGGAGGATTAAAAGGAGTTTGGTTTAAACATCAATCAAAAACAATAAAACAATCCTGAAATATTCGGGATCAAAAAATCAATCAAAAATGAAAAATATAGTTAAAATCTTAGGTTTGGCAAGTGTATTGCTTTTTATGAGTTGTAACAATGATGCATCATTACAACAATATTTTGTTGATCATCAGGGCGATGTGGATTTCATAGCAGTAGATGTGCCTTCGAGTCTTTTGGACAAAGAAACGGTAGCACTAAATGCTGAGGAGAAAGAGGCACTAGAAAGTATTAAAAAAGTAAATTTTCTTGCCTTACCATTAAGCGAAAAAAATAAAGTACGTTATAAAAAGGAAAGTGCTGATATTAATAAAATTTTAAGCTCTGATAAGTATGAAACATTAATGAAATTTGGATCTAACGGAACCAATGCGGTGTTGAAATATACAGGCGATGATGATGATATCGATGAAGTTATTGTTTTTGCAACAGACGATAAGAAAGGCTTAGCATTAATACGTGTATTAGGTGATAATATGAGACCCGAGAAAATGGCTAAACTGGCAAGATCGGTAGAAAAAGGTAAAATTGACTTGGAAGCTTTTAAAAAAATAGGTGAAACTATAGATATAGATTAATCACGGTTGTATAAAATAAAAAAGCGCTGATAGAAATATCTGCGCTTTTTTAATATTATAGATTCTGTATTCTATATCCCCGTATAATTAGATGGAGTAATCTGTTTCAATTCAGTTTTGATAGCTTCAGAAATCTCCAGGGTTTCAATAAAGTTAGCAATACTTTTCTGGTTAATTGTCGAATTCGTTCTGGTGAGGCCTTTAAGCGCTTCATACGGATTTGGATATCCTTCTCTACGTAAAATTGTTTGAATAGCTTCGGCTACTACTGCCCAGTTATTCTCGAGATCTTCAGCAAACTTATCTTCATTCAATAAGAGTTTATTTAGACCCTTCAATGTAGCTTGAAAAGCAATCAGAGTATGCCCAAAAGGAACTCCAATATTTCTAAGAACCGTACTATCAGTAAGATCTCGTTGTAATCTACTTACGGGTAATTTTGCAGACAGATGTTCAAACAAAGCATTTGCTATACCAAGGTTACCTTCA
Source organism: Aquimarina celericrescens (assembly GCF_042682765.1). Classification (NCBI taxonomy): domain Bacteria; kingdom Pseudomonadati; phylum Bacteroidota; class Flavobacteriia; order Flavobacteriales; family Flavobacteriaceae; genus Aquimarina; species Aquimarina celericrescens. Next base: position 64,914 of record NZ_JBHUHY010000016.1, on the reverse strand, counting down.
CTATTCTCAAAATCTATAGGGTTTACTTTGTGAGGCATGGCAGAAGATCCAACTTCTCCTTTTTTGATTTTCTGTTTAAAATAATCCATCGATACATAAGTCCAAACATCACGGTCAAGATCAAGTAAAATGGTATTGATACGTTTTAAACCGTCAAAAAGCGCCGCCATATGGTCATAATGTTCTATCTGCGTCGTTGGAAACGAATGATGTAACCCCAGTATTGATTGTACAAAATGAGTTCCGAAGGCTTTCCAGTCAATATTTGGGTAAGCGACTTGATGTGCGTTATAGTTTCCGGTGGCACCGCCAAATTTTGCTGCACTTGGGATATCTTTAAGCTGATCAAATTGTGCTTCGAGCCTGATAACATATACCTGAAATTCTTTTCCCAATCGGGTAGGTGAGGCAGGTTGGCCATGAGTTCGAGCTAACATGGATACCTCTGCCCAATCTTTAACCAAAGACTTAAGTTTTTCTAAAAGCTCAGTATAATGTGGTATGTAGACATCGCTTATTGCTTCTTTAATACTTAAAGGTATTGCGGTATTATTGATATCCTGAGAGGTAAGTCCAAAATGGATGAACTCCTTATATTCTTGCAGGCCAAGCTGATCAAATTTTTCTTTTATGAAGTATTCTACTGCTTTGACATCGTGGTTGGTTACCTTTTCTATGTCTTTAATCGCCAGGGCGTCCTCACTCGAAAAGTCAGTATAAATTTTCCTAAGTTTATCAAATAAAGATGGATCAACATTTTGCAATTGTGGTAGCGGAATCTCACATAAAGCAATAAAATACTCGATTTCTACTAATACGCGGTACTTGATTAAGGCTTCTTCGCTAAAATATAAGCTTAGCGATTGAGTTTTTGAGGCGTAACGACCATCAATAGGAGAGATAGCTTTCAAAGGAAATAATGACATGATTTTCTTTTTTTGAAGCTGCAAAGATAGGGGATAAGTTTTTATTAATGATTTTTTAGAGTTTCAAAGTTTTAGGGTTTAAAAAACCTGGGGACATATCTTTGATTTACCGCGTTTCTAACGCTATTCAGTATGTAGTTAACAACTCATACCTCAGACCTCACCACAAATACTAGCCAAGTTTTTTCAATATCATTCTGGATCTGGCCTTATACGCCGCACTTCCCATATTATAGTTGTTTTCAAGAATGATTTTGAGTTCTGGGTGAACCCAGTCAAATTCGGTGCCCAGCAAATAGAGTGTAGTCATAGAATATGCCTGTGGAGCGACTTTTTGATCGGTAATAAGCCAGTCAAAGCAGATTTCGGTAATTTTTTCACGATGTGTTTGGGTTAGATACTTGTTCACTTCGTTAGATTTCTTCTGATAATAGGCAATAATTAGACATTCAAAAATTTTTGCCATAGGTCGTACCGAAGGGTGCTGATATACCTTTGAGGTAATACCGATAATTTGATCAAGATACGGGAGTATAGCCGTAAGATTCTTCTTGCACAAGTACTCAAGTGCCCATGATGCCTTGCAAGAAATCTCATCATCTACTTTTTCACAAATACTTAACAACTCTGGTAACGATTGTGGATTGTCAAGAATAAGATTTGCAAAATAATTTCTTTTTTCACGAGAATGATCGACAGTATTTAAAATATCTACTAAAGCTGACATCTGCACTTCATGTATGGTTGTATTGCATATAAAAATAATCGAAAAAGAAAGAATTCTAGCAATACCAGTAGATATTTCAACAATGATTTACGTAAAGTATAGGTATTCAATCCGTCTTCTTTTAGCATTGCAAATGGCATTTTATTGATAATAATTACTTGTTAAAACCGTTATCTCTTCTGTAACAGGTTATTATAATCGTCTTTAATCACTTTAACTAAATAACACACGTCATGCTTACTAAGATTAAAAACATTTTCATTGTTCTAATATTGGTCTTAATCATCACCCAGTTTTTGAGACCTGAAAAAAATGAAGCTAGTTATGATAGTATTGCTAGTTTTGAAGAAGCCACCAGCTTACCGGCTGAAGTTAAAACCGTACTGCAAAACAATTGTTACGATTGCCATAGTAATATAACCCGATATCCCTGGTTTATGGAGGTTAGTCCCATAACACATTATATGGCCTATCAAATTGAAGAGGGTAAAGAGCATTTTAATGTATCTACCTGGGATACCTATACTGATAAGCAAAAGGATCGAAAGTTGGCAGAATTAATCGAAGAAATAGAGTACAAAAAGATGCCATTGAAACCCTACACCTGGATGCATGGTGAGTTATCTGGAGCAGATGGCAAAAAACTGATTGCCTGGGCTAAGGAGACCCGGGAAAAGGTAAAAACCCGTAAGTCTGATTCTTTGAATACTCAAAAAATCGATTCGACTGTAATAGATAGTACAATAAGCAAAGTATCACTTGTTTATTAATTCTTTCACAACTCTGGGAACACCCACTGTTGCCTTTTCGGCTATAATAGTAAGATGTTGGGTTGGTGAAATAGCAGGATTCGGATCAATAAAATAGATAGGAATCTGTCGCCTGGTATATTGCAATAGGCCAGCTGCGGGATATACCTGCATCGAGGTTCCTATAACCAGTAGGATATCGGCTTGTTCTGTAATATTAATTGCCATGTCCATCATGGGTACCATTTCTCCAAACCATACAATATGGGGGCGTAATTGCGAATTATGTTCACAAAAGTCACCAAGATTAAGATCTTGCTTCCAATCTAATATAAGATTTTCATCAAACTGACTACGTACCTTTAAAAGTTCCCCGTGCAAATGAATTACAGATGAGCTGCCAGCTCTTTCGTGCAGGTCATCAATATTTTGAGTCACAATGGTTACATCGTATTTCTCTTCTAATGTTACAAGAGAAAAATGTCCTTCATTTGGAGACACTGTTAATAATTGCCGACGTCTTTCGTTGTAAAAGTCAATTACCATTTGTGGATTGTTTTTCCATCCCATAGGGGAGGCGACCTCGGTTACATCGTGTCCTTCCCACAGTCCATCGGCATCTCTAAAAGTTTTGATACCACTTTCTGCACTTATACCTGCTCCTGTAAGTACGACGATTTTTTTCATAGAGATAAAGCTCTTTGCAATTTGTTTTAAAGCTATTTAAAATAGTTGAATTGTATACGCCAAAGCGGGATAGATTTTTTATAATTCTTACCTAATTTTTATAATTTTTAGCCGTTTTAAGAATTTTTAACATTTTTTAACAGGGCTACATACTTAAAAATGGAGGAATGCGTTCTAGATTGGCGATAGCTCTTATATCGATGAATAGCGCAAGTTTACCGATGAAGTGTAAATCGTAATCGTTTGATTTGAAGATAGTTCCGTAGTATTATTACGGTATTACCGTATTTATAAAAGCATTAAAAAACCTATCTTGTAAGTAGAATTTTACAATGTTTAAGTGCCAACACTAACTAATTAATCGATACCCTATGAAATATCCTTACGTAATTATTGATCATGACCCGAAAAATGCAGATGCTATTCAAATTGCATTAGAAGGTCAAACGGACTATATCTGCACGGGAATTGCAAAAGATGAGCAAACGGCATTGGATTTAATTTTAGAAAGGAAGCCCCGATTAGTTTTTTTAGAACCAGAAGTCCCTGGAGTACATTGTGCGAAAACACAGTATACTTTAATTACAGAATTGGCAAAATACATGTCCAGGTTACCAGAGTTTGTAGTGATTACAAAAACTGCAGAATATGCTATAGAGGGAATACGCAACAGGATACTGGATTACATTTTAAAACCAATGGGTAAAAGTCAGATTTTACGAACATTAATGCGGTTTGAGAAAGATTTTAACGAGGTAGCAGATAACACACTTTGTTTTAAATCTTATGGCGATTATCGCTTTGTGGATGTCGAAGAAGTACTCTACTTAAAAGCAGATAACAACACTACCGATTTTATTATGAGCAATGGTAATAAAGTAGAAGCTTTTAAGACCCTCAAACATTTTCAAAATTTATTGCCAGACCATTTTGTGCGAATTCACAATAGTTACATTATCAATACGCATTATGTCTCGAGGATCCATTTTGGCAAGGCCAAATGTGCTATTAAAAATACCAACGATATGATTCCTTTTTCAAAATCGTACAAGAATACTGTAGAAGAGATTAAAGATAATCTGGCCAAAAAAAGCCTGATCCATATTTAGTATTACAAAACATTTTTTAGATAGTAACCGATAGATCGTATGATTTATCGGTTTTTTTGTTGAGTAAACTTGTTGATTCATACAAGTGAAAATCGTACGCTAATTCCTACAAGAAAAATCCCCTATTTTGAAATCCATCTAAGTACCCGTATAAACGGTCTATTTACCCCTAAAAAAGGTCAATTCACTAAAGAGACCTTTATTTATTGGGCGCGCGCGAGGTTTAGACCTACATTTGTAGTGTACAAAAGGAGAAATAGTCAATTTATAATCCACTTTTTTCCTACAAAATCGTAAGCGCAACGATTACCCAAAGTAAGAAAAATGAATATATTAATTTACCCCACAAAGATCTTTATTGGTCTTTGAATGAAAACAAAAAAACTAAGAGAACATATGAAAACAATTAAGACTTTATTTACAGTATTATTTTTAAGTACATTTTTTATCGCGTGTGAAGCGGATTCAGTAAATGAAGAGGTTGGAATTGAGTTCGTTGATGAATCGGGATCTGAAGAGGAGCTTCCATCATCAATACCTCCTGTAAAAGTATAATATAATAAGAATTAGAAACAAATTTATAAAATAATATTCTAAAACATATATAGGTATGAAGACTATAAAAATTATATTCGCAGTATTACTCATGAGTAGCATGTTTTTGGCGTGTGAAAAAGACAACGTCAATGATGAATTAGGAGTTGAGTTTGTTGATGAATTCGGATCTGAAGAGGAGCTTCCATCATCAATACCTCCTAGGGGAAATGGAACTTGAAAAAAAGTAATTTACCCACAAAAGAATATCAGCCTTATTAATTTTGTAATAAGGCTTTTTTCTTTTAAATAAATTTTTTAAATTCTTTTTAAAATGTTTAAACTTAATGAGCCGTTATATTATATACATATTGTCAATTATACTTCTAATTAATTTGTCATGTTCTAATACTAATAAAAAGCCAGCTGTTAGTAAAGAAGAAGATAAAACAAAGATGATAAACAACTATATAGAAAAAGCCAAGGATGATCTACTTTCCGAAGAACAAAGAATTTCTAATTTAAATAATGCTTTGTTTTGGTCTATTAAGCTGCCTGAAAATAGAGAAAAAAGAGTGATTTTATTAGAGATTGGATATCTATATTATGGTTTAAAGAAATATGATAAGTTTAAGAAAACTAATGATTTAACACTTCTTCTTTCAAAGAAAACCAAGGATTCTTTTGGTATTGCAAAATCTTATAGTAACATAGGATCATATTATGAAACTCAAAGTTCAAAAGATAGTGCATTCTATAACTACATAAATGCTGATAAGATTTATAGTAAAATGAATAAGAAATACCCAGATGACCATGGTATACCTTTATTTAATATGGCGATTATCCAGCGGAGTTTTAAAGACTATGTAGGTAGTGAAGCTAATATGATTAATGCTATTGAACAGTTTAAAGAATCAAACAATTTTTTATATTTAAATTTTTGCTACAATTATTTGGGCGTGTTGTCTAAAGACGTAGGAATGTATGAAGAAGCCATTGAAAATTATCAAAATGCGTTGGATTATGCAAAGAAGCTGGAGAGGGGTAAGTATATGGAAATTCAAGCACTTAATAATATTGGAGTGGTTTTTAAGGATCAAAAGTTGTACAATAAAGCTATTGAATATTATGAGCGAGCCATAAATTATGAAGGATTAGCGAAAAAAAATCCTCGATTTCATGCTAGGTTACTTGATAATATTGCTTATGCAAGGTTTTTGTCAGGAGAAACGAAAGGTATATTAGATTCATTTAATATAGCATTAGGTATAAGGGATAGTATAAATGATAAAAGTGGTCTAATCACAAGTAATTTGCATCTAGCTGAGTATTATGATACCATTGGTGTAGATAGTACGGCGAATAAATATGCCTCATATGCAAGGGATGTGGCGCAATCAGTAAATTCTAAAAAAGATTTACTTAAGTCTCTGTTACTACTTAAGGATGTTTCACCAGAAAATGAAGGATTAGTTTATGCCAATCAATACATTGCACTTAATGATAGTTTACAAAATCAAGAGAGATTAAGCAGAGACAAATTCGCACGAATACGATTTGAAACCGATGAAATCGCAGAACAAAACCAACAAATAAGTCGGGAGAATGAAATTTTGATCATTGCGATATTAGGCTTAACCGCTTTGTTTTTATTAGGATATATCATTTTTAGACAGCAGCAAAGTAATAAAGAACTATTGTTTGCCCAGACCCAGCAAGAAGCGAATCAAGAGATCTATCGCTTGCTGCTTAACCAGCAAATTAAATTGGAAGAAGGTCGAAAACTAGAACAGCAACGTATGTCTGAGGAGTTGCATGATGGCGTATTGGGTCGCTTATTTGGAGTGCGATTAAGTCTGGATGGGATCAACCAACGAGCCAACGATGGCTTTACAGAGGCACGTAACAAATACATAGATGAGCTCAAGGATATCGAAAAAGAAATACGCCTTATTTCTCACGACTTGAGTTCTGAGACCTTACCGTCTGATGTAGCCTACATTGATGCGGTAGAAAATTTGATTAGTGACTTATGCGAAGTGAACAATATTAATTTCGAATTTAATAATGACGAAGAGATCGATTGGGAAGTGATCGATGACCAGAAAAAGGTAAATTTATTCAGGATTTTACAAGAATCATTGCAGAATATTTTTAAACATTCAGGTGCAAAAAGCATAAAAATTAATTTCGATTATATAGAAGATAAAATAAATCTTACTATCTTGGATGATGGAATCGGGTTTAACAGTACAAAAGTGAAAAAAGGAATTGGTTTAAAAAATATTACATCAAGAGTTAGTCAGATGAGTGGAGTGGTACAATTTTTAAGTAATAAAAGCACAGGTACCCGGGTATCTGTAAGTGTACCGGTGTAAACGAATATGTAAAACAGTTCTTTATAGATTCAGGATAGGTTATACTATTTTTCTATGATCACAGTTAGATAAGAAGAACGTCCCGTTTTTTTGAGAACTAAAAAACAACTAATTTAAAAAATGAAGAAAAAGCTAAAAGTTCTTATGATTGATGATCATCCTATGATTATCGAAGGGTATAAGAATACCTTATTAGGTGAAAACCAAAAAGAATATCAGATCAAGATCGATATTGCATCAAATTGTGATGATGCATACGAAAAAATTGTTAAGTCTTCAGAAACGATACCCTATGATATGCTTTTTGTAGATATAAAACTACCTCCATCTTCAGACGGTACGATTACCTCTGGAGAAGATTTGGCAAAACATGCAAAAGAACTGCTTCCAAAATCAAAGGTGATTATTTTGACTATGCATCGAGAAGATCATAGAATTCACAATATCCTTAAAAATATTAATCCTGCTGGTTTCCTTATAAAAAGTGATTTAACATCAAGCGAATTGCTTTTAGCATTCAATAATATAGTAAAGGGTAAGGCGTATTATAGCGCTACGGTAAATGATCATTTTAGAAAAATGATGACTAATAAATTTTCTCTGGATGAGAAAAATTTAAAAATACTCTACCATTTATCTCGGGGTGTAAAAACAAAGAATCTCCCTAATTATGTAAGCTTATCTTTGAGTGCTATAGAAAAAAGAAAAAATCAAATCAAAGAAATGTTTTCTATCTCAAAAGCAGACGATCAAAAGTTATTAGAAGAAGCTCGTAAAAGAGGATTTATATAATCTTAAATAAGAAATGAATTATAAAAGGGATCGGTTTTGATCCCTTTTTTGATCGATTAAAAGCAAAATAAGTCAATTTACGTTTTGATAATGCCCGATTTTAATCTGGTATTTTATTTATATTGGTTTATAAGGTCTTTAATAACGATGATGAAGATTTTTCTATTTTCTTCAAAAACAGTCATATTTATTTTATATTAGTATATTTGGGAGTCCCTAAATCTAAACCTAAATGCAATGATTAGAATTCCTATTCTATTTCTATTGTTAATATCTCTATTGACAAGAACCTCCCTGGTAGCCCAGCAAGATGCTCAATATACCCAATACATGTATAATACAATTAGCGTTAATCCTGCTTATGCAGGTAGCCGTGGCGTAATGAGTATCATGGGATTGCATCGCAGTCAATGGGTTGGTTTGGAGGGTGCACCACGTACTCAAACGTTAACGCTTAATACGCCCATAGGGGATAACGAACGTGTGGGCCTTGGATTCTCTATCGTTAATGATGAAATAGGTCCTACCGATGAAACCTATTTTGGAGTTGATTTTTCATACACCATTCCAACTTCAGAGGAAGGAAAATTAAGTTTTGGATTAAAAGCAGGAGGACATTTGTTAAACATTGATTTTCTTCGCCTGACTCAGTTTAATGCTAATGACGCACTTTTTGAAGCAAATATTGATAATAAATTTAGTCCACAAGTAGGTATTGGGGCATACTACCATACAGAAAAATTTTACTTTGGATTAAGTGCACCAAATTTATTAGAAACTGATCATTTTGATGAAAGTACAACCAGTAGTGATAGTGATGCGGTAAGCTTTCTGGCAGAAGAGCGTATTAACTATTATTTAATCTCGGGATATGTGTTTGATATCAACCCTGATCTTAAATTGAAACCGGCTATACTTACCAAATTAGTATTTGGGGCCCCTTTGCAGGTTGATCTGTCTGCCAACTTTTTATTATACGATCGTTTAACTCTGGGAGCAGCCTATCGATGGAGTGCGGCGGTTACCGGGCAAATAGGTTTTCAGATTTCAGATGCCATGATGATAGGTTTTGCTTATGATCGGGAAACTACAGAACTTGGACAAGCACAATTTAATGATGGCAGCTATGAAGTAATGTTACGGTTCGAACTCTTTAAAAAATATAATAGAATGTTAACGCCACGTTTCTTCTAAACGAAATATCATTCCTAAGAAATAAACAAAACCAAGACAGATGAATTTGAACAACTACATGGTACATCTATCCTTATGCATATTAATATCTTTTATGTCATATTCTCAGGAAAAACGTCTCGAAAAGGCAGACGAGAGTTTTAATCGTTTTGCTTTTGTAGATGCACGTAAAATATACCTCCAGGTTGCCGAGAGTGGTTATGAGTCATTAGAATTGTTTAAAAAATTGGGAGATTCCTATTATTTTAATGCACAACTAGAAGAGGCTGTAACCTGGTATGAGAAATTAACTAGTAATTATGCAGAAGAAATAGATCCAGAGTATTTATTTAGATATTCTCAAAGTTTAAAAAGTGTCGAGCGTTATGACGAAGCAGATAAGGTCATGGAAAAATTCATTACCCTTACCGGAAATGATCAAAGGGCTGAATATTTTATGAATACCAGGGATTATTTAAAGTTTATTGAAATGCAATCAGGGAAATTCAGGTTGTTGAAATTGAGTGTGAATTCCAAATTTTCTGATTATGCCCCCAGTTTTGACAATCAAGGACAATTGGTATTCGCATCTTCAAGAGGTGGTGGTAGTGGTATGACTAAAACAATCCACGAGTGGAACGAAATGCCGTTTCTGGATTTGTTTGCCTCTAATATGATTGCAGCTAATGGGATTCTTCAAACTCCCAAAAAACTGAAAGGTAAAATCAATTCAAAGTTTCACGAATCATCAACTTCCTTTAGTCAGGATGGTAAAACGGTATATTTTACAAGAAATAATTATACCAAGAAAAAATTAGGATCCAATACACAAGGAACTATTTTGTTGAAAATTTACAGAGCAACACTCGAAGAGAATAAGTGGACAAACATAGAAGAACTACCTTTTAATAGCGATGAGTATTCTGTAGCACATCCCGCACTTACCGCAGATGGAACCAAACTCTATTTTGCTAGCGACATGCCAGATAGTAGAGGGCTTTCAGATTTGTATGTTGTAGATATTAATACCGATGGAACCTTTGGAGAACCAAAAAACCTTGGTGATAAAATTAATACTGAAGGTAGAGAAACATTTCCATATGTTAGTGACTCTGGGAGATTATATTTTGCAAGCGATGGGCATATAGGTTTGGGTGGATTAGATGTTTTTGTTGCTGTTCCCGAAGGGCTTGATGAATTTTCAATACCGTATAATGTAGGAAAACCGGTTAACAGTGATGAAGATGATTTTACCTTTGTTCTTAATGAAACTACCAAAATAGGATACTTTGCAAGCAATCGTTCAGGAGGGAAAGGAAATGATGATATCTACAGTTTTAAACAAACCGGAGAATTAATTACTGAATGTAATCAATACGTAACCGGTGTGGTCACCGATGCTACTTCTAAAGAAAAACTGGAAGAAGTAGAAGTTATCTTAATGGATGATAAGAATAATGAATTGCAACGAACGACTACGGGAAAGGATGGAAAATACAAATTTGATCTCGAATGTGACATAGCATATATAGTAAGAGCTACAAAGGCTACATACACCCCAACAGAGACCTTACTTACTACTAATAATGTATTAGAGTTTGAACATGACCTTGCCTTACAACTTACTCAAGGAAGGTTAGATGGTCGAAAAGAATTCCGTCGTGGGGACGACTTAGCATTAATATTAGATTTAGAACCTATTTATTTTGACTTGAACAAATTTTTGATCCGTCCTGATGCTGAAGTGGAGCTACAACAAATAATTGCCGCGTTAAAAGAATATCCTCAACTGAAAATAGATGTAAGATCACATACCGATAGTAGGGCAGATGATAATTACAATATGTTGTTAAGTGAGAAAAGAGCTAAAAGCACTATCAAGTATATTATAGAAAAAGGAGGTATTGATCCGTCACGTGTCACCGGAAGAGGTTATGGCGAAACTGCTTTAGTTAATAAGTGTTCCAATGGTGTAGAATGTAGTGATGAAGAACATCAGCTCAATCGAAGAAGTGAGTTTATTGTTGTTGAATAAGACGTGTTGCGAAATATTCAAGATGGAAATCAAGTTTTAATCTACAATCACAAATTAAGATAAGCTTTTGCTAAAGAATTTCTTTTTTAAACTATTTACTATAGGATAACTAGAGTATTTCCGTACATTTTTTTTGAAACAGAATGCTCAATGGATGTTTTATACAAAAACATATAAATGGTAATACAGTACAATTTTTATAGTAGAAGCGTAAATTTTAATAGGTAAACGAAGGATACTTTTACAGGATTTTTATAAGAAAATTCAAATTCTGGACTGGACAAGAGATGAAGTAATCTGAAAATAAAGTGGTTAGGCCCGGTTCTAAGATTTTGAACACTCAAAAGCCGTTAAGTTTTGATGAATACATCATTGTTATGGTTTAACCATAATAATTAGGTGGTTTTTTAGTAATTTAATTTAACAAATTGTAACTATATTTAAATATCGTTTTAAGAGAAAAATTGACATTGTAGTTTTAGTATAAAAAAAAGCTTATTTCTTACCCCACCCTGAGCTTTTTTAAGTACAATTACGTAGTATTGTGCAAAAGTTCAAGACTATTGTATTAGTACATTTCACAAATGTTTTGAATGATTACATAAGTAAGGGAGCATATAATCTAGGAATACGTAAAAAAATAATCAATTAATATCCTTTTTTGGGATGTTTGGTAAATTTAGTATACAATATGATCAATAATTAATTATGAATGATGAAAAAATATGAAGTCTAATGTCTAGACATGTTGTTGCTTATTTTTAATAAGTGATAGCCTAAAAAAAACAACCCCGCTATTTGTAAAACTTTGGCGAGCCGACAAAAGCAGGGTCTGAATAACAATTAATTGAATAAATTAATCATTATGAGTACAATATTACTTCTTACAAGTATAAGATATGTTCTATGTCTAAGAGTAATTTCTCTTTATTGTAAAGAAAAATGCATACTTCCTATTTGCATTAAATTTCAAACGAAATATAGGGATTCTTTAACTTTTCTACGGTATCCCCGTAAAACTTTTAGCACTTTCTTAACAAGTTTAGTGATGCGTTACTCTGTATTACTCCATGGTTTTTTTAACTCAATTAAGCTTAACATTTTGACTATCAAACATGTTTTGGTGTTTTTAATTCTATCTGTTCCTTAAATAAGGGAATCTTATTATCCTGACACTTTAGGTGAAAATTTAATAGGATCTATTTAAATATCAAAGTGATAGGATTGTTAAAAGCGATTAAAAAAAAATTAAAATATAGTACAAGTTATTGAAAGAGGAGAATTAGACTATTTAACAATTTACTTGATGAATAGTTGAAAGATGCATTTTGACGATGTGTTTACTTTAAACCCCCTGTTTTTAGGGGTAATTTCAGGGGGTTTTAACCTTAAGATATACTTGGTAATAAAAACATAAACTGTTCATTGCTTAAGTGATTAGTTGAAAGATGCATTTTGACGATGTGTTTACTTTAACCCCCCTGTTGTTAGGGGTAATTTCGGGGGGGTTTCTTTATCATCGCAGTATAGAATTTAGAATAAAATATGATATCTTCTCATAATTTGACAAGTTTAAATGCTTGTCATTTGCTAAGTGTTTTTTTATAGAATGTAGATTTCTGTGGAGCTGCCGGGTTCATATCCTGGTAGCTTTTTTATATTTTAGCGGTTATGGTAGATATAAAACTTCTAGAATACTTAGAAACCTTTCTTACTCCACGACGTCTTGAATTATATAAAAAGGTACTGGAAAAAAGAACCAATCATTTTACAGTGGCCGTTGAAGATGTATATCAATTACATAATACTAGTGCAGTGATACGTAGTTGCGATGTTTTTGGTATCCAGAACGTTCATGTAATTGAAGAAGTCAATGTAAAACGTATTGATAGAGAAATAGCAATGGGAGCTCAAAAATGGGTAGATATTAATCGCTATCTCACTACCAGGGAATGTTTAAAAGAGCTAAAAGAAAAAGGATATCAAATTGTAGCCACAACTCCCCATGATGATTCTAAGGTCTTAACAGATTTTGATGTGACAAAGCCTTCAGCTTTTTTCTTTGGCAGAGAGCAACAAGGGTTAAGCAATTTGGTGCTTGAGGCAGCAGATTGCAAATTACATATACCCATGGTCGGTTTTACCGAAAGTCTAAATATTTCAGTTTCAGCTGCTATAATTTTACAGCACGTTACTTCAGAATTAAGAAGAACAGATATTATTTGGCGATTATCAGAACAGGAAAAATTAGAAAAACGAATGGAATGGGCCAAGAAGGTAATCAAAAGTCACGAGCAGATTATTGCACGATATCATGATAATATGTAACTTTATAAGAACTAACAACTATACGTTATGGTTATCTGGTTCGAAATTCCTGTTACAGATATGAGTAGGGCAAAAGCTTTTTATGAAAATGTCTTTGGTATTGAGATTGATTTGCAAAAAATGAATGGCCTTGAAATGGGATGGTTTCCTAATAAAAATCAGACAGGTATGGCTACTGGGACATTGATACGAGCAGGAGAACACTATAAACCATGCAATGATGGGGTTTTGGTATATTTTTCATGTGAAGACGTAGCTAATGAAATTAGTAGAGTAGAAGTAGCGGGAGGAAAGGTCATTTCAGATAAAAAACAAATATCAGAAAATCATGGCTTTATGGCTAGTTTTATCGATTCTGAAGGCAATAGAATTGCATTACATTCCGAGAGATAAGAGTGCTACTTTCTGTCTAATACCTTGTATTCCTCATAGCATTCACTTATGGCATCCAATATTTGAAGATCGTTGGCAAATTTTATAAAATCGACTGAGTAATTGCAATTTCTAAGAATTTCATCAATATCTAAACGTTCTACTTGCAAAAGGGCCATTAAAGTTTCACGATCAAATTTATTTTCGAGTAAATTCCTAATTTGATCATCTTTCTTCATTTTCCGCAGTTTTCTAAGTTCTTTAGAGCGTTTGCTAAAAATATTATATAAAAAATCTGCAGGGTTAAAAATAGCACCCAGTACTTTGTTAACAGCTCCTGGTTGCCTACTGCCACCTTCATACCCTGAGTTTAGTCCCGAAATACTGTATCTATAGTTATTGTATACCGGAATTCTCTTAGCATCAATTTCTAGATATCCGGTTAATTGTATATCAGCGACTATTACTTCTTCCAAGGCAATTCCTAGCTCGGTCATTTTAATTTTCACGTCACCAAACTTGATCCAGTCGTTGGTAACTCGTACTCTAATTGGTTTGTAACCAATATATGAAAAGTATAGCGTATCATTTACCTGTGCCTGAATGGTAAAATCACCTTCACCATTAGTAATAGTACCAATCACTTGAGAAAGGTTAACGATATTAACATTTTCAAGCTTTTGGTCTGTTGCGGCGTTGAGCACTTTTCCAGAAACTGTCTCTGTATTGTTTTCCTGTGCAAATGCAGTTGCACTTTTTGCAAGTACTAGTATGTAAAATAGTATTCTCTTCATATAATAGTATGACGTTCTATATATATTAAGATAACATAAAAATCGCGCCAAAAATCATATTACTATGTTAATGTATATAATTTATCTTCGATCGCTACGTTTTCTACGATCTCTTCTTCGGTTACCACCCTCTCGGCTACTCTCATTAGAATCGAAACGCTTTTTTCCTTTAGGTTTAAACCCTTCGCTTCTTCGTTTTCCTTTAAAACCACCGTCACTGGTATCACGGCGACGTTTACTACCTCTACGGTTTCCAGAACCTTTAGAAACTTCAACATTTACTTTACGGCCTTCCATCTTAAAGTCTTCAAAAACAGCAAGTACTCGTTCTTGATACTCTGCACTGGTATTGAAAAAAGAAAAACTTTCTTTTACATCAACGCGACTTAAAGAATCACTTCCAAGTTCTAATACTTCTTTTAAGAAGTCCTTTAAGGTCATCCAGTCAAATCCGTCTTTTTCACCAACATTGATAAAATATCGTGTGCTTCCATCACCTCCAGAATCTCTCGCGCTATCTCCCCCTATAACATTAAGGTCTCTTGCATTTTTATAATAATTGTGGAAACGTGAAAATTCAACAGAAAAAAACTTTTTAATTAACTCTTCTTTGGAGAAGTTTTCTAAAACTTCATTAATAGAAGGAAGGTAACTATCGATCTCATGGTTTATTTCTGCTTTTGCAATATCACTTGCCAAATGAAACAATTGTACCTGACATATCTCTTCTCCATTCGGAATTTCTTTCTTTTCGAAATTCTTTTTGATAATGCGCTCAACAGATTTTATTTTTCTTACCTCACTTTTTGAAACGATTACCATCGACACACCACTTTTTCCAGCACGTCCTGTTCTTCCGCTACGGTGCGTATAGGTTTCTATTTCATCAGGTAATTGATAATTGATGACGTGAGTAACATCATCTACATCGATTCCTCTTGCTGCCACATCAGTCGCCACCAACATTTGTATTTGTCGATTTCTGAAGCTCTTCATAACCATATCGCGCTGATTTTGACTTAGATCTCCATGCAATGCTGCGGCATTATATCCATCTCCTATGAGGTTTTCTGCTACTTTTTGAGTATCTCGTTTAGTACGACAAAAGATAACCGAAAAGATGTCTGGATTGGCATCTGCAAGCCGTTTTAAGGCAGCATAGCGATCACGGGAATTAACCACATAATATTCATGAGAAACATTCTTAGAACCCGTATTCTTATGACCTACGGTAATTTCTACCGGGTCGTGCATAAAACGTTTGGCAATGGTCGATACTTCTTTGGGCATAGTAGCCGAAAACAACCAGGTGCTTTTTTCATCCGGAGTGTTAGATAATATAGCTTTGATATCTTCATAAAACCCCATATTGAGCATCTCATCTGCTTCATCTAATATGCAGTAATCAATATTAGAAATATCAACCATTTTACGATTGATCATATCCTGCATGCGTCCAGGAGTTGCTACTACAATTTGAGCACCTCGTTTTATTTGTTTGGCCTGATCAGTAATACTTGCCCCTCCATAAATAGCCACAGTATTAAGTCCAGGGATAAATTTTGAGTAATTCTTAAGCTCGTTGGTAATTTGTAAGCAAAGCTCACGAGTGGGGGACAGGATTAGTCCTTGCGTAATTCTGCTGCTGCTATCTATTTTCTCGATTAAAGGAAAACCGAAAGCGGCGGTCTTTCCTGTTCCTGTTTGAGCTAACGCTACAATATCTGTATCCTTTTCAAGCAAGATAGGGATTGCCTTTTCCTGTACTTCACTAGGGGTTTCAAATCCCATATCATTCACCGCCTTAATTATGGCTTCACCCAGTCCTAACTCTTCAAATTTGTTCATATAGTAAAAATAAGCCGCAAAGGTACGGTTTATTATTTGTCTACAACAATAACGAGATACTTATTATGGTGTTGCAGTATAAGGTTTTAAATTAAGGNATTATGAATTATGAATTATGAATTATGAATTATGAATTATGAATTATGAATTATGAATTATGAATTATGAATTATGAATTATGAATTATGAATTATGAATTATGAATGCGAGGTTTATTCTTATTTATCTAATTACCGTCAACTATCAACTATCAACTATTTAACAATTTCAATTTCAAAAAGTTTGTCCCAATTTTTTCCGGTAACAAATAATTGATTTGTGTTGGCTTTGTAGGCGATACCATTTAGGACATCTAAATCAGAATGTTGAGACACTTTTTTTCGTAATCCCGAAAGATCGATTACAGCTTCAAGAGCACCATTTTTTGGATTAATAACTGCAATACCATCTTTTTGCCAGGTATTTGCATAGATCTTACCATTGATCCACTCTAATTCATTGAATTTAGATTTAACTCCCTTGTTTGTAGTCACTTCTATATAATCTTTTTCAACAAGAGTTTTAGAATCGAGAAGCCATATTTTTTGCGTACCATCACTCTTATAAATAATGTCGCCGTCGTTACATAGTCCCCAACCTTCTTTACTTTTGTTGTAGCTAAAAGTGCCTGTTTTGTCTAAAGTTTTTAGATCATAGATAAAACCTTCTTTGGATCGCCAGGTCAATTGAATTATTCTATTGTTTAGAATAGTAATACCTTCTGCAAAAAACTGTTTTGGTACTTCTTTTTTCAGAAGCACCTCTCCGGTTGTATAATTTACTTTTCTTAAGGAAGACTTACCATTTTTTCCTGTGCTTTCATATAGAGTGTCACCAAAAAATTCTAACCCCTGGGTAAAAGCCTTTTTATCATGAGGGTATTCTGCAATGATTTTATAAGAGTATAATTTGGGTGAGGCATTGTTAAGAAAAACTATCTTTTTGGTTATCGTATCGATGTTTCCGTTATAAAATACTTGAGCCTTCAGGATATGATTTCCCAATTTTTCATCATCTATTTTTTCTTCATAAGTAAAATCACGATTGGCAGTAATTCTTTTATTATTCAACAAGTATGTAACAGAATCAATTTCTATATTTTTATCATTCCTAATAGAAGCTTTTATAGTTTCCCCCAGTTTAAATATTGCCTGATTGTTATCTGTAACAATGCTAAAGTAACTTTTTTTCTTATTTTGATTACTCCCACAAGAAAAAAAGAGTATGCTTAAGGCTATGATGCCGAAGAGATTACGAATGTTCATTTTAATAATTAAAATTTAGAGCAAGATATTTATTTTAATTGGGTTTGAAAAATGATTGTAATATTAACTAAAGGTTGTATCTTTGCACCCGGCAAGTCCTACACAACCAGCTCCTGTTGAATCCTCCAGGGCGGGAACGCAGCAAAGGTAAATGGTCGTAGCGGTGTGATGTAGGTAGCTTGCCTTTTTTTGTGCCCAATTGTTAGCAAGATTATTTTTGATTTCTTCATAATAATTCGATAATCTTTAGTCGTGATTCGCAAATCATAATTGTATATTTGCGCCCATGAACAGAGATCAAAAATCTACGGTTGTTTTAATAACAGGTGGTTCTTCGGGAATAGGTAAATCAATAGGAACATTTCTTAAAGATAAAGGATATATAGTTTACGGGACAAGTCGTAACCCCGAAAAATTTAAAAGCTTTGAATCATTTGCATTATTACAACTTGATGTTGCCGATGTTGATAGTATAGAAACTGCAGTTCGCCATATCGAACAAAAACATGGGCGATTAGATATATTGATCAATAATGCAGGTGCAGGGATTATGGGAGCAATAGAAGAAGTACCCCATGTAGAGATATTAAAAAACTTTACAACCAATTATTTTGGGCCTATACATGTTACCAAAGCCGTTTTACCTTTGATGCGTAAACAAGGTCATGGTTTGATCATTAATATAACCTCAATAGCTGGCTACATGGGATTGCCTTACAGGGGGATTTATAGTGCCTCTAAAGCAGCTCTTGAAATGACAACTGAAGCTTGGCGTATGGAATTAAAGGGTTTTAATATTAAGATGGCTAACGTTGCTCCTGGAGATTTTGCTACCAATATTGCAGCAGGTCGATACCATGCCCCGGTGAGAGAAGGGTCTCCTTATGCAAAATCTTATGGCAACGCACTAGAACTCATAAATGAGCACGTAGATGAAGGAAGTGATCCTCAAGAAATGGCAAAAGCAGTTTATAGGATTATCAAAACTAAGAATCCGAAAATACATTATAAAGTAGGGGCATTTATGCAAAAGTTTTCTATTGTGCTAAAGCGCATTCTACCAGATAAAACTTACGAGAAATTATTAATGAATCATTATAAAATTAAATAAACACAACAACAATGAAATTTTTTATTGATACGGCAAATCTAGACCAAATTAAAGAAGCTCAGGACTTAGGTGTTCTAGATGGCGTTACTACAAACCCTTCGTTAATGGCAAAAGAGGGGATTACGGGGAAAGAGAATATTATTAATCATTATAAAAAAATATGTGATATTGTAACCGGGGATGTTAGTGCCGAGGTGATTGCTACCGACTACGAAGGAATTATCAAAGAGGGACAAGAGTTGGCAAAACTTCACGATCAGATTATTGTTAAAGTGCCCATGATTAAAGATGGTGTAAAAGCAATAAAATATTTTAGCGATCACGGGATCAAAACCAATTGTACATTAGTTTTTTCTGCAGGTCAAGCAATACTTGCTGCAAAAGCAGGAGCAACGTATGTATCCCCTTTTATAGGAAGGCTAGATGATATTTCTACCGATGGACTTAATTTGATTGCCGAGATGAGAATGATCTATGATAATTATGGATTTACTACGCAGATTTTGGCTGCCTCAGTGAGACATACAATGCATGTCATAGATTGTGCAAAAATTGGTGCTGATGTAATGACTGGACCTTTATCATCTATTGAAGGGTTGCTAAAACATCCATTAACTGATATTGGACTTGCAAAATTCCTGGCAGATTATAAGAAAGGAAATTAAGATCTAAAAAAGCATATTAAACATATAATAAAAGCTACTTTTTATTTATAGGGTAGCTTTTATTATTTTGAAGACTTGCCAATCTTGAGTATTTCATGAGCTGCTTTTCTAATTTAGAAGAAAATAAATCTGCTTTAGCATTAATAATTTTTCCTTCTTTATCAACGAGAATTACTTTGTTACGATTATAAATTACTAACTCTTCAGAAGAACATTTGGGATACTTAAATTCATACTCTTTGCCTAAATTATAATGATGTCTTTTGATAGTTTTTAACCAGTTTTTTGTCTGTTCATCATCGGTATTGATGGCAATAAAATCGATTTCAGGATATAATGCACTCAGATATGAAGCCTTTTCATGCGATTTTATAAAGTGATCTTTCCTATCCATAGACCAAAAGTACAGAGCTGTAATAGGTTTATTAAAAAGAGAAGTGAGTTCTATAATTTCACCATTGGCTGTTATGAGTTTTTGTTCAGGTATTGGATGATTTGGTCTTAACCTGGAAATGGCTCTATTTAACTTTCTTAATTCTTTTTGAGATTTTTTATTAGAGCTTACACTTAGGTAATGATTCAGCACTTTGTTTGAGTCATGATCATTCTTGCTTTCCAGCAAAAAATTGGCTGTAACTCTTCTTAATAAGTTATTTTTTATGTATGGATTTTGTACTAGACTATCAACCAGATCTAATTTATAAACTGTGCTCCCAATTTCACCTTCATACTGTGAAAATTCGTTATTGTAATCTCTAAGGGACGAATTTGTAAAATAATAATTTAGATACCTATTATAGGAATAAAGTCGTTTAAGCTCTTCATCGTTAAAATTGATATCTTTTCGATAGTCAAAAAAAGATTCAGGAAGATCTTTCGTAGAATCTAAACCGCCTATTCCATAGCGACGATGAAAATATAACTCATGTCTTGTATAATAATCAAATATAAAACTGGCTTGCGTTATCTTTTTTGCCAAGGTGCTTAATTCATGCTTTTTCGTTAATTTTTCATAAGCCTTTAGCTTTCGTTTAATTAGAGAATCTTGATTTCTCTTGAAATAAGATGGCGATAACTGAAGTTCAGTCCTTCTTAGTTTTTCACGCTCTATTTCATTTTGTAAATACATGTCGATCAAGAAATTGTTTTTTCTTGCTCCATCACCGGTAAAAACAAGAGACTCATCAAATTCTAATGTATTAAGACGTAAAAGAATACTATCCCCTTTTTCGATAAGTACAATCTGATTTTCTGGATTGTGTCTGAAGAAGTAAATACCTTCTTCTAGGTTCTTGATTTTGTGCAAAAACCTATTGTCTCTATCAAGTTGTATAGTATCGTTTGCCCCATTTCCCTTAGAAAGGATGACATAATTGGTGTTGGGATTTACAATTTCTCCGCCAAAATAAGTGTATTCTCTATTATTTTCTTCAGGAGAGGTGCAGCTGCCAAAACAATAGCACAACAAAGAAATCTTTGTAAAATATGTAATCCAGGAACATCGCATTTTGGGTGTAGTAATTATCTGACTATTGTTCAAAAGTAAAGTGAAACGTCTTTTTCATTTGTTAACGATACGTTAATTCTTTAATTATTAGGATATTATTAGGATATGGAATTTTGTATTATGCATTGAAGGCAACAGATAAGGTTTTTGAATCGGTAAATAGATAATCGTTTGATAATGATTTTAATTTAATGCTAGATTGTTTCTGGTTCTGAATCGATTTTTCTACTTTTGCGCCAAATTCAAATTTTACAACTTTTTAATCATGTTATCAGTTTCTAATCTTTCGGTTCAATTTGGTAAACGAATTCTTTTTGACGAGGTAAATACTACTTTTACACAAGGTAATTGTTATGGTATTATTGGAGCCAATGGTGCAGGAAAATCAACGTTTCTAAAAATACTTTCTGGTGCACAAGAACCTACTTCGGGTCATGTTCATCTCGAACCAGGTAAGCGAATGTCTGTTTTAGAACAGAATCATTATGCTTATGACGAATATACAGTGTTAGAAGCTGTTATCATGGGTAACAAACCTCTCTATAAGATCAAAAAAGAAATTGATGCCCTTTATGCAGATTATACCGATGAGAATGCAGAAAAGATTGGAGAGTTGCAGGTTCAATTTGAAGAAATGAACGGATGGAATGCCGACAGTGATGCAGCGGCAATGCTTTCTAATTTGGGCATCAAAGAAGACTTGCATTATACACAAATGTCTGATCTTGACACTAAACAACGAGTACGTGTGTTAATAGCTCAGTGTTTATTTGGTAATCCTGATGTATTGATTATGGATGAGCCAACTAACGACCTGGATTATGAAACGATTTCCTGGTTAGAGAATTTCTTGGCTAATTATGAGAATACGGTAATAGTAGTATCTCACGACCGACATTTTTTGGATTCGGTGTGTACCCATATTTCTGATATTGATTTTGGAAAGATTAATCACTATAGCGGAAACTATACTTTCTGGTACGAATCTTCTCAGCTAGCGGCCAGACAGAGAGCACAACAAAATAAGAAGGCAGAAGAAAAGAAAAAAGAATTACAAGAGTTTATTGCCCGATTTAGTGCCAATGTAGCTAAATCGAAACAAGCAACCTCTCGTAAGAAAATGATTGAAAAACTCAACATTGAGGACATTAAGCCTTCAAGTCGTCGTTATCCGGCTATTATTTTTGAAAGGGATAGAGAAGCGGGAGACCAGATTTTAAATGTGGAAAGCCTGGCGGCAAGTTTAGAAGGAGAAATATTGTTTAAAGATGTAGATATTAATCTTGCAAAGGGAGATAAAGTAGTGGTTTTCTCAAAAGATTCCAGAGCTACTACTGCTTTTTATCAAATATTGAATGATAAGCAAGAAGCTGACGCTGGTAAGTTTTCCTGGGGTATTACCACAACGCAGTCATATTTACCTGCCGATAATAGTGAATATTTTCAGAATGATTTGACATTGGTGGATTGGTTACGCCAATGGGCCACTACTGAGGAAGAACGTGAAGAAGTTTTTCTTCGTGGTTTCTTGGGGAAAATGATTTTCAGTGGAGAAGAAGCACTAAAAAAATCTAATGTACTATCAGGAGGAGAAAAAGTACGTTGTATGTTATCAAAAATGATGATGACTCGTGCCAATGTATTGATGTTGGATGAGCCCACCAATCACCTGGATCTTGAGTCGATCACTGCGTTCAATAATTCTTTGAAAAAATTTAAAGGAACGGTGTTATTTACCACTCACGATCATGAGTTCGCTCAAACGGTAGCTAACAGGGTTATAGAACTTACTCCCAATGGTGTAATCGATAGATATACAACTTTTGACGATTACATGAGTGATAGTAAAATTAAAGAGCTACGAGATAAGATGTACGCAGTAAATGTTTAACGAGATATTACATTTAAAAGTAAGGTCGTTTTGTCTAGAAAGGAATAGAAAATGTCACTTCTTAACATTTTAAATTTCTCTATTTGTTAGTGACTTAGAATTCATAGATTCTTTCGATTCTTATAGAATGAAGGCGATCCAGAAGAGCTTTTTTATTTCATTAATCCTTCAAACTTTAAAAACATGTAGTCTTTAATAGTGGATTCGAGGGTTTCTTTACTTTGATTAAAAAAGGAATCATCTGTAATTAATTGTAAGATGAAATATTGATCGAGTTTAAGAAGAAGATCTATAGATACGGCTTTAAATAAGTTATTCTTAATGCCATTAAGGTACATTTGTTTAAAATCGTCTAATAATCCAAACAAAAAATCTTCAATAATTTTCCAGGCACCTGGATAATGTTCTCGTAATTGTTTTAGATAAAATGCAGAAATATCTTTTGCTCCATCGGTTAGGATTGCTGCCAGAGTTTCATAATGATAGTTTAATTGTAAAATTTCAGAAGTAATTTCATGCTTATATGCATTTAGGCGATCAATTCTTACTTGCGTGATATATTCAAAAATCTCTTCTTTTGTTGTAAAATATTCATAAATAGTCGACTTGCTCTTATTCATCAATAGGGCCAGATCATTCATGGTTAGATTTCCAAGATCTTTGCGTTTAAGTTTTGGAAGTATGGCCTGTGTCCATTGTTCAACTTTTTTATCCTTGCTTTTTCTTTTCCTTGCGATAGATTTTCTCCCCATAATTGATTAATTCATAAAATCGAACTATATTTACAATAATAGTTTGATTTCAACATCTTTTTTTTCAAACTTAATAATTTACCGAATGAAAGATCTAGATATATGGTTAAAATATACTGGAAAGGTTGCTTGGCCTACTATAATTTTATTCCTATCCTTACTTTCTGGTTATATACTACTCTGTTATCTATTCAAAATGGGATTTTCAAAAGTTTGGATAGCTTGTAGTGGAGCAGCAATGGCATACAGCATGTTTACTGTGGCACATGAGGCGAGTCACGGTAATATATCTGGGGGTATTAGGTCTTTTAAAAAAATTGAAAATGCTCTGGGATGGGGATCAAGCTTTTTTTTGCTTTTTCCTTTTTCTGCCTTTGTGGTTATTCACCTTCAACATCATGCTCATACAAACGATCCTGTAAGAGATCCCGACAATTATGTAAATGGGAAAAATGCATTTTTGGTATTTTTTAGATGCCTTACTTTAATCGCGCATTATTTTAAGCTGTCTCTGGGAAAAGATAGTAAGAAAAATATTACCATGAAATCGGTTAGAAGTCAATCTCTTTTCTTTTTGGTGTTTCAGTTAACTAGTATAGGTTCAATAATTTTAATTGGTGAAGGAGAGTTGCTTTTCTATGTTTTTATTTTGCCAGCATTAATTGCGGCTCCTGTTTTAGCTTTTTCTTTTGATTGGATTCCTCATTATCCACATCATAACCTGGGAAAATATCATAATACAAGAGCTATAACCATTCCCGGGTTAGAGTTTCTGTCTTTATACCAAAGCTACCATTTAATGCATCATTTATATCCTCGAGTTCCTTTCTATAGCTATAAAAATTGTTTTCTGGATTATGAAAATGAATTGCGAAAAGAAAAATCACCTATTGAAGGTTTTGGAAAGTATGATTTACAACTTCTAAGAAAGAAAAATACCTATTTCGATTTACTTGATCATAAAAAGTGGAATTATATTCTGGAGGTTGAAAATGTATTTCATGAGACACATGATGCTATAAAAATTGTGTTTAGAAACTTAGATACTATTCCTTTTACCTATCAATCTGGTCAATATGTTGTTATTTCTGATTACGTAAATAATCGCCTGGTAAGTAGGTGTTATTCTATTTGTGAAGATCCTTTAACCGGTAAATTAGCGGTAGCAGTTAAGAGAGTGGCTAACGGAAAATTATCGAATCATCTTTTGGATGTTATACAATCAGGTTATAAGCTAAGAGTTTCTGGTCCTTATGGTCAATTTGTATTGCCTGAAGTATTGCAAAATCCTATGTTGCTAATTGCGGGTGGAAGCGGTATTACACCCATAATTTCTATGTTGAAGACTGTTCTGCATACCTCAAACCAACGGGTAACCCTTTTGTATGGATGTAGAAGTGCCATAGATGTAATATTTGAAAAGGAAATAGAAGAACTTTCAAAAAAACATGAAGATCGGTTAACGTATTTTTTGAGTTACAAAATTTTAGACATAAAAGAACAAAGCCAGTATTTTAATAATATTTCAGTAAATACGCAATGCTATATTTGCGGACCAAAACCAATGATGGAGGCTTCAAAAGTTGTGTTGGGCTCAATTGGAATTTCAGAAGACCAAATATATACAGAAAAATTTGTATATGCTTCAAAGAAGTTAACAGGATATACGAATCATGTAGAGATATTGAACCCTAATCAAACCTCATTTTCAGTAGACACCTCTGAAACAATTCTTGAGGCTTCTATACGAAATCGTAAAGAACTTTCTCATGCCTGTAAAATGGGACAATGCGGTACTTGTAAGTTAAAACTAATAGAAGGCGAGGTAACATGGCAAAATAGGGATGAAATCTCTTTGTTGCAACATGAAATTGATCAGGGATTTATTTTGCCATGTGTTTGTAAACCTTGCACAAACTTAAAATTAAGGGTATGAATATGGAATATGACTATATCATTATAGGTAGTGGTTTCGGAGGATCAGTAAGTGCTTTAAGACTTTCAGAAAAAGGCTATAAGGTTTTAGTTATTGAAAAAGGTAAGTGGTATGCTGCTCAAGATTTTCCTAAATCCAACTGGAATCTCAAAAAATGGCTTTGGATACCATTTTTTAGGTGGTTTGGTATCATGAAGATGTCTTTTTTTAAGCATGTAGTTGTTATATCAGGTACAGGTGTCGGTGGAGGCTCATTGGTGTATGCGAATACCTTGCCCATTCCTAAAAAAGAATTCTTTACTTCTGGTAGTTGGAGTGAATTGGCAGATTGGCAATCAGATCTTGCACCTTTTTATAAAATAGCGTTGAATATGCTTGGCGCCCAAAAAAATCCAAAGCTTTTTGATGGAGATAAGGCATTAAAGGAGATGGCTTCTCAAATGGATAGAAATAAAAGTTTTGAACCTACAAATGTTGCCGTCTTTTTTGGGAAACCCAATGAAACAGTTTCTGATCCTTATTTTGATGGAAAGGGACCAGATCGAACAGGTTGTAATTACTGTGGCGGCTGTATGACGGGATGTAGATTCGGAGCAAAAAATACTTTGGATAAAAATTATTTGTACTTGGCACAGCAATTAGGGGCAGAAATTCTTGCAGAGCAAGAAGTATATGATGTTATTCCCAATAGGGATGGGTATGAAATTAAATATAAATCTTCTACACGATTCTCTAAGTCACATAAATCTGTTAAAACCAAAGGTGTAATTTTTTCTGGAGGCGTTTTAGGGACTGTTAAATTATTGCTTAAGCTTAAACAAAAATCACTACCCAAACTTTCGGATAGATTAGGGTTTGATATTCGAACAAATAACGAAAGTCTTATTAGTGTTACCAACCTCGATGGGAAAAAAGATATGTCAAAAGGAGTAGCGATTGGATCCATACTTAATACTGATAAAAATAGCCATCTTGAAATTGTACGATATGCCAAAGGGTCTGGTTTTTGGCGATTATCGCATTTACCATTAACCCATGGCAAGAATACGATAGTTAGAGTAGTAAAAATGATCACGAGCTTTATAAAACACCCTATGTCTTATATCAAATTGTATACGACTAGGGATTGGGCCAAAAGCACAGTTGTTTTACTATTTATGCAAACACTAGATAGTACCCTAAGGCTAAAACGCAATACCTTGGGAATTATGAATACCAGGGTTGCAGAAGGGAAAAAACCTTCAGCGTTCATCCCCCAATCTCTGGGGTTGGCAAAGAAATACGCATCTTTGATTAAGGGAAAGGAAACTGTTTTTGGTTTAGAACCCTTGGCCGGGATTCCCTCTACTGCTCATATACTCGGAGGTGCAGTAATGGGGAATAATCCCTCTGAAGGTGTAATTGATAAAAACAATAGGGTTTTTGGATATAAAAACATGTATATATGTGATGGCTCTATGATATCTGCAAATCCGGGAGTGAATCCGTCATTATCAATTACCGCTATTTCAGAACATGCAATGAGTAAGATTCCTAAGAAATCTAAATAAGGGCTAGACTAGAGTTTTGATGAATTTTTAAAATACCTGAAAACTAAAAAAGCACCATAACCAATAAACAGAATTGTTAAAATAGATTGCAAACTCCAATTTGCTTCTGTTTGCCATCTATTGTAAAGTCTTAGGCCTCCAAAGAGAATTAAGGCGATACCAATCATTAAGTCCCATGTTTTTCTGGGAGATTTATCTTCATTTTCCATACGATCAAGAAAGACTCTTTTCTATAATGGGAAGGGCTTCTTCCATATCATCCTTTTTTACAAAAAGTTGTATGTGATCAGGGACACCTCCACCAAAACCAGCCATCATTCCAGATTTCATCTCGTCTCGAGTTATAGAGTTGATACCTCTATCTTGAAGTAAAGTCTGTAGAAATTGAATATTAACCAGACTACCGGTATATACTCTTTCGTATTCACTCTCTGGAAACATAAGTTTTTAAATTTTTAATAAAATTACAAAAGAAACTATACATTTCAGCAACTTTTGAAGGAATATTGATTCTGTAGGATATAGGTTTTAGTTCGTAGTACTATAATTATTGCTCTCTATTTACTATTTTACTTTTGTGATATAACTAATATAACTTGATTCGTTTTTGTGAATTCTGCATACCCTTCTATCAAAATAGACTTCATGCTATGCATTGAAATATTTGCTATTCCAAATGGCCGGATTAAAATTTTTACCTAGTGCAAATCCATAGAATAATACCACTGCAGCTACCGATTTAAACATAAAGAAAAAAACCATTATAAAAGTAGACGTATTACTTTCCTTCGTAAATAAACCATCAGGAACCATGAAAGTAAGCAAAAGACTCACTAAAAAGGTAAGAAATAGTAAATTTTCAAAACTTTTAAAAGACCACATCATTATTTTACGAAGAGGATGCAGATCATTTCCCCACTTATGAACCAAGTAAAAATAATCATTCCCCATAGGAGCAAAGAGAAGAGGATCATCTGCATTTTCTAATTTGAAAAGTTTAGACGGAGCAATAATTTTAAATCCTTTAAGTTCAGTTTGATGTTTTTTCTCTAAATCTTTAATTGCAGAGATTGCAGATTTAGGTAATTTTCCTTTAAAATATTTAGAGTCCAAGAAACGCAATCGATAATCTATACAGATTTTTTTTATTTGATCGATATGATAGATCTTATGAGTATCCAGTTGATCAAAATCTAAAATATTAACAACAGATTCTGATGACGAATCTAGATTTCTAACAATTCTTTCTTCGTGAGCTAGATCTTTTCTGAAAATTTCCTGTACTTGATTTCTCCAGCTGGATGAATCAAATTCTTTACTACGTAATTTACTTAATTTATGTTCAATGTTTGTTCTGGGAAGCATCATTTTCTTTTTTCTTTAGCGCCACTAAATTAGCAATTTAGCTCAAGCTTTAAAAATAATAAGATGTGTAATGTTATAGAATATAAAATTTTTAACGATTGTTGAAGTCAGTAATAAGTTTTGAGGCAGATTATAGTAAATTACCTCAGGGCAATCCCACTGGGCATCGGAAGGAAATTAATTTTGATTTCGCGGCAAGCCACCTTTAGCCTTTAAATCTCGATTATCGAGTAAAAAGGAAATGGAATATCATGTTATTGAATTCTATTAACGATGATACCTGTGTTGTTTTTTGATTTTTGGAGGTAGGCAGCAAGAGGTACTTCTGAAATGAGAACCTTACCCTTGGTCGAGGCATGAAGCAAATGAATTCTTCCTGACGCTAATCGTATTGCAATTCCAGTATGACTAACATCCAAACCTTTAACAGCAGTAGTTATAGCAATAATATCCCCTGAATTTATTAAGTTTTCGTTATCCTTAATCTGATCTTTAGGTAAATAGTAAAAATCTGATTGATTCATATTCATTTCAGATTCTTTTATTCTATTGAAATTTTGATCATCTTTCAGGAAGGGATAAAGTTCCCGATGAGTGCTCATAAAATTGATATTCTTTTTTAATTTTTCACCCCCAATATCTCCAGTAATATTTTTTATAATTTCCTTTTTTTCATTGTTAGCAATCCAATCTGAAAAATAATGCAATCGAGAAGCATAACCATCTAGAATACCATCTTTGTAACGAATTTTTTGAAGATAGTGAGTGTAGTTGTCAAAATTATCTTGGTTGTTTTTTAGCATCAGGCTAAATGCAATGACATTCTCAACAAAGGTTGTACAATCTAACCCTTGAAGATTAATAACCAAAGACTCTTTAGTACCTATTTCAAGTGTTTTGGGAACATAGGGAGTTCCAAGAAAAGAATTTCCTACCAATATGATAGTTTCTTCTATACTGGTGTTTGTTGTATAATTATTTTTGAGTTCAGATATTTTGGATTGAAAAATCTCTTTATCTTTTGAAGAGCATACAATTTCTTGAGCATCAACACTATTTTCTTGAGCATTAACACTATTAAATATAAATAATAAAACCAGAAGCAAAACAGAATTATTCATCTGCGATATGTATGATGTTTGAATCTATAGATACAAATATAGTTTTTTAAGGTGTTGTTATATAAAAAGAGGTTGTCTGAAATGTATATTATTTACAGTCCTGTCACATTGAGCCTGCCTTGTCGGCAGACAGGCGGAGTCGAAATGTATTGAAAACCAAATATTATTGTTTCTCGACTCCGCACGAAATGACAGAGAAAGTTACTTTTCAGACAGTCTCTTTTTTAAACAGAAATGATCGTATACCTAGATAATCGTTGATTGTCCTACGTGTATGTTTTCAAAATTCATATTTGAATCTTCAGGATTCAGAATATAATCAGCTATAAAATCTCCTACTTTTTCGGTGGTAAGAGGGTTATTAGAATTTAAGTCAGGTGTAGTCAGGTTTAATTCTAGTGCCTTTTCTACAGCATCACGAATAGCTGTGGCTTCACCTATTAAATCAAAATGCTCTAGTAGCATAGCCGCAGATAATATTGCAGCAATTGGATTCGCAATTCCTTTTCCTGTAGCTTGTGGATAAGAACCATGAATAGGCTCAAACATACAACAAGAATTTCCAATAGAAGCTGAAGCCAAAAGTCCAATAGATCCTCCTATAACACTAGCTTCATCAGAAATGATATCGCCAAACATGTTTTCGGTAAGGATAACATCAAACTGGCTCGGATTTAAGATCATTTGCATGGCTGCATTATCAACAAATAAGAAATCAAGTGCTACATCTTTATATTTATTTGAGATTTCAGTGACTACTTTTCTCCAAAGTCTTGAGGTTTCCAGCACATTGGCTTTATCAACCAGCGTTAATTTTTTTCTTCTTTTTTGTGCTGCTTTAAAAGCAAGGTGGGCAATACGCTCTATTTCTTCTTTAGAATATTCACACAAATCAGATGCGATAGTACCGTCATCACTCAATTCTTTTTTTCCAAAATAAATACCTCCGGTAAGTTCTCTGTAAATAGAAATATCGGTTCCTTCTATAATCTCACGTTTGAGCGGGGATTTATCAATGAGTGTACTATAGGCTTTAACAGGACGTATGTTTGCATAAAGCCCCAATTCTTTACGTAGCTTTAATAGACCTTGTTCTGGTCGTACCGGTGCACTGGGATTATTGTCATATTTGGGATCGCCAATAGCGCCAAACAAAACGGCATCGGTATCTACACAAAGCTGTAGTGTCTCATCGGGTAAAGGATTTCCTGTTTTATCAATGGCAATAGCGCCTACCAAAGCTTCTTTAAAAATAAACGTATGGTCAAAGCTATGAGCAATAGCTTCTAGTGCCTTTATGGCCTGAGCAGTCACCTCTGGACCGATACCATCTCCTGATAATACTGCGATATCTAGTTTCATATCTTCTGTTTTTTGTCTTACTGAGCTTCTTAATTTGTTTTTGAGGCGTAACAAGCACTATCTGACATTTTTTTCGTATTAAATTCTATTGTTTTCGAATTTCTCTATTGCTGTTGTATTACTAATTAAAAAGTCAATATCGTCATAACCATTAATTAGACATGTTTTTTTGTATGGATTGATTTCGAAAGCTTCGGCAGAACCGGTAGCAAGGATTGTGATTTTTTCTTTCTCAAGATCTACTTCTATTTGCGCATTTGCATCCTTGTTGATCACTGTAAATAGTTCTTGCAGGTATTCTGCTGAAACCTGAACAGGTAAGACACCATTATTGAGGGCATTTCCTTTGAAAATATCTGCAAAGAAACTTGAAACTACTACTTTGAAACCATAATCATGCAGCGCCCATGCAGCATGCTCACGACTTGATCCGCATCCAAAATTATCTCCTGCTACCAGGATGCTGCCTGTAAAGGTGTTGTCGTTCAAAATAAATTCATGATTTATGGTGCCATCTTTATTAAAACGCCAGTCTCTAAAAAGGTTTTCTCCAAAACCATCCCTATTTGTAGCTTTTAAAAATCGAGCGGGTATAATTTGGTCTGTATCTACATTTTCGATAGATAGAGGTATAGCAGAGGATGTTAGTTTTCTAAACTTATCCATGATTAATTTAAGTGTTTAGTAATATCGATAATTTTTCCTTCAATCGCTGTTGCTGCAGCTACCAGCGGGCTTGCCAAAATAGTTCTTGAGCCTTGCCCTTGTCGCCCTTCAAAATTTCTATTAGAAGTAGAAACACAGTATTCTCCCTCTGGAATTTTGTCATCATTCATGGCCAGGCAAGCAGAGCAACCTGGTTGGCGAAGCCTAAAACCTGCATCTTCAAAAACTTCTTTTAACCCTTCTTCTACTATCTGCTGGGCTACTTGCTGTGAGCCTGGTACAAACCAGGCAGTTACATTGTTGGCTTTTTTCTTTCCTTTTATAAAATTAGCTGCAACTCTAAAATCTTCTATTCTACTGTTGGTACAGCTTCCTATAAATACATAATTGATTTTTTGATCGATCAATGACTGCCCTTTTTCGAAATTCATATACGCTAATGACTTTTCAAAAGAGGCATTATTTTCGACAGGAATATTTTCTGAAATTTTGATCCCCATACCAGGATTGGTTCCGTAAGTAATCATAGGTTCTATATCGGCAGCATCAAAATGGTATTCTTTATCAAAGATAGCTCCTTCATCACTAGGAAGCGTTTTCCAATAGGCTACTTTTTTATCGAATTCATCTCCTTTGGGAGCAAACTCTCTTCCCTTTACATACTCAAATGTGGTTTCATCAGGGCCAATCATACCACCTCGGGCCCCCATTTCAATGCTCATATTGCAAACGGTCATTCGACCTTCCATAGACATCTCTTCGAATACATTACCTGCATATTCACAAAAATACCCTGTACCAGCATTGGTGCCTAGTTTGGCAATTACATACAATATTACATCTTTAGGTAAAACACCTGGCTTTAGTTTACCATTTACATTCACTCGAAGACTCTTGGGTTTTTGGAGTAACAAACTTTGACTAGCAAAAACCTGTGCTACCTGACTTGTTCCTATTCCGAAGGCAATAGTACCGAAAGCCCCGTGAGTAGAAGTATGACTATCACCACAAACTATAGTCATTCCTGGCTGGGTAATTCCTAATTCTGGTGCCATTACATGAACTATACCATTGTATTTGTGCCCTAAGCCATATAAGGTTATGTTATTTTTTTTGCAGTTCTTGGTAAGCTGTGCTAATTGATTTCTTGACAGTGCATCTTTTACCGGCAAATGCTGATCAATGGTAGGCGTGTTGTGATCTGCTGTTGCCACAATTTGGTCAGGTCTGAAAACAGGAATTCCACGTTGTTCTAATTCTGCAAACGCCTGCGGACTTGTAACTTCGTGGATTAGATGCTTGTCTATGTATAATATTTGTGGACCATTCTCAATTTTCTTGACTACATGAGCATCCCAAACTTTATCAAATAATGTCTTTTTCATTTTATATCTAAAGTAATCATCTATCACATTAAGCGTAGTCGAAATGTGTTTTTATGATTTTATATTTTACAATTTTCTCGACTACGCCCTAAATGACTATAAAATACGTGGTTATAATTGTTGGTTAAATTATGCTACAATTGCAGCTGTTACATTGATGTTTTTCATAATTTGATGAATATCTTCATCTACGACTTCTTTCTTTTTATCTGCAAAGTTTAAAAATTCTTTGTAGACATCGTCCAATTGAAGTTTGGTCAATTCATATCCAATTTTCTTTGCTCTGTATGCCAATGCAGCTCTACCACTTCTCGCGGTAAGTACAATAGCTGATTCTGTCACTCCAACTTCTGCAGGATCTATAATCTCATAGGTTTCACGATTCTTAATTACACCATCCTGATGAATCCCCGAACTATGAGCAAAAGCATTGGCTCCTACAATAGCTTTGTTGGGTTGTACTGCCATTCCCATCTTTTCAGATACCATTCTACTGGTATCATACAATAATTTGGTATTAATGTTAGTATTAAGATCTAAATAAGGATGTTGGTTCATAATCATTACAACTTCCTCTAGAGCTGTATTTCCGGCACGTTCGCCAATTCCATTAATAGTACATTCAATTTGTCTTGCACCATAAATAGCTCCGGCTATAGAATTTGCAGTCGCTAGGCCTAGATCATTATGGCAGTGACAAGAAATGATGACATTGTCAATTCCTTTTACATTTTCTTTTAAGTATTTGATCTTAGCTCCATATTCTTCTGGTAAACAATATCCTGTAGTGTCAGGAATGTTAAGAACGGTCGCCCCGGCTTTGATCATAGCTTCACAAACTCGTGCTAAAAACTCATTGTCGGTGCGACCAGCATCTTCTGCATAAAATTCTACATCTTCTACAAACGATTTAGCATATTTTACCGCGGCAACACCTCGTTCAATAACTTTTTCCTGAGTAGAGTTAAATTTATATTTGATATGGGATTCAGAAGTACCTATCCCAGTATGTATTCTTGGTCTTTTGGCATGCACCAGTGCTTCTGCCGCAACTTTGATATCGTTTTCTACTGCTCTTGTTAGTCCACAAACCGTAGCATTTTTAACAATTCGTGCAATTTCGGTTACCGAAGAAAAATCTCCCGGACTTGACACAGGAAATCCAGCTTCAACGACATCAACGCCCAAAAGGTCAAGTCGCTCTGCAATAATTAATTTTTGTTCGGTATTAAGTTTACAACCAGGGACCTGTTCTCCGTCTCTTAAGGTTGTATCAAATATTTGGACTTTATTATTGCTCATGAGAATTTTATAAATTATAAGATTGGTATGATTAATAAAAGATCATATTTTTTAAATATTCTTAACAAGATGTTTCTTAAATCTCTTACGAATTTATATTTTGGGATTGCAAAAAGGAAGTATTCAGATGTTACTTTTACAATGGTAAACTATTTTATTGAAAACATAACTTTCTTTTAATCAATTAATTAAATCGTAATTTCTTACAATGACTACTGATCAAAAAGATCCTTTGTTTGTTTTGGTAAAGTCACTTTCTAAATCAGAAAAGCGACAGTTTAAAGTATATGTAGGTCGATTAGGCGTAAATACCGATTCAAAATTTCTTGCTTTATTTAATCATTTGGATAAGAGCGATACACTTGATGAAGAACTTATTGTAAAGAAAGGCATTGTAACAAAACTGCAACTTTCTAACCTAAAAGCACATCTATACAAACAAATTTTGATTAGTTTACGATTAAGTCCTCTGCATCAAAACATACGTTCTCAAATCAGGGAACAATTGGATTTTGCTTCTATATTATATCATAAGGGTTTGTATAAGCAAAGCTTAAAGATTTTAGAAAAAGCAAAGTCTTTGGCAAAAGAAAACGAAGAACATAATATAGCTTATGAAATTGTAGAGCTTGAAAAAGTTATTGAAACTCAGTATATCACTAGAAGTATCAATAGTAGGGCAGACGAATTGACGGTTGAGGCAAAAATGTTAAGCATGAAAAATGTTTTAACCAGTAGGTTGTCTAATCTATCGCTTCAATTATATGGGTTAATGTTAAAGAGTGGATATGTTCGAAATGATAAGGAGCATAACGTAATTACTAATTATTTTCACAGCAAACTCCCCAAATATGAATGGAGTATGTTGGGTTTTAGAGAAAAATTGTGGTTGTATAAGGCCCATTTGTGGTATAGTTTTATCATTCAGGATTTTTTGTCATGTTATAAATATTCTAAAAAATGGGTGGATCTGTTTTATGAAAGCCCAAAAATGATGATTCAGAATCCTGTATTTTTTTTAAGAGGAAATCATTATTTACTCGAATCATTATACCTTATAAAGGATAAAACACAATTGAAGTCTACGCTTAAAGAGTTTGAAAATTCTATTGCAGAAAGCACATTTCCAAAAGATGATAATATAGAGGTATTATCATTTCAGTTCATTTACAACAACAGGTTAAATATTCATTTCTTAGAAGGTACTTTTGATGAAGGGGAATACCTGGTTGAAGAAATACTCAAGGGAATCGAAAATTATAAAAACCGTATTGACGACCACCATATCATGGTATTGTATTATAAGATAGGATGTTTGTATTTTGGAATGGGAAATCATAGGAAATGCATAGAATACCTTACAAAAATTATCAATAATAAATCGTTGAAAATGAGGGAAGATTTAATGTGTTTTTCTCGCGTGTTGAGCCTGGTTGCACATTATGAAGCGGGAATGGATTATCATCTCGAAAGTCAACTAAAAGAAACGTATAGATTCTTACTGAAGATGGACGATTTACACGAGGTGCAAAAGGAGATGATTAAGTTTTTAAAAAATCTTGGAGATATTTATCCGCATCAGATCAAGGATGAGTTTAGAAAACTTCATAAAACTCTGAAGCAGTATGAAGATCATCCCTATGAAAAAAGAGCATTTTTGTATTTAGATATATTATCGTGGTTAGAAAGTAATATCGAAGGAAGGCCTGTCGCAGATATTATTAAGGAAAAATCTCAAAAACTGGTTCGGTAATACTCTATGATGCAAAAAAATCTACACCTACGCAATATTCTGGAACTCAATCTTGCTATGCTATTAATTAGCACTTCTGGAGCATTGGGAAGATACATTAATATGCCAGTGCCTGTTATTATAGGGTTTAGAGCATTAATGGCAGGAGTCTTACTATTTGCTTTTTGCAAATGGAAAGGAATTTCTTTCAGAACAGGAAGCAAAGATCGACCAACCATTATTCTTAGTGGTATTTTAATGGGATTGCATTGGATTACATATTTCTACGCTTTGAAACTATCAAACGTAGCTATTGGTATGTTGTCAATTTTTACATATCCGGTGATTACTGCCTTATTGGAACCCTTGCTATTGAAAACTAAATTTCAGAAAGTGCATCTGTTGCTTACATTACTGGTTTTATTGGGAATTTATTTTTTGGTTCCTGATCTGGATTTTACTAATTCATATACCAAAGCTGTCATCCTTGGTGTGGTCTCTGCGTTATGCTATGCATTGCGTAATATTATTATGAAAACCAAAGTAGGAAATTATGATGGCTCGGTTTTGATGTGGTATCAATTAGTCATCGTAAGTATCTTTCTACTACCATTTTTATTCATCATGGATAGTTCGGGTATTAAAGAACAGTGGCTGCCTACCTTAACATTAGCATTATTAACCACAGCGATTGGGCATACATTATTTTTGGCAAGTTTTAAACGATTTTCTATCACAACAGCAAGTATTATTAGCAGTATACAACCGATATATGGTATTATCCTTGGTATGATTTTTTTAGGTGAAATACCTGTTCTTTCAACAATACTCGGGGGAATTTTAATTCTAATTTCTGTAATGATTGAAAGTGTGAGAACTTATAAATAAAATTCTTGTTTATACCAGGCAGGCATCCCATGTGGGATCGGGTGGAGGAGGAGCAATGATAGTTACAGATTCTTTTTTTACCGGATGTACAAAAGCAAGTTTTCTTGCATGAAGGTGAACACTACCGTCTTTATTGCTACGATCTGCTCCATATTTTAAATCTCCTTTAATCGCACATTTTATGAACGATAGTTGAGCTCTTATTTGATGATGTCTTCCGGTATGAAGGTCAATTTCGAGTACATAATAATTATCCAACTTTTTAATAATTCTGTAATCCAAAATTGCCTTTTTACTATCTGGCACTTCCTGTACATAGGCATACGACTTATTTTGCTTTGGATTTCGCTTAAGCCAATGAATTAGAGTGTCACTTTCTTTAGGAGGTTTGTTTTTTACTACAGCCCAGTACGTTTTTTTTGCCTCTTTATTGGCAAATATCTTGTTAAGTCTGGGCAGTGCCTTACTGGTACGCGCAAACACTACGATACCACTGGTTGGTCGATCCAACCGATGCACAACACCTAAGTAAACCGCACCAGGTTTATTGTATTTTTGTGCAATATATTCTTTAACCACTTCACTTAGTGGCTTATCACCTGTCTTATCTCCCTGTACAATATCTCCGGGACGTTTGTTGACTATGACCACATGATTATCTTCATAAAGAACTTGAAGATTGTTTTTATTTGAAAGAGTCTTAGGCATTGATTTTTTCGATTCTTGGATTATTCGATTCTTGGATTATTTCAAAGTAGAATTGAATTTTGAAGTCATTTTAATGATAGACTCTAATTCTTTTGAAAGTAAATGAAGTTCTTCTTTGTTAATAAAGTTTAAGTCGTAAGAAATTAATAGTTGCGTTTCTATTTCATAAGCAGAACCTAAAGTAATTTGAAGAAATCTTGAAAAGTCTTTATTTGAGTTTCTAGATGAACCCTCAGCTATATTGGGTAGAATTAAAACTGAAGCTCTTCGTAATTGATTAGTCAATCCAAATTTTTCAGTTTCGGAAAACTTTGATGTTATGGCGTAAATTTTAGAACAAAAAACTCTACTCCTTTTCCATATTTCCAAGTCTTTGAATTTATGCATATTTAAATGTCTAACAATCTAAATTGTCTAAAGATCGAATTCATCTACCTACTAATACTGTTCATTTTCGTTGGGAAAATCAACAGCTTTTACGTCAGTAACATACTGCTTAAAAGCATTGGTCATTTCTGTATACAGATCTAAATAACGTCTTAAAAACCGAGGATTAAATTCATGTGTCATACCTAACATATCATGTGTTACCAACACTTGTCCATCAACACCATTTCCCGCACCTATACCAATAATTGGTATCGTAAGACTTTCTGCAACTTCTTTAGCCAGTTTTGCCGGAACTTTCTCAAGAACAATAGCAAAACAGCCAATCCTTTCTAGCATCAAAGCGTCTTCTTTTAATTTTTCGGCTTCCTCTTCTTCTTTGGCGCGAACTGTGTATGTTCCAAATTTGTATATTGATTGTGGAGTCAATCCCAAATGTCCCATCACAGGGATTCCAGCATTCAGAGTTCTTTTAATAGATTCCTTGATCTCTCTTCCGCCTTCCATTTTTACAGCATGTGCCCCTGATTCTTTCATTATTCGTATCGCAGAGCGTAGTGCTTCTTTCGGGTCACTTTGATAACTTCCAAAAGGTATGTCCACCACAATCAAAGCACGATCAATAGCGCGAATTACAGATGAAGCATGATAAATCATTTGGTCCAGGGTTATAGGAAGTGTGGTTTCATGTCCAGCCATTACGTTTGAGGCAGAATCTCCAACAAGAATTACATCTACACCGGCACCATCAACGATCTTCGCCATGGTATAATCATAGGCGGTTAACATGGATATTTTTTCTCCATTAGATTTCATATCTACAAGAGATTTTACCGTGACGCGTTTGTAGTCTTTCTTCGCTGTTGACATTTGCTATTGTTTTTAAAGACTGTAAAAGTAATCATTTAGCCATATCGTAACAAACGTTATGTCACAATTTGATTTGTCTTTATTTGTTGACGAATTTGAAGCGATAAAGAATGAAATCTAAAAAACAGGATATGGAGTCTTGTATTTTCTGTGAGTACCATTAATCATTGCTAAACAAAATTTTTCTAACCCAAATCATCGCTTGGTCAAAGGAGCGAAATACTTCAAAGCTTTTGTCGTAAAATTTACCTTCGAACTTTGCGTTTTCAATATTATTATCAGCGCCAACTATAATACCGATACCCAATAAATTTTTAATTTTTGCAGCTTTTTTATATACAAGAGGGTCTACAGAGTATGAAAACGTTCGGTTCGAAAGATATACTATAGGTTTATTCTTGAAATGTTTATGAATCACATTTTCTAATTCGTTTATATAATTTGGTGTGACTATTTCACCTTCATAAATTTGTTTTATGATTAAATTTTCGAGAACAAAAATTTCGCAATAATCTAAATCATAATGATAAAATTTACTCATGATAATTTACTTAGATAATTAGTATCTTAAAAATAATACCTATATATGTATAATCAAAGCCTTGGATTTTTAAAAGATAAATATCATTAAAAAATTATAGTTGTGTATAAAACATCGATATTCACTTTTGTCA
Source organism: Aquimarina celericrescens (assembly GCF_042682765.1). Taxonomy (NCBI): domain Bacteria; kingdom Pseudomonadati; phylum Bacteroidota; class Flavobacteriia; order Flavobacteriales; family Flavobacteriaceae; genus Aquimarina; species Aquimarina celericrescens. The sequence goes on along the minus strand of NZ_JBHUHY010000016.1, from coordinate 25,283 downwards.
TTTTCCTATATAGTACAATTTGTCATTCACAAAAAAACGTTTTGAAAGATGATATCAACCGTTATAAAGAGGAAGTAAAAGAAACTATTTTAGAATTTTTTGAAGGGTTTCACAGTGGCGATACGGCTAAAATGAAAAAAACTATGGATTATAATATCGTCATGCAAACCATCATCAGAACAGAAGGAGGAAGGATGAAAACTAGAAAAACAGATGTAAAAATGTTTTTGGAGGCTATACATGATAGAACAACAGAGCAACAATGGGACGAAAGATTATTACTTTTCAAAATTGATGCAGACTCTACCATTGCCAATGCATGGACTCCTTATGAGTTTTATCTCAATGATAATTTTAGTCACTGTGGTGTTAATGTTTTTCAGTTATTTAATGACGGTACATCTTGGAAAATCATAGCGATCGCTGATACCCGTGTGCGAGAAGGATGTAAGAGTAGTGGTGAATAATTGAGTGTTGCAAGGTCAGTTTATGGGATATCCTGTCTGCCTTCATCAAAACTTTGCAACATTGAATGTCTGATACTTTACTACTTTAAAATACTAACAGTCACTCAAACTAACTTTAACAGCCAGGCCACCTTCACTGGTTTCCTTATATTTGGTATTCATATCTTGTGCAGTTTCCCACATGGTTTCAATGACTTTGTCAAGAGGAACTTTGGCATTAGCGGCATCGGTATCCAGCGCCATTTCACAAGCGTTAATAGCTTTGATAGCACCCATAGCGTTTCTCTCTATGCACGGTATTTGTACTAGACCTGCTATAGGGTCACAGGTCAATCCCAGATGATGTTCCATGGCAATTTCGCTGGCCATTAAAACTTGTTCTGGTGTACCACCCATTAATTCTGTAAGTGCACCAGCCGCCATCGCAGAAGATACGCCAATTTCTGCCTGGCATCCCCCCATAGCAGCAGAGATAGTGGCACCTTTCTTAAATAAACTACCAATTTCTCCTGCGACCAACATAAATTGTTTTATATCATCAAAATTAGCATCATGATTTTCAATGACCATATAATACATCATTACTGCAGGAATTACACCTGCGCTTCCGTTGGTAGGAGCTGTAACAACTCTTCCCAAAGAAGCGTTTACTTCATTTACTGCCAGGGCAAAACAAGAAACCCATTTTAATATCTGCCGAAATTTTACTTCGGTATCCCGTATGGCTTCAATCCATTCTGTTGGGTTTTTATAAGGAGTACTTCCGATCAGTTTTTTGTGCGTGTCAAAGGCTCTACGACGAACATTTAATCCGCCGGGTAATGTTCCTTCAGTATGACAACCGGTATACATAGACTCGAGCATGACATTCCATATCTGTGAAATTCGTTCATCTATTTCTTTGTCGGTATGTAAGGACCTTTCGTTTTCTAGTACAATGTCAGAAACCTTTTTGTTTTTATTCGTACAGTACCTTAATAGATCAGTAGCTTTTTGTATGGGTAACGGGAATTGTTTAAAAGCAGAGAGTTTCTTTTCTTTTCTTTTTCGTTCTTCTTTCACCACAAAACCACCTCCTATAGAATAGAAGGAAGATGCGATTTCTTTTCCGTTTTTTAGGGTAGCTAGAAAAGTAATAGCGTTAGGGTGAAATTCTTTAAATTCTTTATTAAAAATGATTTGCGTGTCAGGGTCAAAAGAAATAGATCGCTCACTATTAAATTGAAGCTGTTTTGATTTTCTGATAGTATCAACAATGTCAGAAATAGAAGATACATCGATAGTTTGTGGATCATATCCACATAAACCTAAAATAACTGCTATATCAGTAGCATGTCCTTTTCCTGTTAGAGATAACGAGCCAAAGAGATCAACTTTGACAGCTATAACGGTTTCAAATTGATTACTACCTTTTAATTCGGCTATCCATCTGCGTCCTGCACGCCACGGACCTAACGTATGAGAACTTGAAGGACCAACACCTATCTTCAACATATCAAAAATACTGATACATTCCATAATCTATAATTATTGATACTATTTTAGGAGGTAAATATAGTTTTTTGACAATAAAGAACCTTCTTTTTTAAGGAATAGTTAAAGTTGTTTTCCTATTGTAAAAAAAGAAACTCTACTACGGATGAATAAATTCTAATGACATCCTGTCATATATCTGGCAATGGCATAATCATTGACCTAAGAGTGATAAATAATTACGAACAATAGTATAACAATTTAGTATAAAAATGAGTAAAATAATAGGAATAGACTTAGGGACAACCAACTCTTGTGTTTCTGTAATGGAAGGTAATGAGCCTGTAGTGATCCCTAATGCTGAAGGAAAAAGAACAACCCCTTCTGTAATAGCTTTTGTAGAAGGAGGAGAAATTAAAGTAGGAGATCCTGCGAAGCGCCAGGCAGTTACTAATCCAACTAAGACTATCTCTTCGATAAAGAGATTTATGGGTAATAAATTTTCTGAATCTGCTAAAGAAGCAGAAAGAGCTGCTTATAAAGTCGTAAAAGGAGATAATGATACACCACGTGTTGACATTGACGGACGTTTATATACGCCACAAGAATTATCTGCAATGACACTTCAGAAAATGAAGAAAACGGCAGAAGATTACTTAGGTCAGGATGTTTCTAGGGCTGTAATTACAGTGCCTGCATATTTTAACGATGCACAACGTCAGGCTACAAAAGAAGCCGGAGAGATTGCAGGTCTTACCGTAGAAAGAATTATCAACGAGCCTACTGCTGCAGCATTAGCATATGGTCTTGATAAAAAAGGAACTGACCAAAAAATCGTTGTATTTGATTTTGGTGGTGGTACTCATGACGTATCAATCCTAGAATTAGGAGATGGTGTATTTGAGGTATTAGCTACAGATGGAGATACTCACCTTGGAGGTGATGATGTAGACCAAAAGATAATCGATTGGTTAGCAGAAGAGTTTAAGGCAGACGAAAATATGGACCTACGTCAGGATCCAATGGCATTACAACGCCTTAAAGAAGCTGCAGAGAAAGCTAAAATAGAATTATCGTCTTCGGCTCAAACAGAAATTAATTTACCATATGTAACGGCTACCGCTAGCGGACCTAAGCACTTGGTAAGAACACTAAGCAGATCAAAATTTGATCAATTAATTGACGATTTGGTAAAACGCACTGTTGAACCTTGTCGTACAGCACTTAAAGCTGCTGGATTGTCAACCAGTGATATAGACGAAATTATTTTGGTAGGAGGATCTACGCGTATTCCTGCAGTTCAAGAAGCAGTAGAAAAATTCTTTGGAAAAGCACCAAGTAAAGGAGTAAATCCTGATGAAGTAGTTGCCGTTGGAGCTGCGATTCAGGGAGGTGTATTAACAGGGGACGTAAAAGATGTACTTTTATTAGATGTTACACCGCTTTCTCTTGGTATTGAAACTATGGGTAATGTAATGACGAAGCTTATTGAAGCGAATACGACTATCCCAACCAAGAAATCTCAGATTTTTTCTACAGCTGCAGATAATCAACCATCGGTAGAGATCCATGTGTTACAGGGAGAACGTCCTATGGCAGCAGATAATAAAACGATTGGTCGTTTCCACTTAGATGGAATTCCACCAGCGCAAAGAGGAACACCTCAGATCGAAGTTACGTTTGATATTGATGCTAATGGTATTATTAAAGTTTCTGCTACCGATAAAGCGACTAATAAGTCTCAGGATATTCGTATCGAAGCTTCTTCAGGATTAACAGAAGAAGAAATTGAGAAAATGAAGCGAGAAGCTGAAGCAAATGCCGAAGCTGATAAAGCTGCAAAAGAAACAGCTGATAAACTAAATGAAGCTGACGGAATGATCTTCCAGACTGAAAAGCAGCTAACTGAATTTGGAGATAAATTATCTGATGATAAGAAAAAACCAATTGAAGAGGCTTTAGAAGAACTGAAGAAAGCTTATGAGTCTAAAGACTTAGCCGTGATTCAACCTGCTCTTGATAAAATCAATGAAGCATGGAAAGTTGCAAGCGAAGAGATGTACAAAGCTCAAGCAGAAGCTCAACAAAATGGACAACCAGGCCCCGATGCGGGAACAGATCAATCTGGAGGAGGTTCTGAAGGAAGTGATGTAGAAGATGTTGACTTTGAAGAAGTAAAGTAATTTTGATTAACAAAGTACGATTTTAGAAGTACAAGTATAATTGTAAAATAAACGCAGATAGCATTATGCTATCTGCGTTTTTGTTTTAAGTAACTCTTTTCAAAGCCTCCTTTTTAGATAGAGGTCTTAAATCTGTCTCTGAAACAAAATCCTTTACAGCTTTTGGATTTATCTTAGAGTATTCTCTTAATGCCCATCCAATTGCTTTTTTGATGAAAAATTCATTAGAAGATTTATGCGCGTTGCAAAGTCTAAATAATAACTCTGGATCAGTTTTATCCCTATATCCTAGTTGAAATAAAATAGCACTTCGGTTTAACCACATGTCTTTTGAAGATGAAAATCTTGGGATAACCTTTGGTATTTGATTAGGGTATTGAAGTAAATAATTTCCTAAAATATGCTTGGCAATAAAATCAACAGAATCCCACCAGGAATTGGTAGTGATTAATTTCTCAATGAAATGAAGGTCATTAACCTCATATTTTGTTTTAAGATACCGATCTGCGATTTCTATAGCGCAATAATGAAGTTCTCTGTGTAAATCTTGATACAATGTATTAACTATCCTAATCACATGGTCTCGTGTTAACTCGGCTTTAAAACGATTTATGGTTTCTTTTAAAAGAGTTTTTCTTACAGGAGCTTTTATGCCGTAAAATGAAAAAAGATCCTTCATATATGCCTCCATTGCCCTGGCTTGTTCTGCATCTGCATTTTCTTCAAACTTATATTTTAAAGCTGAGACAAATTTCATTTTTTAATAATTAAAAACCCACTGCCATATCGTCTCCTCGTTTGTCGGCTCCGCCTTCAAGGGCTCCATCTGGCAACACAAGAATACCATCAACTTTACCAATAATTCGAGACTGCTCCTCATTAATATTATAGCCTTTTGCTCTTAAGTTATCCAAAAGCTCATTATCAAATGAATTAGGTTCGAAAACCACAACGTCTGGTAACCATTGGTGATGAAAACGCGGAGCATTTACAGCGTCTTGCATTGTCATTCCGAAATCTTTTACATTGAGTATCGTCTGCAATACCGATGTGATAATGGTAGATCCACCTGGGGTACCTACAGACATCCATAATTTTCCATCTTTCTCTACCAATGTTGGAGTCATAGAGCTTAGCATTCGTTTTTCTGGAGCAATTGCATTAGCCTGCGCACCAATTAATCCAAACATATTAGGAACTCCTGGTTTTGCACTAAAATCATCCATTTCATTATTCAAGAAAGTTCCTACTTCGGGAACATATAATTTTGAACCATAAGCTCCATTAAGTGTTATCGTTACCGATATTGCATTTCCAAATTGATCAACGATAGAGTAGTGCGTCGTCTCATCACTTTCATGGCCAGTAATACTGCCACAATTTATCTCAGAAGATGCTGTAGCGCTGTCAAATGAAAAATCAGCCATTCTATTAGATAAATATGTTTTACTGATTAAAGAATCTATTGGAATTTCTGTAAAATCCGGATCGCCAAGATAAAAACTACGATCTGCATAGGCTCTTCGCTCTGCTTCGGTAATCACCTGAATTGTTTTGAGTTGATTGTGTCCGTATTTTGAGATATCATAAGGTTCAATCATTTTCATAATTTGCGCCAGGCATACTCCGCCGCTAGAAGGGGGAGACATAGAAATTATAGATAGATCCCTATACTTAAATCTTATGGGGTCGCGCCATTGGGCTTCGTATTTTGACAAATCTTCTAAAGTAATTATTCCTCCATGCTCTTGTATGCGTTGTACCAATTTTTTTCCTGTTTCGCCTTCATAAAATTCTGCTTTTCCATTTAAAATAATACGCTTTAAGGTTTCAGCCAGCTTTAGGTTTTTTATTGTATCACCTACTTTATATTCTTTTGCAAAGAGAATAGTGTCTTGATTCACTTCAAAAAATAAATCCTTGTAATTATCAAAACGTTTTTTTTGTTTTTCGGTAATGGCAAAGCCTCTTTTTGCTAAATCAACTACCGGAGTAAGAATTTCGTCTATGGGCAAAGTTCCAAATTTCTCATGTACGGCGAATACTCCTGCTACAGTTCCAGGAACTCCTATAGCAAGTGCTCCTAATTGACTTTTTTCAGGAATAGGGTCACCATTTTCATCCAAATACATATCTTTTGAAGCTGCTAAAGGAGCTTTTTCTCTAAAGTCTAGAGCACCAGTTTCACCATTCGTTTTTCTATATACCATAAAACCACCGCCGCCCAAACTTCCCGCAAAAGGATAACTCACTGCCAGAGCCATTTCTGTAGCGACCATGGCATCAAAAGCGTTACCACCGTTCTTTAGTATCGCCGTACCAATTTTTGATGCTTCTTCACGAGCAGAAACTACCATAGCTTCTTGAGTGATCAAACCACGTACAGGTCGATAGGGTTCGGTTATTTCTTTGGGAGTTGTTTTACATGAAACAAAGAATAACGCAGATAAGAAAAAGTATAAGATGTATTTCATTGTTAAAGATTTCTCATTTCATTTTTGGTAAAGAGCTCTAATTCTTCAAAAAAAGCATGAAACTCTCTGTCAAAATCGGTATAATATTGTTCTAATTCTATGACTGCAAAATTCATTTTGGAACGATTCTTTGTTCTTCGATTCATTCCTGAGAGCACATTGCCTATCCCAGAAATAGAAGCATAACTTAATAGCCAATTGTCCCGAATCATATAGGGTAGGAAATTCTGAATTCGTTGGGGAAGAATTTCATAATTCTCATTAAGTAAACCATAAAAATCCACGGTAAATTTATCTAAAGGAGTGTCTGAGTATCTTGTCCAATTCGCAGCAAGAAAATGATCGTATAATATATCAACGATCACAGCGCTATATCGTCCATATTTAGGAGATAGCTTAGCCATACTTTCTTTTACAATTTCATGAGAATCTGTATACGCATCGATTTTACGATGTAAAGTAATTCCCTGAGCGATACGCTCTGGGTATTCTAAAAATTTTTTTCCCTTTACTGAGTCTGCTATAAAATTTCCTATTTTAAGCTCCGGGTCTTCACCGGAAAGATAGATATGAGCTAAAAAATTCATTAGTGAAATTTACAATTTTTTGAGAAGTAAGTATTGTTTTTTTGTAAACTTTAATTGTAAAGTTGTAGTAATGTCTTATAGCTTGTACATTTGCGATCAAAATTGAACAATCAATCCATACTATGACTTTAATAAAATCAATATCTGGAATTCGTGGAACCATCGGGGGATCGGTAGGAGATAATCTCACACCTGTAGATACAGTTAAGTTTGCTTCGGCTTATGGTAGCTGGCTTAAAAAAGAAACAAAGAAGGAACATCCAAAAGTAGTTGTGGGAAGAGATGCTCGTATTTCTGGATCGATGATACAACAATTGGTTATGAACAGCCTTGTGGGGCTCGGAATAGATGTAATTGATTTAGGATTATCAACTACTCCTACGGTAGAAGTAGCTGTACCTTTAGAAAAAGCAGACGGTGGTATAATCCTTACTGCAAGTCATAACCCAAAACAATGGAATGCTTTAAAGTTATTGAACAGTAAGGGAGAATTTTTGAATGCCGAAAATGGAAAAAAGATTCTTGAAATTGCCGAAAACGATGGGTATACTTTTGCTGAAGTTGATGATTTAGGTAACATTACGATAAATGACACGTATATCGATAAACATATTGATAAAGTACTCAATTTGTCTTTAGTAAATGCTGAAATCATTAGAAAAGCAAGATTTAAAGTGGTTGTGGATGCAGTAAATTCTACTGGTGGAATTGCAGTTCCCAGGCTTCTTAAAAAATTGGGAGTAGCTGTAGTAGAGTTATATTGTGAACCGAACGGTCACTTTCCTCATAATCCCGAACCCTTAAAGGAACATTTAACAGATTTATCTGAGTTGGTCGTTAAAGAAAAAGCTGATTTTGGACTCACTGTAGACCCCGATGTAGATCGTTTGGCATTTATAAGCGAAGATGGAGAAATGTTTGGCGAAGAATATACATTAGTAGCTTGTGCCGATTTTGTTTTAGGAAAAACACCCGGAAACACAGTCTCTAATTTATCGTCTAGTAGAGCTCTGCGGGACGTGACCGAGAAACATAATGGTAATTATGAAGCCAGTGCAGTAGGAGAGGTAAATGTGGTTGAGAAAATGAAGACAAACAATGCCGTAATCGGAGGAGAAGGGAATGGAGGAATTATTTATCCAGAGTTGCATTATGGTAGAGACTCTTTGGTAGGTATAGCACTGTTTCTTACACATTTGGCAGAGAAAAAATGTAGTGTAAGTGAACTACGTAATAGTTATCCGTCATATTTTATGAGTAAAAACAAAATTCAATTAACCCCAGATCTTAATGTAGATGAAATCTTAGATGGGTTTCATAAGAAACATTCGTCTGAAGAAGTGTCAACAGTAGATGGAGTGAAAGTTGATTTTGACGATTCTTGGGTACATTTACGAAAAAGTAATACAGAACCTATTATTCGTATTTACACTGAGGCGTTGAGCCAGGAAAAAGCAGATCAATTAGCCGAAGATACCATTACAACATTAAAAAGAATAGCAGGAATTTGAGTAAATGGGACTAAAAAAGTATTATTCCCAGAGAATCGAAGGAATCTGTATGATCTTAAGCCGCTTATAAACAGATTATTTCTCTATCTGTGGCGTGTTGTAATGACGGTAAGCAGATGTTTTTATACAATTATTAATCGATAATTGCACCCTCAGGTTTTTCTGCATTACGATGTTTCCATCGTTTATGAGTCCAGAGGTAATATTCGGGTTCATCCCGTATTTGCTCTTCGAGCAACTGGAGGTATTTTTTTATAGAATAAAACTTTTCTTCTTCCGTACTATTCTCAGATATAGGAATAAATTTCACCTCATAATGGCCTCGTTTTACTTTTTTCACTTGAAGATATAGTACAATGACATCAAGCCGTTGTGCCAGAAATTCTCCTCCCAAAAAAATAGGTACTTTTATCCCCATAAAATCTGTCCAATATTTTGCATTATTGATTTTTGGCGATTGATCAGAAATCATACCGTACGCGCATACAGTATTCTCTTGTTTATCCTTAATAATTTGTCTGGCTACTTTGTGGCTGGCAATAAGCCTGGAGTTAAATCGTCCACGTATGCGGTGTGCTAAATTATCAAAATGTTTATTTTTAATTTGTTTATAAATACCAACACATGGGTTTATTGATACCAAGTCGATCGCGTTAGACCATTCAAAGCTTCCATAATGGCCCATCAGAGCAATTATACTTTTGTTCTTTTTTTCAAATTTGTGGAATTCTTCCAAATTTACAACCCTATATCGTTTTATTAACTCTTCTCTAGAAATAGACAACGATTTTGTCATTTCCAGAAACATGTCGCACATATGTTTGTAGAATGCTTTGCGTATTCTTTTTATTTCTTTCTCAGATTTTTCTGGGAAAACCAAGGTCAGGTTTTCTGTAACGGTCTTTCTTCGGTAACGTATTATATAATATGTCAAAAAATAAGTGCAGTCAGAGAATCCATAGAATAATTTCCATGGCAGCTTAGATATTCCTAAGATTATGGGATAAGTAATACTATAAATTAGTAATTGCATGAACGGGTAATTATAAGCTTACAAAGGTAGGTTTATTTCTAGGTTATTTCTTAAAAATAATGCTTTAATCTATTGTAGCGCCTTCTGGGGCCTCTGATATGGCATTACGATGTTTCCATCGTTTATGAGTCCAGAGATAATATTGAGGTTTGTTTTTAATTTGTTTTTCGAGAATCCTTAGGTAATTCTTTACTATGGCATACTCTTCACATGTATTAGGATCATCGGCAATAGGAACAAACGTTGCTTCGTAATATCCTCTTTTTACTTTTTCTACTTTCAAATAAAATACTTTTATGCCCAGGCGTTTAGCCAAAACCTCTGCTCCCAAGAACGTTGGTACTTTTACTCCCATAAAATCGGTCCAATAGGTTGCCTTATAGATTTTTGGAGATTGATCGGCTGCCAATCCATACATACGTACTCCATCTCTGTTTTTATCTTTGGTGATTTCTTCCATAGCATTTTTTGTAGGAATTACACGAGAACCAAAACGAGCACGTATTCTACGTACTAAACGATCAAAATACTTATTTGCAAGTGGTTTGTATATTCCCACAGCCTGGATGTTAGTTTGAATGTCTACTACATTAGCCCATTCGTAGCTTGCATAATGCGCCATAAATACCATTATACTTTCTCCTTTGGCTTCTAATTCGTTTAACGTGTTAAGATTGGTCACTTTGAAACGTTCTTTCATTTCTTCATTTGAGATAGAAATTGATTTGATCATTTCTAAGAACATATCACACATGTGCTTGTAAAAATCTTTTCTGATACTACTAATTTCTTGTATTGATTTTTGAGGAAATACAAGAGTAAGATTCTCTGTTACTGTTTTTCTGCGGTATCTAAAAATATAATAAGTCAAGAAAAAAACAGTTGTAGAGAACGCATAAAATAATCTCCATGGTAATTTCGAAATAAACCATAGTATAGGATAGACGAGTCTATAAATAATCAATTGCATAAATAAGTAGGGCTTTGATCGCGAAAATAGTAGTATTTTGTTAAACCTGACTATTAAATGTTAAAAAAAACAAAAAATCAAGCACAAAATAAACAGCTAGTAATTTAATCCAAAATGGCTCCTTTGGGGGTTTTCGCGTTTCTATGCTTCCAGCGCTTATGAGTCCAGAGATATAGTTCGGGTCTATTTTGAATTTGCTCTTCCAGCATTCTTAGATATGTTTTAGTAATGTAGTGATTCTCACAGTTTTTGGTATCCTCAGTAATGGTTACAAATTTGGCTTGATAATATCCTCTTTTTACTTTTTCTACTTTAAGAAAGGCCACTGCCATATCAAATCTTTTTGCCAAAACTTCTCCTCCCGTGATTATGGGTACTTTTATTCCCATGAAATCTGTCCAATACAAAGCATTTTTCAATCTTGGTGATTGATCTGATAGAAGTCCGTAGGCACATAACCTTTTGTGTACTTTATCTCTAGTAACTTCTTTAATCACATTATGGCTATGAATGAGCCTTGTATTAAACCTTCCACGAATACGATGTACCAAATTGTCAAAGTGCTTATTCTTTATCTTTTTGTAGACTGCCACTATAGGAAAATCCATGATAAACTGAGCCGCGATGGCCCATTCGTAGCTTGCATAGTGTCCCATTAACACAATAATTCCTTTATTTTTTGATTGTAGTTCTCTAAAGGAATCTGGATCGATAATTTTAAACCGTTTGATCATTTCTTCCTTAGAAATAGATAAGCTTTTGGTCATTTCCATAAACATATCACACATATGTTTGTAAAAAGCTTTTCGAATTTTATTTATTTCTTTTTTGGATTTATCTGGGAAGACTAAAACTAAATTTTCTGTTACAATTTTTTTTCGATATCCAATAAAATAATAGACGATAAAGTATAGTATAGAAGAAAGCATATAAAATAACCTCCATGGTAACTTAGAGATTAGCCATAAAAGTGGATATGCCAAACGATATACAAGAGACTGCATTAATAATTAAATTAAGCTAACAAATATAAAATTATTCAATTTTTTATTTCATAAACTTTTGCTAATACCATGTCAAAATCAATGTATATTTTATGAGGTTAAAAAGGATGGTATATTTATATTTGAATTAAAATTAGTGATATATGGGAAACCTTGATCTTGTTGTAATTATCATTATTGGAGCAAATATTTTGATGTCGTTGAAGGGATTTAATGACTTTTCTTTTTTTGAAAAATATAAATTTAATGTTGGAGGATTAAGACGGGGCGAACAAATTAGAATGCTTACCTCTGGATTTTTGCATGTTGATATGACGCATTTGTTTTTTAATATGCTTACGCTTTATTTTTTTGCGCCTGTGGTCTTGAGTTTTGCAGGTAATATTAAGTTTTTGGTTATTTATTTTGGCAGTCTGTTGGTGGGAAATTTGTTTTCATTATTTTTTCATAAAGACGAATATCATTATAGTGCTGTAGGGGCTAGTGGTGCCGTATCTGGAATAATATACGCAGGTATTTTGTTTCGACCAGATATGAGTTTGTATTTGATGTTTATTCCTATTCCCATACCGGCCTATGTTTTTGGTATAGGATATTTGTTATATTCTATTTTTGGTATGAAAAACCGTGTTGGAAATATTGGTCATGATGCCCATTTTGGAGGTGCAGTGGGTGGATATATTATTACTCTAATTTTGGCACCATGGTTATTTCAGGAAAATCCTTTAATGATCGGGTTGTTGGCAATACCAATACTTATTCTCTTCATTCTGCAAAAATTGGGGAAGCTATAAAAAAAAGACTCTAATTAGAGTCTTTTTTCATATCTGTAAATATTCTAGTTATAAAGCTTCACCAAGCAATTCTGAAATTTTATTTTCCAGAGCGGGACCTCGCAAATTCTTAGCGATAACATTTCCTTTTTCATCCAGAATAAACGTAGCCGGGATAGAACGCACTCCATAAGCTCTTGCGATGGGTTCCTGCCAAAACTGTAAATTTGATACGTGGTTCCAGCTTAAATTATCATCTGCTATGGCCTTTACCCATGCTTCCTGTTTTTTATCCAACGAAACCCCGATAATATTTAAGCCCTTGTCATGATATTTATTATAAACCCTTACTACGTTAGGGTTTTCCATTCTACATGGCTTACACCAAGACGCCCAGAAATCTATAATGGTTACTTTACCCATAGATTCTTTTAATGATAGTGTTTTGCCATCGGGTGTAGGGGCAGAAAAATCTGTGGCCTCACTTCCAACATCGATTCGCTTTTGCATAGATTGCGCTAAAGCAGAGCTTATTCTGGCATTAAGATCTTTTCCTATTCGCGTATTTTTTAAGGTATCGTTAAGTAAATCGTACTTTTCTTTGGCATCTTTAGGAGTTAAAATTTTCATATTTACCAAGTCTGCTAGGGCAATTATTCCGACTAGGGAATTAACATTTTTTTCAGCTATCCCTATTCTGTATTCCTTTTCCCTTGCGTTAAGCTCTTCGATTTCTGTTACAATTTTAACTGTTTTTTCAGTTTCATTAAGTTTAGATGCAATTTGATATTTGGTGTTGAGTTTCATTTTTTCATCTCCATATGCTCTAAGAGTTTTAATATAATCAAAAAATAATTCATTTTCAGCCCCTCCCTTAATGATCGAAGACCGTAAACTATCTTTATAAATGGTAATTTTAATAGGATTATTTTCTGCCAAATATAAAACGTTCCCTCCCATATTTTTAAACGTGAGGTAATTGAAATCATAACTTTCAGAAAAAGGAAGAGTGATTTGAAACTTTTCCTGTTTGATTATTGCGGTGTCAATGACTACAGGTCGGTTAGATTGACTAATAGCATTTATATACACTTCGGTACCATCTTCAAATCCAGCGGCGTCTGCAATTATAGAGTATCCTTTTTCTTCTTTTTGACAAGATACGATCATTAATATTGAAGCTAGTAAAGCAATTCTTTTCATGGTATTTTGGTTTAATTGGCAGTAAAAATAAAGAATCCAGCGTATATACCTCAAAAATTAACTTTTTGATGTAGCTTTTGTTAACATAATCTTATGAAGACGATAAATTTGGAAGAAAATCATGTATCGATGTAACAAAACTTAATGGTTTTTAGTCTAATTTATCGTATATTAATATAGAAAATAAATAAAAAGTTAATTTTAGGTCTAATTATTGATAAATATTTTGTCATAGTATCAATTTCAGTTTCTTAAAATTATATTTAATTAATTGTTAATATTTGTTTAACCAAATTTGATTATATTATTTTTGTTAAATTACCATAAATAGGCAGATATGAGGGTGTTAGAGCAGGATTTTCCGCTAGATATATGGATAAGTTTTTCAAAATTTTTTGAACAATATAGGGGCTTTCTTGATAGTGATAATGAACTTCTTAGGGATCGTGCCAAACGAGTTTTAAAAATTGTTGAAGAGTATCCAGAACTAGAAGAAGGCATAAAAACAGAAGAAAGGGTGCAAGAATTGTTACCCCAAATCCACTTGGTCCTCGAAGATTCGTTTGCCCAGGTTTTACAGTTGAATGAAATTAAAATAGCGACAATACCTTTTAACAACACTGTTTTAAAATCTTCGCAGCGTTATCAAAATATAATTAATGCTGCAGGTAAAAACTTTGAACCTCAAATAAAAAATTTAGACGAGGATCATTATTTCATCATGGGATGTAGCATTATTCTAAATACCTATTATGGGTATACTATAGACTTTAGAAGACCTTTCTTTTATGATATTCCTGATGCTAATGGTATAATGAGACATTATCGGATCATGTATAATGGAGATTTTATAGACATTATCAAAACCGATAAAGCCAAAGATATTACAGATGCCGATGTGGCAGAGTTATTAGATAACTTTGACAATGTTGACATATGGAAAGAGAAATTCCCTCCTTATAGCTGGATTTTTAAAGGGATAGTTTTGGCCAATATGTTTGATGTTACCACAGATGTTTCTTTATCTGACTTTAAAACCAGTTTGATAAAATACGATAAGACTCAAGGAGATTTTATAGGAAGTTTTGAAAGTATTTTTAGGGCAATTTTTAATCTACATGAGATCAAGGTTGGTTTTTCTAATTATAATCCAGAAAGTCAATCGCTAGAGAGAATACCGTTTAAAAATATTGATAGTTATATTTTATACGACGAGTATTGTGATTGTTGCGAGACAGCGCTTTGTGGAGGAACATATCATTATTTATTCGAGAAATCCACGTATTTTGCAATTTCTGATGTAAAAAAATATCAGAAATCTTCTCCTAAAGAGATCATGTACAAGAATCTGGTAGCGCAAAATATTAATAGCGCCATTCTAGCTCCTATAAAAAGTGAAGGAAAAATGCTTGGAATTTTAGAGATTGTTTCTCCAAACATACATGAGTTAAATAGCATCAATGCGAATAAGCTGCAGGATGTTATGCCTTATTTGGTAGATTCTGTTTTGCGCTCTAAAGCTAAGATGGAAAATGAACTTGAGTTGATTATTCAACAGGAATGTACTTCGATTCATCCTAGTGTACATTGGAAATTTAGAGAAGAAGCTAAACGTTTTATGAGATCAATGGTTGAGGAAACCCCAATTTCGTTTCAAGAAGTTGTTTTTGATAATGTTTATCCGTTATATGGACAGATAGACATTCAAGGATCTTCCGATGCTCGTAATCATGCAATCCAAAAAGATCTGGTCTTACAGCTTAATGCTATTTCTAAAGTCATCAATAAGGTATTAGAAACAGACTCGCTACCCATTTATGAACAATTAAAGTATAGAACAAACCGATATATTGATTCTATTACCGAACAGCTTCAGGTTGATAGTGAACAAAAAATTATAAATTTCATAAAGAAAGACATTACACCTTTTTTTAAGCACCTTAAGAAAAAGAGTAAGGATCTTGATGTGGTTATCGAAGAATATAATGAAATACTGGACAAAAGCTTAAAAACTGTTTATAAGCATCGAAAAGCTTACGATGATTCTGTAATGCTTATTAACAAAAAATTAGCTTCATTATTAGATCAAAAACAAGATGAAGCACAAGGAATGTATCCTCATTATTTCGAACGTTTTAAGACAGATGGTGTTGAACATAACATGTATATCGGTGAGTCTATAACAAAACAAAATAGCTTTAATAGAATCTATCTTTATAATTTAAGATTATGGCAACTACAGGTCATGTGCGAAATGGAAAATGCATATTACCAAATGAAAAATGATTTACCTGTTCCTCTGGATGTTTCTTCCATGGTATTGGTATTTAGTACTTCGTTGTCAGTTCGATTTAGAATGGATGAAAAGCGCTTTGATGTTGATGGTACCTACAATGCCAGATATGAAGTTGTAAAAAAACGAGTCGACAAGTCTAAAATTAAAGGAACTGATCAAAGAATTACAGAAAAAGGGAAATTGGTAATTGTATATTCCCAAAGCTCAGACGAAAGGGAGTATATCAAGTATATTAATTTCTTGCAATCTAAGAATTATCTTGAAGAAGAAATAGAAGTTGTCGAGGTTGAAGATCTTCAGGGAGTTACAGGATTAAAGGCTATAAGAGTTAATATTCTCTACCATAAAAATGAAGAAGATAAAGAATTCTATACGTATGAAGATCTAATGAAAGAGCTTAATTAATCACTGAACTTTTTTCTTATATAGCTATTGTAGTGTGTTAAAAGCTATTGCAAATGAAAGTACAGAAGATACAATGCCAATAATAAAGACTGTATAAGTTATTCTTAATATCTTGTATTTTTTGTGTAATACCTTGCCTAAGAAATAAAGGTCTTTAATCATAGTGTCATAAATATATTCTTTATCTGCCATTAACTCAGTCATAGCCCATTTATATTCTTCCAGGGGCATCTTATGAAAATTTCCAAAGAACAATAAATTCACTTTTTTCTCTTCAATTTCTTTACGTGTAAATTCTCCACTTGTAACGTTTGGTCGAGTCGCTAATACCGATAAAACTATGGAAACAATACTAAAAAACAAAAAGATTAATGTAGGATAAATCAAATATTGATTAGATGGATTGTCTAATTTAGGAATAAGATTAGATAGTGCCAGAGATATGATAATTGCATTTACCGAAAGGAGAATATTGGCTTTGGTATCTGCAATGTCACTAAGTTTAAGATGATTTCTTAGTGTAACCCTAAATAAAGTTTGTATTCCTTTTTCAGGGCTTTCTTCCTTTAATAATTTTTTTAATTTTTCTTTTTTCTTTTTTTTCTTTCTTTTAGTTTGCTCTTCTATCATTTTAGATAGATTTTCTTCTTTTTTGGGTTGCCAATGAGTAATCGCATATTCTGTGTAATAATGATGCTTGTTCTGAAATAAATCTATATTTGCCTTAAGCCATTCTGAGGTACTTAAGTCATATATATTATTCAATTTAAACTCTTGTCTTAACAATTCACTTGTTTCTCCATAATAATCTTTGGCAAAATGCGAAGCATCAGCATCTCTAATGATTTCTTCCATGAAATCTGTAGGTTTATGCTCCATTTTGGTTGCCATGATTTGCTTACATACTTTGTCGATAATCTCCTGAGAAACATTATGTTTAGCTAAAAACTCCATTGCGATTTCAGCACTGTGTGCTTCGTGATTTTCTGAGCTTCTGGAATATCCAGTATCATGCAATAAAGCAGTTAATAATAAAACTTCTTTATCTTCATCAGAGATATTAACATTATCAAGAATTTCTTTTGTACTTTTAAATACTCTTTTGGTATGATCGTAGTTATGATATATGCATGAATTAGGTAATTCTTTTTTAAAAAGTTCTGAAACGAATTTATCTGTTTTTTCAACTAATGAAGACATGTCTGTATTTTTTCGATAACCAAAATAATTAAAAAAAAGAGATTGTACTCCAGAACAATGAATAAATATAGTAAGATTCTAACTATTTGCACAACTCTACTGTTAAGCTCATGTGCAACATACTCACCCAAATATACAGTCGAAGATTTCGCAAAAACATTACCAGATACTGAAATAGATAAAACATTTTATCTTATTGGAGACGCAGGTGGTGCTAACATGAATGAAAGTACCAAAGGCTTATTGATACTTAAAAAAGTATTGGATACTTCAAAAACAAAAAATAACTACCTTCTTTTTTTGGGAGATAATATATATCAACGGGGAATGCCCGAAAAGAACTCACCGAAAAGATCTTTGGCAGAACATCGAATCGATGCACAAATTGATGCCGTAAAGAATTTCAAAGGAGATGTAATTTTTATACCAGGGAATCATGATTGGTACAATAAAGGATTAGAAGGATTAAAGCGGCAGGAGAAGTATGTTGAGAAAAGAATTGAGAATAACGATTCGTTCTTACCAGAAAAAGGATGTCCCCTAGAAAGCATAGAAATAAGTGATCAGTTACATTTAGTAATCTTAGACACACAATGGTTTCTTGTAAATTGGGATAAGCATCCCACAATTAATGATGATTGCCAGATCAAAACCAGGGAAAAATTCTTTCTCGAACTAGAAGGAGAGCTAAAAAAGCATAGTAACAAGACTATTCTTATAGCTATGCACCATCCTATGTTTTCAAATGGACCTCATGGCGGAAAGTTTGCTTTCAATAAGCATATTTTTCCTTTTAAGAAGAAAATACCGCTTCCGCTATTAGGATCACTGGTTACTTTAATTCGTTCCCAGGGCGGAGTTACTTCCCAAGATGTTTCAAATACTCATTATAATAGATTAATAAGAAGGCTTTCTACAATGACCAAGAGCATCGATAAAGTGATTTTTGTGTCAGGTCATGAGCATTCTTTGCAATATATCAAGAGTGATGGTTTGAAACAGATAGTCTCTGGATCTGGATCCAGGGTTTCTGCAGTTTCTTTAGGGAAAGATGGATTATTCTCTTACCCTGACCAAGGATTTGCCATTTTAGATATTTATAAAAATGGAGCTTCGAATGTGCGCTTTTATACTAGTGAGAATGGAAACCCAAAGTTGGTGTATCAAACACAAGTACACCCAAAAGATAAGGATTTTGATTCTAACGACTTTTCTAATTCTTTTAACAAAGAAATTTCAGCTTCAATTTATGAGAAAGATGAAGTAGAAAAATCAGGATTTTTTAAATCATTATGGGGAGATCACTATCGCAAGGTATATGGAAAAAAAGTAAAAGTGCCCGTTGCCACACTTGATACCCTAATGGGTGGATTTAGTATAGAAAGGCAAGGAGGAGGTCAAGTCACTAGATCGTTGCGTCTTGTTAATAAAGAAGGTAAACGCTATAGTTTGCGAGCCATGCGAAAGAGTGTCACACAGTTTCTTCAAAAAGGAGCATTCAAGTATACATATTTAGATGATGGGTTTGATGACACTTACACAGAAGATATACTTTCAGATTTTTATACATCAAGTTATCCGTATGCATTTTTGGCGGTTGGGCCATTAGCAGATGCAATTGGTGTATATCATGCTAATCCAAAACTATATTATATACCAAAGCACCCGGCTTTAGGCAAGTATAATGAAAAATTTGGGGATGAAATTTATTTTTTAGAAGAACGTCCGGGGAAAGAGTTCTATGATGAGATTTCTTTTGGAAAACCAGACGATATTGAAAGCACAGATGATCTGCTTAGCAAACTAAGGAAAGATGAAAAATATCAAATAGATGAAGCGCATTATATAAGAACTCGCCTTTTTGATATGATTCTTGGGGATTGGGATCGACATGCTGATCAATGGAGATGGGCCCGTTTTGATACCAAAGATGGAAAAGTATACAGGCCCATTCCCAGGGATAGGGACCAGGTTTTTTCAAATTATGATGGATTGATTCTGGATGTCGTAAAATCAGTATCACCACTTTCTCGCAAATTTCAGGTATATGACAAGGAGCTCAAGAAAGTGAGATGGATTAATCAATCAGGTATGCCATTGGATAAAGCTTTGATTCAGAATTCTGAAAAAGAAACCTGGTCAGCAGAAGCAAAGCATATTAAAGAAAATCTTTCAGATGCAATAATCGAAGAAGCATTCAAAAATATCCCCATAGAACTTCAAGATAAAACAATCGAAAACATCAAAGAAGATCTAAAAGCGAGAAGGGATAATATAGAGGATATCGCAAATCGCTATTATGAATACCTTTCCAGACATCTCATAATTACGGGTACCGATAAGGATGATTTTTTTGAAATTATAAGAGAAGACAACAAAACGATTATAAAAGTTTCAAGAATAAAAAAAGATAAAATCACAAAGCCCTATATAGAAAGAGATTTTGATTCTAGAAAAACTAAAGAGATTTGGATCTATGGGCTGGATGATGATGATGAGTTTGTCGTTAAAGGAAAAGGAAAAAATCCGATTAAAATACGAATAGTTGGTGGTCAGAATAACGATATATATACAATTGAAAATGGAAGAAAAGTAAAGGTTTATGATCATAGATCAAAACCAAATACGATCGAGAAAAGGGGAGGAGCGAAATTTAGACTTAGTAATATCTATAATTACAATACTTATGATTTTAAGAAATATGTGGAAAAAACTAACGCGGTAACTCCTTTTGTTGGTTTTAATCCGGATGATGGGCTTAACATTAATATAACAGACATCTTTACAGTAAGAAGTTTTAAAAACGATCCGTACCATAGCAGGCACAAATTTAGAGCTGCATATTATTTTGCTACTGAAGGGTATGACGTTTCATATTCTGGAGAGTTTGTTAATGCTTTAGGCAATTGGAATATACTAACTACCGGATTGTATACGAGTGAAAACTTTGCCCAGAATTTCTTTGGTTTTGGAAATAGTACCAATAATGAAGATGATGATTTAGGATTAAACTTTAATCGAGTAAAAATTGGAACATGGGCTGTTGGTTTTGGTATTTCTAAGCGTAGTTTTAATGGAGCAGAGTTTTCTGTTAAAGCAAACTATGAAGGAATAGAAGTGCAGGATACTCCTGGAAGAATTATAACCTCTGGATTTGATTTTGTTACTAATGATCCTGATTTCTTTGAGCGCAAGTATTTTGCCAATTTGGATCTGAAATATAAATTTGAAAACTATGATAATCCTGTAAATCCAACTCGTGGAATGTTATTTAGTTTTCAAACTGGCGCAAGAATGAATGTGGATGATACTGATAGAACGTACGGGTATATAATTCCAAAGCTAGGTTTTTATAATGCCATTTCCAGAAATCGAAAATTAGTCCTTAAAACAGATGTTATTGCCCAAGTAAATATTGGCGATAATTTTGAATTTTATCAAGGAGCAACGTTGGGAGGTTTTAACGGATTGCGAGGATACCGGGAAGAGCGCTTTACTGGTAAAAGTGCATTAGCCTTTAGCGGTGATCTACGTTATAGTTTCAATAAATTTAAAACTGGCTTATTACCATTGCAGCTAGGGGTGTTTTCTGGTTATGATATCGGAAGAGTATGGTTGGATAATGAAGATTCAGATACTTGGCATGATTCTATAGGAGGTGGATTCTGGATAAACGCAGTTGATACCATAGGAGGGCAACTAGGACTATTCAATAGTGATGATGGCCTACGAGTTACTTTCGGTTTTGGATTAAGTTTTTAATGATATTATTCTTTTTTCTGATTATTTTAAAAAGTACTTATACAGGTTACCGCCAGATTTTTTTCCTCCCTCATCAACAATTAATAATGTGGAGTCGTTTTCAAAACAAATACCTTCTTTTTGCGAGTAATGGTCTAGTTTTATTTTCTGAACCTTTCCCCCAAATAGGTTGTCTCCTTCAAAATTGGTAAGAATAAATAGTTTGTTATAGGTAAGCAAAGCTATCTTAGATTTATCTTCATTAATAGCGGCTCCAGTGATAAAACAATCTCTAGAGTCACCACAAGCCTCGAATGTGGAAACTAATTTTGCAACATGATCCCCTTCTGTAGCAGGAATTTTATAAAGTTTTGTTGTGCCGTCAAAATCTGAACTTCTGTTTTTAGTAAATAGAAATAAATTGTTGTTTAAGAATACAAATGCTTCAATATCATAATTTCGTTTCTTCTTTTTTGGAGGAAAATCTTCTTGATCTTCTAATCGGAATCGTATTTCAGATGTTTTGGTTTTTTCTGAAGGAAGACCAAAGACTTTATAGATGACTAAATCGTCACGTTTATTATTATTGTTTCCAAAGTCACCAATGTAGATATATCCTTCATGATCATATGTCAAATCTTCCCAATCTTCATTCTTTGTTTGATGTAGATCTATTTCACTGATAATATCGCCATTAAGTTGTAACTTAAAAATAGAATTATCGTTACCAGAATCATTTATTGCATACATAAAATCATCTCCTGGGAGTTTTGTAATTCCAGAAACTTCACGAATTAATTTTGAAAGATCATTGATGAATATTAGATCAGTATCTTCCATTTTTTGACAACTTGCCATAACAACGTTCAATAAAAGAAGACCAAGAATGTTGGATTTTAGATGTGACATTCAGATGTTTTAAGGTTGATCATAATATGCTTTTGTTTAATACTAACCAAATATTTTTTGTTTCTAAACCCTACTGTTAAGCTGCCTTTTTAAATGTTCAAAAGTAAATTTATAATAAGCAACGCTATGAGGAACAAAATCTTTATTTTTTTTTGGATTTTCAATAATATTTTTCAGAACGTCGATTTTTAGTAATCTAACATCAGAAACTTCTTCTTTTTGAAGTGTAAGTTTCTGAATAGGTATAGTTAATTCCAAAAGATATATATGATGAAATTCGTTATCGAAAACTCCTTTTCTGGGAATCTTTTCTGCCAAATGTGTTCCAATAAATTTTAATTTATCTTTTGTGGCATAAAGACCAATTTCTTCTGCAATTTCACGAATAGCAGAGTTTTCAGGAGATTCTCCCGCCGCAATATGTCCGGCCACAGAAACATCCCATAACTTAGGAAAAGTATTTTTGTTATCCGCACGTTTTTGAAATAAGATTTCCCGCTTTTTGGTATAAAGCCAAATATGGACACTGGCATGATATAGTCCTAATGCGTGGGCCTTCGATTTAAGTTGAATTTCTCCGGTAGGTTTGCCTGTTTTGTCTAATATGTCAATTAACTCATCTGCCATAACTTAAGACCAAAATATCCTGCTCGACCGAGCAGGATATTTATTTGAATCCATAATATTTATTTTTTACCAAAATAACTAAAAGTTTCTCCTTCTTTAATATTGAGTACACTCTCATAAATAAGCTTAATTACATTTTCAACATCATCTCTGTGCACCATCTCTACAGTAGTGTGCATGTAGCGAAGCGGTAATGAAATTAGAGCAGAAGCAACACCGCCATTGCTATAAGCAAAAGCGTCAGTATCGGTACCTGTCATTCTGCTAGACGCCATACGTTGAAAAGGAATCTTTTTATCTTCGGCAGTATTGATTAGCAACTCTCGCAATATATTCTGCACAGCAGGAGCGTAGGAAATTACTGGGCCGTCACCAATTTTTGTTTCACCTTGAGTTTTCTTTTCAATCATCGGAGTGGTAGTATCATGACAAACATCAGTAACAATAGCAACATCTGGTTTGATAGTTTGTGTAATCATTTCGGCCCCACGTAAACCGATTTCTTCCTGTACCGAGTTGGTGATATATAAACCAAACGGAAGTTTCTTTTTATTTTCTTTAAGTAAACGCGCAACTTCTGCAATCATAAAACCACCCATTCGATTATCAAGAGCACGACAAACAAATTTGTCTTTATTTAGAATAAAAAATTCGTCGGGATAGGTAATGACACAACCCACATGTACTCCAAGCTTCAAAACCTCTTCTTTGTTAGAGCATCCAACATCGATACATATATTATCTAGTTTTGGAGCTTGTTCTTTTGATTTATCCCTTGTATGAATAGCGGGCCAGCCAAAAACGCCTTGTACAATACCTTTTTTGGTATGAATATTTACGCGTTTCGAGGTAGCAATCTGGTGATCACTTCCTCCATTCCTTATTACATAAATAAGACCATTATCAGTAATATAATTTACATACCAGGAGATTTCATCAGCGTGTCCTTCTATTACAACTTTGTATTTGGCTTTTGGATTAATTACTCCGACTGCGGTTCCGTAAGTATCAGTTATGAAATCGTCTACATAAGGTTTTAGATAATTCATCCATATTTTTTGACCTTCCCATTCGTATCCTGTGGGAGCAGGATTATTCAAATATGTTGAGAGAAACGTTATTGATTTTTTGTTGAGTATGCTTTTTTTAGCCATAATTTATATAATGTGAATATTATTTTTTTACGAAATTAACAATATTCACATAGATTTCACGCTTTAGAATCTGTTAATTATTAATTTTGAAGTAATTTTAGAAGACCTCATAATCTGTTATGTTTAAATATCTGTCATACATATTATTTACTTTGTTTAGTTTGGTGCTCAATGCTCAAAAAGAAGAGCACAAATCTATTGACACTTCAAAAGTTGATACTACCGGGTATGTACAATATTATATCGTAGAGGGGGATACTATCCCGCATGAAGCTATAGATCTTGATGAAGTGGTTATACTTGGTAGATTGAAGTTTAAGGATAGACTTGCCAGAAGAAAATACCTAATTCTTAGAAGAAAGACTCGAAAAGTGTATCCATATGCGAAGTTAGCTTCTGAAAGAATAATTACATTAAATGAAAGATTAGAAGGCATTGATTCTAAAAGAAAAAAAAGAAAATATATTAAAATGCTCCAGAAATATATGGAAGAGGAGTTTACATCTGAACTAAAAAAGCTAACACGTACAGAGGGTCAAATTTTGGTAAAATTAGTTCATCGGCAAACAGGTAAAACTATGTTTAACCTTGTAAAAGAATATAGAAGCGGTTGGAGAGCGTTTTGGTATAATAATACAGCAAAAATTTTCAATATCTCTTTAAAAAAAGAATATGATCCAATTAACGTGGAAGAAGATTACTGGATAGAAGATATACTGCAACGTAGTTTCCAGTCTAATATCCTAGAGGAACAGAAAACGGCTCTAGATTTTAGTTTTTATGATTTAAGAAATAAATGGACTGATACAATTAAGACAACTACAATTATGAAAGAGTAAAATAAAGTCATTAGGTTTCTGATTATAACGGAAAATTGTTTGGAATTTTTATTCATGTTTTGATTTAATTTGTTATCTTCGTTTTCTATCTTTTTCAAAATCAGGGTCTTTCTAAATTCCTGAAAATTTTCTTAAAAAAAGATGTTGTAGATTAGAAAAAGGGGTGTATGTTTGCACCCGCAAAACGGGATTTAGTTTTGCTTTGTTCATTTAGGGTTTTTGTATTTGCTTAGGACGGAAAACTTTTTTTCAAATTATTTTAAAAAAGTTTTGGTGGTTAGAAAAGGGGTTGTATATTTGCACCCGCTTTGAGATTCAAGCGAAGTTCGCAGGTATAAATTATATTGGATTAGGGTTAATTTTTTTAGCTTTTCGGGGTTCGATTCCCTGGGTAATTACGGTAGTAGATTGGCTATTGATAGTGGTTTAATTTA